>JBBDWM010000035.1:0-4094 GCA_040902845.1 Acidimicrobiia bacterium
CCTTTTTCTCGCCATGGCTGCCATCGGGCTCTCGCTCATCTTTGGCACGACCGGTTTGGTCAATTTCGCCCATGCCGAGCTCGTCACATGGGGAATGTTGGTCGCCTACTTCTTCAACGTGCTTGGAGTGTCGTCATTGTTCGGCTTCACATCGGGTTGGCCGTGGATCCTCAACGGCCCGGTTGATTTGATCAGCGCCGCCGTGATGGCGGTGATCCTGGGCGGGCTGCTGGGCTGGGCCGCAGACGCCGGTGTGTTCGCCCGACTCCGTCGTCGGGGGACCGGTCTCATCGCCCAGATGGTGATCACGATCGGCCTCTCGATCCTGATCCGATACATCTACCTCTATTTGTTTGGCGGTACCGGGCGTTTCTTCCGAAGCTACGCCGGTCAGCAGGCCATAGCCATCGGCCCGATTGCAGTCACCTACAAGGACATCATCGCCATGACGGTGGCCCTGGTTGCTCTGATCAGTGTCGGGCTGACCCTCCAGCTGACCCGGGCGGGACGAGCGATGCGGGCGGTGTCGGACGACCGTGATCTCGCCGAGTCGTCAGGGATCGACGTGCAGCGGGTCATTCGCTGGGTTTGGGTCGCTGGCGCCGCTCTGGCGGCTCTCGGTGGTGTGTTGCTCGGACAGTCAGACGTGATCAGGTGGGACGTTGGCTCTCAGATCCTCCTGCTCCTTTTCGCTGGGGTGGTCCTCGGTGGCTTGGGTACCGCCTACGGTGCCCTCGTCGGCGGCATTCTGGTGGGGCTGGGGATCCAGCTCTCCACGCTGTTCCTCGCATCAGAGTTGCGAAGCATCGGTGCCCTGTTGCTCATGATCGTCATCCTTTTGATCAGGCCGCAGGGGCTGATGGGGAGAAAGGAGCGTGTCGGGTGAACTTGGGGTCGATTCTGGAACAGACCATTTCCCAGGCATTTGGCGTCAACGCCATGGTTTTTGCGATGGCTGTGATCGGGCTCAACGTGCACTTCGGTTACACCGGTCTCCTCAACTTCGGGCAGATCGGCTTCGTCGCAATGGGCGGCTACGGGTTGGGGATGTCGATCACCATATTTGGCTGGAACCCCTGGCTGGGGATCTTGGTGGGTCTCCTCTACGCGCTGATTTTTGCCCTCCTGCTGGGCATCCCCACGCTGCGTCTCCGTGGTGACTATCTCGCAATCGTCACCATCGCCGCCTCAGAGGTGCTGCGGATCCTGGTTCGTTCCACGACCCTTGCCGAGTGGACCGGCGGCAACACCGGTATCACCAACTTCGCCGGTGCCTTTTACCAGTTCAATCCGTTCACCGAGCGGGTCTATGACTTCGGGCCCTTCTTCTACACCGGCCCCAACCTGTTCATCCTCAGCATCGGTTGGCCCCTGGTCTTGTTGGTTACGTTCCTGATCTGGCAGTTGATGCGCAGCCCGTGGGGGAGGGTGGTCAAGGCGATCCGTGAGGACGAGGATGCGGCGCGGGCCCTCGGCAAGAACGCTTACTGGTACAAGATGCAGTCCCTGATGCTGGGTGGAGTGATCGGTGGTCTGGCCGGCATCCTGCTCGCCATCGGGAATTCGACTGTCCAACCAGACTATTTCGTACCGGTGCAGACCTTCTTCATGTGGACGGCGCTGATCCTCGGAGGAGTGGGCCGGGTCTGGTCGCCTATCGTCGGGTCGATGTTGTTCTGGGGCCTGCTGACGGCCACCGACGGGGTGCTCCGTGGCTTCGAGGCCGAAGGATGGATCCCTCGCTGGCTGATGAACGCCTCACAGGTCGGCCAGATTCGCTTCATGCTCGTCGGCCTGGGTCTGGCCCTCCTCATGATCTACCGCCCCCAAGGTCTGTTCGGGAGCAGAGAGGAGATGATGCTGGATGCCCGCTGATACGGCCGGCGCTCTGGCTGGTGTTGCTCACCAGCCCGGTGTCGACAAACCAGACCCGATTCTGGTTGTGGAGGAAATGCGGAGGTCTTTTGGCGGTCTCCTCGCCGTGGATGTCGACAAGGTGTCGGTTCAGCGCGGCTTGATCACTGCCCTGATCGGTCCCAACGGGGCCGGAAAGACCACCTTCTTCAACCTGCTCACCGGATTCGATGAGCCCGACGCCGGCACGGCCACCTTTGACGGTCAGTCTGTCAGTGGCATGTCTTCATACAAGCTGGCCAACAAGGGAATGGTGCGCACCTTTCAGCTCACCAAATCCCTCACCAGGCTGAGCGTGATAGAAAACATGAAGCTAGGTGCCAGAGATCAGAGGGGGGAGTCCTTCCTACCAGCCTTCATTCCCTATCTCTGGAGGGACCAGGAAGAAGACATCGAGGACCGGGCGGAAGCCCTCCTCGAACGCTTCCAGCTGTCACATATGCGTGATGAGTACGCCGGCACGCTCTCAGGGGGCCAACGAAAGCTGCTCGAGATGGCCCGGGCACTGATGGCCGAGCCCAGGCTGGTCATGCTCGATGAGCCCATGGCAGGGGTGAACCCCGTCCTGACTCAGTCTCTGTTGGAGCACGTCAAGGGTCTGCGGGCGGCAGGGATCACGGTTGTCTTCGTCGAGCACAATATGGACGTGGTACGCGACATCTCGGACTGGGTGGTGGTCATGTCGGAAGGCAGGATCATCTTCGAAGGCCCGCCTGAAGTTATCAGCCAGGATCCGGCGGTCATCGATGCTTACCTCGGCGCTCATCATGACGCACCCCTGACCGAGGAGCAGGAAGAAAAGCAGATAGCCAGCGCGGAGGCGGAGCTGGCCGAGAGTGAAGGCGAAGGCTCGTGACCGGCGGCCCTTTGATCCAGATCGACAACGTCGTGGCCGGGTATGTGCCCGAAGTGGACATCCTTCGAGGCGTGAATCTCGAGCTGGGACGGGGAGAGCTGGTGGGCATCATCGGTCCCAACGGGGCGGGCAAGTCGACGTTGCTCAAGGCTCTGTTCGGCCTGATTTCGGTCAGGGAAGGGAGCGTCACGTTGGACGGTGAGGACATCACCAACCTCAAGGCGCACCAGTTGGTGTCGCGGGGGGTTGGCTATGTCCCCCAGGTCAACAACGTCTTTCCCAGTCTCAGCGTCGAGGAGAACCTCCAGATGGGGATCTTTCTCCAACCGAAGAGATTCGACGAAAGGCTGGCCTTCGTCTCCGATCTCTTCCCTCGCCTGGCCGAACGGTTGAAGCAACGTGCCGGCTCCCTCTCTGGCGGCGAGCGACAGATGCTGGCCATGAGCAGGGCGCTGATGATGGACCCCAAGGTGCTGCTCCTGGATGAGCCGTCGGCGGGGCTTTCCCCCACTCTCCAAGATCAGGTGTTCGTCCGCGCCCGTCAGATCAATAGAGCAGGGGTCAGCATCATCATGGTGGAGCAGAATGCCCGTCGCTGTCTCCAGATTTGTGACCGCGGTTACGTCCTCGATCAGGGTCGCAATGCCTACACCGACGGCGGTAGTGCGCTGCTGCGTGATCCGAAAGTGATTGAGCTCTACCTAGGCACCTTGGCCAAGGTCGAATGAGGCGGATCCGGCGCCGGTCGGTGTCCCCGGCCCGAAGAACACCCGGTCGGCCACATGATGGGCAATGGTGGCAGCCGATACCGCTCCCGAGGCCGTAAAGAACCGCCCCGAAACGACTATTGGCTTGTCGGTGGGGACGGCTCCAAATCGCTGGAGATGAGTAAACGAAAGCCAGTGCCCGGTGGCGCGCAGACCATCGATCAGGCCGGCAGCGGCGAGCAGTAAGGACCCAGTCGAAACGGACAGGCAGATGGTGGGGGACTCAGCCAGACGCCTGATGTCCGCCAGGGCGCGCCGGTCCCGTGCCAGCTCCAGCGATCCGAACCCCCCGGGGAGGAGCAGCACGGTCGGTGGTGATTCGATCTCGGCGAGTGCCACATCGGCATGAAACGACATCGGCGGATCGTGTCCGGGCACTGGTCCTCGCTGCCGCGCCGCCCAGATCACCTCCGGAGCCAGCCGGTCGTGGAGGACCTCGAGTGGTGCCATGACTTCTTTGGTGGCAACCCCCCCGGGCAGCACGACTACCAGACGCATCACGAAAGGGTACCAACCCAGCATGAAGAAGTGGGGGGGGGGGGGGGGGGGGGGGGGGG
>JBBDWM010000035.1:4104-15220 GCA_040902845.1 Acidimicrobiia bacterium
CCCCCCCCCCCCCCCCCCCCCCCCCCCACTTCTCAGGTTTTGGAGCGCAGTGGGTTTACTGCAACTCGGCGAACAGGTACTCGTCGAGGGCGGAATCCGGCCCGGAGCACGGCGGCTCTTGATCGGTCCATCCCTCGCCACACGCGTCCAGCGGACCGAGGGTGATGATCTGATAGCTCGCCGCTGCCGGCTCACCCTGATCAACGAACTCGTAGGAACCACCGATACCGTCGTAGTCGATGTCCGTGGTGCCGGCGCGGATCAACTCAACGCAAGTTGCGTAGCTGGTGCATTTCTCGCCGCCACGCGTCACATCGTTGATCTGAGCCGCGATCTCGGTCGGAACCAAGCTCCCGGCAACCTCGGCGGCCAGCGCAACGATGACCACTGCGTCGTAGGCCTCGGCGCCATAGGCGAAGACCCCTTTGAGGTCGCCGATCTGCGACGTCTGGTTGAGACGCTCGGTGAAGTCGGTGATGGTGCTCAGGTCGACCGACGGCGTGGTGCCTCTCATCCCGTCCAGGACGGAGGTGTCGGCCATCACGCTGTGGAGACCGGTGATGTTGCCATCCACGCCCCACGCTGCCTTCCCGGACGCCGGGCCAATTCCCCGCGCATGCAAGGTTTCGAGGATGAGTGTCCCCTCCTCGAAGCTGATCACCACGATCGCCTCGGGGTCTGCCTGCACCAACTGGTCGACCTCGGCGTCGAAGGTGGTCACACCTTCCGCCGGGTAGGCGATGAAGTTGGTGACCTCACCACCGAGTCCTTCGTAGACCTCCTTGAACCGCTCGGCCAGACCCTCACCATAAGGATCCTGGCGGTAGATCACGCCGGCGCTCAGGCTGTCTTCCGCCACCAACTCCGCCAGAACCTGACCCTGCAGGTAGTCGGAGGGGGCGGTGCGGAAATAGAGCCCGTTGTCGTCGTAGTCGGTAAGTAGCGCAGAGGTGTTGGCCGGCGAGAACTGGATGACTCCGGCTCCCGTGATCTTGTCGATGACGGTGAACGTCACCCCTGAAGAAGCCGCACCGACAATGGCATGCACACCGGCAGCCAGGTGGCTGTCTGCCGTCGCGTTGGCGATGTCGGTCGAGGTGTCACCCGAGTCACCGGGAATGAACTCCACGTCTGCGCCAAGCACGCCCTCGGCGGCGTTGATGTCATCGATGGCGAGATACACCCCGGCTTCCTCCGGCGGGTCCAAGAATGCCAGCGATCCGGTCTGGGGCAACAACCCCCCGATGATCAAATGATCTCCGGCCGCCCCGCCGCCGGTCGTCGTCGACGCCGCAGGAGCTTCGGTGGTGGTGGTGGCTGCAGCAGCACTGGTCGTGGTGGCTTCGCCTTCATCATCGCCACAGGCGGCGAGGATCAGCGAAAGGACAGCCAGAACCGCGAGAAGCTTGAGGCCTCTCTTTGTTTTCATGTGTTTCCTTCCTCCACTTGGTTATGCCGACGCGACTAAGAGCCGCGCCGTGTTGCGGACTCTAGACCCCAATCTCACTTCAAGCACCCAGATCGGCCCTGTCGCGGTCCGATCGGCGTACCGTGGAGACGTGGTTCGAGCATCGAATGTCGTCGCCGTTCTTGAATTCGACGAGACCCTGACCTGAGGATGGCCAGCTTTCACGTCCTTTCGGCCGGGTACGGCGGCGAGCGGGTCGCCTCGACTGTGTCGCTGGTCGTTTCGGGGGATTCGCTGGTCGTCATCGACCCGGGCATGGTTTCGTCCCGCTCGGTGATCCTCGACCCGATCGGCCCGCTTGGATACCAACCTGAGGACATCACCGACGTGGTGATCTCTCATCACCACCCGGATCACACCATCAACATCGCCCTCTTCCCGAACGCAAGGGTCCATGACCATTGGGCCATCTATCACGGGGATTCCTGGGATGCGCGAGCTGCGGAGGGGTTCGAGGTTGCACCCGAGGTGTCACTGTGGGAGACCCCGGGACACACACCCCAAGACATCACCACCATCGTGCGAGCCGGAGGTGAAACCGTCGCCTTCACCCATCTCTGGTGGTATCAAACGGCGCCCTACGACGATCCGCTGGCCACCCACCCCGAGGCCCTCCATGCCGGCCGGGAGCGGGTGCTGGAGGTGGCGACGCTGATCATTCCCGGTCATGGCGAGCCCTTCGTCCCCGACGCCTCCACGTCTCGTTAGCCTCCGAACATGGCCGGCACCGGACCGATCGACGAGCTCGCCTCCCGGGATGCGTACCTGGCTCGGGCCGAAGGTCGGGTCGTGGAGGTCTCCGAGAGCGGGCTCTTACTCGACCGGACCGTGTTCTATGCGAGGGGCGGTGGCCAGCCCGGAGACGTCGGGGTGATCCGCTGGGACGGCGGCGAGGTCGAAGTGATCGACACCATCCGGCATGAGGGAAGGCCTTTTCACGTGGTGGCGGAGGGTGCCGAGCTGCCTGATCCGGGTACGCTCGTGGAAGGGGTCATCGACTGGGAGCGTCGTTATCTGACAATGAAGACCCACACCGCCCTCCACGCCCTCTCCGGGGTGGTCTTCCGGGACTTCGGGGCCAAGGTGACCGGGGGCAACATGGAACCGGGGGTGGCCCGGATGGACTTCGAGCTGGACGGGATCTCGGTGGAGTTCGGCCAGACCGTGGAGCGCAAGCTGAACGAAGAGTTGACCAGGGGGTATCCGACAGAGGTCATCTTCATGGCTCGTGCCGAGGCGCTGCTCGACCCGGATTTGATCCGGACCAAGGTGAACCTCATCCCGAACTGGGTCGAAGAGATCCGGGTCATCGACATCGTTGGGCTGGACCGTCAAGCGGACGGGGGCACCCACGTTGCCTCGACCCTCGAGGTGGGTGAGATCCGGGTGGTGAAGACCGAGTCGAAGGGGAAGGCCAACAAGCGGATGAGGATCGAGCTCGCCGACCTTGGTGGTCGCTAGCGTCCTCGTCCAGCAAGCCAGCGAAAGGCACACCATGAGCGTCATCGTCGGGTATCTGTCGTCGGATCGGGGGAAGAAAGCCCTCGATCTGGGCATCCAGGAGGCCAAGCTCCGGAACACCGGTCTCATCGTGGTGCACTCGCTTCACGGCGTCGGGAAGGACGACGACGAAGATGTGATCCAAAGTGACCGCGAGCTCATTGATCTCGAGGGCAGGCTGAAAAACGAGGGGATCGAGTTCTCGGTCCACAACTACGTTCGCGGTAACGCGCCGGCTCAGGACATCATCCAGGCCGCCCAGGAATTCGACGGCGAGCTAATCGTCATCGGCCTCCGCCAGCGAACGTCGGCAGGGAAGTTCCTGCTCGGTTCGAATGCCCACGACATCCTCATGGACGCCCCCTGCCCTGTCCTCACAGTGCGGGTCGATTGAGGAGAAGCGAGCTTCTGATCTCGGATCGGTTCTGAGTAGCCCGCATCGGGTACCCGGAACTGAATGTCGCTCCAGGTACGAGGCACCTAGTACCAAGTACCCGGAATGCTCGATTTCGTCCTCGGTCTCGTGCTTGCCGGACTGCTGGTCAGGGGTTGGACACGTGGATTCGTTCGTGAGGCCCTCGATTTGGTGGGGCTGGTCGTGGGCATCTGGGTTGCTTTTCGGCTGAGCGGGCCGCTTGGTGAGTTTCTGACCGATCGTTTCGGGGTCGCCCCCGAAGTTGCCGGAGTTGGGGCTGGGATTGTCCTGTTCGTGCTGTTCGGGGTCTCGATGAGCGTGGCCGCTCACTATCTATCCAAGGTGATGAACCTCCCTGGGTTGACGATGGTCAATCGGGCAGGTGGCGCCGCCGTCGCCCTGGGCTGGGGCGTGATGATCGTCCTCGTCCTCATCAATCTTGCCGGGGTCCTACCCCTGCCAGACGGATGGGATCAGGCTGTGGAGGACTCCACGGTCGCTCAAGCCATCGCCGGGCCAGATGCATTGCCCCAACAAGCGTTCGAAACGGTCGGCTCCAGCCAGGTGCTGGCTTCGCTGGCTGCCATCCAGTCGGTGCTCGGATCGAGCCGAGCCGTGCCTGAAGGGGATGAGATCATCACCATCCCAGGTGCCCCAGCCGACGAGATCAGACAGGTCCGTGACGAGGCCGCCCAGGTCATGGTCCGGATCAACGAGTACCGGGCCGGACAGGGTCTTGGCGCGCTCACCTCCAGCGCTGTCTTCACCGAGGTGGCGGAGTCCCGGGCCGCCGGCGTGTACATCACCGGGAGAATCTCCCGGGACACCCCGCCGGGGGGCAGCGTCCTCGACGACCTGGCCACGGCCGGGGTCAGGCCGGCGTCGGCTGGCGAGAACCTCGCCCTCGCCAGCAGCGCCCGTGCTGCCCTGGACGGCATGCTCGACTCGCCTACCGCCACCGTCCAGTTCAACACCCCAACCTACGACCGCGCTGGAATCTCCGTCGTCGACGGCCCCACGGGCCGGCTGGTGGTAGTGGTGCTCGGAGGCTGATTCCTAAGGTAGGGCGTCACGCATATCGCGCGATCTGCATACAGAATCAGACTGTCGTCGGGCTGGGGGCGGGGGCACTCCGAGCCCTGGCGATGGCGACGAATCCCACGCCGGCGAGGACGAGTGCGGCACCCGCCAGTTGAATCGTCGAGGGGCGCTCGTCGAAGATCAACGCGCCCCAGATCATGGTCAGCCCCGGCTGGACCAGGATGATGGTGGCCGTCTCCACCGCGGGAAGACGGGGCAAGGCATATCCGATCAGCAGCCAGCCGCCGACCTGGGCTCCCAATGCCAGCGCAATCAGCCATCCATGCGCAGGCCAGGCGGGGGCGAAGTCGATGCCTCCCGTGAAGATGCTGAGGATCAGCACCGTCACCACCCCTCCGGAGGTGGCCTCCATCAGCGGTCCCGCGGTCGGCGCCTGGATGTCGTTGGAAGCTCGAAATACCAGGATGAAGGCGGCGTAGAACATCGCCGCAACCAGGGCCAGCAACGTGCCGAGCAGTGGGTCGGACCCGAACGCGTCGCCCCGTCCCAGACCGCTCACCATGGCCACACCGATCAACACCACTGGGATGGCGGTGAGAATCCGGCGACTGGGCCGTTCACCGAGGATCAGCCAGGCGGCGATGGCGACAAAGACCACCTGGGAGTTGGCGATGAGGGTGGCCAACCCGGCGCCGATATGGCCGATGGCGTTATGCCACACCACCATGTCGACGCCCATCAGGAAGCCGGATCCGAAGGCGAGCAAGCGTTTCTGCCAGGTGCGATGGTCGCGGTGGCGAACCGTCAGCCAGATCAGGGCCAACACCGGGAGGGCATACGCCACCCGAAAGAAGGCCCCGGTTATCGGATCGACCCCGGACAGGCCGAAGAAGATCGCAGAGAAGGAGATGGCCAGGGCGCCGGCCAGCGCGGCGAGCAGGGTCACGGGAGTGGGATCAGGTCAGGTTCGATCCAGGTGGCCCTGGCCTCGGGGCTGTCCAGGTCGGACCAGTGCCTGCCCGGCAGACCGGGGTCCAAGGCGGCCGGGTAGCGCTCAACCATTTGCTCAACATTCTCGAGATCCGGGTAGGTCTCGCGGAGGTGAGCGATCAACCGGATCCAGAAGACGGTCACAGTTTCGTGGTACTTGTTGGGGTTTCCCCCCAACTCGGCAACATGGCGGATGGTCAGCGACACGACGCCGGCGGCGTCGTCCACATCCTCAGCCTCGTCCAGGACAGCCCATGCGAATCGGAGATGGGCCTTGTGGTCGAGGTAGTCGCCACGGGTTGCGTCGAGCATTCGCAGACCGTCAGCCAGATCGAAACGATTCACGCCGCGGGCACTTCCAGATCGCGGAGCTCGGCGAAGGAGTCGTGGATCGCCTGGAGGAAGAGGATGGAGTCGGGGAGGGTGTCATAGTCGGCCTGGATGCCCCAGAACAGTCGTCCGTTATAGGAGAAGAGTGCGATTCCGAGACCATGCTGCGCCCACAACGGGACCATGGGGTAGTTGGCCAGCATCTGGGACTCCAGTAGGTACATGGGGAACTGGGGGCCAGGGATGTTGGTGACGGTCATGTTGAAGGGCCGAATCCTGGACCCCACCACCCGATTGGCCAGCGAGAGCAAGGTGATCGGGGTCCCCGAGCTGATCTCGACCAATGTCGCCGCTCCCAACGCCTGGTTGGTCTTCTTCAGATTCAGGGTGCGCTCTTTGATCAGCTGATGGCGGGCAAGGGGGTCAACTTCGTCGATGGGGAGATCGATCAGCCACATGGCGACCTGGTTGCCGAGAGCCCCGCGCTGGTCGGTGCGTCGGGTCGAGACCGGGTTCATCACCCGGAAGGCGGTCTCCGAGACGTCGTATCCACGTGCCTCGATGAGAAACTTGCGCACCGCGCCGGCAGCGACGCTGAGGACCACGTCGTTGAGCGAGCCACCCAGCTTGTTCTTGACCGTCTTCACGTCAGCGAGGGGTATGTCGGTCCAGTCGAATCTGCGATTGGGCCCGATGTCGGGATTGAGCGGAGTCCGGTCCGAGGTGGTCAGCCACCCGGAGCGAAGTGAGGAGAGGGCGGCTGCGGACTTGTCCATGGTCCGGTCGGCCAAATCCTTCCCGTCCCGAACCGTCTCGGAGAGATTGGTGAGTCTGTCGATGAGCCGCCGCGTCGCATGGGCCGCCTCGGAGATAGCAAGTTGGCTCGGGGTAGGGGCGGGTCGTGGCGTCCACGCCGGCGCCTCTTCGATTTCCGTGGTGGGGATCACGTTGAGCAGGATCGTGGTCAAGTCGACCCCGGACAGCCCGTCGATCATGCAGTGGTGGATCTTGGCGATGATCGCGAAGCGGTCATAGTCCAGACCTTCCACCACCCACAGTTCCCACAGCGGCTTGTGGCGATCCAGGGGTGTGGACACGATCCGCCCCGCCAGCGCCTTGAGCTGGTCGTCGGTCCCGGGTCGGGGGAGTGAGGTATGACGGACGTGGTACTCGAAGGCGAACTGGGCGTCGTCGACCCATACCGGGTGACGGTTGTAGGGCACCCATTCCAGACGCTGCCGGTAGCGGGGGATGTACTGGAGTTTGGAGAGGATGTGTGCCTTGATCCGGCCGAAGTCGATTCCACCGTCCGCTCCCTTGAGCGGGGAGGCATCGAACAGCGCCACCCCAGCCACATGCATGTGGCTGGTGCGGGTCTCGAGCGCCAGGAAGGAAGCGTCGAGATAGGTGAGAAGCTCGTAGTGGAATTCACTCATCGGATTCCACCGAAACCTAGCCGCTAGCGTCGCTGGCCCATGAGTCGAGAGTGCCAGATCCTCCGCGTGTTCACCCGGGAAGGGGTTGGTGGCAACCATCTCGGTGTGGTCATCGATGTCACCGGGTTGACCACGGAGGTGATGCAGGCCATCACCGTCGACCTGGGATTCTCCGAGACCATCTTCTGCGACTTGGCCGGGGATGTTCCTACGGCCCGAATCTTCACCCCGGGCGCCGAGATTCCATTCGCTGGTCACCCGCTGGTTGGTCTGGGATGGGCCCTCAACGATTCTCATCATGGAGGCGTCGATCGAATCAGATGCGGGATCGGCGAGGTCGGGGTCAGCAGGGAGGATGGGGAAACCTGGATACAGGCACTAGGCGACCAGCCGATCGAGCCGACCGACCCGTCAATGGTGGGGGCGGAGGAAGCGTCGATGGTGCTGATGCCGATCCCGTATTTTGTGGCGAGACTCGCCTCTCCGGAATTGGTCGGTGCTGCCCTTTCCCCAGGTGAGGATCTCGGTGAGGTCTATCTGTGGGCGTGGGACGAGATCGGTCAGAGCGTCAAGGCCCGGTTCTTTGCCCCGGGAGTAGGCGTGCCCGAGGACCCGGCCACCGGCAGCGCCGCTGTGGCGCTGGCGGCCCATCTCCGTGCCGCCGGCATCACAGAAGGCACACTGGTAATCCATCAGGGTGACGAGCTTGGGGCTCCCTCCACCATCAAGTTGCGTTGGGACCCGATGTTCTCCCGGATCGGGGGGACCGTGGTCCGCGATGAGGTCCGGCAACTCGAAGTCTGACCGTGACGAGGTCGTTCTGAGTCAGGCGTTGGATTGCGGTTCTTCTGACCCCGAAAGCATCGAACCGACCAGCTTTGCCCCCGAGAAGTGGACCAGATAGCACTGGATCGTGCGATCGCCGTCTTCCCATGACGACTCGGATGGATAGAACCACCAGTAGTCGAGATCTGATTCGACCCATTCCTCGCCCGTCGTGCGCTCGAACTCGAGCAGGCAACGACCATCTGCCCAGCTCCAGAGGTCATCATCACCGGGGTATGCCTCGGCGGGGTAGGTCAGAACTGAATACACCTCCGCGTCATGCGGCTCGGTGCAGTCGACGTCATCAGGGTCGCCCAGGAAGGGCTCGTCGAAGCAGGTGCCCACCTCGAAGCCCGCTTGACTGCCGTAGGCCGGCATGGCGTCTTGAGCCACCTCGACCATCACGAAGACGAACCCCGATCCGACGGCGAACAGGAGGACCGAAGTCAGGGTGGCGACTACCAGATGGAGGGTCCTGACCCGATTCGTCACCTGGGACCGGTCGATGCCGGCTGGCGAGGCGTTGGCGATGCTTAACACGACCCTCGCGGCGAGGATGGCCGTCACCGCCCCGATGCCCATAACCGGGGCCATCAGCAGGATCCGGTTGGGCCCGCCGAAGGTGAGCGCCAGGATCAGGCTCAACGGGGTCGCCACCCATCCGATCCACCACACCAGGGTGATCGGAGCCGGTCGGTTATCCGGTCGGCTGGCTGCGGAAATCTGGCGGACAGCCATCGGCGGCACGACCAGGTTGGCCACAGGCACCAGCCACCACCACACCGAGTTGCGACCGAACTTTATTTGGGCCGAAATCTGTGTCTGGATGTAGGTGTGCATCGGGACCTGCCACACCATCCACCCACCGGCTGCCACCACCCAGACAACGAGGGCGACGGTGATCGCGGCCAGGGGGATCAGATACAACGGGCCCAAGGTGTGGGGTTCGACGAGAAGCCAGACGACGAGTGTGTCGACCATCGCGACCAGCAAAGCCCCGGCGGCGGCCCCAAGCGCCCAGACCGTCACTCGGGCTGCCCCGATTGGTTCCCGGGCTGGGGGCGGGGTCGCTGGAAGCGGCGGAGTCGGGGCCGGCGGTAGTGCCTGCGACGTCCCGCAATGCGGACAGAAGTTCGAGTCGGAGAACACCGAACGTCCGCAATACGGGCAGGCGTGCTCTGACATTCTCCCTTGAAGATAGAGCCAGTCGAAACCGCGAGCCTTGTGTGCGCCCTCACTCCTACTTCGGAGGCGACTCCCAGACGACCTCGCCCTCGCTGTCGACCTCTGCGGTTGGTTGCAAGCCAATCGCTGTTGCGACCCTTCCCGAGACCACATGGTGGGGGTGGATGTGGGCGGTGACGTGCGATGTGCCGTGGGCGGCGAGCCAGTCACACATCGCAGTCGCCGCCTCGGTTCGCAGTTCAGTGGCTGCGGGCGACCCCATCGGTCAGAACTTTCGCAGGTCAAGGTGTTGGATCGGAAGCGCCCTCGGGAGGACTCGAACCTCCGACACCCGGTTTAGGAAACCGGTGCTCTATCCCCTGAGCTACGAGGGCGGGATGGGTTGGAAACGCGGTTGGAAACCTTGTTCGGCTTCCGGCTTTCGGAGCACAGGGTATATGGATGGACACTGTTTCAGTCAGGTGACTTGGCAGTTGACTGGGTGTTCGGGTGATCGAACGTCGAACAGCGGGAGTGTCATGAGCCGGCTGCGGCCTAGGCCGCTAGGGGCCAGGCTGGTTGGCTGCTGACTCTGCCTCTTGGGGTGAACACGGCTTCGGTTTGTGCGTTCCGGTAGGCCTGCCAGGCGAGCATGGAGAGCTGGTTCTTTTCGAATCCGTAGTGGTGGAGGCGTTCGCGGGGGAGGTGGTCGTCGATGGTGCGGTTGGCGGATTCGGCTGAGGCGCGGAGTGGTCGTTGGATTCGGGTGAAGACTGGGTCGGTTTCGGGGAATGCTCGAAGGTGTTCAGTGCGGTTGTATCCGCGGAGGCGGTCTTCGGCGGTCTGGTCGAGTCTGATCCTTATGTAGCCGTCGCTGATATTGCGGGCGGAGTCGATGACAACGTCGTACTCGGCTGATAGTCGGTAGTCGTTGGTCTTCCTGTTGTACCGCTTTTTGATCCGTCGGCGGTGGAGTGGGTGGAGTTGGGGGTTTCCGTCGACGTCGTAGACCCGGAGATGGGGAGCTCCGCCGACGAGGTGGATTTCGACTTCGGTCTGGGTGCCGTTGGCGTGGTGGTGGGTTTCGATGCCGTGGTATCGGTCGGCGGGTTCGCCTTTGGACTGGTGGACGCCGACGAGGCCGATGTGGCCGGCTTTGAGGAGTCGGTCGAGGTGGACCCCACGGAGGGCTCGGTCGTACGCATAGCCGACCAGACCGGTGAGGTGGGTCGCTGACGCCAAGTACTGGTCGACGACAAGGTGTCCTTCGGTGGTGCTCTTGGGGATGACGGGGTCGACGGCGAGGATGACCTGCTGGTTACGGTGGGAGCCTCGGACGTGGGTGAACGCCCAGGGCAGGCCGGTGACCACGGATCCGCCTCCGGTGGTGTGACGTCGTGCGTCGGGATCGTGGCGGTGGTTGATGATCTCGCCGGTTGTCTTGTTCACCTGGCGCGCGTCGCGTCGGGTACGACGGGTGCGGGCTGTCATCACGGTCACGTCCCCAAACGCGACGCGCTCCAACGATGGTTGGTTCACCGACCCCGGAGATGCGGGCGATCCCAGTCCCACGGCCAATGCCACCTCGGCGGATCGAATCTTGATCAGCGCGGTGATGGCCTCGGTGTGGTGTGGAAGATGGTGCTTGAGGGCGTAGTTGAACTGATTCCGCGATGGAGGTCGTTCCGGTGGAATCAGGTCAGACCGGTCCCTGCCGAATTGGCGCTCCGCGGCGCGGCGGATTTGTGCCCATGGACCGTGGGTCACGTCTTCGAATGCTTCTTCGACCTTGCGGCTCGACCCGTACTCGTGGATCAGCACCAGCCACAGAAAGAACACCCAAAGGGGATACGCATTCGGTCGGCCACCGGAGTCACTGCTCAAATGGCCCAGTGAGGTTCCCCCCAAAGCGTGGAGGCATGCTCTATAAGGAGGGTCATGTCAGAC
>JBBDWM010000036.1:0-14952 GCA_040902845.1 Acidimicrobiia bacterium
CGCCGCCCAAGCATTCCGCAAAGACGTCAAACACCTCTCCTGCTGCGCCGCCTAACCGAACCACCGGGCGAACAGGAGAAATCAGACACGTCGAGAATGCCATTCACGGCGGGTAGGGCTCGAACCCTTCGAGGCGCTGGGTCTCCCTGACGAAGGCGACGATGGCGTCAACGTCGTCGGTGCTGAGACCTTGAATTGGGGGCATGTCCCCGAAACTCCAATGGTGGGCTTGGGATCCTCGCTGAACGGCGACCAGGAAGACGCCGTCTGCGTGATGGTTGGGTTCGTAGACGATGGAGAGGTGGGAGGGTCCCTTGTCGGTGCCCCGGAGATCGGTGCCGTGGCATTCGGCGCAATGGGCGACATAGAGCTCGGCGCCAGCCGCGACGAACTCGGGGTCCTGGGGTGGAATCTCGATGTCGTCGGTCTGGCTGCTGCAGGCGGCCAGCAGTAGTGACAACGCCGCCAACCAATGGTGTGGAGCGTTGCGACGTCGTCTTGGCGGCGCCGGGCGGCCAGGCTGCGATTGGGGAATCCGGGCGGTCACTACAAGATTAGAGGGTAGCCCTCAGCTCCGCCCGCCATCCCTTTCGATTAGCGGGGGCGGCCATGACGGGACGTCCGGCCGGTGCACTCGGGAAGCGAGCCTCCAACAGCCTTTACGGGAGCTTGATGTGGCCAACGCGGGTGGCTTGATCTGACGGTCGTTGACTGTGGGTGAGTCAACGTAAAGGAGCTTCCCATGATGTGGGGTGCAGGCGGATTCGGATTTGTGTGGATGGCTCTGTTCTGGGTCGGTGTGATCCTGCTGGTGGTGTGGGCGGTACGTCAGCCCGGCGGCCGGGAGGCCGAACCACGGAACCGGGCTGTGGAGATCCTCGAAGAGCGCTTCGCCCGAGGTGAGATCGACACCGAGGAGTTCGAGGCTCGACGACGCGACCTGGTGAGGTGACAAGGTGAGGAACCGCATCCTGCTGGTCGCCGGTGTAACCCTCGTCGCGGCGTCGATGATCGGCTCGGCCGTGCAGGGGGCGATCGCCGACCCTCAGGGGTGGTGGCCCGGCCACATGTTCGGAGGCGGCCACATGGGCTCGTCGACGGACGCCCCGGGATCGAGTTCTCGCATCGACGGTGCGAAGGAGTTGGTGGTGACCGCCACCGAGTTCGGGTTCTCCCCCACCGAGTTGGTTGTGCAGCTGGGAGAGCCGGTGAACCTGACGTTGGTGAACGAGGGAGCAGTACCCCACGATCTGACGATCTCCGGGCTGGGTGTCCATGTGGCGGCTGCGCCGGGACAACAGGCCACCGTGGGCATGGTTCCCGAGAAGACCGGGTCCTTCGACATCGTCTGCAGCTATCCGGGTCACAAGGACCTGGGGATGACCGGTGTGATGGTCGTCCGCGACAGCGGATGACATGAACAACAAGCAAGGAGTCGAAACATGAAATGGAGAACAACACTCGCGGCAGGGGCGGTGATCGCGGTGGTGACGGTGCCGATCATGGCTCAGGCGGGTGCCGATGCCGTGTCGGCACGGCAACCAGAGGTGGCAGCCGCATCGAGATTGGACCCGGGTGAATGCGCTCTCCACGACGAGACGGCCACGAGCCCAGATGAGATGGGCCAGTGGATGGCGTCTGCGACGCATCAAGATTGGATGGCGCCGACTGACCCCCTCGAAGGGCACAGTGAGATGCATGGGGTCGAAGGCCCGATGCATGGAGACATCATGGGTGGCATCGGGCACGGAATGATGATGAGCTCCGGTGTCGGCAACGATTCGATGATGGGGTCCGGTTCCATGATGGGAAGCGGCATGGGTGGATGACACAATCACCGCCGGGTGTCTAGGAGTGCCGTCCGCGAAGGGCGGCATTCCTACCATCACCGGGGTGACGGCACATCGCATCCTCGTTGTCGACGACGAGCCGGAGTTGCGAACCATGCTGCGTCGCTACTTGGAGGCCGAGGGCTTCGAGGTGGCCGAAGCAGCCGATGGCGACGGGGTCCTGAAACGGGTCCGCGGTTTAGCCGCGGATCTGATCATCCTTGATGTAGGTCTGCCCGGGAAAGACGGCTTCGAGGTGCTGCGAATGATCCGGGGTGAGTTCGACGTGCCGGTGATCATGCTCACCGCCCGGGCGGAGGAGATCGACCGTGTAGTGGGCCTGACCGTGGGAGCCGACGACTATGTAACGAAACCGTTCAGCCCCCGGGAGCTGGTCGCCCGGGTCAAGGCTGTGCTCCGTCGGGGAAGACTGGACAGGGCCGGCGCCGGAGAGACGCTGGAATTCGAGGGCATCACCTTGGACCTGGCCCGTCGGGAAGTCCACCGCGACGGAGTCCCGGTCGATGTGAGCGCCCTCGAGTTCGACTTGTTGGCGGCGCTGGCATCGGCACCGGGCAGGGTGTTCATCCGCGCCCAGCTCTTGGAGCGGGTGTGGGGCTGGGACTACTTCGGAGCGGAAAGGGTGGTAGACGTACACATCGGCAATCTGCGCAAGGCGTTGGCGGACGACGCCTCCGATCCCAGATTCATCGGGACGGTGCGGGGCGTGGGTTACAGGTTCGTGGCGGCGCCCCTATGAGGCTTCTTCTTCGAAGCCTCCGGGCAAGGCTGGTGGTGTCACACCTTCTTGTGGTGGCGGTGGGGGTAGCAGTCCTGGTGGTGACCGGTCGCCAGCTCGGTACCGTTTTCGTTCACGACCATCTGCGGTCGATGGGCGAGATGATGGAAGGCATGGAGGGTGGGGTGATGACCGATGTGGAGAGTGGGGTCACATCCGGGTTCACCCGTGCCCTGCTGTGGGCGACAGCGGTCAGCGCCGCCGTCGCGGTGGCAGCTGCGACATTTGCCTCGGTCCGTGTGCTCAGGCCCCTAGAAGAGGTGCGGCGTGTGACCCAACGTCTGGCCACAGGGTCATACGGGGAACGGGTCCCCATCCCTGAGGAGCGGGAGCTCGGGGCGCTGGCGGCGGACGTCAACGCCCTGGCCCAAGCGCTGGAGGAAACCGAACAGCGGCGGCTTCGGCTGGTGTCGGAGGTCGCTCACGAGCTGCGCACTCCAGTTGCCACCTTGAAGGGTTACATGGAGGGCCTCCTCGACGGCGTATTCGAACCTACCGAGGAGACGTTTGCTGCGGCCGCCGGAGAGGCTGCTCGTTTGGAGCGCCTCGCCGACGACCTGAGCGCCCTCTCCCGGGCGGAGGAGGGAAGGGTGGAGCTGCGGCCTGAAGAGATGGATCTTGGCGAGGTCGCGACCGAGGTCGCCGCGCGGCTCCGGCCCCAATTCGACGATCAGGAGGTGGAGCTGGTGGTGGAGTCGGGCCCTCCGCTGCAAGTGCTGGCCGACCGGGACCGGATCGCCCAGGTGTTCACCAACCTCATCGGCAACGCTCTCAGCTACACGCCTTCGGGGGGCAGGGTGCTCGTGAGATCCGAGAAGGTCGCAGGCCAGGCGCGGGTCGCGGTCATCGATACCGGGCGGGGCCTCACCGCAGACCAGCTGGAGGTGGTGTTCGAGAGGTTCTATCGCGCGGACCGGTCCGTGGCTGGGGGCACCGGGATCGGTCTCACCATCGCCCGAAGCCTTGCCCGGCTTCACGGAGGGGACGTCACCGCATCCTCCCCTGGTGCCGGTCAAGGTTCAACCTTCGCTTTGACGCTTCCGGTTCGGCCTTCCGGGTCGTTCCGATCGGTCACGGAATGAGACGAGGGTTGTTTCAGGTCGGGAGTCGTGAACGCGGCGGCTGCTGAATCGGTTCTCCTCAGTGAGCGTCGGAGCCGGCCGGAGCCGAGGTGTGACGGTGGCAGCAGGCGGGGAGCTGCGCTCTTATCAGCTCGAGCACCTCACGCGCCTTGGCTGCAAAGTCTGGCCCGGCACGGATCAGGAACCGGCGCGGTGGCCGCTCCACGTTGCCGCGATGCGATGATCGAGTTCGGTCGCCCGCCGGGCCGATTCAACGCGCAGGGCATCGGTGTGATAGCCCTGAGCGTCGGCGGGCGAGGGTGGCTTCCAGTGGCTGGTGACCGGACAAGAGACCCAAGGTGATGGATGGGTTAGCTCGACCAATGGCGCCAAAGAACCCACCAGTCAGGGTCTTTCGGCCCTGCCCTACCCCACCCGGGGTGGGGGACGATCTACTTCGAGGTGATGTGAGGTGTGGTGTGACTGGAACACAATGGGGTTCTTCGGCTGGACGATGATGATCGTCTTCTGGGGTGCCACCGTCGCTCTCGTCGTGTGGACGACCCGCTCGGTGGGGATGACCCGCACTGGGTGGGGATTGGACGCGCTTAGCATCCTCGAGCGCCGATACGCCGCGGGCGAGATCGACCGCGACGAGTTCGAGGAGCGCAGGCGGGTGTTGGAGGCCCACGGGGCGACCCGTCGATGAGGGCTGAGCCCGCCTCGATGGGGTTCAGGCTTCGCTCGGCTCGGGGTCATCTCGACGGGGTGATCCGCATGGTCGACGGGGACCGGTACTGCATAGACGTGCTCCACCAATTATCGGCGGTGCAGGGCGCCCTGGACCGGGTCCGCCGTGACATCCTGGAGGCGCATCTGCGAGGGTGCGTCCCCGAGGCGGTGTCGGAGGGACGGATCGACGACATCGTCGAGGAGTTGCTGGCCGCCGCCTTCGGATCCGCTCCACATTCCCAGCAGGAGATCCACCGTTGTCATACCGAGGCGGCGCCTTCCGGGATCGGGGCGGGAGCCTGAGGTGACCAGACCGGTCGACATTCTTGTGATGACCGCCCCGGGCTGTCATTTCTGCGATGACGCCCTTCGCCTTCTCGAAGAGTTGGGAGAGGTGACCCCACTCACGGTCAGGACAGTGCCTGTCTCCTCCGACGAGGGTCGGGCGCTCATCGTGCGTTACAGGAGCCCGTTCCCGCCGATCCTGCTCGTTGATGGTGTTTTCTTCGGATACGGCCGTATCTCCCGCCGCAAGCTGGAGAGCCATCTCGCCGGTCTCATCAACACCGACTTGGTGGTTTGAGGTGGAAGGGCTCTTCCTTGGAGGATCCCTGCTCGCAGCTTTCGTAGCCGGGACGGTGGCGCTCTTCGCTCCCTGTTGCATCGTCGTGATGTTCCCGGCCTTCCTGGCGGCGTCGGTACGCAATCACCGGTGGCGTCTGGTACCGCTGGCATTCGTGTTCGCCGCCGGGGTGGCCACCGTGCTGGTCCCGGTGACCCTCGGGGTCAGCCTCCTCACCGAAAGCCTGCTGCGTTATCACACTGCGGTCTACGGACTCGGCGCTCTACTTCTGCTCGCACTCGCAGTCGTCTCGCTGAGCGGCGGGACGTGGTCGTTGCCGTTCCTCAGGGGATCACCTGACATCTCCCGCACCGACTCGGCGGGGGTCTACGCCCTGGGAGTGTTCTCGGGTGCCGCCAGCGCCTGCTGCGCCCCGGTGCTCGCCGGTGTCCTCACGTTGTCGGCGGTGTCTCCCGGCCTCGCCGCCGGGGTTGGAATCGGGATGGCATACGTGTTCGGGATGGTGTTTCCGTTGGTGATCCTGACCCTTCTCTGGGACCGGCTGGGGCCGGACCGAGTCAAGTTTGGCTCCAGGCATGTGTCGTTCCGAATGGGTCCGGTCAGGGTGGCGACGACGACGGCCGGGCTGGCTGCGGCGGCGATGTTTCTGGTTATGGCCGTCGTGCTGGCAGTCGTGGCGGTCACCGGCTCGTCGTTGGCCCCCAACTTCACCGCCAGCCTGGGCACCGGGATCGAGGGCGCCCTGACGCCGTTGCTCGACAGTCTTGCCTGGATCCCCGACCCGGTCATAGGAGTGCTCCTAATCGCGGTCGCCGTGGCTGCGATCGCATGGTCGACACGGCGGCGACAGGGCCTTCTCGAGAACGAAGAACAAGATGAACGGAGTTGTCATGACCAAGACCAGCCAACCGCCACGCAGGAATAGCCGCAAGTCCAAGCACAGGTCGCCTTGGAGGTGGGCCGGCTTCGTCGTCGGCCCCTTGGCCCTGGCAGTCCTGGTGGCTGTCTCTACCCTCTCGGAGACCGACGATGCCACGGTCGAACAGGCGATTCCATTTGAATTGAGCGCCGCCGACGGGCAGACGGTAACGCTCGACGAGTCGCTCGCCGAAGGGGACACACTCCTCTACTTCTCCATGGGGGTGGGCTGCGACGGCTGTTTTGCCCAGATCCCCGAACTCGAAGCCGCGGTGGCCGAACGCGGAATCACCTTCCTCCCGATCATGGTCGACCCGGCACCCATGGTCGCCTCAGAGGCCGCCCGGTTCGGAATCGACCGTCCCATCCTCATCGACCCCGGCGCCCAGGTCTCGGCGGCCTACGGCATGGTCGGCATCTACGGCCACGGCGACCGACCCAGCCACAGCTTCGCCCTCGTCCGACAGAGCGGCGATATCGCCTGGGTTCGCCACTACGCCGAAATGTTCGTCCCCGCCGACGAACTTCTCGGTGAGCTCGACGCCGCCTTGGGAACATGACCGACCCCTTAGCAAGGAGACGCCCATGATTGCTGTGATCTCCTACCCGCCACTCGGCCCCATCCACCTCGGTCCGATCCACCTGTCGGTACACGGGCTCTTCATAGCCCTCGGTGTTCTCGCCGGTGCCTGGCTGGCTTCACGGCATCTCGCCCGAGCCGGCGGCGATGTGGACAGGTATCAGTCGGTTCTGTCGTGGGCATTGGTGGGCGCCCTCCTCGGAGCCCGCTTCCTCACCGCACCGGCCGCCCTATTGGACGGCGCCGGGTGGTCGGCCCTCAGCCCCCTGTCGGGGAACTTTTCGATCCTCGGCGGCTTCACTGGCGGAATCCTCGTCGGGCTGTGGCGAATCCGGGCACTGGGGATGCCAGTCCTACCCACCCTCGATATTTCTACCCACGGTCTTGCTCTGGGCACGGTCATCGGCAGGCTTGGCTGTCTCGCCATCGTTGAGCACCTGGGTCGGCCAACATCGCTGCCCTGGGGTTATGGCCTCATGGCGGGATACAACGTGGCGCCCGCTCACAATTCCCTCGAATGCACCGTTGCTCAGGCGGGAGCGGATGGACTCTGCGGGGTCTACCAACCGGTCGCTGCGTACGATCTGATCGGGGCCTCTCTTCTGCTCATCGCGCTCGCCGTGTTGGCACGAAGTGTGCCGATGCGAACCGGTCAGCTCTTCGCTCTGTGGATGGCCTGGTACGGGCTACAGCGCTTCCTGCTCGACTTCCTGCGGGTCGGCGACGCTGCTATCGGCCCGATCAGTTGGAACCAGTTGAGTGGCCTTGCTGCCGGATTGGGTGGGATCGCACTGTTTTGGAGGCTAGGTCGTCACGGCCCCGCCGAAGAGAGCGGCGTCGTGGCGGTGGTGAACCCCGAAAGGACGAGGACTTGACCAACACGACGGCCGTCGACGAGCCACGCACCGCCGGCCGTCTCCGTCACGCGGTCACGGCGGTCTGGGGGGCGGTGAGTGGTGTGGCCCCACATGTGCTCCATCACGTCGGACCGCTGGCCGGAGCCGCCATCCTCGCCGGAGCCGCCGGCCGGGTCCTGTTCTTCGTCATCGGGCTCGGACTTGCCACTCCGATGTTGATCCGTCTCTACCGCCGTTTCGGCACCTGGGCAGCGCCTTTGATCGCCGTCGCCGTCTTCGCCCTCACTTATACGCTTTCCTCGTTTTACCTGGGCCCACTCCTCACCGGAGAGGCCACGACACCCGCTGATACTCCCACGGTCACGACAACCACCGATGAGCACGGGCACTGAACCGCCCGTTGTCGGCCACCTCAAAGCATGCTGCCTCCGCGTGAACCCGTGAGGTGGAAGACACCGCCCCTTGACCTTCCAGTCGACTGGAAGGCGTACGATCGAAGCGGAGTCAAAGGAGGCTCGTTGTGGTGTTCCTCAAGATCGTCGTAACCAGCTGGGTTCTGTTCATCGCTGTAGTGATCACGGTGGCCGCGATCAACGGGAGCCTCTCGCCGGGCCCGGCACAGCCGTCCTCTCGGGCCGTCGTGGTCACCGACTTCGGGGAGGCCGGGATGCTCGAGGGAGACATGCGGATGCTGGAACGGATGCGGGTCTCGGTGTCCTCCCCGATGAACACGATGATCGAGCTTGATCCGATGTGGGTCGATTCGGACATGATCCGGGCACAGGAGCAGTATCAGGCCCAGCTCGACCGGATGCTCGCCCGACGCTGAAGACCGCTGGCGTCACCGGGGATTCGGTTGGTCGCCGCTGGTCGCACCGGCCTTCCCGATGTCAGTGACCATGGCCAACAGGAGCCGTGTGCAGGTGACGTCCACCGTCTCGAGTCTTCAGGCTCAGCCCTCCGGAGATGGTCTGGCACCGGTTGAGGTCGCTGCATTCGGAGGGGTCGAGGCCGCGTGCCTGCTCGGTGAGGGAGGCGAGCTTCTTGCGTGTCTGGCGCAAGGTCTGGATGTGCCGGTCGAGCGCGGTGAGGTGGCGCTCCAACAGGTCGATGACGTGGTAGCAGGTGGACTCGCCTTGGCTGCGAAGGTCGAGAATGGAGGCGATTTCGGTGAGGGTGAGGCCTGTGGATTGGGCGTCCCGGACAAAGGCGAGCCGATCGACGGCCTCATCGGGGTAGTCGCGATAGTCGTTGGCGGCCCGGTCGGGCGCGGGCAGCACCCCGATCTCCTCGTAGTAGCGGATGGTCTTGGTGGGAACCCCGGTGCGTCGGGCGAGCTCTCCGATTCTCATGACATCCATCTTACCCCCTTGACATTCCACTCGACTGGAAGGCGTACGGTGATGACATGGACAAGATGAACACGGAGTCGAAAGCCCTCGGAATGCGTGATCCGGTGTGTGGGATGACGGTCGGTCCCGGGGCCCTGCAAGCGGGCGGATACCCGGGGCTCGGGTTCTGTTCGGAGCACTGCCGCCGCAGCTTCCTTGCCGATCCGGAGCGGTACGTCGAAGACACCGCCCACGGAGATGCCGGGGAGACCGAAAGCGAGAAGGACGAGAAATGACAGCCCCGAGCCCACTCTCGACTTCAGTCGCTCCGGACACCGGCTCTTCCTACGGTGGAGGTGAGGTCCGAGTCGGCAGGCTGTTCGGCATCCCGCTCCGCCTTCATTGGAGCTTTCTCCTGTTTGTCGGTTGGCTGGTCTTCGACGGGCTCCGCGAAGGGTCGGCAGGAATGTTTGATGCGGTCGGGTGGACGTTGATGTTGTTCGGGTCGGTCCTCGTCCATGAGCTTGCCCATGCCCTGGTGGGACGATCCCGGGGTGCTGCCGTGGAGGACATCATCCTTCTCCCCATCGGCGGCGCAACCCGGCTCAGTGAGCTTGGCGGTGGGGGGCGAGCCAACCTGGCGATGACCGCCGCCGGACCGCTGACCAGCTTGGCGCTTGCAGCCACGGCCGGACTGGCGGCTTTCGTCACCCGGGCCGCACTGCTCCCGATCGACATCCATCATGGGACGGTCATCGGCCGCCTGTTCTGGATAAACCTGGTCCTCGGCCTTTTCAACCTGCTCCCAGTCTTCCCGATGGACGGTGGCCGCATCCTGCAAGGGTTGCTCTCCCCAAGGATCGGGGACCGTCGGTCAACCATCGTCGCCGCAACGGTTGGCCGGGTCCTGGCCGCTGGTCTGGTGATCCTCGGGCTGACCGCCAATTTCTGGCTGATAGTGATTGGTTTCTACCTTTTCGTCGAGGCGGGCCGCGAGGCCCGAGCCGCGCAAAGCGTCGTAAGTGAGGCCGAGTCCGTACGTGTCTGATCAACAAAAGGAAGTTCACCATGGGTCGCCACTTGCTACGTCACGTAACGGTTATGGCCGTCGCCGTTGGCATCCTTGTCATCGTCGGGGTGCCTTGGTCCACTGCCTTCACATTTGGCCTGGTTGCTGGCTGCATGATGATGGCCTTCGGGATGGATCACTCCGGCCATTCAGCTGAGGACAGTGAAACCAAGGGGGCTCGAACCGACGAAGTGCACCGGCACTGATCGGTGGCCGGCTCCAGCCCCGCCAAGAACCATTGGCTGGCCCTCGCCGCTTGTGTCGCCGTGCTGTGGGGTTTGTGTTTCGTACTGATCCAGTCTTCGCTGAATGAGTCGACTCCCCTCATCTCGGCGGGTCTCCGCTCTCTGCTCGGCGGTGTCACCCTTGCCGCGTGGATCGCCCGCCCGGGCGGGCCTGTCGATCTTCCCCCTCGCCGCGGTCTTCCTCGACTTGGCGACGTGATCTTTCTATCGGTAACCAACTCCACAATCGCCTTCGGAGCGATGTACATGGCGGCCGAGCGGGCGACGCCGGTCATCGCCTCGATCCTTGCCGGCGCACAGCCGCTGATGCTGGCCATCGCCGGGCGGGCCATCTTCGGCGACCGTCTTGGAAAGGTGGCTGGCGTCGGCCTCGCCGTCGGATTGGGCGGTGTGACCCTGGTGGCCGCGACCGCTTCCGGACTGACGACCGGGGTGGGGATAGCGTTGGCGCTTCTCGCTTCGGCCGCACCTGTGGCCGGAACCATACGGATGCGCCAGCTTTTATTCCGCGTAGACATTGCCAGCACAGCGGCTGCCCAATTTCTGCTGGGCGGGGTAATCCTCATCGTCGCCGGGGCATCCGTCGAGGATCTGTCCGCTACCCGTTGGTCGGCCGGCTTGGTGGCTTCGCTGATAGTTCTCGGTATCGCGGGAACCGGCCTCGCCTACGCCGTCTGGTTCGCCCTTTTGAAGCATCTGAGCCTGGTGGTGCTCGGGGCCGCCCTCCTTCTGGTCCCGGTGGTGGGGGTGGCGGGTGGCCTGGTCATGGGAGAACGCCTGACGCTGGCTAGCTCCATCGGAGCGCTGGTCGTTCTAATGGGGATGGGCCTGGTCCTCTGGGGGACGGGCAAGCACCGAGCCTGGACGCGGCCTGAGGTTAAGCCGAGTTCCGCGGCGTGAGATCCTCCCGGAGCGACACCGTTAAGAGATCCGGTACTTAGAGCGCCGGTCACACAAAGTTATAAAGGAGCTACTCGAATCTCTTGGCACAGCCCTCCTAGTAGCGGATGGTGCTGGTGGGAACCCCGGTGCGTCAGGCGAGCTCTCCGATTCTCTTGAGAAACCAGAGTCTACCCCCTTGACATTCCAGTCGACTGGAAGGCGTACGTTGGTGATATGGAGACGATGAACACGGAGTCGAAAGGCGTCGAGATGCGTGATCCGGTGTGTGGGATGTCGGTGGGTCCCGATGCCCTGCATGCGGACGGATACCCGGAGCTCGGGTTCTGTTCGGAGCATTGCCACCGCCGTTTCCTCGCCGACCCGGAGCGATACGTCGAAGACACCGCCTTCGACGATGGTGCCGAGCTGGACGAGGAGGAGGAAACCATCGACTACCTACCCAAAGCTCCGCCCGGTCGAACCAAGCCGACCGGGACTATTCACCTTGCGGTGGAAGGGATGACCTGCGCTTCGTGCGTGTCGAGGGTGGAGTCGGCGTTGAGCGCGGTACCTGGTGTCATCGACGCCCGGGTCAACTTCGCCGCCAACACCGCCACCGTGGACACTTCGGTGGAGGTGCCGGCCTCGGTGTTGACCACGGCGGTCGCCGCCTCTGGATACCAGGCCGCTGAGGTCGAAGGGGACGCCGACACTGCCGACGCCGAGCGGGTCGAGTCGGAGCGCCGCTACCGGCTGTTGATGCGCAAGTTCTGGTTCGCGGCCGCGGTGTCGCTGCCGGTGATCTACTTCTCCTATCCGGAGATCTTCCCCGGAGTCCCCGACAAGGGCTCGACCGCACTTTGGTGGATCTGGGTGGCGATGGGGATCCTCACCATCCCGGTACTGGCCTGGTCAGGGTCGCAGTTCTTCACCGGGGGGTGGGGGGCCCTCAAGCATCGATCGGCGAACATGCACACCCTGATCGCCACCGGGATCTCGGCCGCCTGGCTGTACTCGACGGTGGCCGTGCTCTTCCCCGGGTTCTTCCCTGATGAGATGCTGCGTGACGTCTTCTACGACGTCACGGCGGTGGTCACTGCCCTGGTGGTGTTGGGGATGGCGCTCGAGCTAAGAGCCCGGGCCCGCACCTCGGAGGCGATGAAGAAGCTGATTGGGCTGCAGGCCAAGACCGCCCGGGTGGTCCGCGACGGAGTCGAGATCGACCTTCCCGTGGAGGAGGTCGTCGTCGGCGACGTGGTGGTGGTCCGACCCGGGGAGAAGATCCCGGTGGACGGGCAGATAGTCTCGGGCTCTTCGGCGGTCGACGAGTCGATGGTCACCGGGGAACCGATCCCGGTCGAGAAAACCGAGGGCGCGACCGTGATCGGGGCCACCATCAACCGCACCGGCTCATTCCGGTTTCAAGCCACTCGGGTGGGCCGAGACACGATGCTGGCCCAGATCATCCGCATGGTGCGCGACGCCCAAGGGTCCAAGGCGCCCATCCAGCGCACCGTCGACAAGGTGTCGGGCTATTTCGTCCCGGCGGTGCTGATCGTCGCCGTCCTCACCTTCATGACGTGGTACACGTTCGGTCCCTCGCCGGCCTTGGTGTACGCGGTGATCACCATGGTGACGGTGCTGGTGATCGCCTGCCCCTGCGCCCTCGGGTTGGCCACGCCCACTTCGCTGATGGTGGGGATCGGCAAGGGGGCGGAGAACGGGATCCTGATCCGCTCCGGTGACGCCCTGGAGACCGCCCACCGGATCGACACAGTGGTCTTGGACAAGACCGGCACCGTCACCCGCGGCGAGCCCTCCCTCACCGACGTCAACATCTTCGGGGATCACACCGACTCCGAGGTGCTGCGGCTGGCGGCCTCTGCCGAAAGGGGGTCGGAGCACCCTCTCGGGGAAGCGATCGTGCGAGCGGCAACCGACCGCGGACTGGTTCTGAGCGATCCCGATGCATTTGCCGCGGTGCCCGGACACGGCATCGAAGCCCGCGTCGACGACCACCATGTCCTCCTCGGCACCCTCAAGCTGATGGCCGACCGGGGAGTGGCCGCCGGAGCGGCGGAGAGCCTGCTCGAGCAGCTCTCCGAACAGGGCAAGACGGCAATGGTGGTCGCCGTCGACGGTGAGGTCGCCGGGGTGGTGGCAGTGGCCGACACCCTCAAGGAGGACTCGGTGGAGGCGATCGCCCGGCTGCACCGGCTCGGGTTGGAGGTGGTGATGCTCACCGGGGACAACCACCGCACCGCCGAGACGATCGGCCGCAAGGTCGGCATCGACCGGGTGATGGCCGAGGTGCTCCCGGCCGAGAAGGCCACCCAGATCCGGCTCCTCCAGGCCGAAGGCAAAACGGTGGCGATGGTCGGCGACGGGATCAACGACGCCCCCGCCCTCGCCCAGGCCGACGTTGGCCTAGCCATGGGCACCGGCACCGACGTCGCCATGGAATCCGGTGACGTCACCCTGGTCAAAGGGTCCCTCACAGGGGTGGCCACCGCCATCGAGCTCTCCAAGGCGACGATGCGCAACATCCACCAGAACCTGGTGGGCGCCTTCGCCTACAACACTCTCGGAATCCCCATCGCCGCCGGGCTCCTCTACCCGGCGTTTGGGATCCTGCTCTCCCCGCTCATCGCCGGAGCGGCCATGGCGTTCTCCTCGGTCACCGTGGTCACGAACGCCAACCGGCTCCGCCGCTTCACACCCACCCACCCTGAGGAGGTGACGTGATGGACACGTTGTTGGTCAACCTGGCCGGACTGGGTCTGATCGGACTCATTGTCTGGTACTTCTGGCTGTCCAAGCCGGCCGGCACCGCCGCCTGGGTCATCGGCGACGGGATCCAGGAAGCCTTCATCGTGGTCAAGGGCGGCTACAACCCGGACACGATCCGGGTTGCCGCCGGCAGACCGGTGCGGCTGGTCTTCAACCGCCAGGAGTCCGACCCCTGCTCGGAGCGGGTGGTTCTCGACGCCTTCGGCCTCTCCGCCGAACTGCCCCAAGGCAGCAACGTACCGGTCGAGTTCACCCCAATCGAGGCGGGCAGCTACGAGTTCGCCTGCCAGATGGGCATGTTGAGAGGAAAGGTGGTGGCATCGTGAGATCCACAGAAAACCCCGAGCCACGCCGAACCGGCCTGATCTGGATTTGGGTCGGTGTGGTGGTGATGTCTGCCGGAGCACTCGCCCTCTTCCGTCTAGATGGAAGTGTCACCCGTATCGTCGTCGGTGCTGCCTTGGCCGTCTGCTTGGGAATGGTGGCGGTGATGTTATGGCTCGACCGTCGGGCCGAACATGAGACCAAGCGTCTAGCCGGCCGCAGGTGAGAGGACCTCTGCGATGTTTGGACGAGTACCCGCCGCCAGGAGGATGACAACCGCCGATCCGAGACGGCTGGCAGTCAGCCTCCTCGGGGTGGGTGCCGCCATCGGCCTGGTGTTGCTGCTTCAGGGCTTGTGGAACGGGCAGCTGGTTCAGATCACCACATACGAGGACCACGCCGGGGCTGATCTGTTCGTCGCTCAATCGGGAACCGAGAGCATTCTCGGAGACCGGTCAACGGTGCCACTCACCGCCCTCGAAGAGCTAGCGGCAGTCCCCCAAGTCCAACAGGCCGATCCGGTGCACATCCACTACACGGTGTTCGATCTGCACGGAGAAAAGGAGTTCGTGCTGCTGGTGGGATCAGATCCGGGGGGTCTGGGCGGACCCTGGGAGCTCTCTGGCGGCAGGGCACCCGCAGCGATCGGTGAAGCCGTCCTCGATCGGACCTTCGCCGAGGAACATGACCTCGATGTCGGAGCCGAGTTCGAGATGGGGGGACGCGTCTTCCGAACGGTGGGCGTTTCCGAAGGCACCCGATCGTGGATGACCAGTCTGGTGTTCGTCACCGCTGACACCGCCCGGGAGATGACCGGGGGTGGCGAAGTTGCCACCTTCCTCTTGGTCCGGACTGACGAACCTGAGGCCGCCGCCGCCGCCATCCGGGCTCAGACCGGTCTCGACCCGATTCTCCCGACAACCCTGGCCGACAACGATCGGAAGATTCTGGC
>JBBDWM010000037.1:0-46546 GCA_040902845.1 Acidimicrobiia bacterium
TCGAACATATGTTCGCTACGCTACCGTGGGCCACCGACAAATTCCATACCCTTGTCAGCCGATTTGGAAGATTTTTTTTGGCGGCGAAGGGATCGACGAACTCATCAGGATCGCGGCCTTCGACCACAGCTCTCCGCACCTCTTTGAGTGGTTCCGCGGCCACGTAATACCGGCCTCGTTTCTCACCATGGGCGATTAGGAGACCAGATTCCACCATAAGACGAAGGTCACGAGTTGCCGTTCCTTCGGTTACCGGCTCTCCCATTTCGGCAAACGCCGCCCGATAGGTGGCGCTACGGATTCGGAACCCAAGAGCAGCGTCAAACAGTCCGACGAGAGACCGCTCGCCCAGACCGTGTTCCTTGGTCAGCGCCTCCAATCGCGCCCAGAGTTGCTCGCTCTCACGGATGCGACGCAACATCGTCCTCGCCTGATGGAGATGGGCGGTGAGGGTGAATCGAACCCAGGCGGTGGCGTCACGGTCCGGACTCCACTCGCCACCCCCGACTTCGCTGAGAACCCGGTAGTAGTCCTGGGTGTTGCGACCCAAGTATTCCTCGATGCTGAGAAACACTGGGGAGAGGGGCATACCTTCACGGGCCAGGATCAGGCTCTGAAGACAGCGAGCCATCCGGCCGTTCCCGTCCGTGAACGGGTGGACCATGACCAAATTGAGATGGGCCATGCCGGCTCGGACCAGTGGCGGCGCATCATCTGGTTGATTGAGCGCGTCAGCCAGGGTCTCCATCAACCCCGGAACCAAATCGATGTCTGCCCCCTCGTAGAGGACTTCTCCGGTTTCCTCTCGTCGGATGTAGATGTGGCCCTTCCGCCACAACCCCGGACGATTGTCGAGGCTGTAGTTGGTCATGATGAAGTGGAGACTCTTGAAGAGCCTCTTGCTGTATTCGAAGTCCGACTCGTCGGCAAGTTGGAGCACGTAGGTCATGGCGTCCCGATAACCCTGAAGCGCGAGACGCGTTTCCTCGTCGGCATCCAGTGGCATTTCGCCCATCGCCACCGCGGCGGCGTCGTCCAGGGCAGCGTCGAAGCCCTCGATGCTGTTCGAGCCCTGGAGGGCGCGGGCCAGCGATAGGCGACGAAGCGATCCGACCCACCGCCTCGGCTCGTAGGTCTGGTGACGAAGCTGTTTCCTGAGCACGTCGATCTGAGTCAGGACCTGCAACTCCGGCTCACCCAATGTCGGCATGGCAAACAACATGTGTGAAACTTGGTTATCATCCACCATGTCATAGATATTAACCGATACGTCGAGGTTTGTAACCACGGTCAGCCGCCCGATTGTGTCAGACCCCTCCCGTAGGTTGTGGGTCATGGCGGAAATCACACTTGCATCGGGCGTCTCGGCGTGGTTCGACGAAGCTTCGTTTACTCGATTCGGGCGAAACGACTGGCCGTACATCTAACTTCTCCAACGGAGCCAAGGCCGAAGCAGAGAGGGCGGGTTTCCCGCCGGTCGGGCTCATCGACGGCAAAGAACTGGTCGGTCTGATGATCGAATACGGGATCGGAGTCAGTCGAGGAACCTTCGACGTCATCGAACTCGATGAGTCGTCGTTGTAGAACATTGCCGGGGCGATGTTGGTGACATTTACCGACACGACAAGCGATCACGCCCTCAGCGATCGAAAGGACGGCTCCGATCACCTCTTGGAGCCGGTGACGCCGGCGATGTCTGATGCGTTGACAATGTGGTCGAGCACCGGGGTCCGCGCCTCATACTCCACTTTCCGAGATCTCCCCGATCCGTCGTTCTAGATCCGACACGGGGTAGAACCGATACTCCCTCCCCACCCGGCCCCGTTCCAGGGCTCCGACGAGCTCAAGATCCAACAGATCGGCCCGTGCCGTCTGATTGCTCACATGATGACTGGTTTGGTGGGTCTTGATGGTGTACACCGCGTCCGGCCGCTTCAGAGCATGCGCCAGCAGCTCCAGCTGTCTTCGATTGAATCGGCCCGATCTTCCCAGCTGGCGTTCCACCTCTTCGATTCGGCCCGCCCTGGATTCCAAATAGGAATAGAGCGCGTCGATCGAGCGCCGCAGAACGCGCAGCTGATGAAGTAGGAAGTAGGTGAAGTCGGCCCCATCTGTCTCGGTGAACAGGAATGCCCTCATGTATTCGGTCGGTGCCTGATTCAGCAGACGGGATATAGATAGAAACTCGGCCAGCCAGTATCCCGAACGAAGCATCGAGCGATAGAAGAGGGCCCTCGCGGTCCTTCCGTTGCCATCGACGAACGGATGGTCATAGGACAGCCAGAAATGCAGGGCGATGGCCCGCACCACCGGATGGACGAACCCGTCGCCAACATCGGCGTTGGCGTAAGCGACCATGGCCGCGAGGTGCTCCGGCAGGACGGCCGCGTTGGGGGGACGGTGATAGACGACGTCCTCGACCTCATCGGCGACGACGACCCGAACGTCGTCGGTTGTCTGGAACCGACCCGCATCCCGTGGGTTGTCGAGCGTTCCGTCGGTAATGGTCCGATGGAGATCGAGCACCATCTCTAGGGACAGAGGCTGTTCCACATCGTTGCTGATCAGTTGCATCGTTCGGTAGTTGTTCACCACCATGCGTTCAGCCCGTGAAACAGGTTCCCGACCAGAACGGAGCAGCAGCTTCGCCTCTCGCCGGGTGGTCGCGGCCCCCTCGAGGAGACTGGAGCTGATCGCCTCCTCCATCAACGAAGAAACCAGGTATTGATCTCGAGTGCTGTCCGACACGATCTCTTTCGGCGCTACGACCCGGCCGGACGCGAGCGAATCGACGGAATGAAGAAGACTCAACGCCTCGTCGGGCAGGACGTACGAGAAGCGTTGACCGTCCATATCAGTGAGAGGAAGCAACCTCCGATTGGCGGCCCTGATCAACTTCTGTTGAAGCCACCACTCCTCAGAAGTCAGATCACCAGGAGGACGACGCCGTCGCAGCTCCTCCCAGTGCCAGTATTGGCTGGTCTCTGCAGGGGTGGCGAGGATGATCGGCAACCGGCTCCGATCCGTAGCTTCCAAGAGCTCTTCGAGCTGCGGTGGGCGCGGCGGGATCCTCATAGTTGGTACTAGACTACATCTAGTTTAGTAGTTATCTACTAACTTCGATACTGATTAGTACTTGCCTTCGAGGCGAATCCCAGAACTCTAGGTTCAGCTTTCCCTTGTTTGCTGCTGCCAACGGACGTAGTATTCAAGTAATCGAGTGAAGGCTTGAATATGGCAAACAAAGGGACTTTGTACGACGGGTTCGCCGCGACCGCTCAGAGTCTGGCCAGCGGACGCCGGGTGGAGTTGCTGGATGTGCTCGCTCAGGGTGAGCGCCCGGTTGAGGAACTGGCCCAAAGTGTGGGTTTGACCGTGGCGAACTGCTCGCAACATCTTCAGGTTCTGCGTCGGGCAGGGTTGGTATCCCGTCGTCGCGAGGGAAATCGGATCTGGTATCGGCTCACCTCCGACGCGGTGGTCGACCTGCTCGGTCTGTTGAGGGAGGTGGCCTATGACCGGTCGGCCGAGGTAAAAGAAGCGGCCGAGGCCTACCTTGGTGGCCCGGTGGAGGCGATCGACCGTGCCCAATTGGTCGACCGGTTGCAACGTGGCGATGTGGTGGTGCTGGACGTTCGCCCCCGCCGCGAGTTCGAAGCGGGACATCTTCCGGGTGCGGTTTCGATCCCGATCGACGAGTTGGAGGCCCGTCTCAATGAGTTGCCCGAGGATGTCGAGGTTGTCGCCTATTGCCGTGGCAGGTTCTGTGCCTTCGCTGATCAAGCGATTCGGATCCTCGAAACCGCAGGGCGCAGGGCCCTGCGTCTCGACGAAGGCCTGCCGGAGTGGCGTCAGGCCGGCTTGTCAGTGGAGGCAGCATCATGAGCATTGAAATCGTGCCGTTCGTCGATTCAGGTCTGGGCAACTCCTCGTACCTGGTGGGTCTTCCCGACCGACGCGCCATGGTCATCGATCCGCTGCGCAGCCATTCCCGGTACCTGAGGGAGTCGGAGCGACGGGGGTGGAACGTCATTGCAGCCGTTGAATCGCATCTGCACGCAGATTTCATCTCCGGTGGCCGCGAGCTCCAGGCCGGCGGCTCGACTCTCTATGCCCCGGCCGGGTCGAGGCTCGCCTTCGACCATCACGCCATGGAACCAGGCGCGGAGGTCGACCTCGGTGGTCTGACACTCGCGGCGTTGCCAACTCCGGGACACACGCCGGAACATCTCTCCTACCTCCTGTCGGATGGTGGGCAGCCCTTGGCATTGTTCTCAGGGGGAAGTTTGTTGGTCGGATCGGTGGCACGAACCGATCTCATCTCCCCCGAGCAGACCGAGGATCTAACCCGAAGCATGTACCGGTCACTCCGAGCGGTGCTGGCTCCGCTCCCCGACGAGCTGGCGGTCTATCCCACTCATGGCGCCGGTTCGTTTTGCACCGTTGGCGTCACAACCGAGCGAGTCACCACTCTCGGCGCCGAACGTGCCCACAACCCGTATTTGCAGATCGACGACGAGGACGAGTTCGTGAAACTGCTCCTGGGCGGTCTCGGCAGCTATCCCACCTACTACCGACACCTACGGGAACGCAATCGGCAGGGACCTCGGGTTTATGGCGAGACGCCACCTGCCCTCAAAGAGCTCACCGTCGAGGATTTCGATCGAATTCGCGGGGAAGGAGCGGCGGTGGTCGATGTTCGAAGCGTCGCGGCATGGGCTTCGGGCCATGTGCCGAGCTCGTTGTCGATCCGGTTCCGGGATTCCTTCGCCTCCTGGCTCGGCTGGCTGGTTGACATCGACGCCCCGCTCATCTTCGTCACCGAGCCGGACCAGGATCGCGCCGCGTTGGCCGCGCGCTGTCTGGACATCGGGTACGAGAACCTGGCCGGCGAGCTCGCCGGGGGAATCGAGGCCTGGAGCGCCGCCGGTCGTCCGGTGAGCTCGACCCCAACAGCGTCTATCGGTGAGCACGATGGCGGTCATCTGGTCGATGTTCGCCAGGCTTCGGAGTGGAGAGCGGGCCACATCCCGGGCGTGGTTCACGCCGAGCTGGGAAGCCTCCAGGCAGCGAGCCTCCCCCACGGCCCGGTGGCGATTCACTGTGGTCAAGGTGAACGGGCCGCAACCGCGGCCAGCCTTTTGGAACAGGCCGGTCGATCCAATGTCACCATCCTGAGCGGTGGCCCGGACGATTGGGTCAAGACCACCAACGGTCTGCTCGAGGTCGGATGACCGTCCCGGTCCGTCTCGGACTGCGCAATAACCTCGCCCAGTTCGGGCTCTTGGTGGCGGTCAACGCCCTGGTCGGCGGGATGGTGGGTCAGGAACGGACTGTCCTGCCGCTGCTGGCCCGTGACGAGTTCGGCCTAACCCGGTACACCGCGGTGCTGACCTTTGTCATCGCCTTCGGGGCGGCCAAGGCTGTCACCAACTTGGCAGCAGGGGCTCTATCCGACCGATACGGCCGTAAACCCGTGCTCATCCTCGGGTGGCTGATCGGGCTGCCGGTTCCGCTGATCCTGATCCTTGCTCCCACCTGGGGATGGGTGATCGCCGCAAACCTGCTGTTGGGGGTCAACCAGGGCCTGACCTGGTCGACAACGGTGATCATGAAGATCGATCTGGTGGGCCCTCGCCGGCGGGGCCTGGCAATGGGTCTGAACGAAGCATCCGGATACCTGGCAGTGGCGGTCACTGCCTGGGTGACCGGCTGGCTGGCCGCCCGTTACGGATTGCGGCCGACACCCTTCCTGGTGGGCGCCGCCTACGCCGCGCTCGGTCTCGGGTTGTCGGTGTTCGCGGTGCAGGAGACGCGCCAGCATGCTGCTCTCGAGGCCACAGACCAGCCGTCTGTTCCGCCCATTTCGACCCGAACGGTGATCGCCGACACCAGTCTGCGAGAGCCTGCTCTTTCAGCCGCGAGTCAGGCCGGTCTGGTCAACAACGCCAACGACGCCGTCGCCTGGGTGCTGTTTCCGCTTCTCTGGGCGTCGGCCGGCGTGAGCATGGCCACTATCGGAATCCTCGCCGCTCTTTATCCGGCGATGTGGGGGCTCGGTCAGCTCGTCACCGGGGCCTGGTCGGATCGGGTCGGCCGCAAACCCCTGATCGTGAGCGGGATGTTCCTCCAAGCAGGCTCTCTCGCCATCGTCGCCGCGGCCGACAGTATCTGGGGTTGGGGGGTCGGTGCGATCGGTCTTGGTGCGGGCACGGCGCTCGTCTACCCCACCCTCCTCGCTGCCGTCTCCGACGTGGCCCATCCCAGCTGGCGAGCCACCGCCATCGGGACCTACCGGTTCTGGCGGGATGCAGGTTTCGTCGTAGGAGGGATCGCCATCGGGTTGTTCGCCGATACCGGAGGCCTACATCCCGCGATCTGGGCCACCGCCGCCCTCACCGCCCTCTCCGGGCTCGTCGTGTGGGTCAGGATGTATGAGACGCACGTGGTGGTCAGGGGTTGATTGGGTCAAAGCGAGGCTCAGTCGAGACCATTGAATGGCCGGCGGCGATCAGCGCTTGAAACCCACCGACCAGATCTGTGGCTCCGGGCAGGCCCAGCTCCTGGAGGGTTGCCGCCGCCAGACTCGAGCTGTAACCCTCATTGCAGACGAGGATCACACGTTGGTCCCTATCCAACTCAACGAGCCGAAACTGACTCGTAGGCGCTAACCGCCACTCGAGAACGGTCCTGTCGACCACGAGAGCGCCGATGAGAGCTCCATCACGCTGACGCTGGTCGAGCGGTCGGATATCCACGATGAGCGCGCCAGCCATCAACTCGCTGTCCAGCTCACCAGCCTCCACCCGTGCCAGCCCCCATCGAGCGTTGGCGAGGAGTTCATCGATCGTGACATGCATTGGGCCACCTCGTGCGGGAATCGTATCGAGGCTCACCGATGATGATCGATGAGATGGTGAACGTCTTCCAGACCATGGGGATCGATATGAATGGTGGCGACGACTGGAAAGTTGAAAGCGTGGTGCAATGCATGCTCGACCCCTAGAGCAATCTCGTGACCGGACCTGACGTCGACATCGGGGTCGACCGCGACAGATGCCGAGATGTGGAGTTGGTGACCGTGAAATCGAAGCCGTAGGTCTGCGACGTCGCGCACGCCATGGACCTCGAGGATGACCTTCTCGGCCGACGCCACCAATTCCGGGTCGACACCGTCGAGCAACCGTCTGCCGATCCCTTTGGCCGATCTGAGAAGCAGACCGACGATGACCACCGACACCACCAGCCCGGCCACAGGGTCGATCCAGGGCACACCGAGGGCGGCACCGATGCCGGCTGCCACCACCGCCAGCGAGGTCCAGGCATCCGAGCGGGCATGACGCCCATCGGCGATCAGCGCCTCGGAACCGATTTCCAATCCGATCTTGGTTCGGTATCTGGCGACCAGCTCGTTGCCGACAGCACCGATTGCTCCGGCGGCGATCACCCACGGGATGTGGTCGAGGAGACGAGGCTCGAGCAACCGGCGAAACGATTCCCATCCGATGAGCAGAGCCGAGGCGCCAATCGCCAGGACGATCAACAGACCCGCAATGTCCTCTGCCCGATGGAACCCATAGGTGTATGTCTTGGTCGGGCGGCGCCTGCCAAGAGAAAAAGCGATCCACAGGGGGATCGCGGTCAAGGCATCGCCCAGGTTGTGCAGTGTGTCTGATAGGAGCGCCACAGAACCACTGAAAACCACAATCACCGCCTGAATGGCGGCGGTTGCACCCAGGCCGATCAGGGAGATCTTGGTCGCTCGTATCCCCTCGGCGCTCGTGTGCTCATGATGGTGGCCATGATCACTCATAGTCAGCCGACGCTAACCAGGGGACTCCCTGCGCGGAAGTCGCCAACCGGTTGCAACATGCCGATGCCAAAGGAGGTGGCGGCCTGACCGCCTCACTCTGCGGCCGGCCGAATGTCGAGTCTGCGGAGGATCTGGGCGTTGAGGGCGACGATCACGGTGGAGGCGCTCATCAACACGGCGGCAGCAGCCGGGGCCAGGACGATCCCGGCCCAGGCGAAGGCGCCTGCGGCCAGAGGGATGGCAAGCACGTTGTACCCGGTCGCCCAAACCAGGTTCTGGAGCATCTTGCGATAGCCGGCCTTGGAGAGACGGCGGATTCCGACAACCCCACGCGGGTCGTCGGAAGCCAGCACGATCCCAGCGGATTCGATGGCGACGTCGGTGCCGGCACCAATGGCGATCCCCACGTCAGCTTGCGCAAGAGCAGGGGCGTCGTTGACACCATCACCCACCATGGCCACCCGAAGGCCCCTCTGCTGGAGCTCGGCCACTTTCGAATGCTTGTCTTCGGGGAGCACCTCGGCGAGAACCTCGTCGATCCCGAGGTCGGCACCGACTGCTTCGGCGACCTGTTGGGCGTCCCCGGTGATCATCGCGACCTGGACACCCAGGTCATGAAGCTGATCGACCGCCTCACGGGATTCGGGTCGTAACTCATCCTCGAGTGACAGCGCTCCAAAGATCTTCCCCTCACGGACCGCATACAGCACCGCGGCCCCCCGACCTTGCCAATGCTCGACCGACTCTCGGAGCGCGGTCGGTACCGCGTACCCACCTTCGCGCAGAAAGGTTGGGCCGCCGATGGCGATCGTGGCGCCCTCCACACTTGCTTCCACTCCACGTCCGCTCATCGCGCGGAATCCGGTTGCAACCGGGATTGACCCTCGTTCTCTGGCGGCGGCGACGATTGCCCGAGCGAGGGGATGCTCCGAGTCGGACTCGGCTGCGGCGGCAAGCGCCAAGAACCGATCGGTGTCTCCGTCGACCGCGGCGACATCTCGCACTACGTGACTGCCTTTCGTCAGAGTGCCGGTCTTGTCGAACAGGACGATGTCGACAGTCCTCATCCGCTCCAACGCCAACCGGTCCTTGACCAGGATCCCGTTGCGTGCCGCCATCCCAGTAGAGATTGAGATCACCAGAGGGATGGCCAGGCCCAGGGCATGGGGACAGGCAATGACCAGAACAGCCACCGTGCTCGTCACCGCCTGATTGGGCTCACCGGCAACCAGCCAGGCGATGAAAGTAACTACAGCGGCACCGACAGCGACATAGAACAAGAGACCAGCTGCTCGGTCGGCGAGAACCTGGGCTCGGGACCGAGACTCCTGGGCCTGAGCGACGAGTCGTTGGATACCCGCCAGGGCGGTGTCGTCGCCAACAGCCTCGACCTCGACGCGAACGGCCGAATCCGTAGCCACCGTTCCCGCCACCACTCTGTCGCCGGGACGTTTCGCAACGGGTTTCGACTCGCCGGTGACCATCGACTCGTCCACCTCGACCTCGCCCTCGGCGATCACACCGTCGGCGGGAATCCTTCCGCCAGGTCGAACCAGCACCAGATCGCCCACTCCAAGTTCGGAGATCGACACGGTCTCGGTCCTGCCGTCCGTGATCCGCTCGGCCTCATCGGGCAGCAACTCAGCCAGTGCGGCCAGAGCGCCCCGTGCCTGCCCGATGGCCCGCATCTCCATCCAATGACCGAGCAGCATGATTGTGATCAGGGCAGCAAGTTCCCACCAGAATTCGAGTTCGAACCATCCAAGGGTGGTGGCAACCGAGGCGACGAAGGCGACGGTGATCGCCATACCGATGAGAAGCATCATTCCCGGCTGACGGTCCCGAACCTCCTGGACCGCCCCCTTCAGGAACGGCGAACCTCCGTAGAAAAAGATCACTGTCCCCAACACCGGCGCCAACCAGTCCGAGCCGGGAAAGGGTGGCGCGGTGTACCCGAACCACTCCTGGATCGTCTCGCTGTAGAAGACGACCGGGACGGTCAGGGCGAGCGATAGCCAGAAACGGTCCCGGAACATGGCCACGCTGTGGCCGGCGTGTTTGTCGTGCCCACCCCCATGGCTGTCGTGACTCGCCGCATCCCCTCTCACATGGTCGTGGTGTTTGGTGGAGGCATCTTCTTCGGCGACTGCATGGCCCTCGTGATTCTCATGGCCGTGATCGTGGTGGGTCATCGTTCCGATCCTTCGTGGTATCAGGAGCGGACGAGACGCTCGATCGCCTTGGTGGCTTCGGTCACCATCCGGTCGGCCGTGACGACGTCACCGGCATCAGTGGCTTCACGGACGCAGTGGCGGACATGTTCGTCCACAAGCCCGACCGCCACTCCCCTGAGGGCCGCAGACACCGAGTTGATCTGGGTCAGTACGTCGATGCAGTAGGTGTCCTCGTTGATCATCCGTTGCAGACCTCGCACCTGACCCTCGATTCGCGCCAGCCGCTGCAAGTAATCGTCCTTGTTCATCTCATAACCACGCACTGCATCTCCGCGTAGGGTAGGGGGGTATCCTACAACCATCTGTTCCAGTTGTTAGGAGTTGTCATGTTCACAAAGCCACCGCGCAGCCTCGCGTTCGTTTCGATACTCGCTTTTCTGTTGCTCACCGCCTGTGAAACCTCGGGGTCTTCCTCGCCACCGACGATCCGGCGTTCGATCCGGGCGATATGGCGGTGAGGGCAGGGGAGACGATCACCTTCCGCATCGTCAACGACGGAACCGTTGTGCACGACTTCACACTTGGAGATAGCGCCATCCAAGACGAGCACGAGGAGGAGATGGCTGAGATGGGCGGGATGAAGGGACAGATCACGGTCGAGTCGTGAAAACTTTGCGTGTGATCAAAGAGACCGCGATGGTCCTGATTCTCGTCTCCCTGGTTTCGGCATGTGGCGGCGATTCGGATTCAGGCGAACCGATAGACAATCAGCGGGTGGCTCGGGGCGAGGACCTGTATCAGGAAAACTGCGCCTCATGCCACCGGCCTGATCTCTCCGGAGATCCCGATTGGAAGACGCCCAACGCCGACGGCTCTTATCCGCCGCCGCCACACGACTCGTCGGGCCACACTTGGCACCACTCCGATCAGGCACTGCTGGCAATCATCCGGGATGGGTCCGACTTCCCCCAAACGCGGATGCCCTCCTTCGGGGACAAGCTCACCGACGACGACATCGGCGCCATCCTCGACTATTTCAAGGCCAACTGGGGCCCCGAAGAGCGGAAGTACCAACGACAGATCACCGAGCAGGAGTCCCAGCTCGGGAATTAGGCATTGGCATCCGCCTCCCTTTGGCCAGTTCGACGGGTCTTAAGGCCCCGTTTCACGTCGGCTAAGGCGAATACGGTCGAGTCGAGATGACCGACATGTGGTGTGACTGGAGCACTATGGGATTCTTCGGCATGACAATGATGATCCTCCTCTGGGGAGCGATCGTCGCCCTAGTGATCCGGGCGATCCGATCCAGCAACACGACCCGCGACCGATACGAATCCGATGCGCTGAGCATCTTGGAGCGCCACCTCGCCACCGGTGAGATCGACCGCGAGCAGTTCGAAGAGAGAAAGCGACTCTTGGACCGGTCCTGAGGCCCCTCCATGCCGAGCCACATCCACGCCGCGGTGTGCACGAAGGTGCCTGGCGCTTCTACCTACAGTCCCTTGAATGACCGCCTTCAGATCGATCAGCCTCTTCGTCGTCGCTGCCCTAGCCGAGATTGGAGGCGCCTACCTGATATGGCAAGGCGTCCGCCAACGACGTGGAATGTTGTTCGTCATCGCCGGTGTCGTCGCTCTCGGGTTGTACGGATTCGTAGCGACCTTCCAACCCAGCCCACATTTCGGTCGGATCCTCGCCGCCTACGGAGGAGTGTTCGTGGCAGGTTCTCTCGCCTGGGGCGTCATTTTCGACGGATTCCGACCCGACCGCTACGACCTGATCGGCGCCGGGATCTGCCTCATCGGAGTCGCCGTGATCATGTATGCGCCCCGTAGCGGACTGAACTAGAGACTTAGGAGAACTTGGTCACCGGTCTCTCCTGTAGCTCCTCGTCGACGTAGATGTCGACCTTCTCGTTGTAGAACGAAACCAACCCGGCGATCTTCTGCGACTCGGGGAGTGGGGTGTCATAGCCCCAGAGGATGTTCTCGTGGACCTGGCCGTTGACCGTCGCCGACCAGTACCGGGCATTGCCCTTGTAAGGGCAGGCCGTGGAACGGCTGGTGGGCGTCATCAGGTGCATCCGAACGTCGGTCTTAGGGAGGTAGTAGCGGGGTGGGAGCCCGGTCTCGAAGAGGAACGATCCGTTGCTGGAGTCAGCCACGGTCACCCCGTCGATCTCGACTCGGACCCGCCGACCCGAGGGCAGGATGTCGATACGGGTGTTGGGATCCCGAGCGTGCGTGTAGACCTCCTCGTCCTCCTCGAACCAATGATCCATGGTCATCCACACGAAGCCGATGTGACCTTCGAGCTCGGGGACCTGACGATCGAGAAAGGCGTAGGCCGCTCCCTCGCTTGTCCCGGCCTTGACGACGTATCGGGTTGCGATGCCCAACCCCGAGGAGTCCCGGGTCTCGCCGGTCTCCGCCAAGAGATCGGTCCTGACGTCGGTCTCGGGGAAGTAGTAGTTGGGGAAAAAGGGGTTCTCCCACACGAGGAGGGGCCTCGTGGTGTCGGCCACGATCTCCCCGCCCAGCATCACCCTCACCCGTTTCAATCCTGACTCGGTGCGAACGTTTGGCATGGTCACCTCGTCAACCTCGAAGGCGGGTTCGAGATTCCGCGGGAGATCCGGCAGCTATCGGAGGACGGCGACCACGCCGGCGAAGATGCCGGTCAATGCAGTCATGGCCCCGATGGTGGTAACCGTGTAGGTGCGGAGCTGATCCCGCATCGTCTCCTGGAGACCGTAGAACCGCTCGTCCATCCGCTCGAAGCGTTCTTCCATCCGCTCGAAGCGTTCTTCCATCCGATCGAAGCGGGACTCCAGCACATCGAAGCGGGACTCCAGATGCTGGAGATCGGCCCGCACCTCTGCAATGTCGGCCCGCGTAGCCGCGACGTCGGCTTTGGTCGCCAGGCCCTCCGCGTCATGGGCAGGGAGATGAGTCATCAGCGTCTCGGCGTGCTCACGGCCAAGCACCTCCTCGAGACGAGCATACAACTCGCGCCGCGCCAACTCAGAAGCCGTCACACCAGTCAGTGTGCCTGGCGAGTTCACCGATTCCTAGAGATCTGTTCGGTAGCCGTTGAGGGCGAGCGCCATCCCCCGGGCCAACTCCATGGATTCCCAATAGGCGCCGAACCTGCCCTTCAACGAGGCTGGGCTCTCGGCGTAGATCCTCCGACCGAGGATCCTGGAGGCGGTCTCGACGTCCGATCGTCGCTGTTCGGCAAGGGCCCGAAGCAGCGACCGCTCCACCGGGTTCGGGCACAGCTCGGGTCGGGATGAGAGCGTTTCCAACAACTCGGCGAGGTCGTGGTCCTCGCCAAGGAGCTCGGCCATCCGATCGAGGGTCATCACCATCCCCAGAACCACCTCGGGCCAGAGCGGAGTAACGATCTCCATCTGATGCTTCAGGTACTTCACCCGTTTGCGCCACCGGTGAAAGGTGGCGGGGCTAGGTGTCTGGTAGGCCATGACCATCTCGCTCCGACCCCGTCGATATGTCGCCTTCAACCCGGGACCTATCGTGGAGTAGGAGTCACGGATCCCGATCCCATACACCTCCCGGGCATGGGGATCGGTGGGCCAGGATGCGTACCGACTGTGGGCTCGTTCCAGGTTGGCCACTACACGGGGCACCAATTCGGGATCTTCCATGGCCCTTGCCTCCACCCGGTCACGGTTCACCGCCAGCCGCTCCTGTGTCTCCTCGAAGGTCCCCTCGGCAAGCAACGATCCGTAGAGCATCTGGAGATCGTCGAGCGCATTGACCATGACGGCGGCCGATCTGATACCTGAGACCAGTCGGGCGGTGTCACGCATCGACTCGTTCTCGAAGCGGTAGACCTTCTCCCCGATCTCGGACCGAACCAGGCGAAGCAAAGCCCTGATCCTCTTCGTCGATTTACGGGCGGTGTGCACCGCCTCACCGAACGCCTCTTCACCGTCATAGAAGCCGGACACGGCGACCTCCATCTCGCTGAGGCACAGACGTTGGAGACCGGCGCCCAATGGCTCACCCGGATGGAGGCGAAACTCAGGCAGAGACAGGACCACGGTGTCCATAGACAGTTGCCGGGGAGCAAGAAGGGTCACCCGGCCAGCGTAATGTCGGGGTCTGTGAGATCCGCGGGTCTTCTCCCCTTCCGCCGACACGACGGCATCGAGGTCCTCGTGGCCCACCCTGGTGGGCCCTATTTCGCACGTCGCGACAACGGCTGGTGGTCGATCGTCAAGGGCATGGTGGAACAAGACGAGCACGACGAGGCCACCGCTGTCCGTGAATTCGAGGAGGAGACCGGGTGGCCTGCCCCACCCAAGCCGTGGATCCCTCTCGGCGACGTGGCCCTGAAGTCACGAAAGATCGTGATCGCCTGGGCGGTGGAAGCCGACTACGACATCGACACCCTCGTCCCCGGCATGTTCTCAATGGGCCACCAGAAGTTCCCCGAGATCGATCGAGTTCAGTGGATGAGGCCCGAGGTGGCCCGGGTCAAGCTCAACCCAGCCTTGAGTGTGTTCGTCGATCGTCTGGAACAAGCGCTCCGAACTTGAGGTTCAAGCCGTACGAGACTTCAGACGGAAAACGGAGAACGAACATGACCGACATGCCCCAGACAGCAGCCGAGTGGCGACAGAAGCTCAACCCCGAGCAATACCAGGTGCTGCGTGAGGCCGGGACCGAACGGGCCTTCAGCGGCAAGTACTGGAACGCCAAGACCCCGGGCACCTATCGCTGCGCCGGGTGCGGTGAGGAGTTGTTCTCCAGTGACACCAAGTTCGACTCGGGGTCGGGCTGGCCCAGCTTCTACCAACCGCTACAGCTGGAGAAGGTCGACGAGGAGACAGACAGCTCATACGGGATGGTCCGCACCGAGGTCAGGTGTGCCAACTGTGGCGGTCATCTCGGGCATGTCTTCGACGACGGGCCCAACCCGACCGGGCTCCGTTACTGCATCAACTCTGCGTCGTTGGACCTGGACGAGGAGGGCTGAGCGCGGGAAGGCTTGGCGGTCAACTCCGAGACTGAAATCGGGCCAGAAGCTCGGCGAATTGGTCGTCGCGGTCCGTGGGCGGGACCGATTCCACCTCGATCCGGCCTTGCACCAGACCGCCTATCTCATCGAGATTCGCCTCGAAACCGTCGAGGATGCGGCGCACCGGTTCGTTGAAGGGTTGCACCGCGAAGCAGAGCTCATCGACACCATTGGCCCGAGCCGAAGCGACCAGAGCCTCAAAGAGCACCCGGCCCAAGCCTCGACGCTGGAACTGGTCGACCACGGTCAGCGCGATATCAGCGCAGACATCTTCGGAAAGTCGTATGTAACGGCCCACCCCGGCAGGAACATCGTCGATGACCGCACCCCAGGCCACGTGGCCCACCTGGTCGACATTGGTCAGGTAGTCGAGCTCCGCCCCGGTGAGGTGGTCGACTCCCGTGCCGAAGCGGGCGAAACGACTCTCGATCGACATCTGGCTCAGACCCTCGGCGAGTAGGACTCGATCGTCGGGCCGGATCGGCCGCAGTTCGGCGATCGACCCATCACGGAGTGTGATGCTGATGGTCGGGAGACCTGGTGTTGCTGTCTCTGACATTAGGTGCTTGCTATAGCAAGCATACCGCGAGCAGACATCCTATTCCTGTAACTTCTTCGTCGATGGCGCGGCAGAGACTGGCAACGGTCACATCGGAATTTGGCTCGGGAAAGAGGGAATCACACGATTCCTCACCCTTCTACGAGCGCTTCAACCCACCCCTGATCTCGGAAGACGAGCAGGTCGCGTCTCCGGTCGCGGTGAATGCCCTGTTTCATGGTGACGCCAGGGACATGACCGAGACCCAGGTCGCCGATCGCTCGGTGGCTTTGATGATCACCTCACCCCCCTATTTCGCCGGCAAGGAGTACGAAACCGACACCACCACCGGCCATGTTCCGGCCAGCTACATCGAGTACCTGGAACTGCTCGAGGAGGTGCTCGCGGTGTGTCTTCGCAAGCTGGAGCCGGGCGGTCGGATGGCGGTGAACGTCGCCAATCTCGGACGAAAGCCATACCGTTCATTGTCGGCCGACGTCATGGCCATCCTCCAGGACCGGTTGGGCATGCTGCTCAGAGGAGAGATCATCTGGCAGAAGGCGAAAGGAGCAGGAGGCAGCTGTGCCTGGGGATCGTATCGTTCGCCACAGAACCCGGTGCTCAGGGATGTGACCGAAAGGGTTGTGGTGGCTTCCAAAGGACGATTCGACCGGGCGGTCAAGAGAGCAAAGAGAGAAGCGCTTGGCATGCCCCACGAGGCGACCATCGAAACCGAGGAGTTCCTCGAGGCGACCCTCGACGTCTGGGAGATTCCCTCGGAACGGGCCAGTAGAGTCGGCCACCCGGCACCCTTCCCGGTGGCACTTCCCCGCCGCCTGATCGAGCTCTACACCTACGCCGATGACCTGGTGCTCGACCCGTTCATCGGGTCGGGGAGCACCGCGGTCGCAGCGGTCGAGGCCGCCCGCCACTATGTGGGCTTCGACACCGATGCCGGCTATCTCGCTCTCGCCGAGGAGCGGATCGCGGCGAGCGCCACGGGCAAGTGAGGATCCTCACGGTCTGTCTGGGGAACATCTGTCGATCTCCTGCTGCGGCGGCCGCCATCAAGGAGGCTGCGGTGGACGGCGGGTTCGAGGTCGACGTCGATTCGGCGGGCACCGGCTCGTGGCACATCGGCCAGCCCCCCCACCCCGAATCGGTGGCGGCCGCGGCACGGGTCGGTCTTCGCGTGGACGGGCGTGCGCGTCGGGTCACGCCGTCGGACTTCGATCGCTTCGACGTGATACTGGCCATGGATCGCTCCAACTTGCGCGAGCTCACCGCCTTGGCCCCTAACAAGGCGTCACAGGCCAAGCTCCGACTGTTCCGCACCTACGACCCCGACTCGGACGAGGACGAGATCCCCGATCCGTGGGGTGGGCCCACCGAGGGTTACGAGGAGACGATTCGTATCGTCCGCGCCGCTGCCAGAGGCCTCGTGGAGGACCTCTTCGTCCGGGCTCAAGCCTGGTGAAGAATACGGTGGCCTTCCAGGAGAAACCCGAGGGCCGTTGCCACCGGGTCGCCCTCGTCGAGTATCCGTTGATAGCCGAGACTCGCCCCGTTGAACGCGCGGTCGTTCCAGAACGGGTTGGAGCGATCGATCTTGCCCCATGCCGACACATAGACGTAGGGCTCGGGGTGAGCGGCATCCCCTGGTGAAGCCCCAAAGCTCGCCCGTTGCCCACTCGCCTCGGCACCCATCTCGCAAGCCGCATCGAAATGCTCAGGCCAGATCTGCACCTCGGAGACCTCGTCGTCAGGCAACCCGTGATCCCGCAGCCGTGTGAGAACCTGGTTCCCGAAGTTGAACCAATTCGCCACGGCCTGGACGCCGTCGACGTCCAGTGACAGTTCGGCGTCGGGGTCGCCCGGCGACAAGGGATCACCAAAGTTGGGAAACCAGACTTCCTTGTATTCAATGCCGAAGAACTCCGCTGCCGATCGGATCGTGGTGCTGGTTTGAGTGGCGACGTTCCCCTCGGACTCATACACGAGCAGGTCACCTTCGATCCTGGCGACTCGCCCCTCGAATTCCGGGGTGCCAAAGCCCCCGGAGGTTGCCCGCAAACCCATACGTCCCACTGCCTCGTAGCGGGCGGGGGCGAGTGCGAAGAAGGCGAGCTGGTGAAGCTGGTCTCGTGTCTCCACGAGCCCCGGGGGAAGAGGCCCGATGCTCAACTCGGCGATTCACCCGTGACCGGCTTGCGCCAAAAGACCGCCAGTTGGAGAAAGGCGACCACCAAACCGGCGCCGACGATTCCCGCCCCGACCCACCCATCGAGGTCGTCGGCGGTGCCGAGCGCCGAGAATGCGACGAACATGGTCGCCGCCAGACCGGCCGCAGCCACCGAGGTGAGCAACCCCGAAATGAGGCCGAGCCCGAGTGCAATCTCGTTGCCCGCCGAGAGCTTGGCGTTGAGTGCAAAGTCGAACTCGTCCATATCGGAACCCTACGTTCTGGTCGCCGATTGTTACGGTTCCGGTGACCTGATGGTGGAAAAGTCTTGACGAAGAGTTGGGCAGAGGGGGTGTTCGCGCTCGCGGTGACCCTGGTGCTCGGCGCCGGTCTCTGGTTGTTCACCGGTGAGCCCGTCGGCGACGAGACCACCGAAACCACCATCCCCCTGGCAGTCGACACCGAGGCTGCGGCGCGGGGCCAGGTACTGGCCACCGACACCGGTTGCCTGGTGTGTCACACCATCGACGGCGCCACCAGTGTCGGGCCCACCTGGAAGGGGGTGGCCGGATCCTCCCGGCCGATGGTCTCGGGTGAGCAGGTCGTGGCCGACAATGCCTATCTGTTCAATTCGATCATCGACCCACCTTCGCAAGTGGTGAGCGGATTCGAGAATGTGATGCCGCCCACCTACTCCGACCAGCTCAGCGAGCAGGAGATCAACGACCTGGTGGAGTACATCAAGTCGTTGTCCTGACGCCGGTTTTCGTAATCGCGGGGCAACTCCGTTCGCCGGGGAAGAAGTGGGGAATATGACACTACCCGACTCAGGTTGTAGACTTCGAAGACACTCAAACCTGAACCGGAGGTTCTACCAGAAATGGCCCGCGCAGTAGGTATCGACCTGGGTACCACCAATAGCGTCATCGCCGTGCTCGAGGGTGGCGAGCCCACCATCATCGCCAACGCCGAGGGCGGCCGCACCACCCCGTCCGTGGTCTCTTTCAAGGACGGCGAGGTGCTCGTCGGCGAAGTTGCAAAACGTCAATCGATCACCAACCCCGATCAGACCGTCCGTTCCGTCAAACGGCACATGGGGACCGACTGGTCGATCGAGGTCGACGGCAAGAAGTTGACCGGCCAGGAGATTTCGGCCCGCATCCTGATGAAGTTGAAGCGGGACGCCGAGTCCTATCTCGGAGACAAGGTCACCGACGCGGTGGTCACGGTTCCCGCCTATTTCAACGACGCCCAGAGACAGGCCACCACCGAGGCGGGTCAAATCGCAGGGCTCAACGTGCTCCGCATCATCAACGAGCCGACGGCAGCCGCACTGGCCTACGGGCTGGACAAGGAATCCGACCAAACCATCCTCGTGTTCGACCTGGGTGGAGGCACGTTCGACGTCTCGGTGCTCGAGATCGGAGACGGTGTCTTCGAGGTCAAGGCGACCTCCGGTGACACCTACCTCGGTGGTGACGACTGGGACCAGAAGGTCATCGATTGGCTGGTCGAGGGTTTCAAAAACGACCACGGCGTCGACCTATCCAAGGATCGAATGGCTCTGCAACGCCTCAAGGAAGCTGCGGAAAAGGCGAAGATCGAGCTATCAACCGTCGTCGAGACCGAAGTCAACCTTCCCTTCATCACTGCCACCTCGGAAGGCCCGTTGCATCTCCAGCGCAAACTAACCCGATCCGATCTCCAGAAGCTCACCGAAGACCTCCTGGAGAGGACCAGGCGACCGTTCCAGCAGGCCATCAAGGACGCTGGGATTGCGGTCGGCGACATCGAGCACGTGGTCCTCGTCGGGGGATCGACCCGAATGCCCGCGGTGCAGGAACTCGTCAAGAGCCTCACCGGGAAGGACCCCCACCGCGGGGTCAACCCCGACGAGGTGGTGGCCGCAGGCGCTGCAATCCAGGCAGGGGTTCTCAAGGGAGACGTGAAGGACATCCTTCTCCTCGACGTAACACCGCTTACCCTTGGCATCGAGACCAAAGGCGGGGTCATGACCCGGATGATCGAGCGCAACACCACGATTCCCACCAAGCGATCAGAGATCTTCACCACGGCCGAGAACAACCAACCCGAGGTTGAGATCCACGTCCTTCAGGGTGAGCGCACCATGGCCAACGACAACAAGAGCCTTGGCAAGTTCCGGCTGACCGGGATCCCGCCGGCTCCAATGGGCGTGCCCCAGATCGAAGTCGCGTTCGATATCGACGCCAACGGGATCGTGAACGTGAGCGCCAAGGACCTGGCAACGGCCAAGGAGCAGGCGATGACGATCACAGGCGGCTCGGCGCTCGCCGAGGGCGATATCGATCGCATGATCAAGGATGCCGAGGCCTATGCCGAGGAAGACGCCAAGCGCCGGGAGGCGGTCGAGACCCACAACCAGGCCGATCAACTGGTCCATCAGACCGACAAGCTGGTTGAAGAACAGGGCGAGCAGATGACCGACGAGGAGAAGGCCGGCATAGCGTCGGCGCTGGCCGAGCTCAAGGAAGCTCTTGGCAACGAGGCGACCGAGACGTCAGAGGTTCGGTCCCGCATGGACAGCCTCATCCAGGCGAGTCAAGCCATGGCCACCCGTCTCTACCAGCAAGCTGGAGCGACCGGCCAGCCCGAGGAAGGTGTCCCGGAAGACGACGACGTCGTCGAAGCGGAGATCATTGAGGATGACGAGGCCTGAGAACCTCATCATCCTGTTTTGCGTTATGCGTTATGCGTTATGCGTTTGAATCATGAATGAGCTCGAGCCTGAAGTCGTCAGCGGAGAGATCGTCGAGGCGTTTGGGGGTGCCGCCGCGCGCGGGGTCGACGTTCCCGAAGACAGGGACGAGGCCGTCAAGTTGCTCCTGTCCCTTCTCGATGAGTCGCGCGGGGAGGCGACCTCGTATCTCGACGACCTGAAACGGGTCGCAGCCGACTTCGACAATTTCCGCAAGCGAGCGCTTCGTGAGCAGTCGGCAACTCTCGACCGCGCCGCCGAGCGGGTGGTCAGAGGACTGTTGCCGGTGCTCGACTCGTTCGACGCCGCCCTCGCCACCGAGGCGGTGACCGATGTCGAACGGCGCCTCCTGACCGGCATGATCGGAACCCGTGAGCAGCTGCTCAAGGCCCTGGAACAGGAGGGTCTGGACGTGCTTACGACCGTTGGTGAGCCCTTCGACCCGGAGATCCACGAGCCGGTGGGCGCAGTTGAGGGGAACGGCCCGTTTGTCGTTGCCGAGGAGTTGCGACGGGGTTATCGACTCGGGGGGAAGGTTCTGCGCGCCGCCCTCGTTGCCTTGGAATCCGACCGATGAACCGGGACTGGGTGGACAAGGACTTCTACGAGATCCTCGGAGTCGGCCTGGAGGCAAGCCCAGAAGAGATCAAGAAGGCCTACCGAAAGCTGGCGCAGACCTATCACCCCGACGCCAATCCAGGCAACGACGAGGCAGAGGAGAAGTTCAAAGAGATCTCCGAGGCGTACGCCACCCTGTCCAATGTCGAGCAACGCAAGGAATACGACCAGGTGCGCCGGGTGGTGGCTTCCGGGGGGTACTCCGGATTCGGCGCCAATACCGGTGGATTCCGCGGCCAGCAGGTGCGAGTCGAGGACCTCTCTGATCTCCTCGGGGGGATGGGCGGCCTCGGTGATCTGTTTGGCTTTGGCTCTGGCTCGAGAGGCGGTCCGAGCCGGGGAGCCGATGTCCAGGCCGATCTCAGCATCAGCTTCGAGGACGCCGCTGCCGGTGCGACCACCACGGTCAAGGTGAGGGGCGCCGCCCCCTGTTCACATTGCGCCGGCTCGGGCGCCGAGCCCGGAACACAGGTCACGACCTGTCCCACTTGTGGGGGCCGTGGAGTTGTCGCCCAGAACCAGGGATTCTTCTCCTTCTCCCAGCCCTGTCCTCAATGTAGGGGGTCGGGGCGCATCATCGAGACTCCATGCACCGTGTGTAGGGGCGCGGGAACCGAGACCAGAACCCGCGAGGTCAAGGTGCGAATCCCCGCGGGGGTCCAGGACGGCAACACCCTGCGAATCAGGGGCAAGGGTGCCCCAGGTCGCAACGGCGGGCCTCCTGGAGATTTGCTGGTTCGGGTCAGGGTGGCATCGAGCCACACCTTTGGACGCAAGGGCAACGACCTGATTCTGATGGTCCCCGTCACCTACAGCGAGGCGGTGCTCGGCACCAAGCTCGAAGTCCCGACGCTGAACGGTGCGATCAAGCTCAAGGTCCCCCCTGGAACACCTTCGGGCAAGACCTTCCGGGTGAGGGGAAAAGGCGTCGTCCCCGAGCGCGGGCGGGCGGGTGACCTGTTGGTGACCGTCCAGGTCGCGGTGCCCACCAAGGTAGGCAAGGAAGAGAAACAACTCATAGAGGATCTTGCTCAATACGAGACCGACGACGTGCGCTCTCATCTGAGATGATGGTGATCTGATGAACGAATCGACCAGGGCGGTGTTTGTGATCTCGGTGGCTGCAGAACTCGCCGGGATGCACCCCCAAACTCTCCGGATCTACGAGCGCAAGGGACTTCTCGAGCCCTTCCGGACGCCGGGTGGCACCCGTCGCTACTCACGCGAGGACATCGAGCGTCTCCAACTGATCCAGGAACTGACCAGTCAAGGTCTCAACCTCGAGGGTGTGCGCCGGGTTCTCGCCCTCCAGGAAGAGAACCGGGTGCTCAAAAGGAAGGTCGACAAGCTCCGAGACAAGCTGGATGACCTCGAGGATGTGATGGAACAACGGATCGAAGAGGTCCGCCGCTCCAATCGTCACGAGCTCGTATTGCGCAGTCAGGTTCGATCGCTGTTCGATGAGGAGCGCTGACCGTCAATGGCGGACTCGTATAGCGGGCCGGTTCGGGTGCTCGGCGGCGACGGCATCCTGCTGACCACCGGGATGGCCAACCTCGAAACCGATCCCGAGATGGGCAACTGGCGGGGCTTTCTCGAAACCCTGCGCGGGACCGGGGTCGCGGGAAAGGCGCTGGTCGTCGAGTTGGAGATCCCGGGGGGCTCGAAGGGTCGAGCCCAACTGACACCGATCGGTGAGACCGGAGACCGGGCGTCGTCTGCACTGGTCGGTCTCAGCGCCCAGCCGTTCTGATTCCCCCGTTTTGGCGCGGGAACGAAGGGGAAGGGTCAGTTGATTCTCAGCTCGCCGTCCTCGACCGTGACGTTGACCGTGTCGCCTTCGCTGAACTCGCCTGAAAGCAGGCGCAACGCCAGGGGGTCGGCCAGTTCACGCTGGATGGTGCGCTTCAAGGGCCGCGCCCCATAGACCGGGTCGAATCCCTTCTCGGCCAAGAGGTCCAGGGCCTCGTCGGAGACCGCCAGCTCGATTCTCCGCTCGGAGAGCCGTTTGTGCAGCGATTGCATTTGGATCTCCACGATCCGACGCAGGTCCTCGGGGGTGAGCCGATCGAAGACGATCACTTCGTCGATGCGGTTGAGGAACTCCGGTCTGAAATGGGCATGCACCGCCGCCATCACCCGGGTCTGGATCACCTCGGACGACAGGTCCGACTGGATGCTCTCCGAGCCGAGATTGGAGGTCATGATCAGCACCACGTTGCTGAAATCCACGGTACGGCCCTGTCCATCCGTGAGCCGACCGTCGTCTAGAAGTTGCAGGAGGACGTTGAACACATCGGGGTGGGCTTTCTCCACCTCGTCGAGCAACACGACCGAGTAGGGCCGGCGTCGCACCGCCTCCGTGAGCTGGCCACCCTCGTCATATCCGACGTAGCCGGGCGGAGCACCGATGAGACGGCTGACGGAGTGCTTCTCCATGTACTCCGACATATCGATGCGGACCATCGCCCTCTCGTCGTCGAATAGGAAGTCGGCCAGGGCCCGGGCCAGTTCGGTCTTGCCGACCCCGGTGGGCCCGAGGAACAGGAACGAGCCGGAAGGGCGGTTCGGGTCGGAAAGGCCGGCGCGGCTCCTGCGGACCGAATTGGCCACGGCGGTTACGGCGTGATGCTGTCCGACGACCCTCCGATGCAGCTCTTCTTCGAGTCTGATCAGCTTCTGGGTCTCACCCTCCATCAATCTCGACACCGGGATGCCGGTCCAGCGGGCCACCACCTCGGCCACATCTTGTTCGGTCACCTCTTCAGAGAGCATCCTCCCCTGCTCGTGAAGATGAGCCAGTTCCGCCTCTTTCTCCACGAGCCGGGCCTGAAGCGAGCCGAGGGTCCCGTAGCGGAGCTCGGCCGCTCTGGCCAGGTCACCTTCCCGCTCCGCCCGCTCGGTGGCGGCGCGGGTCTCCTCCATCTCCTCCTTGATGGACTGGATGCTCGTGATGACATCCTTTTCCAGGTTCCAGCGAGCGGTCAGCGCGTCGATCTCCTCGGTGAGGTCTGCGATCTCCTGCTCGACGCTTTGGAGCCGCTCGACCGAAAGACGATCGCTCTCCTTCTTCAGGGCCTCCCGCTCGATCTCGAGCTGGATCCGACGCCGCGTCAACTCGTCGATTTCTTCGGGCATCGAGTCGATCTCGATGCGCAGCCGGCTCGCGGCTTCGTCGATGAGGTCGATCGCCTTGTCCGGAAGGAACCGGGCGGGGATGTAGCGATCGGAGAGGACCGCAGCCGCAACCAGAGCCGAATCGGTGATCCGCACCCCGTGATGGACCTCGTATCTCTCCTTGAGACCTCTGAGAATCCCGATCGTTTCCTCCACTGAGGGAGCCTCGACCATCACAGGCTGGAACCTGCGCTCCAGGGCGGCGTCCTTCTCGATGTGCTTCCGGTACTCGTCGAGCGTGGTGGCACCGATGAGACGGAGCTCGCCACGAGCCAGCATCGGCTTCAGCATGTTCGAGGCGTCCATGGCGCCCTCGGCAGCTCCGGCGCCAACCAGGGTGTGCAGCTCGTCGAGAAAGGTGATGATTTCGCCCTCCGCAGCCTTGATCTCCTGGAGGACCGCCTTAAGCCGTTCCTCGAACTCACCGCGGTATTTGGCCCCAGCCACCATCGAGGCCAGATCGAGGGAGACGATTCGCTTGGTCTTGAGGCCTTCGGGGACGTCACCATTGGCCATCCTGCGGGCCAACCCTTCGACGATCGCAGTCTTGCCAACACCCGGCTCTCCGATCAGAACCGGGTTGTTCTTGGTGCGACGCGACAGGACCTGGATCACTCTCCGGATCTCGTCGTCTCTCCCGATGACCGGATCCAGTCCACCCCTGCGAGCCTCGGCGGTGAGATCACGCCCGTATTTCTCGAGGGCGTTGAAGGTCGATTCGGGGTCATCGGTGGTGACCCGCTGGTTGCCCCGGAGTGTCTGCAGCGTCTCGAGGATCGCCGTCGAGTCGAGTCCTCCTGCTCGCAATGCCCCACCGGTGGGGCCGGTGTCCTCGGCAAGGGCGAGCAGCAGATGCTCGACAGACAGATAGTCATCGCGCAGGTTGGTCCGATGACGGTCGGCATTGGTCAGGACACGGTTGAGATCAGGGGAGGCTCCCGTTTCAGTGTCGCCGTACACCTTCGGCTCCCGATCCAGGATCTCCTCGATCGAACGACGGAGCTCTATCGGTCGCAGCCCGAGACGGTCCAGCACGGGATAGACGATGCCCTCCGCCTCTCCAAGCAAGGCGAGGGCGAGATGGGCCGGCTGGACCGAGCCGTGGTTGTGGTCCCTGGCGGCCTGGGTCGCCGCGAGGATCGCCTCCCGACTGCGCGCGGTGAGCTTCTCCGGATTCACTTCCTCACGACCCTCCTATGGCCACGGATCATAAGGTGGTGGATGATTGGCATGGGCGCGGCGATCGCCGCCGTCGCCGTGGCTGGGTCAAGGAGGTAACGACGTGGACAACGATGTATGGCGTTGGTTGTGGACGATCTTCGCCATTGTGATGGGGATCGGCGAGATCTTCAGCGCCGGGTTCTTCCTCCTCCCTTTCGCCATCGGAGCCGCCTCGGCGGCCATCCTGGCCTGGGCAGGGACCGGGATCCTGGCGCAATGGCTGGTCTTCTTCGGCGTTTCCATCGTCTCGCTTGCCTATTTGCGACGGTTCATAACCCGCCAGGACGAAACCGAGCAGCCCAGGATCGGCGCCAACCGCTGGGTGGGACTCGAAGGTGTCGTCCTCGAGGCAATCGATCCCCACAGTGGGGCAGGAATGGTCAGGGTCGCCACAGAGGAATGGCGGGCGACCGCGACGCAACCGATCCCCAAGGACGCCCGGATCCTCGTCAGCGAAGTGAAGGGTGCCCGTTTCGTAGTCGAACCGCTGGAAAGCGACTGAGTTTCGAGGAATAGGAAAGGAAAAGACATGGAGGCAGTTGGTAGTCCTGTTCGCCGTACTGGCGCTGGTGTTGATTCTCATCGCAGCAGCCGGTTTCAAGGTGGTCAGGCCATTCGAGAAAGGGCTCATCGAGTTCCTGGGGAGGTACCAGCGGACGGTCGATTCCGGTCTGCGCTGGGTGCTCCCGTTCGTCAAGAGGCTCACCAAGGTCGATATGCGGGAGCGGGTGATCGACGTTCCCCCACAGGAGGTGATCACCAAGGACAATGTGGTCGTCACGGTCGATGCGGTCATCTATTACGAGGCGACCGATCCGGTGAAACTCGAATACAACGTCGGGAACTTCATGCTGGCGGTGACCAAACTGGCGCAGACCAACCTGAGGAACGTGGTCGGGGACCTCGATCTCGACTCTGCTCTCACCTCCCGCGAGGTGATCAACGCGAAGCTGCGCCAGATCCTGGACGATGCCACCGACAAGTGGGGGGTGCGGGTGGTGCGGGTCGAGATCCAGCGTATCGAACCGCCAACGGACGTCACCGACGCCATGCACCGTCAGATGAAGGCAGAGCGCGACCGTCGTGCCGCGGTCACGGAGGCAGAAGGTCTCAAGCGCGCCGCGATCCTCAATGCAGAGGGTCACAAGGAGAGCCAGGTGCTGGAGGCTGATGGCCAGGCCGAAGCGATCAAGCGGGTCGCGGATGCCGAGAAGTACCAGAAGCTCACCGTTGCCGAGGGCGAAGGCCAGGCGATCGAAAGGGTCTATGCCGCCATCCACAACGGGAACCCGACACCGGACCTGATCGCGATCCGTTATCTGGAGACCCTGCAGAAGGTCGCCGACGGCCGGGCGACCAAGATCTTCCTCCCTCTCGACACCAGCGGGGTCCTCGGCAGCGTGGCCGCCATAGGCGAAATGTTCAAAGAGACATCAAGCGAAGCTTGATGTCTCTGCATAACGCATAACGCATAACGCAATACGTCTACGTCGGATGTTCTGCGTTTTGCGTATTGCGTATTGCGTGCAGTTCAGCGACGGGCCGGTCCAAGGCGTCCGCTATTCGTCGTACCCGGTTCATCGTCTCCGCGAACCCTTCGAGGGTCAGACTCTGCGGCCCGTCGCTGAGTGCCTCCTCAGGGCGATCATGGACTTCGATGATCAGGCCGTCGGCGCCGGCCGCGATCCCTGCCGCAGCAAGGCTGGGCACGAGGGAACGGCGGCCCGCAGCGTGACTGGGGTCGATGATCACCGGGAGATGGGTCCGCTCCTTGAGAACCGGGACGGCACTGATGTCGAGGATCCCCCTCGTCGCCGTGTCGAACGAGCGGATCCCACGCTCGCAAAGGACCACCCGAGGGTTGCCTGAGCCGACGATGTACTCCGCCGCCAACAGCAACTCCTCGATCGTCGACATCAGGCCCCGTTTCAAGAGCACCGGCTTGGGCTGCTCACCCACCGCCGACAGGAGCCGGAAGTTCTGCATGTTTCTGCTTCCGACCTGAAGCATGTCGACATATCGGTTCAACAGGGGCACGTCTTCTGGAGCGACACACTCCGAGACCACCCCCAGCCCTGTCGCTCCGCGGGCCGCGGCCAGCAACTCCAGGCCTTCCTCCCCCATGCCCTGAAAGCTGTACGGAGACGTCCTCGGCTTGAAGGCACCACCGCGGAGTAAGACCGCGCCGTCCCTTGCCACGCCCGCCGCAATCCGATTGATCTGGCCCTCCGATTCCACCGAGCAGGGCCCGGCGATGACCACGATCTCGGGCCCGCCAACCACCACATCCGCGACCCGCACCGTGGTCGGCGAGTTCCGCGCCTCCCGGGCAACGAACGGGTAAAGGGGAGCCTCAGTGCTCACAGAGGCCACCCCGACCAGGACGCCGATCGACTCGGCCATCCCCGGCTCGTAGTCGCCGATGACGCTCACGACAGTCGTCGACCCGGCCTCACCGACATGGACCCGGAGCCCGTAACCCTCGATGAAACGGAGGATCGCCGCCTTTTGGGCGAGGGTGCAATCGGCGGTGAGAGTGGCGATCATGACCGGAGCCCCTCGAGGAATGCGACCGGATCGTCGCCTCTGCCCAACACTTCGACCAGGGCGCTACCGACAATGACGCCGTCACAGTGCGGCACCAGCGACCGGACTTGATCGGCGCTCCTCACCCCGAACCCAGCCAACACCGGCATCATCGAGACCCTCCGGACCCGATCCAGATAGCCGCCCACCTCCGAGCCAACCTCCGCGGAGCCACCGGTGGTGCCGGTCATGGTCACCGCGTAGGTGAATCCTTCCGAAGCGGCGCCGAGAAGTCGCAGCCGCTGATCATCGGTCACCGGAGTTACCAGCTGCACCAAGCCAATGCCGGAGGCCCCTGCCACCTCTTTGAGCTCTCCGGACTCTTCGAGGGGGAGGTCGGGCACCACGAGCGCGGCCACACCCGCCGCCGCCAGCCGGGGAAAGAGCCGTTGATACCCATAGGCCATCAGCGGATTCAAGTAGCTCATGACCACAAGAGGAACAGGGAGGGAGGGCAGCGCCTCCAGGGTCGCGATCACACGTTCGAGAGTCGCTCCGCCCTCGAGGGCGACCCGACTCGACTCCTGAATGGTGGCGCCGTCTGCCATCGGATCGCTGAACGGGATGCCGATCTCGACTGCCTCCGAGATTGCCGACACCTGGACCAACGCCTCCGCAAACCGGTCCATGGTCGGAAAACCGGCAGTCAAGTAGGGCACGATCGCCGGATCTTCGCCGCGGAGCTCCTTCTCGAGCAGGCTGGCCCCGGTGAGTGCCGTGGTCATCGGTTTAGACCTCTCAGGATGTCGATGTCCTTGTCCCCGCGACCGGAAAGACCGACCAGGACCACTGCACCCGGGCTCTCCCCCAGCCACCTGCGGACCGCGGCAAGAGCATGGCTCGACTCCAGCGCTGGGAGGATTCCCTCGTGTCGCCCAAGCTCGTCGAGCGCCGACAATGCCTCGTCATCGGACGCCTCCACATACCGGGCACGCCCGGTATCGGCCAGCCAGGCGTGCTCGGGGCCGACACCCGGATAGTCGAGGCCGGCGGAGACCGAGTGGGTCTCCTGGATCTGACCATCGGAGTCCTGGAGAACGAACGAGAGGCTGCCGTGGAGCACGCCCGGGCTTCCCCGCCCGATGGTTGCGGCGTTCTGGCCAAGCCCCGGTCCTCTGCCTCCAGCCTCGACCCCGACCAATTCGACCGGGTCCTCTAGAAAGGGGTGAAACAGGCCGATTGCGTTGGAACCGCCGCCCACGCAGGCGAAGGCGACATCAGGAAGAGACCCCCGGAGCTCCAGCATCTGACTTCTCGCCTCGTGACCGATCACCGACTGCAGACGGCGAACGAGCCATGGATAGGGATGAGGCCCGACTGCGGATCCCAGTAGGTAATAGGTGTTCTCCGGATCGGTCACCCAGTCCCGAAGCGCCTCATTGATGGCAGCTCGGAGGGTGGCGTCACCGGAGGTGACCGGCTCTACCCGAGCGCCGAGCAGCCGCATTCGCTCCACGTTGGGAGCCTGGCGCTCGATGTCGACCGTGCCCATGTACACCGTGCAGTCGAGACCCATCCGGGCACAGGCGGCAGCGGTGGCCACCCCGTGCTGACCGGCTCCGGTCTCGGCAATGACCCGCCCCGCCCCCATCTCCCTCGCCAACAGCGCCTGGCCGATTGCATTGTTGATCTTGTGCGCCCCGGTGTGGGCCAGATCCTCCCGCTTCAGCCAGATCTCCCCACCCCAGGCCTCGCCCAGGCGGGTGGCGCGGGTGAGGGGGGTGGGTCGGCCCACCCACGTGGCGAGCTCGATGTCGAGGGTCGCCAAGAAGCCGGGGTCGGCGAGAAGACGTGTCGCCGCCTCCTCCAATCGTTCCAGCGCCGGAACCAGGATCTCTGGGACGTAACGGCCGCCGAATTCCCCGAATCGGCCCCTCTCATCGGGTAGAGCGTCGCTCACAGTCTCGCTCCTCTCATCTCGGCGGCTCTGGCCGCTTTCACAAATGCTCTCATCAACTCCGGATCCTTCTCCCCCAATTGCCGCTCGATGCCCGAGCTCACGTCGACGCCAAAAGGTTGGATCCTCGAGATCGCGTCCCCGACGTTCCCGGGGTCGAGGCCTCCGGCCACAACCACCCGGTCCCGAGTCTCGAGAGTGGCAAGACGATCCCAGTCGGATCTGTTGCCCGTCCCTCCCTTTGCGGCGCTGTCGACCAGGACCATTCCCGTCTGGGTTGCATTGAGGGCCCTGGCCACGGCGTCCTCGAGCCCATCGCCGTCGACGACAACCGGCAGGATGCGGTCGAGAGGCAGGCCTGACACCTTCTGTAACTCGACCTGGAACAGATCGGGTGCAACCTCGGCGCTGGTGCGTTGGACCAGGCCCGGAGACGGATCGTTCAACACCGCGACCGCCAGGACCTCCGCTGGAAGCAAGGAGCGGAGACGGGCCGCCTGGGCCACCGAGACCTGGCGTGGTGACTCGGTCATTACGAAGCCCACCGCATTGGCGCCGGCGTCAACAGCCGACTCGACATCGGCGGGGGTCCTCAGACCACAAAGCTTGATGAAGAGGCTCAAGAGGCGGCCACCTTCACCGTCTCCCGCCCTGAGGCCAGCATTGCCCGAACCAACTCGGCGGGGTCGTCCGATCGCATCAGAGCCGATCCGACCAGAGCGCCGCGGTAGCCGAGCGCGGCCACTCTGCGGATGTCCTCTGGGCCGACGATCCCGCTTTCCGCCACCGCGGGCACGGGCCCGGGAAAGCTCCCGGCGAGCTCCGTGTGTCTCGCCGGCTCGAAGCGCAATGTCTCCAGGTCGCGGCAGTTGACCCCGACCAAAAGCCGCCCCGGCACCTCGGCGACGGACATGATCCGGCTCAAATCGGGCGCGTCGAACGCTTCGAGCAGGGCGAACATGCCGGTCTGCTCAACAGCGTCGAGTAGCGCGGCCATCGCCCGGTCGGAGAGGATTCGGGCGATGATCAGCACTCCGTCGGCACCCGCGGATCTGGATTCGAAGACCTGATATGGGTCGACGAGAAAGTCCTTGCGCAGCACGGGAACCACGGCTTCGTTCGCTACGGCGTCCAGCAATTCGAGCGATCCTCCGAAAGCGTCCGGTTCGGTCAGCACCGACAGCATCCCGGCCCCACCCACCTGGTAGGCGGCCGCCCGTTCCACTAGTTGGGTTCGGTCGAGCTCCCCCTCCGCCGGTGACCTCGGCTTGATCTCGGCAATCAGGTCGAAGACTTCGTCGAAGCTCCCCAGATTGCGGGGTGGAGGCGCGGCGAGCGCGTCCTTGATGACCGAATCCAGGGGTCGCGCCATTCGAGCCTCGTCGAGACGCCTTCGAGACGATCGCTCCATTGACTCGAGGAATCCGCTCATGCTCTCTCCTTCGCACCGAATTCCCCAAGGGCTTGAAGCAGGGAGAGGGCACGCCTGTCATCGAGGGCTGACGCCGCGATCTCAACTGCCGTCCCGGGATTCGGGGCCTTCCCGGTCACCTCGAGTGCCAAGGCGGCGCCGAGGATGATCGAGTCGCGATGCGGGCCGGTTTCGCCCTCGAACACCGCCCTCAACTTGCCGGCGTTGTGGACCGGGTCCCCACCTGCCAGATCGGCCGGATCGCACCGGCCCATCCCAAGGTCGGCCGGGTCACGGGTCGTGTGGACGACCGAGCCGGAACGTACGTCGTAGAGGAGGAACTCCCCGATCGGGCTGGGCTCGTCCCAACCCGCCGCGCCGTGGAGGACGAATGCGCGCTCGATCTCGAGACCGGAAAGGGCGCCCGCCATCAGCTCGGCCGCTCTGGCGTCGAAGGCCCCCACTACCAGATGACGGGGTCCTGCCGGATTGGTCAACGGTCCCAGCATGTTGAAGACGGTACGAACCCCGAGTGTCCTTCGGATTGGGCCCACCGCCGCCATCGCCGGGTGGTAATGGGGGGCGAACAAATAGGTGAAGCCGAGCTTCTCGAAACACCTTCTGGCCTGGTCTGCTTCGAGGGGGATGGGAAGACCGATCGCCTCCAGGATGTCAGCGCTTCCGCATTGGCTCGTCATCGACCTGTTCCCGTGCTTGACCACAGGGACCCCGGCGGCCGCGGTGAGGAGCGCCGCTCCGGTCGACAGGTTGAGCGAGCCCGAGTGGTCGCCGCCGGTCCCGACCACGTCCACTGCCCCGGATGCGTCGATCCCGGGATCGCTGGAGAGCCGCCTCATGGCTGACGCAAATCCCCGAACCTCGTCTGGAGTCTCCCCTTTCGCCCGCAACGCAATCAGCAGAGCACCCGCCATTGCCGAATCGACCTCGCCGCCGGTGAGAGTGATCAGCAAGTCATCGGCGGCCGCCGACGACAGGTTCGTGCCGGCGAGCAGATCGTCCAGCAACTGTCTCATGACACCTTCCCTGTGAGGTCGAGGAAGTTTCGGAGGAGGAGGTCGCCGTGCGGAGTGAGCACGCTCTCGGGGTGGAACTGAACACCCTCCACCGGATAATCACGGTGCCGCACTCCCATGATCACCCCATCGGAGGTGAAGGAGGTCACCACCAGATCCTTGGGAAGGTCCTCCTCCTGCACCGCGAGGGAGTGATACCGGCCGGCCTCGAAAGGATTGGGGAGACCGGCGTAGATCGTCGCCGAGTCGTGATAGACGGGTGACGACTTGCCGTGGCGGAGCTCCTCTGCCCGTGCCACCTTGCCCCCGAGCGCCGCCGCCAGGGCCTGATGCCCAAGACACACCCCGAGAATGGGCACCTCGGTGAGCAGCCCAGCGATCACGTTCATGGACTGCCCGGCCGATTCTGGCCCTCCAGGCCCCGGTGAGATTACGAGATGCGTTGGTTCCAGCTCCCGGGCGCTTTCGACGTCGATGTCGTCATTGCTGCGAACGATCACTTCGGCCCCCAGGATGCGCAAGGCCTGGACGACGTTGTAGGTGAACGAGTCGTAGTTGTCGACGAGCAGTACCCGGTTCATAGTCCACCGGCCGCAGTCTCGAGGGCGCCGCGCATGGCCCCGCTCTTGGACAGGACCTCCTCCCATTCCGTGGCGGGGACGCTGTCGGCGACGATCCCGGCACCCGACTGATAGGAGTAGGAGCCTTCTGACATGACAAGGGTCCTGATGGCGATCGCCTGATCCATGCTTCCTCCATGGCCGAAGTAGCCAACCGTTCCCGCATAGATGCCCCGGGGCACGGGCTCCAGTTCTTGAAGCAACTCGAGTGCCCTCACCTTGGGGGCACCGACCACGGTCCCCGCCGGGAAGGCGGCGGCAAACAGATCGAAGGCGTCAGTGCCCGGCTCCAGGATCCCGGTAACCCCGCTCACCAGATGCATGACATGGCTGTATCGCTCGATCGCCCTGTAGGGATCGACTCGTATGGTGCCTGGCACCGCCACCCGACCCAGGTCGTTCCGGGCCAGATCGACGAGCATCACATGCTCGGCAGCTTCCTTGGCATCGTCCAGAAGCTCGGTCTCTGCTCGCCGGTCATGCTCCTCATCGTTGTAGCGAGGCCGGGTCCCGGCGATCGGCCTCAACTCGGCGGCCGTGCCCCGGAGACGAACCAGTGCTTCCGGTGAGGACCCGATGACCCGGGTCTCCCCCAGCTCGCAGAAGTACATATACGGCGACGGGTTGAGTAGGCGCAGCCCCCGGTAAACATCGAAAGGGTCGAGGTCCGACTCACCCGAGAAGCAAACCGAGATAACCAGTTGGTAGACGTCACCGGCGGAGATGTGCTCACGCGCTTCGTCGACAGCGGCCAGGTACTCCGCTTTCTCCATGGATGGCGACGGCTCACTGAATGACCCGCCCCCGTTCCTGGCGGGCACCCCACCGGCGAGGAGGGAAATCACATCCTGGCGCAGGTTGAGGCGGTCGGTCTCCGAACCGTCATGGAGTAGGGCCGCTCGCCGGCTGAGATGGTCGAAGACGATCACGCTGGGCGGGCCGTAGAGCAGGATCTCCGGCGTAGGCGATCGCGGGGGGATGGCACCGGCGAGGCGGTGGGCAACGTCGAAGCTCACCGCGCCGACCAGGCCACCTGCGAAGGGGATGGCACCGGAGAGAGGGCCAGGGCTGGGAGCAGCGGCTAGTGCCTTCCGCAACCCGTCCATGAGGCCGCTCACTGTCCCGTCGGTCTCGATTCGAGCGTCGCCGACGTCGATGGCGTGGCCGTCGCTACGAACCTCGAGCCCGTCACCGAACCCGATGAAGGAGTAACGGCCGATGCGATCACCGTGCTCGACACTCTCCAGGAGGAAGCGCGGGCGAAGAGGGCCGAGCTTCAGGTACACCGAGGTTGGGGTGTCCAGATCGGCCGGTATATCGAAGGGATGATTCAACTGGGGCTCCTCTCACCGGTCTCGAAAGATGAGCTCCCGCAAAGAAGAACCCACCTTCCAGAGCCGGAGGCGGGTCTTGGGCGATCAGAAATCCTGGGGATTATCCGACCGAAGCCACCTCCGGCGCGGGCCAACGCCACCACCAGGTGGTCGAGGCCGGCGAGGTGATCGATCGGGTCATGTCGGGCGGAACGCTACGCCCCAGCTCACGCGTCGTCAAGAGCACCCCCTTTCGTAATTGGGTTGCACAGGTCCGTATGTGGTACCCGTAGGTCCCAATTACGGAGGGGGTAAGGCCACTAACCGCCGACCCGATTCATACCGGCGAGCACGGCTTCGACGGCAGCGGGGGCCGCGGGCGGGTAGAAGACCATCGTGTATTGATCGCAACGCTCGCCTGGTGCCTCGTACCAACCGGCGACCCAGCTTCCGTCAGGGTGGGGGCCGACCACCCCGCGGGTGCCATCGATGAAGACCTCACCCTTCTCGGCCGGCCATTCGACCGGAGGCAGGGTTCCCCGGATCAGTGCAATGGCCACGGTGCCGTCCTCGCGCCCGAGGAACTCGGTCTGACTGCCGCCGACCGAGGTCCAAACATCCAGCTCGATGTCGTCCGGGTCGAGAAAACTGGATCCCACCCCGGTCGGGAGATACTCCAACTCGTAGGGAGCTGCCGGGCACTCAACCGGTGGCTCGGTCGTGGTGGTCGCCACGGTCGTGGTGGTGGTTGCGGAAAGGGCGGTCGTGGTGGTGTCAGCTGTCGAGGACGCGCAGGCCGCCACTGCCAGCAGGAGCCACATGGAAGCGAGCCGTTTCATCGAGGGGCGATGATATGAGTCGGGCAACTGTTATCCGCGGAGCCGCCGGCGCATCCCCCATCAAGAGCAGAGCGGCCACGACCAGCCCGGTCTGATATGTGCTGATCATCCCGATACCACCCCCTGCCAGGAGCACCAGCCCGATGACAATCTCTCGCTCGCCGGATTGGAGGGCCGCCCATGCAACCATCACAACCGATCCGAGAGCCAACGAGTAGGCGAGACCGGAAAGCCACCCCGGCGCACCGAAAGACCACAGGACCAGGATCGACATCGTCGCCGGGCTTGCGCTGAGGACTGCCGCGCTCAACACGGTGACACCCAACCCGATGAGGATCGCCCGACGCGAGGGCGGTCGTTGTAGAAGAAGAGGTGCGCTCAGAGCCGCCAGGAGAATCATGACCTCCGAGACGATCAGAAGAGAATCCACCTGCTGGATGCTCAGACCGCCACCACGGCCCTGAGCCAAGATGCTCCAGCCTGCGGCTACAGCTCCTGAGGTGAACAAGGCCAAGGGAACAATGCGTCTTCCCAGATTCACGGCACCGATCAATGCCAGTACCAAGGCCGCCATGCCCGCCCAGCCAACGGCCGCAGGCTCGATCCACAGAAATCGTCCGGCGAGGGCAAACAGGAGAAACGAAGCCGCGGCGAGGGCACCAATCACGGCAACGGGACCCGATCTCCGCAATCGTCGAACGGCGAGCGCTACCAGGACCGCAATCAGAAACACCACAGCAGCGAAGTAGGCAAACCGTCCGACCTCGGCCAGCCACCGGATCGGCGTCTCGTACCTCTCCAGCCCGGGAATGTGGATGAGTGTGCGCGTCCCGATCCGAAGCAGAACCAGCTCGGCGATCACCAGGAAGGCCAGCGTTCCGACGAAACTCGTGAGTCGAACCGGTTCAGGATTCTTCGTCATCGGGCTCACGCCGGGTCATGAACCAGATCAAGACCCCCACTGCCATAACCGGGACAAGTGCGAAGACCAGGAAACCTATCATCGGGCTCGGTGGCCGATAGGCGGGCCACTCGCCAAGTGCCGGCACGGCACCCCTCGGTGGATCCTCTGGTGTGATGGTCAGTTGGGTGAAGGCCGACACCGATTTGATCCCGTCTCGTTGACCCTGGCTACCGTCCCATACTGCGAAGGCCACATCGACCGGAACCTCCCCCGAGAACTCAGGCTGCAGGGGGCCGTCCGGGGTCAGGGGCCTGGAAAAGACGACCATCCATCTGCCCTCGGCATGGATCCCCGAACCCTCCAAGCTCGTCGATTCGGTCGCAGTCAATGTCCCGAAGCCACCGGCTACCAGATTCCTCACAGGCCGACGTGCCTCCTGTGCCAGCGGGTTGCCTGCCTCCCGGGCGGTGTAGAATAAATCGTCGTCCGAGGGATACAGGTCGACGTATCCGTCTTCGGGCAAGCCGGGAATGGCCTGCTGCTGATCAGCTCGCCATTGCCAGATATTGACCGCCTGGTCGGCCTGACCCATGCAGATGGCAGGGACCGTGCTCCCGGCCACAGCAGGGAACTGGATGGCAGCGGCGTCGGTGAAAGCCTCCGGACGGTCGGCCACGAGGTCGGATGTGGAGTCGGCCCATTCCAGCATGACATACAGACGGTCCTCCCAATGAAGGGCGCGCACCGCAATGCGCGCCACCGTCCCACCTCCCATCGGAGGTGTCACCTGCTGAGCGGTGGTGGGCACGATCACCGGCAGAATCGACTGCCAGGCCGGGGACGATCCATCCAGGCCCGGGTCGGACGAGACCCTCCATGCGCCGATCGATTGGGTCTGCGCGATTGCAGGATTCGCATCCCAAACCCGCATCAGGCCGGCGATCAGCAGCAAGGAGATGATTGCCGAGAGGCGGTGGCGCCGCCTCATGCGACACCTGGGATGGCCGGAACGGGGCAAGGGCCGCAGCTCCCATCGTCCGGGGGGTCCTGTGGCAGCGGCTCGTCGGCCATTTCGATCGGGCTCACCCCGAGGGCGGCAGCGTCGGCCTCGACCCAGAGCGCCAAGAGCAGACCGAGTGCCCGATACCAGGGGTCTCCGGCCACCGAGGCGACACGATTCCCAAAGGCGGGCGCCCAACACGACAGATGATCACTGAGAAAGCTCCTTGCCGTTTCGCGGCAAATGTCCGCCTCATCGAGGCGAAGAGCCCGCTCCGCCGCGAACTCCTTGCGGGCGACCAGCGCCATGAACTCGAGCTCCACGACGATGTGGTCGAGCCGCTCTCTCTCGTCACCCCCGGCCCGAAGCCCGTGCGCCCGGTAGAACCCGGCGATGTCGGCGAGCAACGTGGACTGCTGAAATATCCCCTCACCCCGATAGCCGGTCTCGTAGCCGGGGGCATCCTGTGAGGTGATAGGTGGGAAGAGGGCGAGGTGGCCTGCAGCTACCTCCTGCAAATCCGATGGCATCACCGATTCGACCTGGCGGAGGGCGGAATCGATGGTGTCAGGCAGCTCCAGTGCTTGGACCGCCGGCAACAGCACCGATCCGACGATCTGCAATCGTTGCTGAGTCGGCCGGGCAAACCCGGTGGCAAGCAGGCTATAGACGGCAGCCCGTCCCGCCGCCACCGCCAGATCGAGCTCGGTGGTGGTCGTTGCACTCATATCGAGTTCACCTTCAACGGCCGCTCGAAGATCGGCTCTTCGACATTCACCCGGACTATCTCGTGGCCGTCCATGTCGTAACCGATAGCGGTGTCGTCGTACATCGCATAGGCCTCGCCACCCACGGCGATCTCACCGATCTTCTCGCCTTCCTCGACGTCGAACGAGAACACCATTTGCTGTGAGGCGCGAAACAACTGAAGTACGGCAAGGAGACGCCGTGAGGGCCGGGTGTAACGCTCGATGGCTCGATCCACGCCGGGGCCGAACATCTGCCTCAGGTAGTCGCGGGGAACCCAACGGGGCGGTATGTAGTAGATGTTCGGCTGGGTGCCGAACTGGGGATAAAGAGGCAGGGCCACCTGCTCCTCATGAACCAGGTAATAGAGGGGATGATCGGGATCCCGAGCCCATGTGCCGTCAGCCTCAACCGTCACCAGCCCTTGAAGACGGATCTTGCCCACACAGGCAGCCATGCAACGCGGCTCCATCGGCTGACCTTCCGTGATCGGATCAGAGCCTTCGACCCGCGGAAAACAACCGATGCATTTCTCCGAGGTACCCGTACTCGGCCGATACATCGCCTTCTTGTACGGGCAGGCCTCGACACACTTTCGGTAGCCGCGGCAGCGCTCCTGGTCGATGAGGACAATCCCGTCCTCGGCCCGTTTGTAGATCGCATTGCGAGGGCAGGCAGCCAGACAGGCCGGATAGGTGCAGTGGTTGCAGATCCTGGCCAGATAGAAGAACCAAGCATCGTGCTCGGGAAGACTGGCGCCTTCGGCCTTCCACCCGGTGCCGTGATCCTCGAACCGGTTGGGCGCCTTCCATTCGTCCTCCGCCGGCAGGTAACCCAGGGCGTACTGTCCGGGATCGGCGGCCTCGAAGACCGTCTTGCCTTCAAAACGGCCATACGGTGCAGTTTCGGAATCGGCTCCGGCATCCCAGACCTGTCCCCCCGGGTTGGCCGCCTCGAGCAGTTCCAACGTGTTGACGTCCCAGTGATGGGGGTAGCCGCCGTAAGGCTTGGTCTCGACGTTGTTCCACCACATAAGCTCCTGTCCCGGCGAGAACGTCCAGGTGGACTTGCAAGCCATGGTGCAGGTCTGACAGGCGATACAGCGATTGATGTTGAACACCGCGGCGAACTGGCGGCGCGCTCCGCCCCCATCAAACCGGTAGTCCATATCACGGCCAAGTTGCCAGTTGTAGACGCTCGTCATCGCCGACCCCCGAAGACCTCTGTGATCAGGTCCCGGACGAACTCCTCCCCGCGACGCTGCAGGATCGCGTGTGGAAGCCCGTAGGACGGCGACCCGAAGAGCGACCCGATGTCAGATGCGGAGAAGCCGGTTAAAGCAAACTCCTCGATCAGACAACGAGCGGTGGCCATGTCCGTCTCCAGGGCGACCGCCGCCGGATAACCGACACCCACCAACTCCAACGGGTCATCCCGCTCCAACTCCTTCACGGGCGTCTCCCTTTGATCGTGACCAGACGACCACCCAGGTAGTCCTGCATGAAGCCTGACTCCGCGCCGGGGCTTTTCCCGCTGGTTGCCCCCGACCAAATCCCAACCCCATCCGGGCCTCCAGCCTCGGCCTTCGTGATCCTGACCAGGGTCTCCTTGGGCACCGTGTTGATGGCGTGGTTGTCCACATCGAATCCAAAGACAAATCCCATCCCGGCGGCTCTCTTGTGAAAGAGAGAATCTGTCTGGTGCATGGGAGGGGCCCAGCCCCTCGTCAGGGACTGCTGGCTGCCGTGACGGAAGCTCGCCTGATAGCCGGTCTCGGACAAGGCCCGCCCATCGGGGCGATTCTGCTGGGCGCGCACGGTTCGGGGCGTGGCCATATAGAAGGCGTGCTTGATCATGGTCACCCCCGGCGGGTAGGAGTTGTTGTAGCTGACCCTCGCCATGAGTCGAGCGACCTCATAGAACGGATCGTCGGGTGAGGCGCCGACGTAGGGCCGGTCGGCGGGGTTGGCATCGATCCAAACCCAGTCTCCGTTCTCGACACCGAGACTGCGGGCATCGACCGGGCTGATGTGAAGCTGGGCGTCGCCAACGCCGGGCAACCTCTTATCGGCACGGTGAGGATCGCCGAAGTTCGAGTTCCAGATCCAGTTCCAGTCGGTCACGGCCCATGACGAATGGACCGAATGTCGTGACTTCGGGGTCAGGCACAGGAATCTGAACCCCTGTTCGAACAGCGGGTTCACCGTCCGACGCACCTCGGACCATGGCATCTTCACGTTCCGCACCTGACGACGGTCGGCGTCCATATCGTCGAGGGGTATCCCGTAGTCCTTGGGGCGGATCCATGGGCTCGAAGAGACGATGACATTTGGGAGATAGGGGGTAGCTTCGACCGCCTCCCGATGGACGATGAGGTTCTCGCCGTAATCGATGGCCTCGGGCAGGTCGCAATACGCATTCATGCGGCCGGTGTCGGTGTAGAACGGGAGGCTGTCGTGAACCTGCTCCCAGAACGGGATCCGCGGATAGGTCCGGTACTGCATCAGCGCACCCCCCGGTTCGCCGTATCGCCCGTCCATGATGTCGGCCACGGTGTAGCCCTCGGTGGTGAAGGAGGCGGCGAGGACCCTGTCGAGATAGACCTCGGGACGCCCCTCGGTTGCGAACTTGAAGCAGTCTGCGAAACGGCCGTCCCCCGATAGCGAGGACAGGGCCCTGGCCACACCGGCGAAGATGGCAACGTCATCCCGACTGTCGTAGAGGGGTGGGATGCCGCCCTTCCAAAGCTGGAGGAACGGGTTGGAGCAGGAGCCCCCCATCTCCAACGTTTCGAACTCGAGCCAGCTGTTGGCGGGAACGATCACATCGGCGAACTCGGCAGACCCCGTCCACTCGATCTGTTGGTCGACGATCAGGTCGACCTTGGGGTTCACTTCCTTGATCAGGTGATAGGCCCATTTGGCCTGGTTGATCAGGTTCGCGTTGTTGTACCAGAGCACCTTGGTCGGGGTGGGCATGTGGCTCCGGCCGGTGAAGACCTTTCGCCCCTCGGCAGGGGTGTCGACCACGAGTGGGCGGTCCCCATAGCCCCAGTACGAAGTCTCCTCGCCATGCATGTAGTGATGGGTGTTTTCGAAGTCGTACTTCGCCGTATCGTCAAGCAACGGGTGAAACGGGTCTTCGTTCACGTAGCCACCGACGCCTGGCCCGAACCAGGGAGCGGCGTGGAAGATCCCACCCTTGTAGTTGCCGGCCCAAGTGCTCACTCCGGAGCCCGGGACCCCCACCTGCCCGGTGAGCATCGCCACCAGGTACGTGGCGCGGTTGTGAAGCGTCGCATGGAAGTAGTGGTTGACTCCCTCGCCGACGTGAATCGCCATCGGGCGAATGGTGGCCACATCCTCGAGAAGCCTCTCCAGCAGGTTGCGGGGAGACCCGGTGATGTCGACCACGGTGTCGAGGTCGTAGTCGACGAGATGCTCGCGGTAGAGGTTGAGCACGGTCGCCACCTCGACCTCAGTCCCGTCCGGAAGGCTCACAATTCCCCGCCAGTCGAGCTCGGGATCGATCCCGAGCTCGTCGAGTCGGGCGCCGACATCCTCACGACTCATCGCTCGGAGATTCCCCGAGACCTCCCGCACCACGCGGTCCCCGATCACGTCGTACTGGTCGCCAGTCAGACCGTGAAGAGAGAAGCTGGGCCCCTCTGGGTCCAACAGTGGGACATGGTCCGAAAACAGCTCATCGGCTCGAAGTCTCTTCAGTGTGTCGAGACGAACCAGCAACGGAAAATCGGTGAATCGCTTGGCGAACTCCACGTCGTAGAGACCGCGTTCGATCAACTCCCGGGCCAGGTAGAGGAAGATCGCGGTGTCAGAGAGACCGGCGCGGACCGGGATCCAGTAGTCCGACTTCGAGGAATGGGGCCCATACTCGGGGACTATGGAGACGATCTTGCCCCCACGCTCCATGATCTCGTGGAACCAGTGGCTCTCCGGCATCTTGTTCTCGACGAGGTTCTTCCCGACCTGGATCAAGAGCCGGCTATGACGAAGGTCGTTGAAGTCGACCTCGGTTGTCTGCAAACCGTGCACAAAGGGGAATCCGGGCGCCTGGTCCCCGCGCCAGGTGTACTCCGACCAATCCCGAGCCCCTTTGGCCTCGGCCGGACCGACGCTGCGGACAAAGGCATCGAGCAAGGCCAGCGTGTTGGCGAACCGGAAGAGCCCGAACTTGCCGGCAACACCGTGCACGGGTAGAGACGACCCGAATTTCATGGTCCGCACCCCGGAGTTCTCCCAGAACTCCAACATCTCCGGTTCATAACCGTCTGCCTCCAGGAGACGACGTCGGCCCTCTTCGCCCGAATAGGTGCGAGCTATCGCTTCGAGGCCCCTGGCGAGGTAACCGTCGACCTCGTCCCAGTCGAGGCGGACGTAGGTGTCGTTGCCCCGGTCGTCGAATCGATACTCGCCACGAAGAGCCGGGTCATCTGAGAGGGAAGGAAATCCGGCGTCGGCCCATTCCTTCCATCCCTTCCTGACCATTGGGAAACGGAGTCGATAGGGCCCATACACCCGACGATGCAAGGTGTACCCCTTGAGGCACCCACGAGGATTCCAGTGGACCGAGGACTTGTTCCCTTGAGGGTCGCCGTAGTTGCCCCCGTCGTAATTCTGCTCCAGGCGGATGACAACTCCATTGCGAGTGAAGGCACGAAGCCGACACATATGGGTGTCGTTGGGCGCGCAGATGACGGTGAAGCTGTCGTCGTAGCCGTACTGATCCCGATAGATCTTCTCCCAGCCACGATTGGGATAGGTGAGAAGCGGATTCTCGACACCGGGAAACGCCTCCAAAGCAATGAGTTTGAGGTCGAGTACACCGGTGAGAGCAGCGAGTCCGGCGCCGGACGCCAATTGGACAAAACGGCGACGTGTGACTCCGGTCATCGCCTACGTCCTCGATGGCATCTCACGTTGCTTCGCCTTCTGCTCCGAGGAGGATCGATCGCTACCCGCGGACTCCATGTTCCGAGTTGATCCAGGGGGATTGCGCCCAGGTAGGGCCAAAAGTCCCAAGCTCTATTTTTTATGGTCCATCCCGTGTAAAGTCGAAACGGAGTGCCCGACGCCACGCTGGTTGAGATGGACGAAGCGCGTTACAGCGCCTTGGCCGATCCCGTCCGACGCCGGATTCTGCGACTCTTGGAGGACGCTGCGGAGCCTCGGGATGTGGGACACCTCGCCTCGCTAGTGGATTTGCATTCCAACACTGTTCGCGGCCATATGGACGTCCTCGAGCGAGCTGGCCTGGTCAGCAAGACATCCGAAGTTCGGAACACGCCTGGCCGGCCCCGGATGTTGTACGGGCTCGCACCCGACAGCGAACCGCCTGCCGGCTCGGGTTATCGTCTTCTATCCGAGATCCTCGCGACTGCGTTGCGGGCCGCCGTCGGCGAACCGAGAGAGATAGCAGTGAAGACCGGACGGAAATGGGGTCTTTACCTGACGGAGCGTCCCTCGCCGCTTCGGCCCCTCTCACCGGAGGATACGACGAGCCGGATCACCGAGATGCTCGCCGACTTCGGCTTCGCACCTGAACAATCAACCCATGACGCGACATCGACAGTGATCGAACTTCGAGACTGCCCCTTTCGTGATTTGGCCCGGACCAACGCCGACGTGGTGTGCTCGATCCACCTCGGACTGATGCGGGGCGCGGCAGAAGCGCTAGGAGGCAGGACGCTCGTAACCTCGCTCGATCCCTTCGTGGAGCCATCTATGTGCCGAGTGCTCCTTCAACTATCGACCAGCATCGAACCCGATGACGTGGAGAGTCGCCCGGCGCAGGCCGAGCCGAGGGACGCTTCCTAGCCGAGAGCCCGCAGGTACCCGTCCCGGGAGCCGATGTAGATGACTCCGTCCCAGACAGCCGGTGTCGACTCGAGACAGGTCTCACCGAGGTCGACAGACCAGGCCTGGACTGGGGACCTGGGATCTTCGAGCGAATAGCCACGGACATCACCCATGCAGGTGGCAGTCACCAGCATCCCTTCGACGACTGCAGGCGACGACCACGAGTGCCATCCGACCTCGTCGGACCACAGGATCTCTCCGTTGGCGGCATCGACCGCGATCAGCTTTCCCTGATGGGTGTTGTTGTAGACGACGCCCTGATAAACCGCCGGTGTGCTCCAGGTCCCTGATTGCTCGCTGCCCGCCGTGAGGTCGACACCCCAGAGCCGGGGTTCGCCGTCGGTGTAGGGATCGAGCTTGAGCAACTGCCCAACGTCTCGGGTGCGATCGATGTTGGCCTGGGTCCGATACCCGGGGCCCACCTGGTCCGGTTTGACGTTCACCGCGGCGTAGAGCATCCCCTCGGCATCGACCACCAGCGAGGCGTCAATGTCGCCCCCGGCCCAATAGTCGAAAACGATCGGCGCCTCACCCTCCCGCACCCGGCTGACATCGAGACCGACGATCCGGCCCGCCGAGTTGGCGAAGTAGACCCGCTGCTCAAAGAGGACGGGCGAGTTCTCGATCGAGACATTGCCGCCGGCGGTGGCAATCAACTCGTCGTTGTAACCCGGCATCTGCACCAGGATCTCAGGCTCGATGGTGACCTTGCCCTCGGCGTCATAGCCCCGGTTCAGCTCGACGGCAAAGAACCAACTGTTCTCGCCGCCGACATACAGGATGTCGTCGACAACCGCACCGTTGGAATCCCAGTCGTCGTTCCAGGTTCCGGCCACGTCGGTGGCGTTCATCGACCAGAGCTCGACCGGTTCGTCACCGTCGAGAGCCAGCACGCGGTACTTGTTGTCTCGGGACCCGAAATAGAGCAGGGGATACCCGTCGGGATCAACCGTCACCGACCCCTTGATCAGGTCCCCGGTCTGGAACTCGGGTCTCAGATCCCCCCCGCTCGCTGCGTCCACGAAATGGACCGCCGAGTCGTAGGCGCCGAAGATGAGCTCGGTCACTCCATCGGGTCGCTCCCATACCGCCGGCTGACCGGTCCATCCCATGCCGCACCACTGGGTGGTCTCGCCGAGATTGGTCGACGTGCTGCACATTGCGCTGTCGGGATAGGTCCAGCTGATCGACGGTTCTTGACTGACGTCGCCCGAGCCGAAGAAGCTCCGGGTCGGGTTGCCCCGGAACATGGTCAAGCCGACCGTGGTCCCCCAGGGGTGACCCACGGTGAAGCCGGGGACGGTGTCCGCGGGGCGCTCACCCGGGGGTTGGGTGCCGCCGGGCCCGGTCGTGGTGGTCTCCCCGGGTGTGGTCGAACCGGAACCGTCCGGAGGATTGGTTGTCGTTGCGCCGGCCTCAGGAATCGTGCTATCACCCGGTGTAGGGGACGCCTCGTCCTTAGTAACCAGAAAGACTCCAAGACCGAGGACCAAACCGGTCACCAGAACGATGAGAACCTGGCCGAAACGTTGGTTCATGTTCGGTTGGCTCTCATGAGGGCGGCGCGCAGCTCGGTTCCCCGGTCAGAACCGGATGCCCGGGACTCTCGATCATGGCCGGGATGAGGCATCCCTCGATTGTCCCATCGGGAGACACCACGACGCGGGCAACCGCGGTGGTCGAGCCTGCAACCGAGAAATTTGGCCATACGAAGTTCCCCAGGGACCAGAAAACGGGTTTGCCCTCGATCATTTCCAAGGGCTGCAAACGATGCGGGTGATGTCCGAAGATGATATCGGCTCCCGCCTCGATCATTGCCTGGGCCCGTTCCACATCTTCGGGGTGGGGGCTTGTTTCGAGCTCCACCCCCCAATGGATGGCGACGACCACCAGATCGGCCTGGGCGGCGGCGGCTTTTACGGCGGCCACCATGGACGGGATGTTGTCCCCGTCCCGCACCCCGGCCAGGTCGTCGGTGGCGAACCACGAAGGACCGCCCACCACGCCTCCGAACCCGAGAACCGCCACCTTCCACTCCCCTATCTCGAAGAAGGCGGGGGCTGCGGCCTCTTCGGCGTTGGCTCCGGCACCCACGGGGAAGGCGCCGGCAGCGATCACATTGGCCCTACCGTCGATCAGGGCTTCCTTTCCATAGTCACCGGAATGGTTGTTGCCCAGATTGGCCACCTCGATCCCATTGGCGGCCAGCGACGGAAGGGCCTCGGGCGGACAGCGGAACACGAACTCCTTGTCGTTCGGGATCCCCAAAGCGGAAGGTGCACATTCGAGATTGATCACGGTCAGATCGTCTTCGAAAAAGAGACCATCGAGACCCGACCAGGCATGATCCCAACCCTCGACAGCCAGGGCCGGGATGTAGCCGGGGTCCAGGTTGACATCACCGGTGCCCTGGATGACCAGCCATCCTTGCTCCGGGAGGGTGGTGGTGGTGGTCGAGGGGGCGGTGGTTGTCGAGACCGAGGCACTGGTGGAAGTAGTAGCGGTCGTGTCGACCCCTACGGCCCCCATCGTCGACGTGGTCCCGGAGTCGGAGCCGGTCATAGCCCAAATAGTGAGGCCCACGGCACCGGTAAGGACCCCTCCGAGAACGATCGATACCAGACGAAGTGTGCGAGACACGAAGGACCAAGGCTAGGAATACGCAATACGCAATACGCAGAATGAAACCCAGGGCGGTTCATCGGATCGCCATCCCAAGCTGATCTTGACTAAACGAGCAGCGCCAGCACCCGGGTGACCACACCCGGGGCGTCCATGCCCACCGATTCGAGAAGGTCGGAGGGGGAGCC
>JBBDWM010000037.1:46646-72780 GCA_040902845.1 Acidimicrobiia bacterium
TGACCACACCCGGGGCGTCCATGCCCACCGATTCGAGAAGGTCGGAGGGGGAGCCGAACGGTAGGAATTGGTCGGGGACTCCGATACAGGTGACTTCCTTGGTCATCCCGGCGGCCGAGAACGCCTCCATCACCGCCGAGCCGAAGCCACCGGCTACCGCGTTGTCCTCGAGGGTGACCACATGCGCCACCGGGCTCGCCCATTCCAAGATCCGGAGATCGAGGGGCTTGACCCAGCGAGCGTTGACCAAGCCAACCGACACCCCCTTCTCAGCGAGGTCGAGCGCGGCCTTCTCAGCCACCTCCACCATCCGGCCCACGGCAACCATCAGCACATCAGATCCGGTGCTCAGAAGTTGTGCCTCCCCGATTGGGATCGGGGCGACCGGGATGGCCGGGACCGAGACCGCGGCACTCTTGGGGTAGCGGATGGCGATCGGCCCGTCGTGATCCACCGCAGTCTCGATCATGGCGCAGAGCTCGGTGGCGTCTGCAGGGGCTCCCACCACCATATTCGGGATCATCCGCAGATATGAGAGATCGAAGACACCGTGGTGAGAAGGGCCATCGGGGCCGGTGACCCCGGCCCGGTCCACGAGAAACACCACAGGCAGGTTGTGGAGGGCGACATCGGTGACGATCTGATCAAAGGCACGCTGAAGGAAAGAGGAGTAGACGGCCACAACCGGCTTCTTGCCGGCCATCGCCATCCCCGCGGCCAGGGTGACCGAGTGCTGCTCGGCGATGGCGGTGTCGTACACCCGATCGGGAAAGCGCTGTGACATCTGCATCAGACCGGCCGTGCTCACCATCGCCGCCGAGATCCCGATCATGTCGGGCCGGCTCGCGGCTGCCTCGGCGATCGCCCTGCCCGCCACGTCGGTGAGCTTGAGCTCGGTCTTCAAAGCCTTACCGGTGGCAACATCGAAGCTGCTTACGCCGTGCAGCTTGTCCAATTCGTCCTCGATGGCGGGCTGATACCCGTTTCCCTTCTCGGTGATCACATGGACCACCACCGGCCGGTCGTAGCTCTTAGCGAGGGTGAGGGTCTCTTCCAACAGCGCCAGGTCGTGTCCGTCGATCCGCCCTGTGTACTTGAGATCGAGGGCGTCGAAGACGGTCGAAGGCTCGAGGATCTGCTTGACCGCGTCCTTCAGACGCCCCGCCAACTCGTCAGCCGTCTCCCCCACCAGAGGGATGCCTCGGAGCATTCGGCCCAGAATGCGCTTGGTCCTTTCGTATCGAGGATCGAAGCGATAGTGGGCCAGGCTGGCCAGGGCTGCGATCCCGCCCACAGTGGGGGCGTAGGAACGGCCGTTGTCGTTGAGGATGATTATGAGCCGGCTCGGCCTCGCCACCGCGATGTGGTTGAGGGCTTCGTAGGCCATGCCACCGGTCATGGCACCGTCTCCGACCACTGCCACCGTGTACCCCGGATAGCCGGAGAGGGCATGGCCAAGTGCGTACGAGAGGGAGGTGGAGGCATGGCTGTTCTCCACGAAATCGTGTGGCGACTCCTCACGACTCGGGTAGCCCGACAAGCCGCCGGTGTGACGGAGATGGTCGAACTCCGCTCGCCTCCCGGTGACCAACTTGTGCACATAGGCCTGGTGCCCGACATCCCAAATGATTCGATCCTTTGGCGAGTCGAATACTCGATGGAGCGCAAGTGTGAGCTCGACAACACCGAGATTCGGGGAGAGGTGGCCCCCGTTGGCAGACACCTTGTCGATGATGAAGGCGCGGATCTCCTCAGAGAGCGTGTGAAGTTGATCCTGGCTCAACCCACGGAGGTCGGCCGGGCTCGCGATGGTTTCGAGTATCGACATGAAGGATCAGGCGAGATGCCGTGATCAGGCTAGCGATGGCCCGACGTTGTCCCCATTGAGGACCGGGAGTCGGACGGTGAGAACAGTGCCCCTTCCCAGTTCGCTCTCGACCTCCACGCTGCCATCGTGACTCTCCACCACGTGTTTGACGATCGCTAGACCAAGGCCGGTGCCACCGGTTGACCGTGAACGTGCCGCGTCCACCCGGTAGAAGCGCTCGAATACCCGACCCAGGTCCCTCGTCGGTATCCCCTCTCCGGTGTCTGAGATCCTGAGGACGGCCTCTCCATCCACGGTCTTCAGGACCGCACCGACCGATCCCCCGACCCCGGTGTACCGGATGGCGTTGTCCAGGAGGTTGCGGACGGCGATGGCAATATCGCGGCGACTCCCGGCTATCTGGGTTGGTGCCAGCTCCATCGAGAGCTCGATCGCCCTTTCCTCGGCCACAGGCCGGAGCCGCTCCAACTCCTCACGAACCAGAAGATCGAGGCTGAGCGGCTCGAGCTCGGGTTGGTCGCGCTCGAGACGGGAGAGATCGAGAAGGTCGCCTACCAACCTGTCGAGTTGCCTCGCCGAGCGCTCGATCTGCTGGGCGAAGCCAAGAGACGAGTCATCGTCGCGTGCCACTGCAATCTGGAGGGCTTCCGACGAGGCAATAATCGCTGAGACCGGCGTCTTCAACTCGTGCGACGCATTAGCCACGAAGTCCCGCCGAATTGAGCCAACCCGGTCGAGATCGGTGACATCGACCACGACCAACAGGATTCGGTCGTCCCCGGAGAAGGGGGTGGCGACGGCACGAAGTCGGCGCACGGGTTTGCCATGCTCGGCCACTCTCTCCACCGCGTGGCGCGCCTCCCGGCACTCTCGCACCGCGTTCTGGAAGGGGAATGGCGCCAGGCCGGAAAGACCGCCCGGGATGGCCCCGAGCAGCTCCTGCGCCGACGGATTGGCATACAGCACTTGGTCTTCTGGAGAGAAGAGAACGGTCCCCTGAGGCAACGCACCGAGAACCATCTCGAGGGTCTCGGTGGCGTGCTCCGCCTGCAGCACCCGCTCCCGTTGACCCGCATCAAGTTTCGAGATGGCAAGCCCCAATTGGTCTAGCTCGCGCACCGGTGAGCGGGGGACCCCCTCGCCTTCACCTTCCACGAGGTCGAGGGTCTGTCCGGTAAGCCCGGAGATCGGCACCGCCATCCGCCGGGCCAGGAGTCCAACCGCGACCAGGCCGAGAAGCCCCCCCAAGACGAAGGTCACCAGGACCGAAGCGCGGTTCTCAGGTGGGTCCTCAATGGTTTGGAGAACGAACCAGCCGATGATCCCGAGCAGGCCCAAATAGGCGACGCCGTAATAGACGAACAGGCGAACCGCGAACGGTGTCCTGCCCGGCTCCGAGCGGCTACTCATCCACGAATTTGTAGCCGAGCCCACGCACCGTGCGTATGTGGACCGGCCGGGCTGGATCGGGTTCGAGTTTCTGGCGAAGTCTCTTGATGTGGACATCGAGGGTCTTGGTGTCACCGAAGTAAGTCGGTCCCCACACTTCATCAATGAGGGTGTGCCTCGCGGCAAGCCGATTCTTGCGTCGCATCAGCGATTCGAGCAGCTCGAATTCCTTGGGGCGCAAGTCCACCGCCTCTCCGTTCAATCGCGCCTGGTGGGCGTCGATGTCGAGCTCGATAGCCCCGCCTCTCAGCACTTCGTTCGACTCGGAAAGCACCCCGGTCTTCGCCGCCCGGCGTAGATGAGCCCTGACCCTGGCGATCAGCTCCCGCATCGAGAAGGGCTTGGTCATGTAGTCGTCCGCCCCCAATTCGAGGCCGGCCACCTTGTCCGATTCGGCGTCCTTGGCGGTCAGCATGATGATCGGGACGTCAGACGACAAACGGATCTGACGGCAGACATCGAGTCCCGACATCCCAGGAAGCATCAGGTCGAGAAGCACCAAATCGGGCTGGTTGACCCGTGCGGACTCGAGCCCGCTGACCCCGGTTTCGGCAACGAAAACATCAAAACCCTCATTGTCGAGGGCGTATCGAACCGACTCGGCGAGACCGGGCTCGTCTTCTACAACAAGGATTCGATGCGGCCTGCGGTCAACCTGCGTCGTCATCTGCCGACCGGTTGAGACCCACCTTGACGAACTCGGTCCGCTCACCGGTGATCAGATAGGCCGTCTGCTCTGCGAAATCTACGGCCTGGTCACCAATACGCTCCAGGGCCCGAGCCACCATGAGGATCTTGCTCGCCCACTCCAGCATTTGCGGATTGCTGCCCACGGCGACGATCTCTTTGTACATGTTGGCGTTGAGACGGTCCACCGGTTGATCCATAGCCGGCAACAGCCTCGCCTCTTCGAGGTCTTGCCGGACATAGGCCTCGATGGCGGTGCGAATCATCGGTCGCACCAGATCGCCCATCTCACGGATTTGTTCCACCATCCGCTGGACGCGAGGCAGCCCCTCATTGAGTTTGGTGACCTTTGCGATGTTGACCCCTTGATCCCCCATTCGCTCGAAGGTCTGGTTGAGCTGGAGTAGAACCGTCATCTTGCGTAGGTCGGACCCAAGGGGCTGGAACCGGGCCATGAGATTGGTCCACTGGCCGTGGACGTCGAGATAGGTCCGATCTATCTCGTCATCGAGCTTGATGACCTGGGCGGCGAGGGCGACATCACTGGTGCATATGGCTTCAACAGCCATCGCCACCATTTGCTCGGCTCGGTCGACCATGCCAAGCACCTTTTGCTCCAACGAATCGAGGCCCTGATGGAAATGGAGATTGGTGTCTGTGCTGTCGGTCATCCGAATCTGCCCGTTATGTAATCCTCGGTCTGTTTCTGGGTCGGAGAGGTGAAGATCTGCTCGGTCTGGCTGAACTCCACAAGGTACCCCGTTCGTTGACCTTGCCCGTCGACGCTGACTGAGAAGAAGGCGGTTTGGTCCGAGACTCTCGCCGCCTGTTGCATGTTGTGGGTGACGATGACGATCGTGTAGTCCTTCTTCAGCTCGAGCATCAGCTCTTCGATCTTCAAGGTTGCGATGGGGTCGAGCGAGGAGCAGGGCTCGTCCATCAACACCACATCCGGGCTGGTGGCGATCGCCCGGGCGATGCACAGACGCTGCTGCTGACCCCCTGAAAGCGCCATACCCGACTCCTTGAGCTTGTCCTTGACCTCCTCCCAGAGAGCCGCCTTGGTCAGGACCTCCTCGACCAGGTCATCGTAATTGCCCTTCCAACCAGCGATCTTTGGGCCGTAGACGATGTTTTCATAGATGCTCTTGGGGAAGGGGTTTGGCTTCTGGAACACCATCCCGATGCGTCGTCTCACCTCGACCGGATCGACCCTGTCGCCATACAAATCGACGCCGTGGTATTCCACCCTGCCCTCGACCCGGGCGGTCTCGATCAAGTCGTTCATTCGGTTGAAGCATCGCAAGACTGTCGACTTGCCGCAGCCGGAAGGCCCGATGAGGGCGGTGATCTGGTTCTGGCGGATGTCCATGTCGACATCACGCACCGCCCGGAACGACCCGTAGTAGACGGTCAGCCCTCCGACATTGAAGATCGGTGCTTGCTCGTCTCGGGGGATGGTCGCAGCCTCGGCCGCCTTCGCCGCCCGAGCTGCCTGGGCGACCAGCGCTGACTCGGTGGCGGATTCGAGGCTGGTGGTGTCGGTATTGGCGGTCAAGTCGTCGCCTTCCTGATGATTCATCGGTATTTCCGCTCGAACCGATCGCGGGCAAGAACCGCCACCGCATTCACCGTAAGCAGCATCACCAGCAGGACGACTATGGCGGCGGCGGTCAATGCGACGAACGCTTCCTGCGGTTGTCTGGCAAAGTTGAAGATGATGATCGGCAGCGCGGTGTAGGGCTGGTTGGAGACCAGGTCGAAGAACGACGCGTCGTTGGCCACACTGAAGAAGAGGGAGAGTTGGGCGCCGGCAAGGAGCAACGGGGCCGACTCCCCGAAGGCGCGGGCGAGAGTCAACACCGACCCGGTGAGGATGGCAGGAAACGCCACCGGGAGCACATGATGCCTGATGGTTTCCCATCGGGTTGCCCCGACAGCCAAGGAAGCCTCACGCAACCCTCCCGGCACAGCCCGCAGCGCCTCGGAAGTGGTGATGATCATGATCGGGAGCACGAGCACCGCCAGGGTAAGGCCCCCCGCGATCACGTTGCGACCCGCGATGCCGCTCTCGGCCCCGAAAATACCTCTCATCACGATCTCGACGAACAGGAACAAACCGAGGATTCCATAAACGATCGAGGGCACGCCTGCCAGGTTGCGGATGTTGGCGTTGATGAACCTGGTCACACGATTATCCGTGGCGTATTCCTCCATGTAAATCGCCGCCGCCACACCCAACGGGAAGGCAACGGCGATCACGAACCCGGTGAGGGCAAGTGACCCCATGATCCCCTGCCATATACCGGCATTCTCGGCGCTGGGCGACAAGGAGTCAGTGATGAAAGAGAACCCCCGGGCTTGAAACACGGGCATGGCAGCCGTGATGGTGTCAGCGAGGAGCGTGACCAGGATCACCACCGAGGTGAGCAAGGTGAACAACAGCATGAACGCCACTAAGGCGTTGACAGGGCTGAAACGTCGTCCCTCGATCGACCGACGAACCATTTCGCTCGTGGTCAGGGCCCCTGTGTCGGCAATCACCTCAATACCTCTGCCGGAAACGACGGACCAACCGCCCGCTCATCACGTTCAGCCCCAGTGTCAATGCAAACAGCACCAACCCGACGAAGAACAACGACTGGAAGGCGGCAACATCTCCGGCCACCTGGTCGGAGCCAACTGCCAGGTTGGCCATGGCGCCGGTCATGGTGAGACCACCTTGGGTCGGGTCAAAGGTCATGATGCCGTTGAGCCCAGCTGCCAGCGCCACCACCATCGTCTCACCGATCGCCCGCGAAATACCAAGGATGATCGCAGCAATGATTCCCGAGATCGCAGCCGGAAACACAACCCGGAGCGCGGTGTGCCATTGCTTTGCCCCCAGGCCGTACGACGCCTCACGGAGCGACAGGGGCACCGCGCGCATGGCGTCCTCCGAGACCGACGCCACCAGGGGAATGGTCAGGATCCCGACCGCGATCCCGGCTGCCAGGAAGTTGGCGCTCTGGGCGCCCGGAAACAGCCCGCGAACGATGTTGGGAGTAATGAACTGAAGCGCGAAGAATCCGAGCACCACCGACGGGATCCCGGCCAGGATCTCGAGAGTCGGCTTCAGGACCCGACGCACGCCGGAACGAGCGTATTCGGAGAGGTAGACAGCCGATCCGAGCCCGAAGGGGACAGCCACCAGCATGGCGATGCCCGTGACCATCAGGGTATGGACCAGGAGAGCCGAAAGCTGGAACCGGCCCCGCCGCGGGAACCAGCCGTCCGCCCAGAGTTGGCTGAGCTCGATCGAGGTCAGAAACGCCCAGGCCTTGCCGACGAGAGCCACCACGATGGCAAGCGAAATCAGGATCGAAATGGCAGCCGCCGCGAAGAAGACTGACTTGACAAAGCCCTCACGTCGCCGACGCCGGATATCGCCACTCAGGTCGATGACGGTGTCCCCGGATGTTTGGCCGATTGCCATGTTCGTCAAAGAGGATAGAGGGAGGGGCCGGGCGGGTGCCCGGCCTCGACCCTCGATGCCTCAGCCGGCTGCGCCTGCCCAGGCCGCGCGGGTCCCTTCAATGTCCTCCGCCGGCAGTTGGACATAACCGGCATCAGAAACGGCTGTCAGACCCTCATCCGACAGGTAGTAGTCGACGAAGGCGGTCAGCTCGGGGCGACTGGACAGGTCATTGGTCTTCACATAGATGAACAACGGCCGGGACAGTGGGTATTCGAAGCTGGCAATCGTTTCTGCGCTGGGGGCCACACACCCCGACTCCCCGTTGTCGACCTCGATCGCCTTGAGCACGTCCTGGTTCGCCTCGAAGAAGGCGAACCCGACCCAACCCAGCGAGGAAGGGTTGTCGGTGATGCCTTGGACGATCACGTTGTCGTTGGCCGAAGCGTTGTAATCGGCCCGGGCGAAGTTATTGCCCTCGCCCAACCGTTCCTCGGAAGGGCCGGTGATGACAAACTCGACAAAGGTGTCGTAGGTCCCCGACTCCTCACCAGGAGCGGTGATCACCAATGGCTCATCCGGATAGGGGGCGTTAGGCGCGCCCAACTCGGCGGCCAGGGCGTTGGCGTCGGACCAGCTGGCAAAGCCCTCCGACTCCGGCCCCAGCAGGGCATAGAGATCGGTGAAAGCAAGGCAGCCAATAGCCTCGTTGGCCGGATTGGTCATCACGGTCAGCCCGTCAGTGGCGACATGGAGCTCGACGTACTCGACCCCAGCCGCTGCGCAGGTCGCGGCCTCTTCGTCCTTGATCGGTCGGGAAGCGTCTGAGATGTCGGTCTCTCCGTTGCAGAACCTGGCGAACCCATCACCGGTGCCCGGGCCTTCTACAGAGGTGGCCACTCCAGGGTTGGCTCCGTCGAAAGCCTCGCCGACCCGCGCCGTGATCGGCTCGACCGTCGAGGAACCGGAAATCACGATGCTGCCCGAGCTCCCGCTATCGCCCCCATCAATGGTGGTCGTAGCGTCACCGTCTCCATCGCCACAGGCGGCGAGGATCAGGGCGAGGACGGCCACCAAACCGACCAGGCGCTTGATTCGGACCTTCATCCCTTGGTACTCCTTAATTGGGAACCGGTATTTCCAAAACCATGGACGGTCAACCCTCCCACGGTCATCCAAAAGCTAAGAAAGCCGTTTGAACGGCTGCGGGCAGAGGGGTGAACAGGAGATGAACGTTTGAGGGCCCTGCCGGCCCGCAATACGCAATACGCAATACGCAATACGTAGAACGTAGAACGTAGAACGTAGAACGGCGGCGCAGCCGCCTACAGGTGTGCGGAGGCGCGGACCCTGGCCAGCTCTTGGAGGACCAGATGGGCGTCGACTCCCGAGACGACCGGGACCCGGGCCCAGGTCCCGTCTTCGAAAAGCTTCCAGGCGAGCATATCGTCGGCCATCAGCACGTCGATGACCTCGTCGATGCGGAATTGGAGGTCCGGGTCTGTGATCGGAGCCAGGGCCTCGACCCTGCGGTCGAGATTCCGCGGCATCAGGTCTGCCGAGCCGATGTAGTAATGGCGGGTCCGGCCCCGAGCCCCGAACCGGTAGACCCTGGAGTGTTCCAAGTACCGGCCGACAATCGAGCGCACCGTGATGTTCTCCGACATACCGGGCACGCCAGGACGGAGACATGAGATGCCCCGGATGATGAGATCGATCCGGGTGCCGGCGTTGGAGGCCTCATACAGAGACTCGATGATCCGTGCGTCAACCAGGGAGTTCATCTTCATGGTGATATGCCCGTCGGGCCGCGCCGCCTCGTCCTCGATGAGCTCGGTTATTCGGTTCCTGATCCCGTTGGGTGACACCACAAGCTTCCGATAGCTGGTTTGACGGGAGTAGCCGGTCAAATAGTTGAAGACGTCCGAGAGATCGGAGCCGATCTCGGGGTCGGCGGTGAGAAGGGCGATGTCCTCGTAGGTCCGCGCGGTCTTCTCGTTGTAGTTGCCGGTTCCGATATGGGCGTAACGGGCGACTCCCTCACCCTCCCTTCTCACCACCAGGGTCACCTTGGTGTGGGTCTTGAGTCCGACTACGCCGTACATCACATGCACCCCGGCGTCTTCCAACCTCTGTGCCCACTCGATGTTGCGTTCCTCGTCGAAACGGGCCTTGAGCTCAACCAGGGCAACCACCTGTTTGCCCGATTCCGCCGCCTTGATGAGTGAGCCCATTACCGGGCTGCTGCTCGAGTTCCGATAGAGCGTCATCTTGATCGCAAGCACCCGAGGGTCCCGCGCTGCGCGATCGATGAACGCCTCGACTGTCGGCGTGAACGAGTCGTAGGGATGGTGGACGATCAGATCGCCCTGTCGGATCACCTCGAATATGTCGACCGTTTCACTGGCGGGCGCGGCGAGCCGCGACGGAGTGACCCCCTGGAACGTCTCGAATTTCAGATCGGGTCGATCGAGGTCGTAGAGACCCCAGAGCCCGGACAGATCCAGCGGGCCGTCAACCTGATACACGTCTTCCTCGGTGGCACCCATCTCGCGCATGAGAAGGTCGAGGACCTCGCCGGGCATGTCCGGGTGGATTTCGAGACGGACCACCCTCCCAAAGCGCCGCTGGGTGAGCTCTGATTCGATCGCCATGAGAAGGTCGCCCCCCTCGTCTTCCTCCACATCGATATCGGCATTACGGGTGACCCTGAACACGTGGTGACCGAGCACCTCCATGCCCGGGAACAGGGCCCCGAGATGGACAGCGATCACCTGCTCGAGCGGAACGAAGCGCTCGCCATCTGGAAGCACCACGAACCGGGGCAGGATCGGCGGGACTTTCACCCTGGCGAACCTGGCGAGACCGGTGTCCGGGTTCCGAACGAACACCGCCATGTTGAGCGAGAGGTTTGAGATGTAGGGGAAGGGATGGGACGGGTCAACCGCGAGAGGCGTCACCACGGGGAAGACCAGTTCCCGGAACTGGGCGTCGAGAAAAGCACGGTCCTCGGCGTCGAGTGTCGGATAGTCGCTGAAAACGATGCCTTCGCTACCCAACGCAGGGGCCAACTCGGAGAGAAACTCCTTGGAAATGGTCTCGTATTGGAGCTCGGCGACACCCCGGATGGCTGCGAGCTGCTGGCTTGGTGTCATCCCATCGGGCGGGGTGGCTCCGACACCATGAGCGACCTGCTCCTTGAGACCGGCCACCCGAACCTGGAAGAACTCGTCCAGGTTGTTGGCCCAAATTGCCAGGAACTTGGCACGCTCTAAGAGCGGGAAGTCAGGTCGCTGCGCAACCGAGAGCACCCGTCGATTGAACTCGAGCCACGAGAGCTCCCGGTTCAGGAAATGATCGGGATCGAACTGTTCCACTTCGCTGGTGATGAATACCACGGCACTGTTACCGATCGGTTAACGGCGGCCTACCCCGAAACCGCCAAGTAGAAAAAGACGCAGATGCATCGTCACCGATTCGATCCGGTCCTCGGGCCTGGCCGCCGAGAGAACGGTTCGGGCCGCGGCCATAATCGAATCCTGGATGAGCCGACCCGCCAGGTCAGGGGGCATCGATCGAAATTCACCAGAGGCGACTCCGGCGTGATAGAGCCCGACCATGGCCTCCGCCAGGGTGGCATGCGCCGCCCGGATCCTGACTTCGGCTTCCGGGCCCATTCTCCCGACCTCACGGTGCAGGATGACACCCAATACCGGGTCGCTGATCACAAACTCGACGGTCTTCGACGCCAGATCGGCCAGACGATCAGGAGCATGCCCGCTGGGGGCCACCGCGCCGATGAGGGCTTCGAGCACACCAGGCAATTCCTCCTCGACCAGCGTGGCGATGAGGTCGTCCCGATCGGTGAAGTAGTCATAGAGGGTGGTACGCCCGACACCGGCAGCCAGAGCGATCTCCCCGAGTGGGAGGTCGGCGGTGCCCGCCTCCTGAATCAAGGTCTTGGCCGCGTCGAGAAGGGCGCTCCTGGTGAGCGCCTTGTGCTCATCTATTGAGGCGGCACGGATACGGGGCATCGAGGTGACAAAGGCTATCCCGACTTGGGGCCAACGGCCATCAGACTTGCCGACACCCCGTAGACGCGATGGCGTAGATTCCAAGATTAGGAGGAACAGATGCCCAACGATCAAGGACCAGAAAGCGGCTCAACCGGCTCCGACACCATCCGGGTCCAAACCCGCGCCCGTCCCTGGAGCGGCGTCTTGCTTGGCATCTTGCTCGGCCTTTCGATTGCAGTGATCCTGCAACAGGCAGGGGTGTGGCCACTCGATCGGCTTCTGGTCTTCGGGCTCTCCGGCATCTTTGGCCTCATCGGGATTCTGCTCACCGGCTGGGGAAGGGAACGGGGATCGGCGTTATCGAGCATCGTGCCCCTTCTCCTTTCGGTCGGGATGATCGCCTGGGGCGCCACCGGTCTGACTCAGCTCAACGAAACCGGTGAGCTCAACGGTGGCTGCACCGTCGAGGCGCAGTCCGACGTCGACACCACGATCGTGACCGACACCACACGCCAGAACCCATTTGAGGTTGATCCCGAAGGTGGTCTTTCCTGGCTCGCCACCTCACCGGGGCCGATCATGGACCACACCTGGGAGATCTGGGTCGATGTCGGAGGATTCGAGGTTGTCGTGGCAGACGGTGGCGACCCCAACACCGCAGGAGACCTAGAGAACGACGGTGATGTGACCGACGTCTCGGCCTACGTCGAGGAGGTCACCGAGGTTTCGGGCCAGCAGATCCGTGGCGTGTTCGAGGTAGGTGGGGACATACAAGGCACCGGAGGAGCCTGCGACGGTTTCGCTTTTGTTCGGCTGACTGCCGATCCCTTCGAAACGCTGGCTTCACAGATCGCGGCCGGATTGGGGCTGATCGCCCTCATCGCCCTGGTGACCATCGCCATGAGAAAGACACGGATGGCTGACGTGGTGGCAGAGGACGCAGCCGGTGCGTCCGGCGACGCTGCTGATAGCGAGTTGACTCAGAGCGATGGCGTTTCGGCCACCGGCGCGGCCGAGGTTGTCCCCGAGTCCGAGGGCTGGATGGGAGCGGCCAAGCCCGACGGCGATGACTCGACCGCGGACGGCTCAACCCGCGACGATTCAAAGGACGACGAGGGCTTTCCGCCCACGACCTGAGCCTCGATGACTACGAGCTGATCCCGGTCTTGGCAAACCGCAAAGGTGCCACCAGACTCCGGGGACGGGTGCGACCCTGACCTCTACCAAGCGCGCCACCACAGGTGTGGCCCTCGTGTTTCTCACCAACGGCGTGATTATGGGAAGTTGGATTCCACGACTTCCTGAGATTCGCGACCGCCTCTCGATGGATCTCGACACCCTGGGGCTGACACTCGCCCTGGGAGGTTTTGGATCATTGATCGGGTCCTCGATCAGCGGCGTGCTGCTTGGGCGGATCGGGGCCCGACGATCTGCCGTTCTCGGCGCCAGTCTGCTGTTCGTCTTGCTCCCTCTGATTGCAGTGATTCCGACCGCGTTCCTTCTCGGAACGCTGTTGGCTGCGCTTGGGTTCGTCGATTCCCAGACCGATGTGGGTATGAATGCGATTGGAGTGCGCGTCGAGGAATCCGTGGGGCGCTCGATCATGACCCGATTCCATGGATTGTGGAGTCTCGGGACCCTGGTCGGGTCCGGCCTGAGCGCACTGGCCATCCTGACCGGTATTGGGCTCGGGCCGCAACTGCTGGCCGTCTCTGCAGCCGGTCTGATGACTGTTGCTTATGCGGCCCGGTTGCTTCCGGACGCGGCGCCCCGCCCCGGCACAGGGGAAAGGTCGGGAAGGATCGCTCTCGGGTTGATATTGGCTGGCGCCACCGCGGTGGTGATCGAAGGTGCCCCTTTGAACTGGGGGGCGATCTTTCTCATCGACGTCACCGGCGCCAACCGCGCCGGGGCGGGAACCGGTGTCATCGTGTTCACCACCGGAATGCTCGCCGGCAGGATGGTCGGCGACTTCGTCGTCGACCGGTTCGGACGAATTCCGACCCTGTTCGCCGGGATCGTGCTGTCGGTGACCTCGATGCTGCTCGTGGTGCTCTCCGGATCCACCGCCACGGCACTGATCGGATTTGGGCTATGGGGCCTCGGGATCTCGGTGGCCCTCCCGGTTCTCTACAAACTCGCCGGTTCGCACCCGTCGTTTGCCGAGGGCGCCGGCCTGGCCGCTCTCACTGTCGGCACCCGGCTCGGGTTCATGGTCGCGCCCGCCCTGATCGGGCTGGCGGCGGCGGCGTCGAACCTTCCCGCGGCGCTGGCTCTGGTCGTGAGCCTGGCTGCGGTCGCGGCGCTGGTGACCATTCGCATGACGGTGGCTGGCGGGGACCGGATGCACGATTCCCTCCCGAGGCGGGGCATCTCATAATGTGGGGGCAGGCAGACGGGAAAACCAGATGAACAAACAAGCCGAGTACGTGCTGCGCACCGTTGAAGAGCGTCGAATCCGCTTCATCAGGCTCTGGTTCACCGACGTCCAGGGGTTTCTGAAGTCGGTTTCGATCGGACCGACCGAGCTCGAGGTCGCATTCGAGGAGGGGATGACCTTCGACGGCTCCTCGATCGATGGCTACGCCCGGGTTCAAGAAGCCGACATGCTGGCCAAACCCGACCCTTCCACGTTCCAAGTCCTTCCCTGGCGCACCGAGGAACAGGTGGCACGGATGTTCTGCGACATCTACACCCCCGACGGAGAGCCGTTCTCCGGGGACCCACGGATTGTTCTCAAGCGGAACCTGGATCGGGCCTCGGAGATGGGATACATCTTCTACGCCGCCCCCGAGCTGGAGTTTTTCTACTTTCGTGACTCCGGCCCCGTCCCCGAAGTCCTCGACCGTGGCGGCTATTTCGACCTGACACCCCTCGACGTCGCCCAGGAATACCGGCGGAACACGATCAATGCCCTGGAGCACATGGGTATCCCCATCGAGCACTCCCATCACGAGGTGGCGCCCAGCCAACACGAGATCATCGTGCGCTACACCGATGCCTTGACGATGGCCGACAACATCATGACCTCCCGACTCACGGTCAAGGAGGTCGCCGGGCAACACGGGATATACGCGACTTTCATGCCCAAACCACTCGAGGACTACGACGGCTCGGGGATGCACCTCCACCTCTCCCTCTTCGAGGGCGAGATAAACGCGTTCCACGAGCCCGGAACACCGGGCGGGCTCTCCAAGGTCGGTCAGGCCTTCATCGCCGGGCTGCTCCGCCATGCCGCCGAGCTCACCGCGGTCACCAATCAGTGGGTCAACTCCTACAAACGACTGGTGGCGGGTTTCGACGCACCCATCTATGTCTCTTGGGCTCGCAACAACCAGTCGGCATTGGTACGCGTCCCCTCGGTGAAGAAGAACAAGCCGTCGAGCGTCCGAGTCGAGTACCGGGCCGCAGATGCGGCGTGCAACCCCTATCTGGCGCTGTCGGTGATCCTCGCCGCCGGCCTCGAGGGAATCCGGGAGGGCTACGAGTTGCCCCCTGAGGTGGCCGCCGACATCCACCGGCTCACACCCGCCGAAAGGGCGGCCGCCGGTGTCAAACGGCTTCCAGAAACTCTCTCGGAGGCACTGGACACCCTCGAACAATCCGAGTTGATGGCCGAGGCTCTCGGCGAACACGTTTTCGACTGGTTTCTCCGCAACAAACGGCGGGAGTGGGATCGGTTCCAGCATCACGTGTCCCAGTTCGAGCTCGAGACCTACCTGCCCGTACTGTGATCGTCGCCGTCCACCCCGTCAAGTGCTCCGAGGGTGTGACCGACGGTCTCGCCCTGGGTGGAGCCACAGTGACCGGGGCGCCGGAGCTGGTGCCTGAAGATCGCCGGATCAACGATTCCGATCTTCTTCTGGTCGAGCTGGGCGATCAACCGATGAGGAGACTTCGCGAGCTGGCACGCATCGTCGAGACGATCGGCCTGCCCGTGATCGTGGTGGTCGCCATTGAGCATCTGGCTTTGTTGGAAGGCGCTGGGGGGATCTCGGATTTCCTGACGACACCAGTGGACCCGCTCGAGCTGCGTATGCGGTTGCAGAGGCTCACCATGACCGACGCGGCCGACGACCTCGTGACATTCAAGGATCTCGAATTGAACCCACTCAACTATCAGGCCAGCCTGGCTAGTGAGCCATTGGATATGACCTTCATGGAATACGAGCTGCTCCGGTTCCTGATGGAGAACCCGGTGCGGGTCTGGTCACGGGAGCAACTGCTGTCCAAGGTATGGGGCTACGACTACTACGGGGGGGCGCGAACGGTCGACGTCCATATCCGTCGACTGCGGGCGAAGTTGGGTGAGGAGAGATCGTCCTGGATCACCACGGTCCGTTCCGTCGGATACCGGTTCGGTTAGGCGACACATGGGTTTTCGCACCAAACAGATTCACGCCGGCGTCGAACCGGATCCCACCACCGGGGCCATTCTCACCCCGATCCACCAGTCCACCACCTTCGTCCAGGAGTCCGTCGACGAGTACATGGCGAAAGGGTTCTCCTACAGCCGAGCCGGCAATCCGACGGTCCGAGCCCTCGAGGAGAAGCTCATCGCTCTCGAGGGAGGAGTCGACGCCACCGCATACGGCTCAGGCATGGCGGCGACGGTCGCCGTCTTCCTCGGCCTGCTTCGGGCGGGTGACCATGTGGTGATCGGCGATGTGGTCTACGGCGGCACCTATCGGTTCGCCGACCAATTCCTTACCCGATTCGGAGTAGACGTTTCCTTCGTGGACGCCTCGGATCCTGCGGCCATCGCAGCAGCTGTGGGCCCGTCGACGCGAATGGTCTTCACCGAGACCCCCGCAAACCCGACCTTGAAGCTCACCGACCTGAGGGCCATCTCCGAGATCTGCGCCGGAGCCGGGATCCTCCACGTCACCGACAACACCTTTCTCACCCCCTACTACCAACAGCCGTTCGCGCTGGGGGCCAACATCGTGATTCACTCGACGACCAAGTTTCTCGACGGGCACAACGCCACGCTCGGAGGAGTCGTCGTTGTCGACGATGGCGAGCTCCAGGAGAAGATCGCCTTCGCCAGGATCGCTGCAGGTCTCATCATGTCGCCGATGGTCGCCTGGCTGACTCTCCAAGGCGTGAAGACCCTCAGCCAGCGAATGGACGGGCAATCGGCGAACGCAATGGTGGTCGCCGAGTGGCTGCAAGGGCACCCGAAGGTGGACTACGTCAACTATCCGGGCCTTTCCACACACCCACAACACGAACTGGCGAAGAAGCAGGCGACCGGCTTCGGAGCCATGGTGTGCTTTGAGGCCCATGGCGGGCTGGAAACCGGCAAGAAGCTGATGGATGCGGTTGAATTGTGGACTCTCGCCGAGAACCTGGGCTCCGTCGAGTCGCTGATCACCCATCCGGTGACGATGACCCACGCTGCTATGCCGCCCACCGAGCGAGCCGCAGCGGGGATCACCGACGGCCTGGTGAGACTCTCGGTCGGGCTCGAGGATGTCGAAGACCTCATCGACGACCTGGATTCCGCCCTCGACCGGATCTGAGGTCACTCGCTCCCGGACCGGGCCCTGACCCTCACCAAAGCATCCCTGGCGAACACCCGGCCCTCCTCGGTATCCACGGGCCGACGCACCACCTGGGCCTCTATCACCGTCAGCCCGTCGAGCCATGTCAGAAGGTCGGGCACGTTCCACAGGATCTCGGGGACCTGAGGCCCTCCGTAACCGTCTTCGATGTTGCTGACGTCATGGCCGATGAGGAACAGCTCGCCCCCAGGTGCCAGCCACTCCCGGCTGGTACGGACGACCTTCTCGAGGTCAGGGGGCATCAGATGCAGATATGCGACGACGACCAAGTCGAATCTGCCGTCGGGCTCCCATTCCAGGACGTCGGCGACCACGAAATCGACGAGGTCGGTTTGTTCTGCGCCGCGACTCGATGCCACGTCCGAGAAGTCGATGGCGGTCATGGCCCAACCCCGCTCGGCGAGCCAGATTGCATTGCGCCCCTCGCCGGAGGCCAGGTCGAGCCCCCGACCGGGCGTCATCTGAGCCAGCCGGTCGGCGACGAACAGGTTTGGAGTCATCGACCAGAGACGGTCAGCTGACCGATAACGCTCGTCCCATTCGGTGGCGTCCACTTCAGCCGAACTCGATCCCCTGGGCGAGTGGCAGGTCGTCGCCCCAGTTGATCGTGGTCGTTTGACGTCTCATGTACGCCTTCCAGGCGTCGGAGCCGGCTTCCCGGCCTCCCCCGGTTTCCTTCTCCCCCCCAAAGGCGCCGCCGATCTCGGCCCCCGAGGTGCCGATGTTGACGTTGGCAATCCCGCAGTCCGAGCCGATGCCACTCAGGAACTTCTCGGCGCTGCGAATCGACTCGGTGAAGATCGCGGAGGAAAGGCCCTGAGTGACCCCGTTTTGGATCTGGATCGCCTCGTCCAAAGTGTCGAACTCGGTGACCCACAGGATCGGGGCGAAGGTCTCCTGTTGGGTGATCGTGGCCTGCGCGGGCACCACGGCGATGGTTGGCTCGACAAAGAAGCCAGGGCGGTCGATCCGGTTGCCACCGGTGACGATTCGGGCGCCTTGCTCGCGTCCTATCTCCAAGGCGCTCATCATCTGCTCGATGGCCCCCTCGCTGACCAGCGGCCCCATCAAGGTGCCCGGCTCCGAAGGATCGCCGATGTTGACCTGTCGGTAGGCCTCGGCCAGCCGGTCGACCATCTTGTCCGAAACCGCCCTGTGCACCAGGAGGCGGCGGAGCGAGGTGCAACGCTGGCCCGCGGTCCCCACCGCCGAGAAGAGAGTGGCCCGCACCGCCAAGTCGAGATCGGCATCGTCCATGACGATCACGGCGTTGTTGCCTCCCAACTCGAGAATGGTCCTTCCCATCCGCTGGGCCACCGCCGGGCCGACGATTCGACCCATGTTGCAGGATCCGGTGGCAGAGACCAGAGGAAGCCTGGTGTCCCGATTCATCTGGTTTCCCACGGTGGTGCCGTCGCCGACCACGAGGTTGAAGACGCCCTCGTAGCCACTCCCAGCCATCACCTCATGGGCAATGCGGGTCACCGCGATCGCGCTGAGTGGGGTGCGTTCAGATGGTTTCCAGACCACGGTGTCCCCGCACACGGCCGCAATGGCCGAGTTCCAGGACCACACCGCCACCGGAAAATTGAACGCGGAGATGACACCCACCGGTCCCAGGGGGTGCCAGTGCTCGTACATCCGATGGTTGGGCCGTTCCGAAGCCATCGTGTTGCCGTAGAGCTGGCGGGAGAGGCCGACCGCGAAATCACAGATATCGACCATTTCCTGGACCTCACCGACCCCCTCGGGGAGGATCTTGCCCATCTCCAGGGTGACCAGTGCGCCGAGGGCGCCGATGTTGTCCCGCAGGGCATCGCCGAGACTTCGTACAAACGCCCCTCGCTTGGGCGCCGGGAGCAAATTCCAGCGCTGGAAGGTCTCGACCGAGTTGGCAACAACCTGGTGGTAGTCATCGACAGAGGCCATCGTCACCGAAGCCAGGGACTCGGCGGTTGACGGATCGATGACCTCGATCGTCTCACCGGTGGCCTCGAGCCAACGACCCCCGAATACGCCGGAGTTGGCTTCGGACAGACCCAGCTTGGTGAAGATCTCAGCCTTGTTCATCGCGCTGCCACCACTTCGATCTCCACCAGGAAACCGCCAGGAAGGGCGCCGGCCTGAACGGTGGACCGTGCCGGGGGCTCGTGGTCCAGGAACCCGGCATACACCGCGTTCACCTTGGGGAAGTCGACGATGTCGGCGAGGAAGATCGTGGTCTTCACGATGTCGGAAAGACCGAGCCCGAGGTCGCTCAGTATCGCGATGATGTTGGACATCACCCGGGTGGTTTGAATCTCAACGTCGTCAGGCGATCGTTTCTTGGTGACGGGGTCCACTGCAACCTGTCCTGACACGAAGACGAACCCGTTGGCCTCGGTGACGACCGAGTAAGGGCCCATGGCGCCTGGCGCCGATGGGGTGACCGGGACGGTTTTTGGCACCGCTGCTCCTGTATCGGGGAAGTCCCGAGGCTAACCGACCACGAAAGGTTTGGGCCCGGCCAGTGCCCAAGGCTCGCATCCGAAACGTGAGGAGCCCGGGAAGAACCCGGGCTCCTGTGTTGACAGACTCAGTTTGATCAGGCGAGGAGCCCGGCTTTCGCCTTGTCGTACTCCGCCTGGGTGATGTCTCCTTTGGCCTTCAGCTCAGAGAGGGTGACTCAGGAGAAGGAGTTGCCACACCCGCAAGTGTGGGCGACGTTCGGGTTGTTGATCGAGAACCCGGTCTCCATCAATCCGTCCTTGTAGTCGAGTGTGGAGCCACGCACCATGTCGGCGCTCTCTGGGTCAACGACGACCCTTACATCTCCGAACTCCTCGACGATGTCGGCCTCGTCGATCTGAGAGTCGAAATACATCTCGTAGGAGAAGCCGCTGCAGCCCCCGGGGCGCACCGCCATCCGCAAGGCGAGACCACTGTCGGATTCGGCCTGGATCAGCTCCCGGACCTTGTCGATGGCGATGTCGGTGAGGAGGACTGTCTTCTGCGGCTGATTGGATTTGATGCTGAGGATCTGTGTCATGGTTTGTACCTGAATTCATTCTAACCCGGCTTGTGAGCAGAGCCAGATCCCGGAAGATGGCACCCCGACCACCCCTGTTGAACAGTCGACCACCACTACGTCGACTGCGACCTCAACGCCGACGATGGGCATAGCGGTCGAGCTGGTAACGCGGCTCGAACCAGCAGCCCTACGACCAGCCGATCCAGCTCGAAATCGACGAGATACGGGGACTGGTATACGTGACCGATTCGAGAAACGGGCGAATCGTGGTCTTTTCGGTCGACGGGACCGAGAAGAGGGTCATCACCGGGGCGGACGGCCCGTTTCAGTTCGAATTGGAGGGCCCGGTCGGCGGCGTCGACCTCGACGCCAACGGCAACCTCTACGTGGCCGAGACCGGCAGGGCTCGCATCGTGAAGCTCGAACCGAACGGAACCGAGGTCGCCTCCTTCCAACCCGCCGAGCAGTTCCAGCGCCTGCTAACCCTGACGATCGACCGAGAGCGGAGCATCATCTACGCCTCGGATGACTTCGCCGACCAGTTCGTGACCTTCGACACCCGACGGAAACGAGCTCGGCACGCTCGGCTCGACCGGTGCCGAACCGGGACAGATCGACGATCAGGGTGATCTGACAATCGCGCCCGACGGGACGTTGTGGGTCGCCGACTGGGGTAACAGCCGGCTCCAGCATCTTGGTGCGGATGGCTCGGTGATCGATGTGATCGGTCCGTTCCCACCCGAAACCCCCGGGGCCATGGAGCGACCTAACGACATCGCCATCGACGCCGACGGCCGTCTATGGGTGGCTGATGTCCAGGGCAACCAAGTGCTCCAGTTCGCAGCGGACGGCTCGTTCCTGACTTCGTTCGGTGGGAGTGGAGACCCCGACTTGCCGAACGATCCGGCGTCGCTGGACTTCGACGCAGAAGGTCTCCTTTACGTAGCCGACTACTCCGAGAACGTCGTCCTCGTCTTCCGTCCGACGAACTGATCAGGCGTCGCTGGCGCCTCTCCAAATCGATCCCCACCCATTGCCGTTATCCGGATAGTGGCTCTTACCATGAGGGTCGATGCCAACACGTGATGACGTCCTGAAAACCCTGGAAGGGGTGCGCGATCCCGAGTTGGGCGGCAACGTCGTCGAACTGGGGATGATCACTGACGTGACGGTGCGGGGGTCGACCGTGGACGTCGGGCTGGCCCTGACCATCGCCGAGTGCCCGCTGCGCAACCAGATCGAGAACGACACCCGCCGGCGGATCCTGTCCATGCCCGGTGTAGAGGAACTGAACCTGCGCACCACGGCGATGACCAAGAAGCAACGCGCCGGTCTCATGTCGGTTGCACGTCAGAACGCGCGCGAGAACGCGGAGCCAACCCAGGTCTCGCCGACAACTCGGGTGATCGCGGTCGGTTCGGGCAAGGGTGGAGTCGGCAAGTCTTCGGTGGCGGTGAACCTCGCGGTGGCCATGGCGGTGTCCGGCTTCCGGGTGGGCCTGCTCGACGCCGATATCTGGGGCTTCTCCACACCGCGCATGCTGGGTGTCGAGGACCGACTTCACGCAAATGACGAAACCCAACTCATCGAGCCGGTTGAGGCGCAGGGTGTCAAGCTCGTCTCCACAGGGCTGATCATCGAATCCGAGGAAACCGCTCTCATGTGGCGCGGCCTGATGCTGTCAAAGGCCCTCGAGCAGTTCTTGAAGCAGGTCAACTGGGGTGAGCTCGACTATCTGTTGATCGACCTTCCGCCTGGCACCGGCGACATCCAAATGGCGCTGACGCGCTTGCTGCCTCAGGCGGAGATGGTGGTCGTGACCACCCCGCAACGAGCAGCGCAGAAGGTCGCGGTCCGGGTCGCCGACATGGCCCGACGCTCGCATATGCCGATTGTCGGCGTGGTCGAGAACATGGCAGGTCTCGCCTGTGACTGTGGCCGGGTCCACACCGTCTTCGGCGAGGGCGGGGGCCAGGAGCTCGCCGACGACCTAGGGGTGCCCCTCATCGCCTCGATCCCACTCGATCCCGAGGTAGTGCCTGGCGGTGACCATGGAGCGCCTGTGGTCGCATCCGGAACCGATTCGGCCGCGGGCCAAGCCCTCCGCGAGGCTGCTGCAACCCTGGTGAAGCTGGTGCCACCGGCCGATCTGGAAACCTGTACCGGCCGAATCGCGAAGATGCTCTCTGAATTGGAAGTAGGCGCCTAGGCGCCTACTTCCGCAATACGCAATACGCAATACGCAGGTACGCAATACGTTTAACGATGTGTTTGGCGTTCAGCGTTCTGCGTTTTGCGTTCTTACGCCTTGGGTGCCATCCACAGATTGACGTTGAACGGCTTCTTCTCGACACCGGTCACCACATAGCTGTTGATCACCTTGTCTGCGATGGTCTGCCGCTTGGTGTCGATGATGGGGAGCAAGAAGCCGAGCCCACAGATCACGAAGTCGAGGATGTGAAGGAATTTGCGCCCAATTGCCTGGCCGCTTCCCAACAACTCGCCCTGCTGGTTGACCAACCTGGTCCCTTGCATCGCCTTTCCAGGTGACTGACCGGTGGTGCCTTCGAGATGCCCGATATATCCCCAGTAGGCGATACCGAGCAAACTCAGGAAGTACGCCCGATAGGTGATCAACCCGAGGATGAACGCCGGGAGATAGTCGATGAGGGCCCCGATGGCCCGTGTCCCCCAGTCGGCCAGATTCGACGGTGTGCCTGCCGGAGCCATGGCCGGTGGCGGTGACGCCGGCGGCTCCATCGGAGGTGGAGGTGGAGGTGGTGGCGGAGGTGGCGGAGCCGGAGGCTCGGGCGGAGGCGGGGGAGCCGGTGGCTCGTAGGGAGGCGGGGGAGCCGGGGGCTCTGGCGTGCTCAAGACGTTCTCTCCTCGGATCGGGTGATGGCATTGTGCCATTCGCCACCACGACTTGTCGGCAAGGAAGGGGAGTTCGTTGTCCCTGATAGGGAGAGATCACGGACTAGTCCGGTTGAGTGACTGCGAAATCCTCCTTACCTAACCACTCTCCGCGGTCAAAGATATCCCTGGAACGTGCCGAGTGGGCTGTTGGGGTTGGGGAGAGGGAGGCCTCGGAAAGAGGGCCCATGAGGGCCCTTTTTCCGTTTTCAGCCCTCTTTCCGCTTCAGCAGAGCGACCGGACCAACTGGTAGGGGTTCACCGCCGACCCACCACCCGGATGCCATTCGAAATGGAGATGGGGAAGCAAGGCAGGGGCGTTCCCGGTCGAGCCGTTGTACGCCAGGACGAATCCTTCCGGCACACTCTGCCCCGCCGAGATCTCCCCGTAGCCGTCGAGATGGGCGTAATAGAACTGATCGCCGTTCTCCGCTCGCAACCACAAGGTGATGCCCCCCAAAGCACTCGTCGACATCCGCGTGATCGTTCCTGCGTAAATGGCAACGATCGGCGTCCCGCGAGCCGCGATCATGTCCACCCCACGATGGGCGCGGCCTCCGGAACGCGGCGCCCCGTAGGAGTCGCTGAAAGAGACGGCCCCGGCCACCGGGCACGCCCCACCACTCGACGGCGACGGTGGGGGCGCCGGGGTGGTGGTGGTGGTGCTGTCGCCACCCACGGTGGTCGTGGTGTTCCCGTTTCCCGAGCCCCTGCCCGAGGTCGTGGTGGTGGTGGCATTCTGGGCTGCCTCCTCAGCCCGTCGCCGAGCCTCTTCCTCGGCCTGAATCCGGGCTTCCTCCTCCGCCTCCTGCTGAGCAACCAGACGGTCGTAGGCCTGCTGCGCCTCGGCCAGCTCGCCCTGGAGGTCCAGGGCCATTCTCTCCAGATCGGCGGTGACCGTCTCCTGCTCGGTTGTGGCCTCGGCCAACCGCCCGGTCTGTCTGTCGAGCTCGGATCTGAAGGCGCGGAGCTGGCTGACGACGTCCTGGTCGGCGCCGGAGACCTCCCTCAGATACTCGAGTCCTGCTCCGTAACCCTCCGTCCCACCGGAGAAGAGCACCTGGAGCGACGCTGATCGGGCCGAGCCCATGTACATCTCGACCGCCACCTCTTCGAGCCGGGCCTCGGTTTCGGCGATCCTCACGTGGGCCAGCTCGATCGACGAGCCCAAATCGGAGATTTCCTTTTCAAGTGCGAATTGGCGAGCCCAGGCTTCCTGAACCTGGATCCCGAGCGCCTCGGAGTCGGCGAGGATGGCGTTGGCTTCCTCCCGGGCGCGGTCGATGTCATCGTCGGTCACCTCGGCGTACGCGGGAAGCGCCAGGCTGACGACCAGCAGGGCGACGAGGGTGCGGGAAGCTTTGATCAAAGGGCCTTCGGGGATGCGATGGCGATGTCGCCGTGGTCAAAGGCTATCCGGCCCTGTTCGGTGAGCAAAGTGAGGTGAGCGTGCACCGACCGGAGCGCCAGCGCCTGTAAGGCGCTGCCCACCTCGCTGTACACGGTGTCGACGATGGCCTCGGGACTGTTGGCCCCGGCCCTGATCGCCTCGAAGATCTGCTCGTGACGTTGCAGTCGATGGGCGAGATACCAGTCGATGACGAGGTCTGGATCCCCCATTTCGTCTCCGTGCCCGGGATGGAGCCGTCGCAGGCCGGTGCCCCGGATCTTCTCGAGAGAATCGAGATAAGGGCCCATCGCCTCCACCATCACCGACGACCCTCCCATGATGTGATCACCGGTGAACAGGACGTCTTCCACCCGGAAACAGAGATGGTCCTCGGAGTGCCCCGGGGTGTGGATGACCTCGATCATTGCCCCCCCAACCGCGACATGGCCCCGGTCCTCGAGGCGGAGGTCGGGGTCGAAGCCCGGGCCGGGGGCATGACCCAGGGCTGGAACTCCCAGATCAAGAGCCAGAGGGTTGGCCATCGGGGCGTGATCCACGTGGGTGTGGGTGACCAGGACTGCAACTACCGACCGATCCCCAACAGCACGCTCGATCGCCTTCAGGTGCGTGTCGTCGATCGGGCCCGGGTCGATGATCACCAAGTCGCCGAGACCATCATCGAGCAGCCAGGTGTTGGTGCCCGGGCCGGTGAACGGGCCGGGGTTGTTGGCGAGAACTCGGTCGATTCGGATCATCGGTCCGCCGGCAGATGGATCGGGACCAACGAGCCGTCTTCCATTTGGCTGGGCTCGATCAGGGTTCGTCCATCGGCTCCAGTAGCCGACGCCATGACCTCTGCCACATCAGCCCTCCGGGTCAGCCATCGCAAATGGGCGAGTGTGGGGAGGATCAGGGCCACATCTCCTCGCTCATGCATCGCGAGCACCTTGTGCGGGACTGCCCACATGTGCCCGATCAACTCGACAGGGTCGAGCCGGATCGGCGGAATCTCCCCCACACCTGCCACGTAGAACCTGGTGTCAAACCGAACCGGGGCATATGTGGGCGTCACCCAGCGTGAGATCAGAACCAGGCGCTCGCCATCGAGAGGGACCCCGGTCTTGTCGAGCGATTCGAACAATTCCTCTCCACGCAGGTCGGGTGCCGACACCACTCCCCCGATGGTAAGGGCCAACCCCACCTCCTCGGCCACCTCCCTCACCGCCGCAGCGCGAAATTCGTGGTCTTCGGCCGGGCCCGAGACGACCCGTCGGGCCAACTCGGTGCGATCGACCGGATCGACCGCTCCGCCGGGGAACACATAGAGGCCACCGAAGTACCCCCGCGCGGGACGTTTCACCATGAGCACCTCGAGCCGGGCCTGGATGTCTCGAACGAGAAGGACGGTGGCCGCGGGGCGGGGCTGCACGGGATCGGGCACGGGAGAATCCTATGGGCCCGATGGTGCCGGCGCCGCAGGCAAATAGAAGGGCTCACCTTTCGACGGGGACTTCCGTCGCCAAAGGGTGAGCCCTTGTGTCACTGTCCTTGTCAGCTGACCAGAGGCAGGGTCCTTCTCTCGACCTCGGTCAGTCCACCCCAGATCCCAAACGGCTCTCGGATCTGGATCGCATGCTCGGAGCAAGGCGGTCTCACTGGACACACTCCACAAATGGCCTTTGCCTTCATCTCTCTGCGCTCCCGCTCATCCTTGCGTTCGAAGGTCGAGGGCGGGAAGAAGAGATAGGCGTGGTTTCCACGGCACAGCGCGTCGAGCTGCCAATCGTCCAAATGGGACAATTCGACTCCTCCCTTGTTTG
>JBBDWM010000038.1:0-12923 GCA_040902845.1 Acidimicrobiia bacterium
TTGTCCCTTGGCAGGTCAACCCCTGCGATACGTGCCACTCAGATCACCCTTGACGCTGCTTGTGACGGGGGTTGGGGCAGATCACCCAGACGCGACCGCGACGCCGGATGACCCGACATTTCTCGCACATCTTCTTGGTGGAAGGTCGAACCTTCATCATCAGCTCCAAAACTTCGGTGTCGCGCCTCGCGGATCCGGGATACCGCCCCCAGGCCCGGGTTTGACCCCCGGGACGTGCGCGAGTGGTTCCCAGGTCACAAACAAACCTCTGCCCTGAAATCGGGAAGGAGGGACTGCGTGTCCTGGATATCTCCGAACCCGTCCGTGACGGGTCGGGTAGACGATGCAATGCTAACCACGGGTCGCACTCTGCTCAAATTCGACAGCGACCGGCTCCTGGGCGGCGGTGAACACCTGTACCCCGTCCGGGGTCACGCAGACCGTGTGCTCGAAGTGGGCCGAGAGGGAGCCGTCCTCGGTCCGAACGGTCCAGCGATCCGCATCGACCTTGGTGTGACGGGTCCCCATGTTGAACATGGGCTCGAGGCATAGAGCCATCCCGGTGCGCAACTTGAGCCCGCGCCCCGGTGTCCCGTAGTTGGGGACCTGGGGTTCCTCATGCATCTGGCGGCCGATCCCGTGGCCGACGTATTCCTCGACAATCCCGAACCCATGGGCTTCACCGACGGCAGCCACCGCAGCCCCGATGTCGCCCAAGTGGGCCCCTTTGTGAACGGTCGCGATCCCGGCCCATAAAGCCCGCTCGGTGATCTCCATCAGGTTCTTTGCGGCCTGATCGACCGCTCCGATCGCCATGGTGAAGGCAGCGTCACCGTGAAAGCCCTCGAAGATGGCCCCGGCATCAACCGAGAGGATGTCACCTTCCACCAGCCGGTATTCGGTGGGGATGCCGTGCACGATCACGTCATTTGGGGACAGACACAGACTCTTCGGATAGCCGTTGTAGCCGAGGAACGAAGCGACGCAACCCCGATCCTCGATGATCCGGGCGCCGATCTCGTCGAGCTCGACAAGGCTCACACCCGGCAACGCGGCTTCCCGGACGGCTTCGAGGACGGCAGCTACGGTGGCGCCGGCCTTTTGCATCTTGGCGAACTCACGTCGGCTCTTGATGGTGATCATCCCGTTGTCCGTTCTCCGTAATCCGTTGTTCGTAAAGATTCGATGGCAGCGACGATCCGTCGGGTTACCTCGTCGATGCCACCCATGCCGTCGATCGAAACGAGCAAGCCACGCCCGCCGTAGATCTCGAGCAGCGGAGCGGTCTGGTCGCGAAAGACCCGGAACCTGTTTCTGATCGTTTCCTCGGTGTCATCGACACGGCCCCTAGTCAGCAGACGGCCCACCAATTCGTCCTCGTCGACCTCGAAGACCACCACCCCGGACAGGCCATCTGCACCGATCAACGCGTCGAGGGCAGCTACTTGAACTTCGGTCCGAGGGAAGCCGTCGAGGATGAAGCCCTGCTCGGCGTCAGGCTCGGCCAATCGCTCCTCGAGCATTGCCACCGTCAGTTCGTCGGGTACGTATTCCCCGGCAGCCATGATCGCCTGCACTTTCTGGCCCAACTCGGTGCCGCCAGCGGCGTGGTCACGGAACATCTCACCGGTTGAGACATGGGGCACACCGAGCTCTCGAGCCACGCGGGTGGCCTGGGTCCCCTTGCCTGCGCCAGGAGGACCAATAAAGAGCAGTCTCATCGGAGCAGAGCTCCGATAAGCCCTGCTCTCGCAATACGCAATACGCAATACGCAGTACGTAATGCGTTATGCGTTATGCGGATCTTGACCTGATACATCAGGTCAAGATCCCCTCGTAATTTCTCATCGTTAGCTGGGATTCGATTTGCTTCATCGTTTCCAGCGCCACACCAACCACGATCAGGATCGACACCCCGGAAAAGGCGATCGAGATGTTCCAGACCGCTCCGGCGATGGCGGGAAGGATCGCAATCGTGGCCAGGAAGATCGATCCGGGCAAAGTGATTCGGTTGAGAATGAACGCGAGGTGCCTGGATGTCTGACGACCGGGGCGGACCCCCGGGACGAAGCCACCCTGGCGCTGGATCATCTCTGCCTGCTTCTCCGGGTCGAACTGGATCGCGGTGTAGAAGTAGGTGAAGAAGATGATCAGGGAGAAAAGGATCAGGATGTACCACCAACTGACGCTCCCGCTCCCACCGAGGTTGTCGTCGATCCATCGGTAGACCGACTGCACCCATGCCGCGTCTGATGGGATGGCGGTGATGATGAGGGAGGGGATCAGCAGGACCGACGTGGCGAAGATCACCGGGATCACGCCGGCGGTGTTCACCTTCAAAGGGATATAGGTCGACTGGCCTCCCATGACCCGTCGCCCACGCACCCTCTTGGCGAACTGGATCGGGATCCGACGTTGCGCCTGGTCCACGTAGATGATGGCGCCGATCATCGACAAGAACACGACTACCACCACCACGAACCTGATCGGAAGGTTGGCGGCCACGGTCTGACCCCAGATCTGTCCGAATATGAAGGGGAACTGGCTGAGGATCGACACGAAGATGATCAGGGACATGCCGTTGCCAACACCACGCTGGGTGATCAACTCCCCGAGCCACATCACCATGGCCGTGCCTGCGGTCATGGTCAATACCACAAGAATGACCCGACCTGTCGTGTAAGTGGGGATGAGATCGATCCCGTTCGTGAACCGCCCGACATGGAACAGGTAGGTGAAGCTCGTCGATTGGATCAGGGCCAGGATGACGGTCAAGTAGCGGGTCCACTGGGTGATCACCTTCCGTCCCGATTCACCCTCCTCTTGGAGAGCCTGCAACTTGGGTATCACCACTGTGAGCAACTGGAGGATGATCGAGGCCGTGATGTAGGGGATGATCCCGAGTGAGAACACCGAGAAGGACTCCAGGGCCCCACCGGAGAACAGGTTGAGGAGACCGTAGATACCGCCCGCCTGCTGCTGGGACTGGAACAACTCGACCGCCTGCAAGTCGATCCCAGGTACGGGGATGGTCGCCCCAAGCCGGTAGACACCGAACATCGCCAGTGTGAAAAAGATCTTGGCCCGAAGATCCGGGACCTTGAACATGTTGCGGTAAATGGTGAGCATTGCGTTCTACGTATTGCGTATTGCGTATTGCGTATTGCGTATTGCGTATTGCGTCCGGTTCAATCGAGCACCTCCACCGTGCCCCCGGCGGCCTCGATCTTCTTCTTTGCCGCTGCGCTGAAAGCATGTGCCTTGACCGTGAGCGCCTTGCCCAACTCACCCTGGGCCAGAACCTTGACCCGACCTTTGTGCCGGATCATGCCCCGGTTTCTGAGCTCCTCGGGATTCACCTCGCTGCCCGCATCGAAGGTGTCGAGCGCAGCCAGGTTCACGATCGCAAACTCCTCCTTGTTCGGGTTCTTGAACCCGGGAAGCTTGGGCAGCCGCATCGCCAATGCGGTCTGGCCACCCTCGAACCCGGGACGAAGCGTGTTGCGGGCCTTGAGCCCCTTGGTTCCTCGCCCGGCGGTCTTACCGCGTCGTCCGCCCTCGCCGCGGCCGACCCGAATCCTCTTCTTCTTGGAGCCGGGTGCAGGTTTGAGGTCGTGCAGCCTCAGTTGTTTCTTCTCTTCAGTCATCCTCAACCCTCTTCGACTTCGACCAAGTGCCGGACTCTGGCGAGCATCCCGCGCAGACTTGGGGTATCTGCGTGCTCCCTCGTCTGATGGAGCTTGTGCAGACCGAGCGATTCGACGGTCGCCCTCGTTTTGGGCTTCTCACCGATCACCGACCTCTTCAAGGTCACTTTCACTGTCTTGACGGCCATCGCTCAGCTCATTTCGTGTGGGCGCGGAGCGATTCCGTGCCCCGGTAGGCGGCGAGCAACCCGGGAGGGACAATGTCCTCTGCCTGCTTGCCGCGCAATCGGGCGACTTCGTCGGGACGACGCTGGTTGGTGAGTGCGTTCATAGCCGCCTTGGCAACATTGAGATGGGTTGGCGACCCCAATGACTTGGCCAGGGCGTCCTTGACCCCGGCCGCTTCCAGGATCTGGCGAACCGCGCCGCCGGCGATGACTCCGGTTCCGGGTGCGGCCGGCTTGACCAGCACCTTCGAGGCGCCGTGCTCTCCCGTCGTCTGATGGACCACGGTCTGACCGGCCATCGCGATGCTCACCATGGCGCGCCTGGCGCTCTCCATTCCCTTTTGGATGGCGGCCGGCACCTCCTTCGCCTTGCCGTAGCCGATACCGACCTTGCCGTTGCCGTCACCGACCACGACGAGGGCGGTGAAGCTGAACCGGCGACCTCCCTTGACCACCTTCGCCACCCGGTTGATCTGAATGACGCGCTCGTCGTACTGGTTTTGCTCTTGGGCCATTTTTAGAACTCCAATCCTGATTCGCGAGCGGCGTCGGCCAGAGCCTTGACCTTCCCGTGGTACTTGTAACCGCCGCGGTCGAAGACAACGGTGCGGACACCGGCGTCCTTGGCCCGTCCCGCCAAAAGCTCGCCCACCTTGGCCGCAGTCGACATGTTGAGCGTGGAGCTCTTCAGGTCGGTCTCCTGTGAGGAGGCCGAGGCCAGGGTGCGACCGACGGCGTCATCGATGATCTGGGCGTAGATGTACCGGTTGCTGCGGAAAACGGCGAGCCGGGGACGCTCCCCTGTGCCGCGAACACGTTTCCGGACCCGGGTGTGGCGACGCGCCCGAGCATCCTGTCGGGATCCCTTCATCATTTACCTGCCTTCCCGGCCTTGCGACGCACATGCTCGCCGGCATACCGAATTCCCTTGCCCTTGTAGGGCTCCGGGGGGCGAATCTTTCGAATGTTGGCGGCCACCAGACCGACCTGCTCCTTGTCGATCCCCGAGACCACGATCCGAGTCGGCTCCGGCACCTCGAAGCTGATCCCCTTTGGGGCGGGCACGTCCACTGCGTGGCTGAACCCGACCAGGAGCTCGACGTCGTCGCCCTTGAGAGAGGCGCGATAACCGACGCCCTGTATCTCAAGGACCTTGCTGAAACCTTCCGAGACCCCATGGACCATGTTGGCCAGAAGGGCGCGGGACAGCCCATGAAGCGCTCTCGACTCGCGGGTGTCGTCCTCACGATCAACGGTCACGACCCCGTCCTCCATCTGGAAGCTGACACGATCGGTGAACTCCCGGGACAACTCGCCCCGGCTTCCCTTGACGGTCACCTTCGTCCCCCTGATGTCGACATCGACACCAGAGGGCACGATCACCGGCATCTTCCCTACGCGACTCATATCACCAGACCTCGCACACGATCTCGCCGCCGAGGCGGCGACGACGGGCCTCGCGGTCCGGAAGCAGGCCCTGGCTGGTGGACACCACAGCGACGCCGAGACCTCCAAGGACCCGCGGGATCTCCCCGGCGCCCCGGTAGATACGGTGCCCAGGCTTGGAGATCCGCTTGATACCGCCGATCGCAGGCTGGCGACGGGCGCCATAGCGAAGGACGAGCTCCAACTCGGGTACGGCTCCGCTGTCCTTGACGTCAAAGCGGTCGATGAACCCCTCGTCCACCAGGATGCGGGCGATGCCCAACTTCATCTTGGACGCCGGCATCGAGACCCTCTCATGCCCGACGGCAACGGCGTTGCGGATGCGGGTCAGCATGTCTGCGATTGGATCGTTGACCATTACCAGGACGCCTTCCTGACACCGGGCAGCTCGCCCTGCGAGGCCAGCTGGCGAACGCAGATACGACACATCCCGAAGTCACGCAGATACGCACGGGACCGCCCGCACCTCTGGCACCGGTTGTAGCCGCGCACTTTGAACTTCGGCTCCCGGGCGGCCTTGACAACTAGTGATTTCTTAGCCATTCATTTTCTCCTTCAAACCCCCGTGGTTGCCTTGCGGAATGGGAACCCGAAGGCGTCGAGCAACGCTTTGGCGTGCTCGTCGTTGCTGGCTGTGGTGCAGATGGTGATGTCCATCCCCCGTGTGGATGAAACCTGATCAAAATCAATCTCGGGGAAGATCAATTGCTCGGTGACACCGAAGCTGTAGTTGCCCCGACCATCGAAAGACTTCGAGTTGAGACCGCGGAAGTCACGGATGCGCGGAATGGCCACTGCAAGCAGGCGATCGAAGAACTCCCACATCCGGGCGCCCCGAAGAGTGACAGAAGCGCCGATCGGCATCCCCTCTCTCACCTTGAACCCGGCGATCGACTTCCGCGATCGGTTCATTCTGGCCTTCTGACCTGTGATGAGACTGAGCTCATCCATCGCAGAATCGATGGCCTTCTTGTCCTGGACCGCCTCGCCAACACCCATGTTCACCACGATCTTCTCGAGACGTGGGACTTCCATGACATTGTCGAGACCGAGTTGCTCCTTGAGTCGAGGGCCTACCTCTTCTGCGTAGCGTGTTTTCAGACGCGGCGCGGTCACAGCTCACCTCCGCACTTCACACAGACCCGATGCTTTGCGCCCTTGTCGTCGAAGCGATGGGCGATCCGGGTCGGGCCACATTTCTCACAGAGGATCATCACGTTCGACACATCGATCGGCATGTCCTTGTCGATGATGCCGCCCTGCATGGTCTGACCCCTGGGCTTGGTGTGACGCTTGGCAGTGTTGACACCCTCGACGAGGATCTTGTCGTCCTTGGGGAACACCCGACTGATGCGCGACTCCTTGCCGGCGTCCTTGCCGGCAATCACCAACACCTTGTCACCGTGTTTGAGTTTCATGAGTAGACCCCTAGGGAACTTGTATCGCGAGTTGCGGGCAGAACGCATAACGCAGAACGCTGATCGCCTCTGAACGTATTGCGTTTTGCGTATTGCGTTTTGCGGAGCGAGCGAAACGAGCTCATAAGACCTCTGGAGCGAGTGACACGATGCGCATGAACTTGCGGTCGCGTAGCTCCCGAGCCACCGGGCCGAAGATGCGAGTGCCACGGGGCTGGGAGTTGTTGTCGATGATCACGCATGCGTTGTCGTCGAATCGGATGTAGGTCCCATCGGAGCGCCTCGACTCTTTCTTGGTGCGCACGACGACGGCCTTGACGACTTCGCCCTTCTTGACCGAGCCACCCGGGTTGGCCTCCTTGACGGTCCCCACGATGATGTCGCCGATTCCGGCGTATCGCCGTGAGGACCCACCGAGGACGCGAATACAGAGGAGTTCTCGGGCTCCGGTGTTATCCGCCACTTTGAGACGGGATTCCTGCTGGATCATCTCGCACGCTCCACGATCTCAACTACCCGCCATCGCTTCTGCTTGGAAAGCGGGCGTGTCTCCATGATGCGGACCGTGTCGCCAACCTTGGCGTCGTTGGTCTCGTCATGGGCATGGAATTTGGTGCTGCGACGGACCACTTTGTCATAACGCGGGTGGCTCATCTGAGTGGGAACCTCCACGGTCACGGTCTTATCGCGCGAATCCGAGACGACGACGCCGACACGGACCTTGCGACGTCCTCTAATGCTGTTCTCTGTCATCAGGCACGCTCCTCGGCCACGATCAGCGCCGGATTTGTCTCTCGCTCCCGCATGACGGTGAGGATGCGAGCGATGTCCTTCTTGACCTCACTGATACGCGAGTTGTTGTCGAGTTGATTGGTGGCGAGTTGAAAGCGCAGGTTGAAATGCTCCGTCTTGGCCTCCCCGAGGGCCTCGACCAGCTCTGCATCCGTCATCTCGCGTATCTCGGTTGGGGTCATAGCTCCTCCCGGGAAACGAATCGGGTCTTGATCGGCAGCTTGTTGCCGGCCTTTCTCATTGCCTCACGGGCGAGATCCTCGGGAACGCCTGCGAGCTCGAACATCACCCGGCCTGGCTTCACCACAGATACCCAGAACTCAGGGTTTCCCTTGCCCGATCCCATGCGGGTCTCGGCGGGCTTCTGGGTGACCGGTTTGTCCGGGAAGATGGTGATCCAAACCTTGCCACCACGCTTCACCGCCCTGGTGATGGCGACACGGGCCGATTCGATCTGTCGGGCGGTTATCCACCCTGCCTCGAGCGCCTGCAACCCGTACTCGCCGAAGTTCACAGAAGTCCCACCTTTGGCCACACCGGACCTCCGACCGCGGTGCATCTTGCGATGCTTTGTCCTCTTGGGCATCAGCATTTGGGGCCTCGCTGCACTCGGCCGTTGACCGTTCTGCGTTCAGCGTTTTGCGTACTAACGAACATCACTCGTCCTCGCCTTCAGCGGCCTCGGCGCCGACCTCAGGGATCTCGGGAACGGGGAGTGCATCAACGGCCTCGACCGCTTCGATGTCGGCGTCCGGTGCGGCGATCTCGGTCGAGGGGGGTGCAGCGTTGTCCCCCTGCTCCGCGGGGGGACCGACCGAGCCCTGCTCGGTCGAGGGGGGTGCAGCGTTGTCCCCCTGCTCCGCGGGGAGACCGACCGAGCCCTGCTCGGTCGAGGGGGGTGCGTCAACGGCCTCAACCGCTTCGACGTCGGCGTCCGGTGCGGCGATCTCGGCTACCGGCGTCTCGCTCTCTTCGCGCGCCGACTCGTACTCCACCTTGGCCTCGGCCGCGGTCGGGCGACGTCCGCCTCCGGCTTCGATGATGGGACGACCCCCTTCCTTCTTGCCGCCCCCGGCCTCGATCAATCGCTTGCCGCCGCCGGCTTCGATCAATCTCGGCCTGCTGTCGGAGCCTGCGGCTTCTTCGGCACGCGACTTGATGCTCTTGCGGGTGCGGCGCGCCGGCCCGCCCACGGCGAGATCGGCTTCGGCGGCGATCCGATCGCCGGAGACCTGGCCCCGCGAGACGACCTCACCCCGGTAAACCCATACCTTGACGCCGATGGTGCCCACCGTGGTGTGAGCGGTGGCGGTGCCGTAGTCGATGTCCGCACGGAAGGTGTGTAGCGGGACGCGGCCCTCTCGATACCACTCCCGGCGACCCATTTCGGCGCCACCCAAACGGCCCTTGCACTCCACCCGAACCCCCTCAGCCCCGGCTTTCAGGGCGGAGGCGATGGCGCGCTTCATGGCGCGACGGAAGGCGATCCGGTTCTCGATCTGGTCGGCAATACCCCGGGCAAGCAAGGCGGCGTCGAGATCAGGGTCTTTCACCTCATTGATATTCAGCTTGACCGGACGACCGGCCATGGCTTCCAGGGCGCCCCGAAGCCGTTCGGCCTCGGCCCCTTTGCGCCCGATGACGACACCGGGGCGTGCCGTGTGGATGTCGACGATCAGACGGTCACGGGTGCGCTCGATGTCGACACGGGACACCGCACCCCTCAACAACTCGTCCGTCAGGTACTTACGGATTCTCCAGTCCTCGTTTACGAACGCTACGTATTCCTTGTCGGAAAACCACTTCGACTTCCAGTCAGTGGTAACACCTAGCCGAAACGAATAGGGGTGAACCTTCTGACCCATCAGTTCACCTCCTCATTCATGTCAGACACCACGATCGTGATGTGGCTGGTTCGCTTCCTGATGCGGGCAGCGCGTCCCCGGGCCCGCGGCCGATAACGCTTGAGGGTCGGGCCCTCATCGGCGTAGGCCTCGGCAACCACGAGGTCCTCGGAGTCGAGAGCGTGGTTGTGCTCTGCATTGGCCACGGCGGAGCGAAGCACTTTGGCAACCGGCTCGGTGGCACCGCGCGAAGTCAGGCGCAGGACGTTCTCCGCCTCGATCACAGGGAGCCCGCGCACCAGGTCGAGAACCAGTCGCACCTTGTATGGCGATTGGCGGATGTATTTGGCTTGTGCCCTGACCTTCATCGTTTTCTCGCTGACTTGTCGGCGTGGCCGCGGAAGGTGCGGGTGGGTGCGAACTCGCCGAGCTTGTGGCCGACCATCGACTCCGTGATGTAGACAGGCACGTGCTTGCGACCGTCGTGGACGGCGATCGTGTGCCCGATCATCTCGGGGATGATGGTGGAGCGACGCGACCATGTCCTGATCACCCGCTTGCCCCCGGAACGGTTGAGCTCGTCGACCTTTGCCGCGAGATGGTCGTCGACGAATGGCCCCTTCTTGAGACTGCGAGCCACGATTACCTCCGACCCTTCTTCGCACGACGACGCACGATGTACTTGCTGGACGCCTTCTTCTTGCTGCGGGTGCGCCCTTCCGGCTGACCCCAAGGGCTCACCGGGTGACGACCACCTGAGGACTTGCCTTCGCCACCACCAAGGGGGTGGTCGACCGGGTTCATGGCCACTCCTCTGGTCTGAGGCCGAACCCCCTTCCACCGATTGCGACCGGCTTTGCCCAACTTGATGAGCTCGGCTTCGGTGTTGCCCACCTGGCCGACGGTGGCCCGACTGTCGAGTGGGACCTGTCGCATCTCACCAGAGGGCAGCCGGAGGAGAGCCAGGTCATTCTCCTTCGACATCAGCTGCACTGCTGTGCCGGCCGACCGGCCCAGCTTGGCGCCGCCCCCAGGACGCATTTCGATGGCATGGACAATGGTTCCCGCCGGAATATTGCGGAGGGGCAGCGCATTGCCCGGCCTGATCTCGGCCTTGGACCCTGACTCGAGCCGGTCGTCCACCTTGACCCCCACCGGGGCAAGGATGTAGCGCTTCTCGCCATCTGCGTAATTGAGGAGGGCGATGCGTGCGTTGCGGTTCGGGTCGTACTCGATGGTCGCCACGCGGGCGGGGATGCCGTCCTTGTCACGCCGGAAGTCGATGACCCGGTAGCGCTGCTTGTGGCCACCACCACGATGCCGAGCGGTGACCCGCCCGTAAGTGTTGCGCCCACCGGTCTTGGTCTTCTTGGCGATCAGCGACTTCTCGGGCGTGTCGGTCGTGATCTCGGAGAAGTCCGAGACCGTTTGGAACCGGCGGCCGGGGGAAGTCGGTTTGCGTTTCTTGACTGCCATCTCAGACTCCGAACAGATCGATCGAATTGCCGGGGGCAAGCGTCACCAGAGCGCGCTTGGTGTCTTTGCGCTTACCCATCTTCCAGCCCTGGCGTTTCAGCTTGCCCTTGCGGTTCATGGTGTTGACCCGGACCACTCGAACCCCGAAAACCTGCTCTACGGCAGTCCTTATCTCGCTCTTGTTGGAGCGGGGGTCGACCATGAAGGTGTAGGTGTTGTTGTGCTCGATGAGGTCGTACGACTTCTCGGAGACCACAGGGGCGAGGATGATGTCACGTAGGTCTTTCATCCTGCCTCACCTCCCTGCTCCTCTTCCTTGACGATTTCGCCTTCCTTGACGAAATCGCTCTCGCTGACCTCGTAGGAGCTTGCCCTGCCGACTGAGCCAACCGTGTGGGTGGTGAACACCACCTGATCGGCCCATAGGACGTCATAAGGGGTGAGATGACCCGGCTCGGCCAGGATCACATCCGGGAGATTGCGGAAGGAGCGGCCGGCAACGCCGTCGAGTTGGCTGAGCACGACCAGCGCTTTGCCCCCGGCTCCGATTGCCTTGAGCAGAGACACGGCCTGTTTCGTCTTCGGCGCGGCCCAGTCGAAATCGTCGATCACCTTGACCGCGTCTTCAGAAGCGCGGGCGGAGAGGGCACTGCGAAGGGCGAGACGCTTCATCTTCTTGGGTGTCCGTTGGCTGTAGTCGCGGGGCTTCGGTCCATGGGCGACGCCACCGCCGACCCAGTGCGGTGCGCGAATCGATCCCTGACGGGCACGGCCCAGGCCTTTCTGACGCCACGGCTTCCGCCCACCACCACGCACTTCGCCACGGGTCTTGGTTGAGGCCGTTCCGGATCGGGCGCCGGCCAGTTGAGCCGTGATCACTTGATGGAGCACTGCAAGATTGGGCTCGATGCCAAAGATCTCGGCGTCGAGTTTCACGTCGCCTTTGGCTGTGCCATCGGCAGAGAACAATGGGGCCTTCACATCAGCCACGGGCCTTCACCGCCTCTCGAACCAGGACCATTGAGCCCTTGGGCCCGGGGACGGCTCCACCGAGGAGCAGAAGGTCACGCTCGGCATCGACGCCGACGACCTCGAGACTGAGTGTGGTCACCCGCTCACCGCCCATTCGGCCGGCCATCTTCATTCCCTTGAAGACCCGAGCCGGGGTGGCACATGCGCCGATCGAGCCCGGGGCCCGGTGCTTCTTGTGGGTGCCGTGCGAGGCGCCCTGACCAGCGAAGTTGTGTCTCTGCATCACGCCGGCAAAGCCCTTGCCCTTGGAGACACCGGCCACGTCGGCCTTGGCCCCCGGCTGGAGCACGTCTGCGATCCTGATCTCCTGACCGAGTGCGTAGGAGCCCGGATCGGTGACGCGGACTTCCACCAGGTGCTTGGCAGGGGCCACACCCGCCTTGGCGAAGTGCCCGGCCTCCGGCTTGTTGGCGCGCCCTGGCTTGATCTCTCCGTATGAGATCTGGATGGCGTTGTAGCCGTCTCTCTCCATCGTCTTGATTTGGGTGACGTGACAGGGTCCGGCCTTGATGACCGTCACCGGGATGGCCCGGGCCTGGTCGTCAAAGACCTGGGTCATCCCCAACTTCTGTCCAAGGATGGCGTTCACGGCGAAACCTTCGATTTACGCAAAACGCCAAACGCCAAACGCCAAACGCAGAACGGCGTGCTCACAGCTTGATTTCCACTTCCACGCCGGCAGGGAGCTCGAGACGCATCAGCGAGTCCACCGTCTTCGGAGTCGGCTCCAAGATGTCGATCAGACGTTTGTGAATCCGCATCTCGAAATGCTCCCGTGAGTCCTTGTCGACATGCGGCCCGCGAATGACGCAGTAACGATGGATCTCCGTTGGGAGCGGAACCGGGCCCTTGATCTTGGCCTGGGTCCGCAACACCGTCTCGGTGATCTTCTTCGAGGACTCGTCCACCACGTTGTGGTCGTAGGCCTTGAGCCGGATCCGAATCTTCTGCTGGTCGCTCATGAGTGCTCGCTTCGCTCGCTGCTATACGCAATACGCAAAACGCGGCACGCAATGCGTTTGGCGTTCTGTGCACTGCGTT
>JBBDWM010000039.1:0-12884 GCA_040902845.1 Acidimicrobiia bacterium
GTTGATGGCGATCTGGCTACCGAATGGTCCTCCAAGGGTGACGGCAACGACGCCTTCATTACCATCGATCTCAGAGAGCAGTTGGATGTGAACGCGGTCGGATTTCGCACCCGCTCGATGAGCAATGGCTCGGCGACGACCGAGACGTTCACGGTCGAGGTCGACGGCGCCGTATACGGGCCATTTCCCGCCGGGGTCACCCCATCCGAGGTTTCGTTCCGGGGCCGCGTCTTGACCTACCGGGTCGAATCGTCCAGCGGAGGAAACACGGGGGCGGTCGAGGTCGAGGCCTTCTCCGGCTGATCGCCCGCGCGCTTTCAGTGATCTGCGCGGGAAACGTCGAGATCTCGGTTCGGGACCCTCGTCGTTGTCAATCCTCGTGCTCGTCGCCCTGCCAGTTCTCGACGCCCTCTCGGAACGCGAAATAGACAATGCCGAGGGCGGCGATTGGGTCGGCCCACCACCACCCGAACAGGGCGTTGAGCCCGAGGCCGGCGAGAAGAATGACGGAGAGCCACGCACAGAACATGGTCTCGGCGGCATCGGCAACCAGAGCCTTGCTTCCCAGTCTTTCACCAACCCGGCGTTTGGCCCCGGCGAGAAGCGGCATCGCGATCAGCGACACTGCGGCGATCACGATCCCAAACAGACTCTCATCGGGTCGCGCCCCGGTGAGGAGACGACGGACCGACTCGGTCCCGATGCCGACAGCCAGGACGAAGAACGTAACCGCGATTAGTCGGAGTGCCCGGCGTTCCGCCGCCTCGGAGATCTCCTCACCGTGCTTTTCCTTGGCAAGCCTCCACAACACCACCCCACCGGCGAACACTTCGACATAGGAGTCGACCCCGAAACCTATGAGGGCGATCGACCCTGCCATGACACCAGCGGCGATCGCGGACACGCCTTCGACCAAGTTCCAGCCGATGGTGAACCAGGCCAGCCTTCGACCCCGGCGAACCAAGTGATTCCGGCCGCGGTCAACATCGCTCGTCATTTCAGGAGTTGACATTTCAGGACCTTCCGGCGAGAGAGATCATCATCCACTTGTCAGGCCCGATCGCCCGGCGGACCTCTCTGACGAACTCGGCATCACTCGTGTTGGTATCTCAGCCGGGCGTTGCCCTGCTTACCGAACTAGCAGTTAGAAGGTGACGATCTTGTCGGCTTCGAGCGTCCAGTCGGTCAGTCCCTCGAGGGTGGATCGCCTGGCTCCTTCGATCAGACCCTGGTCGCCGATGCCCCGGGCGTCCATGCAGGTGCCGCAGCATGCTACGTCGCCTCCGTGGCGGATGATTGAGGCGAGCATCCGGTCCAGCTTGTAGTAGCCGTCGGGGAGTATCTGGCCGGCGACAGCACATCCAACTGCGTCTCCCATGAGGAACACCTTGACCTGATCAGTGCCTCGTTTGGCGATGGAGCCGGCGAGCCGGAACGCGTTGTAGGCCCGCTCGGTGCCATACGGCGGGTCATTGACCACGAACAGGATTGTCTTGCCCATCACCTCGAGGTTCGTCTCCGTGCGACCGCAGGACCAGGGCCGAAGGCCACGACTTGGCGGGCCCTGGGATAGGACCCGGGCCCGGTATCTGCCATATACAGTGCGAGGCAATGGTGACCTCACAGCACATTCGGCAGTCGATCGAGCAGGCAATCGCGTATCTGACGGAGCATCCTGAAGAGGCTCGTTTCACAGATAGTTCAGCAACCGCAACAGTTGAGGGTCTCAAGTCACGGGTGGTAGGCCCGAACGGGGAAACTCTCGTGTCAGACATGCCGACGGGGGTTGGTGGAAGCGGTTCTGCCCCATCGCCGGGCTGGCTGCTGCGTGCTGCAATTGCGAGTTGTGACGCAACGGTCATAGCAATGCGAACCGCCCAGGAGGGGATTGAGCTCTCAACGTTAGAAATCACGGTCGATTCGCAATCGGACGATCAGGGTCTCCTCGGAATGGATGACTCGGTGCCCGCGGGTCCCTTGAGCACTCATATCAGAGTCAGAATTGCCGCCGATGGAGTCCCATCTGAGAAGCTCCGCGAGATCGTCGAATGGGCGGACCACCACTCGCCGGTTTCCGACGCCGTTAAGCGTCCCGTGCAGACCACACTCGACGTGGAGATTCTTTAGCGCAGCCGACACTGCACAATCGGCAAGGGCGTACCGAGTCCAGGTCGTACTGAGGCCGGTCTTCAGCTCGCCAGCAGCGTGATCGCGAGGGCGACCGCAAATCCCAACGTGGTCGCAAGCCCCACTGGCCTGCGCGCCTCCTCGAAGGCTTCCGGGATCATGGTCGTCGACAGCATGGTGAGGATGGAACCGCCTGCGAAAGCGAGAACGAAAGCGAGGGTTTGGGGCGAGGCGCCATCGAGAAGGGTGTATCCGGTGGCGGCGGACACGGCACTGACAATGGCCACTCCGGTCCAGAGAGCAAGGACGCGGGAACGCTTCCAGCCCGAGCTGAGGAGATCGCTGGAGGCACCGATCGACTCAGGAAGGTTGGACACGAACACAGCGACCAGCATGGAGACCCCGATATCCCCGGTCTTGAGAAGGGTCAAGCCGAGCACGGCCGATTCGGGAATTCCATCGAGAACCGTGCCGAGGACGATCGAGAGACCGCCGGGTCCAGCTTGTTCTCCGCCAGGGTTGAGGCGAGCAATCAGCGTGTCACCCAGATAGAAGACGATGGCGCCGGCGAAGAAGCCAAGGGCCGTTCCCCCCTGCCCACCTGAAACGGTCAACGCTTCGTCGATGAGCTCGAATGAAACGGCACTGAGCAGCACTCCGGCACCGAATCCCATCACAAGGCCGAGCGTCCGCCGCGCCAGGTCCCGTCTGAAAACGATTGCGGCACCGAGAATGAGCGAGGAGCCGCCCAAAAGTCCCCAGAAGAACGCCTCGCCCATCAAAGTCCGCCTGATGGCAATTGGCCTACTGAGGCTCCGTAGTGGGATGGCGAGTCGGCCCCGACCTCCGGTGCCTCGTCGCCGGCAGACGTCATGGGTCGGAACGCTACACAGGGCACGGCTCGCCGCTCCGTTTGATCCCTCTGGTCCACTCAGCCTTTCAACAACGAGGAGAAGTACTCCAGCGCCGTCTTAGTCTTCGTCTGTTGCTCGCCGCTGAGGTCGACTCCCCTCTCACCGGCGTTATCAGGCCCCGTCGAGGAGATCGGCTCGAGGGGGAGGTCTGCCCATCTCGGGAACTGTGTAAGGAGCGACCGTCCCACGAAACCGACGTCGATGTCGATCTCATCGTCATGCATCCTCCGATCAGACATCGAGTTCCTTTCGGCTGGTGGCCTTACCGTCGAACTGCGATCGTCGATCGACCTTCACACACACCACCATCGGCGAGGAACCCTGAACAAGTCAGGAGAGCGAACGAGAGTCGTGGACCGACCGATGGGAGAAACCGACGCGAAAGGTCCCTTTGACCCTTACCGGGAAAGACCATTTGCTGCCAGGATCGATGGAGTGACGTGGCACTGAAGGCCGTTTCGCCGCATGTGTCCGTGACGAGTTGAGTGCGCTTGCCTTATCGAGGCGGGTGGCGTCCGGTAGTTACTAGCTAAAAAAGGGCTTGTTTCGGTTGTCACTTCGTAGTCGGGCGTAGCTCGGACGACCCGGGAGCCGGAAACGCCGTCGGCACCACAGTCCTCGCCTCGAGCCGCTCTGGCTATGTGCAGACTTCGCATGGGCACAAAGGCCCCATCGGAGTGCCCTTGGACCCTTATTGCGCCTATCTCTCCTCTGGCATTGTGTCAGGAACAACTGAGCAGGAGGCGGAATGGTCGAGGTTTCTCGACGGACGTTCTTGAAGGCCAGCGCGGTAACAGGCGGGACCCTTGCGGCGTCTAATTTTCTCTTCGAAGGCATCAAATCGGTCTCGAAGGCGGACGTTCTCGCCGTAGCGCCGGTGGAGGACAGGGTGTTCACCACCTGCTGGATCGGGAAGCAGGATTGCGGTATGTCGGCTCGGCGCATCGACGGCCGGGTGGTCAAGTTCGAGGGAATGGCAGGCCATCCCCGCAACGACGGAACGCTCTGTCCCAAGGGCCAGGCTCAGATCATCTCGATCTACGACCCCAACCGGGTGAAGACGCCACTGGTCCGAACCAACGGCAAAGGCGTCACCGGCGAATGGCGACAGGCGTCTTGGGACGAGGCGCTCGGGTTGGTCGCCGAACAGGTAAATCGGGTCCGGGCCGAGGATCCGAGCCTGGTGTTGTGGCAGAAGGGACGGTCCAAGTCCAGCGCCCTCTACGACAACGCCTTCACCAAGGCGATCGGCAGCTCGAAGCTCGGACACGGCGCCTACTGCTCCGACACCGGGTACCGCGCCCTCGAATACACCCTTGGCCTCCACGGCGTGTTGAACCCTGATCTCGTCAACAATCGGTATCTCCTCGCTTGGGGTTGGAACATCACCAACGCCGGGGGGAACAAGTTCTGTTGGATCACATGGCCTCGGCAGATGCTCGAGGCCCGTGAGAAGGGCATGAAGATCGTCCACGTCGATCCACGACTCCGCGCGGCCGGACCCTTCGCCGACGAGTGGGTGCCGATCCGGCCATCTACCGATCTCGCCCTCGCCCTCGCGCTGTGCAACGAGTTGATCGCCCAGGGCTATCTCGATCGCCCCTATCTGGCCAAGTTCACCAACGGCCCATATCTCGTCGGAGATGATGGACTCATCCTGAAAGAGACGTTCGGAGAGGGCGATGAGGCGGTGGATGTCGCCTTCGTGTGGGATGAGACGACCAACTCCGCCAAGCTGGCAACCGAGGCAACTCAGCCGGCGCTGGAGGGTGACTGGACCGTCGAGGGCAAGACCTACACCACCGGGTTCGAGCTGTTCAAGGCGCACGTCGCCCAGTACACCGCCGAGTGGGCAGCCGAGGTGTGCGGGGTCGACGCGTCGGTCATCCGAAGGATGGCGTCGGAGTTCGGCGAGAACGCCCAGATCGGAGCCACCACCATCGTCGACGGGGTCGAGGTCCCCTACCGACCGGTCGGGATCATGGCCTACCACATGGCCCAGCAGGAGCTCGGTTTCCAGGCCCTACGCGCCATGACCATGGTCACCATGCTGGTGGGTGCAGTCGGTGCCGTGGGTGGCCAGTTGGCCGACACCACGTGGAAGATCGACAAGAACTACGCCGCCTTCGAAGAGCTCAAGGTGGGGGACCCTCCCTACGACTTCACACTCAAAGGCTCGAAGTACTTCCCGATCAACTCGGGTTTCCCTGGCATGGTCGCCAAGGTCATGCAGGATCCGGGGCGATATGGAGTCGAGAACCTGCCCAAGGTGGTGATCCTCCACCATGTCAACCCGGTGCTCGCCTTCACGTCACAGCCGGACTTCCTCGAGTCGTACAAGAAGTTCGAGTTCGTGGTATCGATCAGCCCATGGCTCTCGGAGACCGCCGACTTGTTCGCCGACGTCGTGCTGCCCGCCGCCACCATTGAGAAGTACGAGGGACCGCTCTCGGCCAGCGACGGCTATATCGACGCCCAGGTGCTGCGGCTTCCCCCGATGGAGCCGCTGTTCGAATCGAAGGGTGAAGCGGACATCTACCTCGATCTCGCCGACAAGATCGGCGTGCTGTCGGGCGAGGGCGGCTACATCGAGCAGATCAACGCTGAATTGCAGCTGGTCGACACCGAGTTCGCTCTCCCCGATGGTGAGCGTCCGCAGGTACGCGATATCTTTGACCGTTGGGCCAAGGCCCAAGGGCTGTCCGGTATCGACTACTTCGAGCAGAAGGGTGTCTGGGTTAAGGGACCGCTGTCACCGGACAAGGTGTACGGCTATGTGTCCGATCCACCCTTTGGTAGTGCGGTGCACCGCCTGTACGGCGAGAGCCTGCTCAAAGCGCAACGACTCATGAAGGAGAAGGGCGCCGAAGAGATCTACTGGCGGGACTACACCGCCTTTCCCACATGGCGGGCACCGACGATGGAGGGCTCGCCTCCCGAGTACGAGTTCTACCTGATCAGCTACAAGCTGGTCGAGCACAAGCAATCGAGGACCACCCTCGTGCCCCTGCTCACCGAACTGAGCGGGAAACAGCGACTCGATATCAACCCGGCGGCAGCGCGCCGACTCGGGATCGCCGACGGAGACGCCGTGATCGTCGAGTCGCATAACGCGGTGACCGGGGAGACCCGCACCCTGCAGACGGTGGCCTCCTTCACCGAGGGGATGCGCCCCGACGTGGTGGGCATGCCGCATCATTTCGGGTCCTGGGCGCATCCGGCGAGCAAGGACCTCGGGCCAACGCCCAACGGGGTGTTCTTCACCGGAGAGGGGTACATGGGTCAGACGGCCGACGCTTCGTTCCACGTCAAGGTGAAGGTCACGAAGGCGGGAGGTGAGGCATGACCCGGTACGCCATGGTTGTCGACCTCGACCGGTGCCAGGGGTGCCGGGCGTGCGTCGAGGCCTGCAAGATCGAGAACAACACCCCCAGCGCCGTCTTCTGGATGTACGTGTTCCGTCTTGAGGAGGGCGAGTTCCCGAACACCAAGATGAGCTTCCTCCCCCGGCCGTGTCAGCACTGCAACAACGCACCGTGCGTCAAGGTGTGCCCGGTGGGGGCCCGCTACAAGCGCGATGACGGACTGGTGCTGACCGATTTCGACCGCTGCATCGGGTGCCGGTACTGCGAGGTGGCCTGCCCCTACGGGGTCAACTACTTCAACTGGCGAGGTCCGGAGGAGGCCTGGGCGCCGTACGGGGTGCCCTTCGACGACCCGGATTTGGCGGCCGTGACCGGTGGGGCCTTCCCGGCCTACAGGAACCCCGACCATGACAGGCTGTATGGGCCCGAGCAACGGCGCACCTCGGGAAGCTCGCATTACAAGGGCGTCGTGGAGAAGTGCACCTTCTGCGTCCACCGGGTGGAGCAGGGGCTGCTCCCGGCATGTGTCGACACCTGCCCGGTGGGGGCGCTCAAGTTCGGCGACACCGACGACGAGCGGTCTCCCATTTCGACCTTCCTTCGCAACCACGAGCACTTCCAGTTGCTCGAGGAGCTGGGAACCGACCCGAGCGTCCACTATGTGGGCAGCACCCCCCCGAGGTCCGACGCACGGGAGATCGAACGACCACTGACGGGAGTATGACCGATGGCGACGCATGACATCATCAACCACCCGCTCCCCCAGGGAGTGGGACGCTGGAGTCGAGGATGGCTCTGGTTCATGGCGGCGGCCTTCATCGGCTTGGTCATCGGCGTGACCGGATGGGCGGTTGAGCACGACCAGGGGATGGTATCCACCGGCATGCGCGACCTCGGCACGATGGGAGGCGCCACCTGGGGCCTCTACATCTCGATGGTCGTGTACTTCGTCGGTGTCAGCTTCGCCGGGATCACCGTGGCCGCCCTCATCCGGCTGTTCAACCTGGAGCGCCTGAAGGGGGTGGCCAGGATGGCCGAGGTGCTCACCGTGGTGGCGCTCCTGTTGGGAGCGTTGGCGATCATCGTCGACCTCGGCCAGCCGTTGCGGGGCCTCGTCAACCTGTTCCGGTACGCTCGGCCCCAGTCGCCGTTCTTCGGCACGTTCAGCCTGGTCGTTTCCGGATACCTGTTCTCGAGCCTCGTATACCTGTACCTGACCTCCCGCCCGGATGCCGCCAGATTGGCCACCCAGCCGTCGAAGCTCCAGGGCCTCTACCGCATGTGGGCGGCCGGGTACGAGGACACGGCCGAGCAGCGGGAACGCGACCGTCGCACCACCTTCTGGCTGGCGCTGGCGATCCTTCCGCTTCTCATCGTGGCGCACTCCTCGCTCGGCTTCGTGTTCGGTCTCCAGGTTGGGCGGCCGGGTTGGTTCGGCACCCTCCAGGCGCCAGCCTTCGTAGTGCTGGCCGGGGTATCGGGAATCGGGCATCTCATCGTTCTCGCCGCCATCGTCCGCAAGGCTGTGGGTCAGGAGCACCGCATCGGGGAGGAAGCCTTCGCCTGGCTGGGCAGGCTCCTGATGCTGCTGCTCTTCGTCTACACCTACTTCGTTGTGGTCGAGATATTCACATCTGCCTACCAACCCACTGTGACGGAGTCGCGGATAGGTGAAGCGATCCTCACCGGCCGATATGCCCCGATCTTCTGGGGCTCGATCGCCGCCTTCGTGCTGCCTGCCATCGCACTGGCGTGGATGGCAGTCACAAAGCGGTGGCGGATCGGATGGCTGGTGGCGATCGGAGCGTTCGTCAACCTGGGAGCAATCGGCAAGCGCTACCTCATCGTGGTTCCGTCCGAGACCCATGGGCAGCTCATGCCGTACGGGATCGGCAGCTACAGCCCAAGTTGGGTCGAATACGCGGTCGTGCTCGGGCTGTTTTCACTCGGCGCCCTCCTCATCGGAGGGTTCATGAAGATGTTCCCGATCATCGAGTTGGAGGAGGAGACAGCATGACCAGACGTGGAATCGTGGCCATCGGGATGATCGTCGTTGGCGTCACCCTCATGCTGCTCGCCTACTTCGGAGGTGCGGCGCCATGGTGCGCCACGGGCGTCGAATGCAGCAACCCACGCCTCGAATGGTCTCCGGCGATCTTCGTCGCCGGCGTCATCCTGGCCTTCTCATCCGCCATCTACTACGGGGTTGCCAAGGACCGCAAGGAGTGAACCCCGACAACCTCGCCCGGCTCCGACAGGGCGTCTATCGCCTGCTCGGAGCCGGCCTTGCGCCGCCCTCCGCCGACACGATCGGGCACACCATCGCCTCGATCCCAGTTCTTGAAGATCTCGGGTTGTTCGACTTCGCCTTTTCGACGCCGCTCGTCGACTACACCGAACAACTGGCCGCTGCCGACCTCGATCAGCTGGTTGCCGCCTACATGGCGCTGTTCGAGGTGGGAGTGGGCGGTGCTTCATGCCCACCCACCGAGTCGGCGTGGCTGGCCAACCCTCACACCGGCAACGTCGCCGTCATTCATTCCGACCTGCGACGGACCTACCTCCGCTACGGCCTGAGACCGGCCGGGCCTCTGAAAGACACGATCGACCACGCGACCGTGGAGCTCGACGTGATGTCGTCGCTGTGCGAAAGCGAGGCGGTCTCCCTCGGAGCGGGCCGTCCCATCGAACGGGCCCGCCGCAACCAGCGCGAGTTCCTCAACGTCCACCTGGGCCGCTGGATTCCGGGGTTCGCCCGTGCGGTTGAGCGGACCGACCGCCATCCGGCGTACACCGCTCTCGCCCGCTCCACCCATGCCTACCTGGTCCACGACGTCGAGCTCCTCGCCATCCTCGGCGCAGGTGACGATGCTGGCCCACAACCATGACGTACGTCCTATGTTGCTCCGACCACTCCAACCCGGCTCCGTTGTCCGCGACCGCTACGACCATCACCGGCCTGTGCGCCGACCCCACGTTGTTGTCGACCGTGCCCGACGACGCCGACCGTCTTGTTCTCGGGCTTCACCTCGCAGACGCCGACCTGTCCCGCTTCCAGGCTTCGATGCGCAAACTCGGGTTCGATCCGCTCGGAGTGGGGATCGTCGACCTCACCCACTTCACCACCCCAGCCGCGGTGGAAATCGTTCTGGCAGGCGTCATCGCTCGTACAGAGGCGTTCGCCGGAGCGACTCCCGAGCAGATCAAGCTCGAGCCGGCCGGGCGCATCTCACGTCGCTCCCTGCTGTCGGCGCTGGCGCTGTTGTCGATCGGCGCTCCCGCCATCGACCACGACCTGTGCGTCGCCCGAGACGGCTGTCGGGCCTGCGTGGTCGCCTGCCCGGTCGATGCCCTCTCCTGGCGGGGAGGAGTGGTCGAGTACGACAAGACGGTGTGTGTGACCTGCGGGATCTGCATCACCACCTGCCCGACCGGCGCCGTGGTCAATCCCACCATCACACGTGAGGGGATCGAAGCCCAGATCCGAGCGATAATCGAGACCGCCGCGGTCCCTCCCGGGATCCGGTTCGTCTGCCGAACGGCGGAACCCCGAAACAGACCCGGCTTCTTCGACGTCGGCGTGGCCTGTACCGGGATGCTCACACCAGGCTGGCTGCTCGCTCCGCTGACGCTCGGAGCCGCCTCCGTTGATGCCCTTTCCTGTGACCAAGGTGGGTGCCGTCTCGAAAACGAAGGCCAGCTGGCGACGGCGGTGACAGATGCTCGCACCGTCTTGACGACGCTCGGAATCGAGAAGGAACGCATCGCCGGCGACCCAAGACCGGGCCTACTCCCGCTCGGCGCCGTCGCTAGCCCGGGGATCCTGGCGCCGGGCGCGGACACCCGTGTGATCCGGGAGTTGGCCCGCCTGGTCGGTGTCACCGACGCCAAGGCCGACCTGCGATCTGCCCAGCTCGGGACGATCCGCATCGACCCGACTACCTGCACCGCTTGCCGGATGTGCGCCCACCTTTGCCCCACCGACGCCCTCTCCAGCGCCAGCCTGCTGGACGGGATCGTCATCGATTTCGATCCTGGCGCCTGTGTCGGCTGCAGCCAGTGCCTCACCATCTGCCCCGAGATCGAACGCGGCGCCATCTCGCTCGAGATCCGATTCGACCTCCAGGACTGGGAGAACGGGCGTCGCGAAGTTCGCCGGGACACTGCCCCACGATGCGAGCGGTGCGGGAAACCAATCGCCCCCTCGGCGATGCTGGATCGGATCACCGCCATGCTCGGCCCAGAGCACGCCAAGACCCTCGAACTGCTCACGACCCTCTGTCTCGACTGCCGGGGCCGCTGAGTTCAGCCGGGGACGACCAGCCGCCCGACCATTCCTGCCGAGAAATGACCGGCGATGGCGCACACCACCTGATAGGTCCCGGGTGGGATCGACGAAACCTCCACCGTGGCACTCTGGCCGATGTCTGCCCGTGCCTCGGCCAGCACCTCCACCGACCCGAGCTGTGACTCGGCATCGATCGGCTCGGCCAGCACGGTCCAGGTATGGGCCAGGCCGCCCTCGTTTCGGAACTCCACCACGCCCGCATCACCCAACGTGAGGGTGGCGGGGATGAACCGGTACTCGTCCGCCGCCACCTCCACCGAAAGCTGTTCATCGGATATGGTGGTCATCGACGGAGAAGACGCCGGGGCGTCACACGCCGCCAGCGTCAGTCCAACCATAAGTGCGATCGGGATCCGGGCCATTATCCCGTACCGTAAACCTGGACGAGACTCCCCGATCCCCAAGCCTTTCACGGGCTTGTCACCCGAGTTCGAGTCGATTGCCGGCTACGCGCCCCGACTGCATCCACGACGACTCACGGGCGGCCGACCACCGACGTACCGCGAGTCTGTCCACTGCCGGGGACCGTGAATCCTCATTTTCGGGTCACTTTCTGCCGATAGGGGATTGTTGCGCGATCCGACTCGCACCGATCAGGCTAAAAGGAGGACGGGTTGTTTTGGCGAAGCCCCCGTGATGGGGCGGCCAGATTCGTCCCGAAGGTCGGGACTTTCGGCCGTGCCAACCTGACCGACATCTACATGGCGGTGCGAGTGTGGGCTGGCGTGGCGGTGCTGGCGGTCGGCCCGGTTTTCGCCGCTATCGGAGGACGCCCCGAGCTGTGGCTGTTGACGCTCGTACCGGTTCCGACCATCATCGACGGGCTCGGTCGCCGGAACACGTCCACCCGGTCGCTGATGGCACCGCTGCTGATCGACTGCACTGGCGTCGGTGTCCTCATCACAGTGGCGGGGTTGAGCCCGGTGGCAGTGGCATACAGCATGACGGTGATGGCAGCCGCCGCGGTCCTCGCCCCGAGGAGCCAGCTCCGTGTGCTGTTCCCCTACATCGGCGCGTGGATGACAACAGGGTTGGTTGTCTCGTGGATCTACGACTTGCCGGAACGCTGGAATCCGATGGCAGCGATGGCATTCACCATCATCCACGTACTACTAGCGATGGTGGCACTCGGGATGCTCGTCACCTTGGCTATGCAACGTCTTCACCAGGTTGAACGGGAGCGCAGCCGTCTGATCGGAGGATTCGCCCATGACATGAAGAATGTGCTCACAGGCGCAGTCGGGATGGCCGAGCTGCTGGCCAACCATCGGGACGTACTCGGCCGTGACGAGATCGTCGAGTACGCAACGATGGTGGTGGACGAGGCCAGAGAGGCTGTGGCTATGACCGAGGACCTGCTCACGATAGAGCGAGCCGAGGCCGGAGGTCTCGACGTCTCAACACTGACCGTCGACCTCGTCGCCGAGGCAACCCGGGTCATCGCGACCACGGGGCACGGCGTCTACATCACCGTCGAAGAGACCGAGTCGGCCCACCAGCCGGTCTGCACCGGTGATCCGGTGAGGATCCGCCAGATCCTCCGCAATCTAATCTCCAACGCCGACCGCTATGGCGGCGAGCACCTCCGGATCTCGGTCGGTGCAACCGACGCCACCACCTTTGTCCGGGTCGCCGACAGCGGCACCCCGATCCCCGAAGTTGATCGGGAGCGGATATTCGACGCCTACAAGCGGGCCCGGCACCTGGAGCATCACGCCGAGTCCGTCGGTCTGGGGTTGACCATCTCTCGACACCTCGCCCGTCTCATGGGCGGCGATCTCGCCTATCGGCACACCGACGGGTGGAGCGTGTTCGAGTTGACGCTGCCACGCGCCGTCTCAAACCCAATCCAGGAGGAGTTTGAATCCCCCGGGTTTGGTAGAGACTCTGATGTTCCCCCGGTTTGGTGGAGTCGGGATAGTTGAATCGGGTGGTGCTCTAACCCTGTGAAAGGGGGTCTGTTTGCCATATCGATATTCGCCCGAGTTCCGTCGCAAGGTGTTGGACCTGTTGGCCGCCGGTCGTTCGGTGGCCTCGGCATCGGAGGGGGAGGAATCATTCTCATCTGGAGCGCCTTGAGCTTCCCCCCTGAGCGTGGAGGGTTGGGTTATGCGGCCTGGTCCTCCTGGT
>JBBDWM010000040.1:0-12667 GCA_040902845.1 Acidimicrobiia bacterium
ACTACCAGCTCGCGGTGGTCGAGGGCGACTATTTCACCGACAAACTCCGCCCCAAACAGTTCCTCCACATCGACCAGTCGGAGTGCATCCTCTGTGAGGGTTGTGTCGACATCTGTCCCTGGAAATGCATCCACTATCTCTCGTTGGATGCCATCACCGAAGGGGTCAACGTCGACCACCCCGCCGACGATCCACAGAACCTGGGGTTCTTCATCGTCGATGAGGACGAATGCACCCGCTGCGCTTTGTGTGTCGACCGCTGTCCGACCAATGTGATCTCGCTCGGGAAGTTCGAGGGCTCACTAGCCGACCAGGCTGTCGAGCTCGGTCTCGACCGCCGGCCCTGGGATTTCGACACCGGGCAGCGTGACTTCAAGAATGGTTATGCATATGGGATGCGCTGGTAGGAGAGGTCTTGGCTAACGGCAACGGCAAAGTCGGTCTCAAAGGCCGGGTGAAAGAGGCAAACGAGAAGCTGTGGGGCTCCCAGCTGGCCGAATCGATCCTCCGCCCCGGTTCGCCTTTCAAGAAGGGTTACTCGGACAGCCCGAGGAACCGCTCCTATGTCGTGATGAACAACGTGCTCTATCACCTGCACCCGGTGAAGGTGAAACGGCACGGGGTGAGGCTCTCCTATACGTTGTGTTTGGGTGGTCTCAGTTTCTTTCTCTTCATCCTTCTGACGATCACCGGCATCTTCCTGATGTTCTATTACACCCAGTCGGCAGAGAGGGCCTACGCAGACATCGAGGCGCTGTCGACGAACGTGGCCTTCGGTTCGCTGGTGCGGAACATGCATCGTTGGGGTGCCCACCTGATGGTGCTCACGGTGTTTCTCCACATGAGCAGGGTCTTCTATCACGGGGCCTACAAGCCGCCCCGTGAGTTCAACTGGGTGGTTGGAGTCATCTTGCTCCTCCTCACCCTGCTCCTGTCCTTTTCCGGCTATCTGCTCCCCTGGGACCAGTTGGCGCTGTGGGCCGTCACCGTCGGGACCAACATGGCGGGGTTCGTCCCAGTCGTTGGGGCTCAGGTCAAGTTCGCGCTACTGGGCGGGGTGGAGGTATCCGCAGCCACCTTGCTCCGGTTCTACGTGCTCCACGTCCTGGCTTTTCCATTCATCCTCGTGATCTTCCTGGCCGTCCATTTCTGGCGGGTGCGCAAGGACGGCGGGATCTCGGGACCGCTCTAAGGAGTTATCGACATGACAGAAATACCAGAGAGCCTCCTCAGACGGTCGGCAGAAGCGAAGGCCAACGCCCTCGGCTTGCCGGTCGAGCAAGTGCTCGCCGAGATGAAGGGCGAGGCGCCTCCGAGCCCGCCTCCGGAACCAGAACCGGAACCCCTCGAGGAGGCTGTCGAAGAAGTCCCGCCCGCCGCCGAGCCAGCGGTCGAGGTCGCTTCCGAGTTGGAGACGGATGCGGCGGATGCATCTCTCCCTGTGGTGGAGGAGGTCCCTGCCGCCGCGGTCGAGACCGAGCAGGCACCGGCCGCGGTTGCCACCAAGGTCGACGAGCCATCGCCGACCGTCGAAGGGAATGGTGCCGGAGACGGGAAAGTGGCGGCCATCGTCAACCCCCGGCCCGTGGTGCCACCGGCAGGCACCCCCGAGGGGGTTCGTACCCAGCGACTCCTCACGGTGGTCAAAGCCCGGGCGATTCAAACCGTCAAGGCCGAGCCCACCGACAAGGTGAACACCTGGCCCCATCTCATGCTCATGGAGTTCGGGGCGCTGCTCGCCATTACCGGGTTCCTGGTGATCCTGGCGGTGATCATCCATTCGCCGCTGCTCGCCCCCGCCAACCTCAACGCCACCCCCAACCCATCCAAGGCACCGTGGTATTTCCTCGGCCTCCAGGAGTTGCTTTCCTATTTCGATCCCCAGATCGCGGGGGTGACAGTGCCAACGATCACCGGGTTGATCGGGTTCATGATGGTTCCCTACGTTGACAAGAACCCCTCGACCAGGCCCAGCGACCGCAAATTCGCCATCGCCCTCTATTCGACCTTCCTCGCCGGGGCGGCCACGCTCACCATCATCGGGGTGCTTTTCAGAGGGCGTGGCTTCAACTTCTCCTACCCCTGGAAGGACGGGGTCTTCTTCGACGACCTCTCGGACTGGGTGCAATTCGAATGAGTGCGACCAACCTCGCCCTGATCGGCGTCGCTGTGGTCGCGATTTTTGGCGCTATCGGCGCTTTCGCAATTGCCTTTCGCAGGTCACAGGGTGGGGCCCGCAAGCAGACGGATCCAACCTCCGGTGTCTCGACCGAGACCAGGTCTGCGGACCGATCGATGGAGGGCGTCTCGGTTGCTCCGGTTGCTGTCGAGGAGGAGCTGGAACCCGAGCCCGAACCGGTACCAGAGGAAGAAACCGAGCCCGAGTACGCCGGGGTCCAGATAGTCCAGACCCAGCGGGTCATCGAGGTTTCAGCCGAGGAGGGCGGGGTCACCAGACGTCAGTTCTTCAACCGCGCCCTTTCTGCATTGTTCGGGTCGTTCCTTGCATATCAGGGTGTCGCCTACCTGGCGTTCTTCTGGCCCAGGCTGACCGGGGGCTTTGGCGCCGACATCGATGCCGGCCTGATCACCGACCTCGAAATCAAGGTCCATACCTCGGATGGGGCCACCCTCCCCCTCTTCATCCCGGAGGCCAAGGCCTATTTGGTCCCTGCCCCCCCGTCGTTGTCCAAACAGTTCGCCGGCAAGAGTGTCGAGGCCGGAGGGCTGATGGCGCTCTTCCAGCGTTGTGTCCATCTGGGCTGCCGGGTGCCGTGGTGCGGCCCCTCCCAGGGGTTCGAATGCCCATGTCATGGCTCGAAGTACAACGCAATCGGCGAGTACTTCGGGGGGCCGGCGCCCCGTAACCTCGACCGGTTCGTGGTGGAGTTGGTCGACGACAGGTTCATCATCAAGACCGGCACGGTGATTCAGACTCCCCGCGCCCCCACGCTTTCGCTCGACTACCCCCAGGGCCCGAGCTGTATCTCCATCGTCGCTGAAGCATGACCGCAAACCTGATAACGGTGTTTGCCCTGGTTGTCGGGATCGTCTGGCTCGGCGTGCTCTTCGCCTCGGCGATCCGGAACCGGGGAGGGGAAGAGGTTGCCCCCAACCTCAAACCCGGGATCACCGACCAGGAGATGGAGACCCGGCGTCTCGAAGGCGGGCAGAAGGCGGCGATTGCCTTTTCTGCCTTTCTCGCCATATCGCTTCCCCTCTACTTTCTCGGTGAGACAGGCCGTCAGGCGAACTTCGTCAACGAATTCGAGGTGGCGTCACAGGAGCGCGGAGCCCATATCGTCGAAGAGTTCAAGTGTTTTGACTGTCATGGCCCCGAAGGGGTTGGTGGCACGGCTTCCTACGTCGAGAAGCGCTCCGGGGTGACTGTTGCCTGGGCGGTGCCTTCCCTCAACGACGTCCTCTTTCGCTATGACAAGGATGAGCTCACGTTCTGGGTCACCTACGGGCGAGGCAACACCCCGATGCCCGCTTGGGGCCTTCCTGGCGGTGGCCCGCTCAACGAGGCCCAGGTGAACGATGTCGTCAACTATCTGACCACCATCCAGGTGCCGCAGAACGAGGCGTTGGCCGAGGTGGAGCCAGGGATCGAGGTGCAACTCGACAGGCTGGAAAATGCGGATGCCACGGTGGCCACCGAAATCATCAATCAGGCACAGGTCGTCGCCGACATCGATGCCGCACCTGAAAGATTGGTGATCGTCGCTCCGATCGCCGAACGAGCAGGGGACACCCTCGATGACGCCGGCGAGGGGCTGGACACCGACGACGATGGCCTCTCAGACGTCGCCGAGGAGCAGCTCTCCGCGATCTCCGTCGAGGCGGTCGAAGCCCTGACGGTGGTAGAGCCGATCGCACTCGATCCCGCAGTCGCAGATGCCGAGCTCGCCGAGGAGGCCGTGTCCTCGTTGGAGGAATCGCTCGAAATCGCCCCCATCCTCCAGATCAACCTCGATGCCATCGTGAAGGCGATTGATGAAGGGACGGTCGACCCGGCGGTCGGAATCAGCGGTGCAGCGATCACCGAGTTGGATGCGATCGCAACCGAAGCTGCCGGCTTGGGTGTCACCGTGCCCGTGACGATTCAAGACCTGGCCGACGCCGAAGCGTTGGTCGCCGCGCTTGAGGAGGCAGGTGCCGCCGAGACCCCAGTCGAAGGGGCGGCAGATGTCGCAGCTCAGGCCACCGCCTCGGTGGCCGCCGGGTCCGACCCCGATGGCGACGGGCTTTCGACTGCGGCCGAGGAAGACATCACCAACCAGATGACCGAGGCCAACGGGTCCACGATCCCGCGTGGTCTGCGCCCGATCACTCTCGACCCCACAAACCCGGCTTCGGTGGGAGGGGAGCCGGACGATGAGACAGCAGCCACGATGGTGGGGAACCTGGAATCGCTTCATACCTCACTCGAGGTCACGTCCAAGAACCTCGACAAGCTGCGGGTGCAAGAAGTCGGTGGTCTCGAGTTCCTCGTAGCTGCCCAGGAGGCGGCCACATGGGAGATCGACTTCGAGGGCGTCGCAGCCGCGATGGGAGCCGATGTCGAAACCGCGCAACGCGCTGTTGGTTTGTTCAACTCCAACTGCGCGCGGTGCCACACTGCCGGGTTCAGTGCCGGGGTGCCGTTCACCCAGGAAGCCGGGTCCGGCGGCTTTGGCCCCGCGCTTTGGGATGGCCGTCCGACGGTGCAGTTCGGCGATGCGATCGAGGACCCGGCTGACGACCTGTTGGTCAAGTTCTTGACCAGGGGATCGGAGGCCCAGACTCCATACGGGATCAACGGTTTTGGATCGGGCCGGATGCCGGCGTTCGGCGCCATTCTCAGCGAGGCGGACATCGAACTTCTCGCCTCCTATCTCCGCGGTGGCAATATGGACGGGAAGGGTTGACGATGTCCGTTGTCTTCGCAGAAGGCGATTTCTTCCGGGAGTTCTTCCGCTCCCTGTTCTCGGCCAACCTCTTCGTCACTGGCGTAGTGCTCACCATCGGGGCGGTCCTTCTCTTCTATGGCTCGATCTATCTGTTCAACACGACCAACCTCGGCAAGAGACTCGGGTTCCTGGTGACTGGGGCCGCCATGTTCGGATGGCTGACCATCACATCGATGCTCTTTGTGATCTACGCCCCACGGGGACCCAAGCCCGACAACATCGAAGGGCTCAACGCCGTCGAGATCCGGATCATCCCGATCACCTATCTACTGGTGTCTCTGGTGATCTTCCTGGTGTTCCTGGTGGCCCTCCATCAATACGAGGAACTGCAGGAAAAGTCCTCGGCTTAGCCGAGAACCTCTCGCAAAACGCAAAACGCAAAACGCAAAACGCAAAACGCAAAACGCAAAACGCAAAACGGCGGAAGCCGCGGAGCGGCTTCCGCCTAGCGGTTCCCGTAGTAGCTGAGGACCTGGAGCTCCATAGACAGATCGACCTGACGAACCGTCACGTCGGCGGGGACGTTGACCCGCACCGGTGCGAAGTTGAGCACCGACTTGATCCCGAGGGCAACCAGGCGGTCAGCCACCTGTTGGGCCGCCACCGCGGGAACGGCGAGGATCGCCATGTCGAAGCATCCGCCCCGACAGTCATCATCCATGTCGTGGAAGTTTCGCACCTCCACCCGCCCCGCCTTTGAGCCCACCTTCCGGGTGTCGGTGTCGTAAACCGCTGCCACATCGAAGCCCCGCCGGCTCAGCCCACCGTATGCCGCCAGCGCCCGCCCCAGGTTTCCGGCCCCGATGATGGCGACCTGGCGCCGGTCGGCGATTCCGAGCTCCTGGCGAATCCGGTATCTCAGGTCGGCCACCGAGTAGCCGACGCCCCGGACTCCGTGAAAGTCGAGATGGGAGAGGTCGCGTCGGACATTGGCGGCGTTGGCGCCTGCCGCTTCGGCAAGCTCTTCGGAGCTGACGGTCTCCCTGGATTCGAGGTCTTCGAGCAACCGCAGGTACCGGGGGAGCCGGACCACGGTCGCTTTGGGAAGCTCACTCATCGCGGGGCGACGTTAGACCTTCTGTCTCCTTGGCTCAGAAGCGACGGGCTCGTGCTCGGCGCCAACCTCTAACCTGACTGCGATGCCCTCTCCCTCGGTGCTCGTCATCGGTGGTGGCCCCGCAGGGTCGGCCGCCGCCTACTGGTTGGCGCGCGAGGGTCACGAGGTCACCCTGGTCGAGAAGAAGGAGTACCCCCGCGACAAGACCTGCGGCGACGGTCTGACCCCGAGGGCGATCCTTCAACTCCAGGAAATGGGATTCGACTTCGAGGTCCCCCAGTTCCACACCATCACTGGGCTTCGCTCTTACGCCGGCGACGATCTGATGCTGGAAATGCCCTGGCCAGAGCACTCCCGATTCCCCAATTGGGGTGGGGTGATCCGACGCAGCGACCTCGACTCCCAGGTGGCCAACCTCGCCGAGAAGCAGGGAGTCAGGATCCTCCAGAAGACCGAGGGGACTCCGGTGATCGAGAATGGATTCCTCTCTGAAGTCAGGCTGAGCCACAACGGCTCCATCGAAACGGTGAAGCCCGACGTGACCGTGATTGCTGACGGGTCGATGAACCGATTCGGGCGTGAACTGGGCACCGAGCGACGCCGGGACTACCCGATGGGCCTTGCCGCCCGCGGCTACTTCTCGTCTCCGCGTTCCACGGACCCGTTCCTGGAGAGCCAGCTCGACCTCCGCGACTCGTCGGGGGCGACCATGCCCGGCTACGGCTGGGTGTTCCCTCTGGGTGACGGGACGGTGAATGTCGGCGTAGGTCTTCTCTCCACTTTCAAACGGTGGAAACACGTCAATACCACCCACATGATGGCCCACTACGTGGCTACCGCTCCCGCTTATTGGGGATTCAGCGAGGAGTCCAAGCTGACCAATCCGCTGGGTGGGAAGTTGACCATGTCGTTCTCGAAGGGCCCTCTGGTCGGCTCCAACTGGATCACGATCGGCGACGCCGCCGGGGCGATCAACCCCTGGAACGGCGAGGGGATCTCATACGCCTACGAGACGGGCCGGATGGCCGCCGAGCACATCGGAGAGGCACTTACCCGAGACGACCTCGGGTTGCTCCGTCGCTATCCGCAGCATCTCGACGATGAGTACGGGCTCTATTACAAGACGGCGCGGGTCTTCGTGAAGCTGATCGGGCACCCATCGGTGATGCGAACCCTGGCCCACACCGGGCTCCACAACCGTTCCTTGATGGAGTGGACCCTCAAGGTGATGGCCAATCTCCTCGACGAGGACGACAAGCACATGGGTGAGCGCATCTACGACGCGCTGGCCGGCGTGGTGCGGACTTTGCCCACGGCGTGAGACCTGAGCTTCTCGTTTTCGATGTAAACGAAACGCTTCTCGACCTGTCGCCCCTGCGGATCGACTTCGAGGATGTCTTTGGCAGCCCTGAGCCGATGGGTGAATGGTTCGCCCGAATGTTGCACGGATCCCTGATCGCCAATCAACTCGACGAATACCGGGCGTTCGGTGTGATCGGTGTCGAGGCGCTGCATCTGGTGGCGGAGAGACACGGAGTCGACCTCGACGAGGCCATCGCCACCGAGGTGGTCTCCCATCTCGCCAGCGTTCCCGCTCACTTGGACGTGATTCCCGCCCTGGAGCGTTTGATGGAGGCTGGGTTCCGGACCGCGGCGCTTACCAACGGCAGTGCCAACGCAGCCAATCAACAGATCGAAAACGCCGGGTTGCGCACCTTCATCGAGGCGGTGATATCGGTCGAAGAGGTGGGCCGGTTCAAACCCGACCCGGTCACCTATCGTCACGCGGCTCAGGTCATGGATGTGCACGTCTCTGAGTCGATGCTGATCGCGGCCCACGACTGGGATGTGACCGGGGCGATGAAGGCCGGCGCGCAGGGTGCCTTTCTCCACCGTCCCGGCTCGTCATGGAGCCTGCCCAGCCCCATGCCGGAGGTCGTTGGAGCGGATCTAGGCCAGATCGCCGATCAGCTGATCGGGTAATCACATCGACCCGCGCATGGGCCCGTCCGCTACAGGTGGGGGGCTACCTCCTCGGCCAGTTGTTGCATGAGCTCGACCTGATCCGCGTACTCGAGGTTTGGGAAATAGCTCCGGGCGACGAAATCGACCGGCACCGCGGCCTGGGCACGAACGTCGAGAAGGGTCGACACGATTTCATCGCTCGACCCGGCGATTGTGAAGCGCCCGAGCACTCGGCCGCGGGACTCTTCTGTGAGCTCCGGGGCGGGCGGGGGCGGGCCCGGTCGTTTAGCTGACGCCTCCATGTCCGAGTACTTCCACGTCATGTGCCAGACGTGGTCTGTGTATCGACCCCAGGCGTCCGCGGCTGACCGACCGGGGAGTATGACCGAGTAGTGGACGATCCGCAGCTGTGACGGGTCACGTCCGATCCGTTCGCACTCCTCCCGGATCCACTTGAGTTGGAGAGCCAGCGTGTCGGGGGCGACGTTGGAGAAGATCCCATCGGCGAGACGGGCGGCGCGACGGATGGCTGCCTCGGCTCCGCCCCCGATCAGGACCTGGATCGGAGACGAAGGGGTCGGTCGCACCGCCAGCTCGGGCAACTCGTAGACCGGGCCCTGATGGTGGAAGGGCTGACCGGTCCATGACTGACGGAGGATTGAGAGGATCTCCTCCATGGCCGCTCCTCGCTTCGTGATCTCGGCCCCAAGGCCCTCGAACTCGACATGGCTCCATCCCAGGCCGAGGCCAAGGGTGAACCGCCCACCACTGAGGAGGCTGACCGTGGCTGCGTCCTCGGCGAGCCGGAGTGGGTGCTGCAGAGGGGCGAGGATCACCCCGGTCCCGATCTCGATGGTCGATGTGGCCGCGGCGATGGCCCCGCTGACCACTGCCAGCGACGGCATGTACCCGTCGTCGACAAAATGGTGCTCTGTGGTCCATATCGATGACAGGCCGAGACGCTCTGCCTCGACCGCCAGTCGGATCGTCTCGTCGTAGGCCCGCAACCAATCGGCTTCGCCCGGGCGGAGCTGGGCGCTCAACAATCCGAAGCCGAGGCTCATTGAGTTTCACGTCCTGACATGCCGTGCCAGCCTATTCGCGGTGATGCCCCTGCAGCGATACGACCAGGGCTTTGATGCCTTCTTTGGTGCCGGTTACTCAGTGAGGCTGACGACGGGCGCCGTCGTCTTCTGCCGGGCGGTCGCAGGATTGCCACACGATCGACGGCGGTGCGGGCATAGCGGTCCGTACCTCTCACCGGAAGCGGCCGAGCGTCTGTCAAGGTCCTCCTTCGACGTGTGAGACGCCCGAAGAACCGTAGCCCTGCTGTAGCCGGCCTCTCCTGCGCGACCTGGGGCCACGTAATTTATCCCACCATCGGGCCCGTTCTAAGCTCCGATGGTGACCCCCGCCGACTATTTGCCGATCGGCCTGATGCTTCTTCTCGCCGGGGCGTTCGTGGCGGTGTCGCTCAATGTCTCCCGGTTCTTCCGGCCGAACAACCCGACACCCGAGAAGCTCGACCCCTACGAGAGCGGCATCGTCCCCGAGGTCGGGCCGGTGCAACGGTTCCCGGTGAAGTTCTATCTGGTGGCGATGCTGTTCGTGATCTTCGACGTCGAGATCATCTTCCTCTTTGCCTGGGCCTCGATCTGGGACCGGCTGGGCTGGTATGGGGTGGCCGCGATCTTCATTTTCACATTCTTCGTCGCCGAGACCCTGGCCTATGTCTGGAAGCGGGGCGCCCTCGATTGGAACGTGCATCGGCGGACCCGGTATCTGCCCTCCGAATCGTCGGAGGAGGCGGCCTAGATGGCCACCACCGCTCCGGGCAACCTGATGATGACCACCGTCGACAAGGCGGCACGTTGGGCCCGGACCCGGTCGATGTTCCCCGCCACCTTCGGGCTGGCCTGCTGCGCGATCGAGATGATGGCCACCGGCGCCGCCCACTACGACCTGGCTCGCTTCGGGATGGAGGTGTTCCGGGCCTCACCCCGCCAGGCCGACCTCATGATCGTTGCCGGTCGGGTGAGCCAGAAGATGGCGCCCGTCCTGCGCCAGGTCTACGACCAGATGCCTGACCCGAAATGGGTGATCTCGATGGGGGCCTGTGCCTCGACCGGTGGGATGTTCAACAACTATGCGTTGGTTCAGGGTGTCGATCAGGTGGTGCCGGTGGATATCTACGTGCCCGGTTGCCCACCCGGACCACAGAGCCTGATGCACGGGATCCTCACCCTTCACGACAAGATCATGAACGGCGAGATCAACAATTGAGCGACGAGACGCCGACCCTCGAAGAGACACCCGCGGCGCGTCTGCTTCCCCAGCATCCGGTGCTCCGCGCGCTGTTCGAGGGCTTCGAAGCGGTGGAATGGGAGAGCTCGCTCGGTCAGGACGTGGCACGGGTCCCCAACGAGACATGGGCCGAGTTCGCACAGGCTGCCAGGCACGCCGGGTTCGAGATGTGTGTCGATGTCACTGTCGTCGACTGGATGCGGGAGCGCTCGGAGCGGTTCGAGATCGTGGCCAACCTGCTTTCGATGTCTCACAAGCTTCGGCTCCGGATGATGACCACCGCGGGGCGGATCGATCCGTCGGTCGCCTCCGTGGTGCCGGTCTGGCCCGGGGCCAACTTCGCCGAGCGCGAGGCTTACGACATGTTCGGCGTGAATTTCGAGGGACACCCCGATCTGACCCGCATCCTGATGCCCGACGAATGGGAGGGTCACCCATTACGCAAGGACTTCGCGGTCGGCTCGGTCCCGGTGCAGTTCAAGGAAAGCCATCAGGTGAGCTGAGATGAGCGAGCCGACCACCGAGACCCCCGAGATCACCGAGACCCTGGATCTCTGGGTCGCCGGGACCGAGGAGCCCGAGTTCAGCCCCACCGACGAGGGCGAACAGGAGATCTCTGACCACGAGTCGGAGGTTCGTCTCGATGAGCAATTCGGACGGGTGGTCGAGGACGATTATGCCTTCGACGACGGGATCGACGAGGGCGAGCGGATGATCCTCAACATGGGCCCCCAGCATCCTTCGACCCATGGCGTGCTCCGGCTCCAGATCGAGCTCGAGGGCGAGATCATCCGGCGTACCAAGCCGATCATCGGTTATCTCCACACCGGTATGGAGAAGACGGGGGAGCAGCTCACCTTCTCCCAGGGTGGGACCAATGTCACCCGAATGGACTATCTGGCTCCGTTCCACAACGAGCTGGCCTATTCCCTGGCTGTGGAGCGGTTGCTCGGGATCGAGGTTCCGCCCCGGGCGGCTGCGATCAGGGTCCTTCTCACCGAGTTGAACCGGTGCTCTTCCCACCTGGTAGCCCTGGCCACCAACGGAATGGACATCGGCGCCGTCTCCATGATGATCTATGGGTTCAGGGAGCGAGAGCAGATCCTCGCCTTCTTCGAGAAGACCACCGGGTTGCGGATGAACCACAACTTCATCCGTCCCGGTGGGGTCGCCGCCGACCTGGCGCCGGGTTGGAAGGACGATGTGGCCGCGATCCTGGTTGAGCTGCCGAGACGACTCCAGCAATACGACGACCTGCTCAAGGACAACCCGATCTGGCTGGCCCGGACCCGCGGTGTCGGTGTGATCTCGAGTGCGGAGGCGATCGCCTATGGGATCACCGGGCCGCCGCTACGGGCAACCGGGGTCTCCTGGGACCTGCGCAAGGCATTCCCCTACTCCGGGATCGAGAACTACGACTTCGAGGTGGCCGTCGGAGAGAACGGCGACGTCTACGACCGCTACCGGATCCGAATCGACGAGATCCACGAGTCGTTGAAGATCGTGGAGCAGGTGATGGACTCGATGCCCAAGGGTGACTACCGGGTGGACGACCGCAAGGTGACACCACCGCCCCGGGCCCGCATCGATGAGTCGATGGAGGCCCTGATCCATCACTTCAAGCTGTTCACGGAGGGGTTCAAGGTGCCGCCCGGTGAGACCTACGTGGCGGTGGAGTCACCGAGAGGAGAGCTGGGCTGTTATCTGGTCTCCGACGGTGAGGCCCGCCCCTACCGGATGCACACCCGGGCCCCTTCGTTCACCAACCTCCAGGCGTTGCCTATCGCCATGGCCGACTCCCTCATGGCCGACACTGTCGCCACTATCGCCTCGATGGACCCGGTCATGGGAGACGTCGACCGCTGACTTCGTTCCTGATGCATGGCGTCAAGTATTCGTGACGCCATGCATGAAGAACGGGGCGCCATAGGCGCCCCGTCGACAAAGTTGCGCTCGCCTCTGGACTGGGTCAGAGGTCAGCCGGCAACGCAGCGAGACCGGCGGCTGTCATTCGCCCCTCGTCAAGTAACCGGAGCGCGACCACGCGATTCTTGGCCGACCAGTTCGAGCCGAGACGTCGCGGAGCGAAGCGGATCGCCCAACGCTCGTCGTCGATCCTTTGGCCCAGCGAGTCCACCCAACCGTGACGGAGGGCCGCCTCCTGCAAAGCGACCAGAGTGACCGTCTGTTTACCCGATGTCTTCTTGTAGAGGGCGACGACAACTTCCCTTTCGCTTCCTCGATGCGCGCTCAGCCAGTCATCGAAATCGGCATCGCTCGCCATGAGAATCGACCGCGATATATCCATGGGCTCACGTACTCCCGATTCTCGTGTGTCAACGGCCATGTTGATGTCCTCGCTGGTGGCCATCGGCGGTCCCCGCTGGTG
>JBBDWM010000041.1:0-64871 GCA_040902845.1 Acidimicrobiia bacterium
GGAGTCCGCGACACCACAAACCTCCGAAACCGTCACCACCGGATCCACCGGAGTCGCTTCCTCGTTGCAGTTCTGGTCGACGGTAAAACCACTCGTCGTCCAGGTTTGCCCACCCTCTACGCCGTTGTCCCAAGGTCCAACAGACAGGGCACGAACCTCGATGCTGTCGCCCAAGTACGGATCTGCGTCGAAGGTTCCGCTGAACCGATAGTTGTTTTCGGCGTTGAAAGCGCCGTTCCCGACCGGGAACCACGATCCCGTGCCGTTCACCCTCACCTCGATGTCGATGTTGGAGTGGCCCGAGCCGCTGCCTCCATCCGTCCTCCAGCTGATCGCGTCGTACTGGATCGCAAGCCTCTGCTCCAGACAAATCTGAAACGCCGATACCTCGGGATGATGGGCGAGAGCCGCCGGGGCGAACACCACCATCATCGACATCAAGACGGCTACCGCAGAGAGTGTCGCAAGCAGACGTTCGAACCCTCGGCGAAGGGGGACAAAGCCAAGACTCATGAACGCCCCCCAACACAGATGGCGCGCCTATGGCGCGCGTAAGAGTCGATGCCCCAGACGACCAGCGTCGTCTCCAGCCCCTTCATATCGTCCTATCCCTTCATCGTTTGGGACAGGCCGGTCTCACCACTGGCTCCACCAGACCCAGGTGACCGTTTTACAGGTCTGGTTTCAAAGCCTCCCTAATTCCCCTTGGTGGGTGCGACCACTCAGCGTGTTCGTTGACCACCATACTGGCGCGGCCTGGGGCGAAGTCAACAGGTCTTAAGACCCATCGGCTGGTGGCTCAGACAAGAACAAAGACCCCGGGAACAGGGCTCCCGGGGTCTCTAATAGTCAGTGGAGACCTGGCAGATTGCGGTGTCAGGTCTCCTCTCTCCGCGCTCCCGCCACCAACAGGAGGCCGAGGATGAGTGCGCTCGCCCCGAGGGCGATTAGCTGGCCTCGATTCACGCCGGTGAACGGCAGCACGCTCAAGTCATCGGAGGCGATGAATGTCGTGGTCACCGTGATGCCCCCGACCACGTCGGGAACCGACGGGGGAATGATGCGTCCGCCCGGGTCCGGGGGCAAGGTCGTGGTCGTGGTCGTGGTCGTGGTCGTGGTCGTGGTCGTGGTCGTGGTCGTGGTTTCGCCCGGGGTCGTCGTGGTCTCACCCTGGGTCGTCGTAGTCGTGGCCTTTGTGGTGGTGGTCACCTCGCAGTCGTCTCGTGAACCGCCCTTGCTGCCACCCCTTTGGTGACCGTAGCCATCGTCAACCGGCGGGCACTCGCCGGGATTGGTGGTGGTAGTCACCTCGCAGTCGTCTCGTGAACCGCCTTTGCTGGCACCTTTTTCGTGACCGTAGCCATCGTCAACCGGCGGGCACTCGCTCCCATCCGGCTCGGTGGTGGTCGTCTCCTCGTCGTATTGCCCTGAGCCCGAGGTGGCACCCGCAGAACCCCCCAGGACGAGTAGCAAGGACAGAGCCAGTATCAAGACGGTCGTTGTTGCGACGACGAATCGCAGCCGTCGCAGGCTGATCCCCATCGTGTTTCCTATCCCTTCATTCTCATGGGACAGGCCGGTCTCACCATTGGCTTTCCCTCGACCCAGGTGACCGATTACAGGTCGGGGATCAGCGCCTCCCGTTTTACCCTTGTTGTGACCACTGTTGATCATCGAAAGCACAATAAACGCCGGCACACCGCGAATTGCGGCATGAATCACAAGCGTATCAATTTTCGCGATCTAAAGCGAGTTTTCGCGGGTCGGCTGGAGCCGTGGTCAGGCCGATTTCTCGGCGGGCCGGTCGTCTTCGCGAGCCGGGACCAGAGTCGGGTTCACCTTGTTCTCGACCACCTCACGGTCGATGAGCACCTGGTCGATGTCGGTGCGCGACGGAAGGTCGTACATCGTGTTGAGGAGGACCTCCTCGAGGATCGCTCGCAGACCTCGGGCGCCGGTCCCCCGCTTCAACGCCTGCTCGGCGATCGCGTCCAACGAGTCGGTGGTGAACACCAACTCGACGTCGTCCATCTCGAACATGCGTGCGTATTGCTTGATGAGTGCATTCTTGGGTTCGGTCAGGATCCTGATGAGCGCATCCAAATCGAGGTCCTCGACCGTGGCCATCACTGGGAGACGCCCGATGAACTCAGGGATCAACCCGTACTTCATGAGATCCTCAGGCATGACTTGAGTCAGCAGCTCCGTGGGCCGGCCATCTCTGCGGGACCGCACGTCGGCGCCAAAGCCGACTCCTCGCTTGCCTACCCGGTTGGCGATGAGGTCCTCCAGACCACCAAAGGCACCGGCGCAGATGAAGAGGATGTTGGTGGTGTCGAGCTGGATGAATTCCTGATGAGGGTGTTTGCGCCCTCCCTGGGGAGGAACGGAGGCCTGGGTTCCTTCGAGGATCTTGAGCAGAGCCTGTTGCACACCTTCGCCGGAGACATCACGTGTGATCGAGGGGTTCTCGGCCTTGCGTGAGACCTTGTCGATCTCGTCGATGTAGATGATGCCTTGCTGGGCGCGGTTCACGTCGTAGTCGGCGGCCTGGAGGAGCTTGAGCAGAATGTTCTCTACATCCTCGCCGACGTAGCCGGCTTCGGTGAGGCTGGTGGCGTCGGCGATGGCGAACGGGACGTTGAGCTGACGGGCCAGGGTCTGGGCGAGCAGGGTCTTGCCCGAACCGGTCGGGCCGATGAGGAGGATGTTGGACTTCTGGAGCTCGACGTCTCGCTGTACCTCGCCACTACGAATCCGTTTGTAGTGGTTGTAGACCGCGACCGACAGCTTCTTCTTGGCTTCTTCCTGTCCGACGACGTAGTCGTCGAGATAGGACTTGATCTCGACCGGCTTGGGGAGTTCGGCGAAGTTGATCTCTTCGGTGGTGGAGAATTCCTCTTCGATGATCTCATTGCAGAGATCGATGCACTCGTCACAGATGTAGACGCCAGGCCCGGCGATCAGTTTCTTGACCTGCTTTTGAGACTTACCGCAGAAGCTGCATTTCAACAGCTCGCCGCCCTCACCAAGTCTGGCCATCCGGTTTGAGACCTCCTCCGTCTACTGGGAGGCTACCGCGGCGAGCTCCCGACGGGTGAGAATTCCGTCGATCACCCCATACTCCTTGGCCGCATCGGCGAGCATCCAGTAGTCCCTCTCGGTGTCCACTGAGATCTTGTCGTATGTCTGGCCGGTGTGCTCCGCGAGGATGTAGTTGAGCTGCTCGCGCATCTGGACGATGAGCTTGGCCTGTATCTCGATGTCAGACGCCTGACCTTGTGCGCCACCGTGTGGCTGATGGAGCATGACTCGGGCGTGAGGGAGAGCGAACCGCTTGCCCTTCGCCCCGCCGGCGAGGATCACCGCTGCCGCGGAAGCGGCCATGCCCATGCAGACCGTGTTCACGTCCGGCTTTATGTATTGGATGGTGTCGTAGATGGCGAACAGCGAGGTGATCGAACCACCGGGAGAGTTGATGTAGAGGAAGATGTCCTTGTCGGGATCCTCCGACTCCAGATGGAGGAGCTGGGCCATGATCAGGTTGGCGATCGTGTCGTCGATTGGCGTGCCCAGGAAGATGATGCGGTCCCTGAGCAGCCGGCTGTAGATGTCGAAGTAGCGCTCACCCCTGCTCGTCTGCTCGAAGACAGTTGGGATGACATAGCTTTCGGCTCTCATTCTTCTTCTCCCTCCACGGCCTCGGCGGTCACGACCTCGGCCTCAACAGGCTCGGCCTCGACCACCTCGGCTTCGTATTCGTTCACTTGCAAGCTCAAATCGATTGGGTTGCCGTCCTCGTCCACAGGGTTGGCATTCGAGAAGACGACATCCAATGCCCGGTTTCTGAGAATATCACTGGCCAGGGCTAATTCTCGGCCGCTCTCCCGGAACGCCCGGAGGTAGGCCACCGGATCCCCGGATTGGGTGGCAAGGGACCGCAAGGTCGAGGACAGGTCTTCCTCGGTCACCTCGATGCCTTCCGCCTCGGCCAGAGCCTCGAGCACCAACTGGTTCCTGAGCGACAGGTCGGCCTGAGCACGAAGGTCAGCGACAAAGACATCCTGATCCGCGCCCGATACCCGGAAGTAGTCATCGAGGGTGAGCTCGTTCTCCTGGAGCCGATGCAGAAATCGATGCAGGTGATCGTCCATCTCCGCCCTGATCAGACCGTCGGGAAGCTCCACGTCGACCTGGTCCACCAGGGTGCTCAATGCCCGCTCGGCAAACTGGCGGGACACCGCCTGGTGCTTGGCTTCGGAAAGACGTTCGCGAAGCTCGGAGTACAACTCCTCTACGGTCTCGAACTCGGTGTTCTCGTCGACCCAGGCGTCGTCCAACTCGGGGAGAATCCGCTCCTTGACCTCGTTGACGGCCACCTTGAATTGGACTTGTTCTCCTGCCCTTTCGCCAAAGCCGGCCGGGAGGGGTGCTTCGAACTCGACCCTATCCCCCGCCGAGACACCCGTAAGGTGGTCATCCATCCCCTCGATCAGGAGACTTGATCCGACCTCATAGAGAAGGTCGGCCGCTGTCGCTTCAGCCAACTGCTCCTCGCCGCTGCTGGCCGATATGTCCACCGAAACAAAGTCGCCAACCTCAGCGGACCGCTCTACTTCCTCGACGGTCGCGAATTGCTCGAGCATCCGGATCACCTGGGCTTCCATCTCCTCATCGGTCACGTCAGGAGATGTGACTTCTATGTCACGACCTTTGTAGGTGGGCAGCTCGATGGTCGGCCACAACGTGACCCGGACCTCGACGTCAACGCCTCCGTCGACCTCGTTGAGACTCTCCAACTGTGGGGTCACTGCGGGGCTGATCTCCTCCTCGGTGAGGACCTGAGTCAGAGTCGGCGGCACGAGGTCATCGATGACCTCACTGCGGAGCCGGTCGGCGCCCACCGCCGCCTCCACGACAGGGAGGGGAGCCCTCCCTGGTCGAAACCCCGGGAGCTTCATGTCCTGGGACAGTTTGCGAGCGGTGGCGGTCTTCCCGGCTGCGATCTCGTCCTCGGTGAGTCGGAATTTGACCAGTCGCTCGAAAGGGCCGGTCTCGGTGATGGTTGTCGACATGGTCTTCCTGATTGATGAGGCGGGCGTAGCGAGTAGGCCGCTCGATGCGCGAGCGGCCTACCTTCGGGTGACCGACGGGATTCGAACCCGCGACGTCCTGGACCACAACCAGGTGCTCTAACCGGACTGAGCTACGGCCACCATGTCGAATGGGTCGTCCTCGCGCCCCCGGGAGGACTCGAACCCCCAACCTGCGGATTAGAAGTCCGCTGCTCTATCCCATTGAGCTACAGGGGCAAGGGCTTGGACATCTCGCCCCGATGGGCGACCCATTCGAGCGGGTGAAGGGAATCGAACCCTCACCACCAGCTTGGAAGGCTGGAGCTCTACCTTTGAGCTACACCCGCGGGGAGGGTCAGTTTACGGCCTTCGTCGGGCTGGTCGGACTCGAACCGACGACCTCGACGTCCCAAACGTCGCGCGCTACCAAGCTGCGCCACAGCCCGTTGAGCCCTCATCGTAATTCCCCTGCGGTTTCTGTCCCACCCCATCCCTATCTTGGGAAACATGGGGGTGGGGCCTGAACTGGAAGTTCGGATCGGGGCTTGGGACCGCATGTCCCGATGGGAGCGCTCCGAGTTGGGGAAGGACTTGCGTCGAACCGGCCTGTCCTACGCAGAGATCATGGACCTGATCCCGGTGAAGAAGTCGACCCTGGCCACCTGGTGTCGCGAGGTGAAGCTGAGTGAGGAGCAGTACGCGTCGATCAAGGAGCGGACCTATGGCTCCCGGGTGGGCATCCCGGTGGACACCAACTGGAGGCGGCGCGAGGAGATCGAAAGAATCAGGGCTCAAGCCCGCAGCCAAGTTCCCACACTCATCCGCGACCCGCTCTGGGTAGCGGGGACCATTCTCTACTGGGCTGAAGGAGCCAAGACTCGAAACTGTTTCAACCTGGCCAACGCGGATCCGAGGGCTCTCAGGCTCTTCGTGTCTTGGGTGCGTGAGTATCTGGACCGAGAAGCTCGGTTCTCCATCCAATTGCACCTCCATCAAGGAAACGATGAAGCACGAGCGATGTCACATTGGGTGGCGGAAACCGGGCTCACAGAGGCCAACTTCCATCGCACATTCATCAAGCCCCCGGGCACCGGTCATCGCAAGAACCATCTTGAACACGGCATCTGCACAGTAAAAGTGCGCGCCTGCTCAGATGCTTGGAACGTGGCGATGGAATGGATCGACACCCTGGCCGGGGACTTGGGTCTAGGTCAGTCCACTAATTAGAATCTCGCCGGGCCGCTAGCTCAACTGGCAGAGCAGAGGCCTCTTAAGCCTAAGGTTCCGGTTTCGAATCCCGGGCGGCCCACTACATAGCCCAGTCTCTGGGGTACGAGTCCAGACCGAGCCCCTGGCAACGCCGGGGGCTTCTCTCATGGGACAATGTCTGCACACGCGGGTGTGGCGGAACTTGGCAGACGCGCTGGGTTTAGGTCCCAGTGGACGAAAGTCCGTGGAGGTTCAAATCCTCTCGCCCGCACCAGGGTTCCCTGTTGCTCCATCTGAGCCGAAAACCGGACAGCAACCCGATTGCAACCCTTCATGCTGTCTCGAACGCGAGGCGAGATGGTCCGAGGTGCCACAGAACGCGAAAACGGGCGTCTCCCCGCAAGCCCGACTGCTCCCGCATCCAATCATCCCTACCTGTAGGGTCGATGCCGGACTGACGACGGAGGGGACTCGGAGAGGAGGGTCCCAATGCACGAGCGAAGGGTCCGGAAGGCTCGCGCGGTGAGAAAGCTGTTCTTGGTGATGGCTGTCGCGTTGGCAATGGGCATGGCTCTACCAGCTTTGGCGCAGGGTGGATTCGGAATCGTGGATACCCAGACCGGCGTCTGGTATCTGCGAGATCCAGGGAACGGTGCCACCACCCAGTTTTTCTACGGCAATCCCGGTGATCTTCCGATGGTGGGTGACTGGGACTGTGATGGAGACGAGACACCGGGCCTGTATCGACAGGGAGACGGCTTTGTCTACTTGAGGAACTCCAACAGCCAAGGGGTAGCAGACATCAGGTTCTTTTTCGGCAATCCAGGTGATGTGCCGTTGGCCGGTGACTTCGATAACGACGGCTGTGACACGGTAAGCATCTACCGACCCTCGGAGAGCCGGGTTTTCATAATCAACAGGCTCGGGGCCAACGAGGGTGGCCTTGGCGCCGCCGATCACGCCTACTACTTCGGAAACCCTGGGGACAAGCCGTTCGTCGGAGACTTCAACGGGGATGGCATCGACACCATCGGCCTGCATCGGGAGTCGACCGGGCTGGTCTACTTCCGTCAAACTCACACTCAGGGCAACGCAGATGCTCAGTTCATCTTCGGCAATCCCGGTGACAAGATCATGGCTGCCGACTGGACAGCTAATGGAGTGGAGACGGTGGGCCTGCTACGTCCATCGACGAGCACCATCTATCTGAGGCACTCAAACTCGCAGGGGAATGCCGACTTCACTCTGCTGTATGGACTCCCGACCGGGTTGCCTGTGGCCGGAGAGTTTGGAACGTTGCCTGGCGGAGGGGTCGCGCCTGCCCCACCTCCCCCCGTGGTGACGTTTGGCAACGGAACTCACCGAGTAGGGATCAATATTCCATCCGGGACCTATCGCAACTTCTCCAGTAGCTTCTGTTACGGTGCACGACTTTCGGGCCTGGGTGGATCGCTCGACGAGATCATCGGAAACGAGATTGGGCCACCACACATGGTCGTGACTATTCAGCCAGGGGACGTTGCGTTCGAGTCCAGTCTTTGCAATCAGAGATGGACAAACAACCTGTCTCCGATCAAGTCACCAACCGATGCATTTTCTGATGGGACATTCTTTGTTGGCTCAGAGGTGGCCCCAGGGCTGTGGGGATCGACGGTGACTTCTGGATTCTGTTATTGGGAACGAAAGAGTGGATTCAGTTGGACCCTCGATGACATCATCGACAACGACATTGTTACCGAGGGAACGGCCTTTGTTCAGGTGTCCCCCTCGGACCTTGGGTTCTTGAGCGATGGGTGTGGGACGTGGACCTACCTTGGCCCCTGAACCCGAGGCGACGCGCTTCCTCGGGTTCAAGTCCTCGGTAGCGGGCCGGCGGCCTGGTCGAAGATCTACGGCTCGCCGGTGCCAGGCGTCGGGGGCACTTCGGTGATGATTCGCGCTCCCCTGCGGAACGTCAGATAGCTCCAGGCCCAAGACGCCAGGACGAAGAATCGGTTCCTGAACCCGATCAGATAGAAGATGTGGATCGCCAGCCAGGCGAACCAGGCAGGAAACCCGGAGAAGTCCAACCTCGGGAAATGGGCTACACCTCTCGCTCTTCCGATAGTCGCGAGGGTGCCTTTGTCCCGGTAGCGGAATCGAGACCGCGGCTCACCGCCCAGGTCTGACCGGATCGCTCGGGCGGCATGACGCCCCATCTGCATCGCCGCCGGCGCCACCCCCGGCACCCCTGGGACCACCGCCAGATCACCCACAACGAACACCTCCTGGTGTCCCGGCAACGACAGATCCTCACCGACCACAACTCGCCCCGACCGATCGGTTTCGGCTTCCAGCCTGCCTCCCAGAGTCGACGCCTTCACCCCTGCCGCCCAAAGCACGTTCGCCGCTTCGATCCGCTCCCCCCCAACCAGACCCACCCCCGAATCGTCCACCATTTCCACCAGGGCACCCGTCCGGACCTCGACACCGAGACTCTCCAATTGGCGACGAGCACTGTCGGACAGAGGTTCGGGATAGACCGGCAGCACCCGATCGGTCCCCTCCACCAGAATCACCCGTGCCGAACCGGGGTCGATGGCGTGGAACTCCCTCTCCATGGAATGGACCGCGATCTCGATCAAGGCCCCGGCGAGCTCGACCCCGGTGGGGCCACCTCCCACCACGACGAACGTCAAGAGCCGCTCGGCGGACTCCGGGTCCCGCTCCGCCGCCTCGAAGGCCGCCAGGATTCGGCCCCGGATATGCAAGGCATCCTCGATCGTTTTCAAGCCGGGGGCGACCTCGGCCCACTCGTCTTTGCCGAAATAGGAGTGGGTGGCGCCGGCAGCGACGACCAAATACTCGTAGGCCACTTCAGTGCTGTCCTCGAGCCGCACGACTCGTCGGTCGAGGTCGATCCCGGTCACCTCGGCGAGGAGGATCCCGGTGATGTTCGATTGACCTCGGAAGATGGACCGAATCGGATAGGCGATGTCACTCGGGTTCAGCGCCGCCGCCGCCACCTGGTACAGCAGCGGCTGAAACAAGTGGAAGTTCCGTCGATCGATGATCGTGACTTCGACCGGCGCCCCCTTCAAAGCCTTGGCTGCGTTGAGCCCGGCGAAACCGGCCCCGATGATCACAACCTTGGGGAGCCGGCTCACTCGAGCACCGCGGCCAGAGCCCGCAGGGCACGTGCCCGATGCGAGAGCCGGTTCTTCTCATCGAGGGACATCTCGGCGAGGGTGCGGCCATCGACCTCGAATACCGGGTCGTATCCGAAACCACCCCCTCCACGCCGCTCAGTCGTGATTACTCCGTCGACCGAGCCCTCGGCCACGACCTCAACACCATCGGGGAACACCAGGGCAACCACGGTCCGGAAGCTGGCTCTGCGATCTTCCACGCCCTCCATCTCCCTGAGCAGGAGGCTGACATTCTCGGCGTAACTCGCCATCGGCCCCGCAAAGCGGGCGGTGCTCACCCCGGGACGACCGCCAAGAGCCTCAACCTCCAACCCGGTGTCGTCGGCCACCGCCGGCAACCCGACAGCTTCCGCAACTGCCCGCGCCTTGAGGAGCGCGTTTTCCTCCAGGGTGGCACCGGTCTCCTCGATTTGGGGCCAATCCAATCCGAGGACGATCTCCCCCGCGACCGCGAGTGGATCGAGGACGTCTTCAATCTCGGTGATCTTGTCAGGATTCTTGGAGGCGACGACCAGCCTCGGGATCACCCTGAAACCGCCTCCCGCTGAAGAGCATGAAGCTCAGAGATTCCCTTCGCGGCCAGGTCGAGCAAGCCATCGAGATCCGAACGGCTGAAGAGGGCTCGTTCGGCCGTCCCCTGCACCTCCACGAGGAGGCCCCGGCCCGACATCACCACGTTCATGTCTACTTCAGCCGCCGAATCGCTCTCATAGTCGAGGTCGAGCCTGGCAATCCCGTCGACAATCCCCACCGAAACCGCAGCGACCTCGTCGATGATCGGATTCCGGACGATGACCCCTCGACCCAGTCCGTCCTCGAACGCCTGATGCAGCGCAACCCAGGCGCCGGTGATGGCGGCGGTCCGGGTCCCGCCGTCGGCTTCGATGACATCACAGTCCACTCTGGCCATGGCCTCACCCAAGATCTTCAAGTCGACCGCAGCACGAAGCGAACGCCCGATCAGCCGCGAGATCTCCTGGGCACGGCCCCCGGACACATGGTCACGCCGCACCCGCTCGGATGATGCCCCGGGGAGCATGGCGTACTCGGCCGTCACCCAGCCCTTGCCCGAGTCCTTCATCCACCTCGGTACCTCGGCCTCTACCGAGGCCGTGCACAGGACTTTGGTCCGCCCAAAGGAGATCAGGACCGAGCCCGGGGTGGCTTCCGTGAACCCCAACTCCATCGACACGGGGCGCAGCTGATCCGGTTCGCGCTCAGTCATCGGAACCCAAAGCTAGACATCGAACTGGGCCCCCGGTGTCGCCACCGCAACCGGACGGTCGAATGTTTGCTCGGCCTCATGCACCGATCTTGCGACGTCGAGATAGGGCGGAATGTGAGTCAGCACCACCCGCTTCGCACCGACCTCGCGTGCGATCAACCCTGCCTCGCTTGCGGTCAGGTGATGGGGATAATCGGCCACCCCCCCTTCTCCCTGATATCCGGCCTCAGTGAGGAACACGTCTACGTCCCTGGCCATTTCCCTCCAGCCACCATTCGGACCGGTGTCACCAGTGAAGAACAGAGTCCGATGGTTGGCTTCCCATCTCGAGCCCACGGTGGGAACCGAATGGTCCATCTCGGCGAAACTCACGGTGAAGGTGCCGATTTCGACAGTGTCACCGCTCCAAACCGGGTGAAAGTCATAACAGCGCTCCAAATGTGAGCCCTGACCCTGATCGAGAAAGGATGACAGGCGGTCCCACACCGACTGCGGTGCGTAAAGAGGGATTCCGGTGCGGGGCTCGGGTCGATAGGTCCACGAATGGAAGGCGGTCATCAGGTCCGAGCAGTGATCGGGGTGCTGATGAGATATGACGATGGCATCGATCAGATCAGGCTCGACCGGCAAGGCGGTGAAGGTGCCGGGACCGGCGTCGCACCAGACCCGGGTTCCCTCCTGTTCGATCAAATAGCCAGAAGCGGGCCGTCCCGGGACGGGGAAGGTGCCCGAGGAGCCCATCACATGCACCCTCACGGCGCCAGCCTTTGCATCACCCAAGCGGCTCCGGCCCTCGAATATCGAACCCGATCGTGGAAGCGGTTTGGCTGGCCCTGCCAGAACTCGACGCTGTCCGCCGACAACCGCCACCCACCCCAGGATTCGGGTCTCGGCACCGTGCCCTCGCCGAACTCGGCATCGAGAGTGGCGAAACGTAGATCCAATTCCTCACGGGAGACGATCGGTGTGCTCTGTCTGGAAGCGTGGGCGGCGATCTGGGCTCCCCTTGGTCTAGTCGCAAAATAGGCGTCGGCCAGCTCGGCTTCCACCGCCGTGACCGGTCCTTCGAACCGGACCTGTCGGTGCAGGGGGGTCCACACGAAGGTGGCGGCCGCCCACGGATTGGCCTCGATCTCGACACTCTTCCGTGAACCGAGGCCGGTGTAGAACACCACTCCCCCGCCGTCGAAGCCTTTCATCAGGACCGCGCGCCCCGATGGCCGCCCGTCTGGCGCGGCGGTTGAGAGAACGAAAGCGTTCGGCTCGTCGATACCTGCCGCAACCACGGCGGAGAACCAGTCGTTGAATTGGGTGTAGGGATCTGCTGCCATCTCCCCTTCGACGAGCCCTTGAGCCTCGTACTCCCGGCGAAGACGAGCGATCCGGTCGTCAGTCACGCTTCCGACGATAGCCTCGCCGGGGTGAGTCGGGACCGACGCCGGTCAGCTCAGACCAGGGCTCAAAGCCGCTTTGCCACCTCATCCAACATGACCTCGGTGGCGCCGCCGCCGATCGATGCGATCCGGACGTCGCGGTAGAGACGCTCGACCGCAGTCCCAGCGATGAAACCCATCCCGCCATAAAACTGGACACAGTCGTAGAGGACGCGATTGGCCAACTCTCCCACGTACGCCTTCACCTCAGAAACCTCGCGAACAGCGTCTTCTCCCTGATCGGTGAGCCATGCGGCCCGATAGGTCAGCTCCCGACCGGCATCGATCTCGGTCTGTCGCATCGCAATCCTCTGACGGATCGCCTGCTTCTCCCATAACGCCGAACCGAAAGCCTGTCTTTGTTTGACGTACTCGACTGTCAACTCCACAGCCCGCTGCGACTCCCCGAGGGCCTGGCCCATGATGGCGAGACGCTCGTTCTGGAAACTGGACATGATGTAGTAGAAGCCCTGATTCTCCTCCCCGATCAGATTGTCCTCGTGGACCCAGACGTCCTCGAAGACCAACTCCGCGGTGTCGGAGGCGTGCCATCCCATCTTCTCGAGCGTGCGCCCGGTGCTAAACCCGTCGGTCCCCTTCTCAACCGCGAAGATCGAGACCCCGCGCGACCCCTTCACATCAAGGTTGGTCTTGGCAGCCACCAGGACCAGATCGGCGATGGCGCCATTGGTGATGAACATCTTGGTCCCGTTGAGGACAAAGCCCTCACCCTCGCGCCGCGCCGTGGTCCGAATCGCGGCCACATCCGAGCCGGCATCTGGTTCGGTGATGGCTATGGCGGTTATCACCTCACCGCTGGCGAATCTGGGAAGCCAAGCAGCCTTCTGCTCGAGCGTGCCGAAATTGAGCACATATGGAACCGCCAGGTCGGTGTGGACCAGAACGGTGATGGTGAACCCGCCGAAGGTGGATCGGCCCAGTTCCTCGGCGAATACCACCGAGGCCAGGGCACCCAGCCCGATCCCACCGTGCTCCTCGGGGATGCGGAGCCCGAAGAAACCGAGCTTTCCCATGTCGTCCAGAACCTCTCTGGGAACGCCTCCCGTCTCCCATGCGGCGGCCCTGGGGACGATCTCACGCTCCACATAGGCTCGGGTCTGGGCCCTGATCGCCTCGAGATCCTCGGTCATGTAGATCGACTTCATTTGGCTCCCTCAGCCGCCAGGATGGCGCGCCCGGCCTTGCTGTTGTAGGTGAGTTCGTGTGCGTCGCAGAAGTCATGGGACACACGGGCGACTCCGGCCATGTCGATGTCATGGCCGATCCCAAGACCGTCGAGCAGCCAGAGAAGGTCCTCGGATGCCACATTCCCGGTGGCTCCCGGGGCGTAGGGGCATCCTCCGAGACCGCCGGCCGAGGAGTCCATCTTGTCGATCCCCCGCTCCAACGCCACCATCGTGTTGGCGATCGCCTGCCCATAGGTGTCGTGAAAATGGACCCCAACCCGATCGACCGCCACCCGATCGAGCACGTCGTCGAGAAGTCGAGCGATGTGAGCCGGTGTCGCTTTGCCAAGGGTCTCGCCGAGGAACACCTGATCCACTCCCCACTCCACGAGGGTCTCGGCGAGATGCGCCACCCAATCGGGGTCCTGCTCACCCTCGAACGGGCAATGGGTGACGGTGGAGACATAGCCGCGGAAGCTCACTCCACCGGGCGCTTCGGTGAGGATCCGCCTGATGCGATGCATCGACTCGTCCACCGTCGCGTTGATGTTGCGTTCGCTGAAGGTGTCCGAGGCTGCGGTGAGGAGCCCGATCTTGGTCACACCGGCCTTGAGCGCCGACTCCAGGCCCTTCATGTTGGGAACCAACCCCCACAACTCGAGGTCGTCGCGGCCCTTCAGACCGGCCACGACCTCCGTCCCATCGGCCATCTGAGGAACGGCCTTCGGGCTCACAAACGACACCGCGTCGAAGGAGCGCAACCCAGTGTCGGCAAGAGCCTCGATCAGGTCGATCTTGGATTGGGTCGGGATCGTGACACCGAGAGACTGCAACCCGTCACGGGGAGACGACTCTGTGATCGACACCCGGGAGGGCAGACTGCTCACTCCAGAGACGGTACCCGCCGGTTCACCGCAATCCCTGGCTCAGCCCTCCAGCTTGAGCTGGGCGTAGGTCTCGATGCGCCGAACATGGGCCCCACTTCGACCGAGGCGGTTCCCGATCTCCCCATAGCTCTCACCTCGGGCACGCAACTTCATCACCACTCGCTCCAGGGGACGAAGGCTGCCGTCGCCAACGACCTGACTCACCGGCGACCCAGCTCTCAGATCGATCATGCGCAGAATTCTGATGACAGTGCCCGGCTTCTTGCCGACGCGTCGCGAGATCTCGGGAATCTCCAGACCGGACTCGCTCAGCCGAACAATGACCCTCTCGATTGGTCGTAGGTCCTGATGTGCCATTCGCTGCTCCTTCTATCCGAGAACCGCATCCTCCCGATAGGGCTCGATCATGATGCATTCCCCCGGGCACTCCTCGGCAGACTCGATGGCATCGGCAATCAATGCGTCGGGGATGCGGGCAAGACCACGTGAGCCCTCAGGGCCGTGCCCTTCGCCCTCCTTGGCGTCAAACACGACGGTGCGCCCGAAATACTTGGCCTCCTCTTTGACCACCCACAGACCGTCGTCCCGCCCGACGAAAACATCGGGGGTGATCTCTTCACAGATGCCGTCACCGGTGCAGAGGTCCTGGTCGATCCAGACCATCAATTGCGTTTTTTCGGCCATGTGGTTCACCTCGATCTGAAGGGCCGTCCCCGCGACCCTATCGGATCGGCAGGCGCTCCAGAACAAACACCCGGATCCGACGATGAGAGGCCCGCTCTCCATAGTAGGAATAGCCCGGATAGAGCGAGGCGGCAAGCTCCCAGATACCCGACTCCTCGTCCGGCTGGGCCGGTCTGGCATGGCCCGGCACCGAGGCACCGCGATATGAGAGATTCACTCTCGGATCATTCTCGATGTTGTGGACCCAGGCCGGGGTCCGGTTCTGACCAAAGCTGGTCCCGAGCAACGCGAGATCGTCGCCGATCGGGAACGCAATCAGCGGAACGGTGCGCGGGGCGCCGCTGCGGGCACCGATGGTGGTCACCCAGATCGGCGGCAGCCCGCTGAGCCCAGTGGTCAGGGTGGTTCGGCCAGCAGTGACTCGGAATGTGAACCGGTCAACTTGCGGAAGGAGCTTTCGCATCACCGCGGACACCGGTTTGGTCGAGGCGAACCTCACCACCCAGCGCTGAACCGCATTCTGAGTCCCGTATTCGTATCCGAGCTCGGAGGCCAGTCCCACGGCAGGATCGTAGGTTGACGTGGTGGAGGTGCGGGGAGTCGAACCCCGGTCCGTCGAGCCCTCAGCGTTGGCATCTCCGAGCGCAGTCGTCAGCGAGCTTTCGGCAACAGGAACTCTGACGACAAGTTTCCCCGTGCCTATCCGGAATTGTCTTAGCCCCACGGTCCCGAAATCCCGTGGAGAGCGTCCCGCAGTGCGACGCCCGATCCCTGCCGTGCGGGAGCCGGCCGGGCGGACGGGCTACTTAATTAGGCAGCCAGGGCGAAGTTATCTTCGGCACCTATTGGTTTTTCCGGTTTATTGACGGGGCCCCGGAGACCCCGGCTCGCTTCCAACGCATCAACACTCGACGTCGAAACCGTTTCACCCCCAAGGAGGTAAGCCAAGTTTAACCCGTTGCGGAGCTTGACTTGTACGGGTTTCTCTATGCAGGACGTCACGGATATGTGACGCCCAGCATTAGGAACGCGGTTTGCGGGCTCGGGCCACCGCCCGCGCCATGTCTCGGTCATGGTCGCGGTCGCGGAGGGTCTGCCGCTTGTCATAGGAGGTCTTTCCCTTGGCAAGGCCTATCTCGACCTTGACCTTGCCCTCCTTGAAGTAGACCTGGAGCGGCACCAGGGTCAGGCCCTTCTCGGCCACCTGCCCGGCGATCCTGTCGATCTCACGACGATGCAGCAGGAGCTTGCGATCTCGCTCGGGCTCATGCCCGCCTTCGCGGGCGAACTCGTAGGGGCCGATGTAGGAGCCGACCAGGAACATCTCGCCCCCACGAACCAAACCGTAGGAGTCCTTGAGATCCATCCGACCCTCGCGCAACGACTTGACCTCGGACCCGAGGAGGACCATGCCGGCCTCGAAGGTCTCCACCACGCTGTAGTTGTGCCGGGCGCGACGGTTGGTGGCGACCACCTTGATCCGCCCGGACGGGTCCGAGCGACTCAATCAGACCTTCTCCAGCGTCCCCGTTGGCACCTCGGAGCCGACACCCTCCGACTCCCGGAGATGGCGGCTCAGACCGAGCATTGAGCCTAGGAACCCGGCCAGGACCCCGAACAGGATGAACAACAGCCCCCAGCGGAGGAAGAAATCACTGGCAACATTGAATCGGAACAGCCCGAAATCGGAGAATGCATCCGAGAGCCGGGTCGCGGCAAGCCAAACAACGAATACCGCGGCACCGGCACCGAGTAGCCCTTCGATCATCCCCTCCAACAGGAACGGGATCCTGATGTACCAATTCGAGGCCCCGACCAGTCTCATGATCTCGACTTCGTCACGACGGGCGAAGATGGCCAGCCTGATCGTGTTGGCGATCAAGACCACTGCAGCCAGGCCCAAGACGACGGCCAACCCGATCCCCAACACCCTGAAGACATTGGACAGATTCTGTAATTGTTCGATGGACTCGGCGGCCGTGGTCACCTGACGAACCACCTGTTGTTGCTGCTCTAGTTTGAACCTGACCGACTGATTCAGCTCGGGCGCCACCAATTCGATCCGGATCGAGGCGGGGAGGATGGTGGGGTCGATGTCCAGTAACTCGTCCTGCCCGGCGAAGAGCTTCTGGTACTCGATCCAGGCTTGTGCCTTGTCCACGTAGGTGGCGTCCTCGACCTCTTCCCAGGTTCGCACCTCGGTCAACAACTGTTCATGGGCGTCGGTGGGGACTCCATTCGGCCCGGCGTCGTTGAGGAAAGCGATGACATGCACCCCCTCCTGCCATCCGGCGATCCAGCCAGAAAACACCTCGTTCGCCACTAACGCCGAAAAGGCCAGGCTCAGTGAGATGAAAACCGCGAGGACTGCACCGGCGACCACGAGGAGGTTTCGCCTCAAGTTGATGAGTGCCTCTCGAATCAAGAAGAAAAGGCGACTCATTCCGGCACTCGTTCGTAGCGGCCGGCCTCCTCGTCACGCATGACGCGACCGTGGTCGAGAGCCACGACACGACGTTGCATGGCGTCGACGATGGCGTGGTCGTGAGTGGCCATGACGATGGTGGTCCCTGTCCGATTAATCCGGTCGAGGAGCTTCATGATGCCCACCGAGGTCTTGGGGTCGAGGTTTCCGGTCGGCTCATCGCAGAGCATTATCGGTGGTCGGTTGACGAAAGCCCTGGCAACCGAGACCCGCTGCTGTTCGCCACCGGAGAGCTGCTTGGGATAGCGGGCGCCCTTGTCCGACAACCCCACCAGATCGAGGACCTGCTCCACCTGGGGTGCAATCACGGAGCGCGGTCGCCCGAGAACTTCCAGGGCAAAGGCAACGTTCTCGCTCACGGTCTTGTTCGGGAGCAACTTGTAGTCCTGAAACACCGTGCCAACCGAGCGTCGCAGGAACGGGATCTTCCATTTCGGAAGCGTGGTGATGTCCTTGCCCGCGACCCAGATCTTTCCCCGCGTGACCGGCTCGTCACGCAGCATGAGCCGGATCAACGTGGATTTGCCCGAGCCCGACGGCCCAACGAGAAAGGTGAACTCACCTTTTTGCATCTCGATTGAGACGTCGTGGGCGGCGATGGTGCCGCCTTCGTAGACCTTGGTGACGTTTTCGAGTCGGATCATGGGATCAGGGGAAGTCTCGCAGCCTTCCGGCTCCAGCCGCAGGAACCGAGGACGGTACCGCCGCAGGCTCCATTAGGTGGAATCAGGTGAGGCCTCATGGCGGGCCCGACGCCATCGGAGGTAGGCCTCCACAAAAGGCAAAACGTCACCGTCGAGTACGCCCTGGATGTTCCCCACCTCGTGCTTGGTGCGAAGGTCCTTCACCTGCTGATAGGGCTGGAGCACGTAGGAGCGGATTTGTCGCCCCCAGGCCGCCTCACCCTTGTCGCCACGGATTTCGTTGAGATGGTCGATCCTCTCCTGACGCGCCCGCTGCGCCAGCTTCGACTGGAGCATGGCCATGGCCCTGGCCTTGTTCTGGAGTTGGGACCTCTCGTTCTGACATTGGACGACGATCCCGGTTGGGAGGTGGGTGATGCGCACCGCCGAGTCCGTCGTGTTCACATGCTGGCCACCAGCGCCCTGGGACCGGTAGGTGTCGATGCGGATGTCGTCTTCGTCGACCTCGACCTTCGCCTGGTCCCCCAGGTCAGGCACCACGTCAACCCCGGCGAACGAAGTCTGGCGACGGGAGTTTGCGTCGAATGGGCTGATCCGCACCAAACGGTGCACCCCGCGCTCGCTCTCCAAGGTCCCGTAGGCGCGGTCACCCTTGACCGTGAACGTGGCGGATTTGATCCCGGCTTCCTCGCCCTCGGTCACCTCTTCGACCGTCACCGAGAAACCAGAGTCGGTCAGAAACCGCTGGTACATCCGGGCCAGCATGTCGGCCCAGTCCTGAGCGTCGACCCCTCCGGCACCGGCATGGACGCTGAGGATGGCGTCTTCGTCGTCGTACTCGTCGAAGAACAACGACTCCAACTCGAGTTTGTCGAGGTCAGCGGACACTTGTGCGAGCTCGTCAATCGCCTCGGTCCGAGATGCCAGGTCATCGGCTTCGTGGGCCATGTCGAGCAGCACCTCTGCATCGTCGAGCTTGGCCGAAAGACCTCCGACCAAGTCGAAGAGGCCCTCGTACCTGGCCAGACGGCGGCTGACTGTTCGCGCCCGATTGGGGTCGTCCCATAGAGCGGGGGACGACGCCTGCTCCCGAAGCTCGGCCAGCTCTTGTTCCTTGGTCTCGAGATCGAGAAAGCCCCGAGCCTCCACCAGGCGTTTGCGCAGGTCGGCGACCGCATCTTTGGGATCAGAGAATTCGATGCTCATACGGTTAACGGTGAACGGTCAACGGGCCGCCACTAGGCAGCCCCGTGGCAGCGCTTGAATTTCAAGCCCGAGCCACAGGGACAGGGATCGTTGCGACCCACCTTGTCCGAAGTGGCCTGCTTCACCGGCCCGCCAGTGCTCAGCGGAGCGACTCTCTGCGGTTCGGTCTTGGGTTTGGACAGCTCGACATGGAACAGGTACTTGACCGCATCCCGCTTCACCGAGTCGACCATCTCGGTGAACATGTCGTAGCCCTCACGCTGGTACTCGGAGAGCGGGTCGCGCTGCCCCATAGCCCGCAGCCCGATCCCGGCCCTCAGGTAGTCCATCTCCGAGAGATGCTCCCGCCATTTGTTGTCGATGACCGAAAGCATCACGGAGCGCTCCACTTGACGCAGGATGTCGACGCCGAGATCTTCCTCCCGCTTCTCATAGGCCCGGGCCCCCTCCTCGACCGCGAATTCGACCACATCGTCGACTGACGGTGTCTCCTCGAAGCTCGATCTTTCGATCGAGGTTGGGTGGTACTGGCCGAGCTCCAATTGCAGTGATCCCCAGTCCCATTCGTTGCGGGGGATTTCGGGGCTGAAGGCAGTCTCCACCGTCTCGCTGATCACGGTCTCGATCCAGTCCCCGATCAGGTCGTCTCCGGCGGTTCCCTCGAGGATCGACCGTCTCCAGTCGTAGATCACTTCACGCTGGCGGTTCATCACCTCGTCGTATTTGAGGACGTTCTTGCGAATCTCGAAGTTCTGGGACTCAACCTGGCGCTGCGCCCGCTCTATGGCTTTGCTGACCATCTTCGCCTCGATCGGCTGATCCTCTGGCAGCTTCAGTCGGTCCATGACGCTGGTGACCCACTCCCCCTGGAAACGCCGCATCAGCTCGTCTTCGAGGGAGAGGTAGAACCGGGACTCGCCGGGGTCTCCTTGACGGCCGGATCGCCCACGCAACTGGTTGTCGATGCGTCGCGATTCGTGACGCTCGGTCCCCACAACGTAGAGCCCACCGGCCTCGATCACCTTCACCTTGTCGGGGACGATCTGGAGCTCGAACTCGTCGGCGAGCTTCTTCTCGAGGTCTGAATACGAAGGATCGTCCTGGCCTATCCCACGTCTCTTCAGCTCGGTGCGGGCCATCCCGTCGGGATTGCCTCCGAGCATGATGTCGACCCCGCGACCTGCCATGTTGGTGGCAACCGTCACCGCAGCCGGACGCCCGGCCTGGGCAATGATGTCCGCCTCCCTTGAGTGCTGCTTGGCGTTGAGCACCTCGTGCTTGATCCCTCTCCGTTCGAGCAGCCGGGACAGTTTTTCGGACTTCTCGATGGACACGGTTCCCAGGAGAACGGGTTGGCCGTGCTCGTTGCGATCGGCCACATCAGCCACCACCGCCTCGTATTTGCCATCTTCGCCCTTGTAGACGAGGTCCCCCTCGTCGGCGCGATCAACAGGTGCGTTGGTGGGGATGGCCAGGACCTCGAGCCCGTAGATCTGCGCCAGCTCGGCCGCCTCGGTCTCGGCGGTTCCGGTCATTCCTGCCAGCTTCTCGTAGAGCCGGAAGTAGTTCTGGAGGGTGATGGTGGCGAGGGTCTGATTCTCCTCCTTGACCGCCACGCCTTCTTTGGCCTCGATTGCTTGGTGGAGACCCTCGGAATAGCGGCGACCTTCGAGTACGCGGCCCGTGAACTCGTCGACGATCTTGACCTCGCCGTGGTCGATCAGATAGTCGACATCCCGTAGATAGAGCTCTTTGGCCTTGAGGGCGGCTTCGAGATGATGGACGAAGTCGACCGCAGCATGGTCGAAGAGGTTCTCGACTCCGAGCATCTGCTCGACAAGAGTCACACCATCCTCCGTGGTCAGGACCTGACGTTTGCGCTCGTCGACCTGGTAATCCCGGTCCTTCTGGAGTCGGTTGGCGAGCTTGGCAAAATCCCGATACCACCTTGCACTGTCCGAGACCCGCCCCGAGATGATGAGAGGGGTTCGGGCCTCGTCGATGAGGATCGAATCCACTTCGTCGACAATGGCGTAGGGGTGACCACGCTGCACCCGGTCGCTTGCCCTCATCGCCATGTTGTCCCGCAGATAATCGAAGCCGAGCTCGTTGTTGGTCCCGTACGTGATGTCAGAGGCATAGGCCGGGTGACGGTCGGAGGGGGTCATCGAGGTCTGGATGAGACCGACCGTCAGACCCAGGAAACGATAGATGGCACCCATCCAGTCGGCGTCGCGAGAGGCCAGGTAGTCGTTGACGGTCACCATGTGCACGCCCTTGCCCGTGAGCGCATTCAGATACGCCGGCATGGTGGAGACAAGGGTCTTGCCTTCGCCGGTCTTCATCTCGGCAACCATCCCCTTGTGGAGGGCGGCGGCTCCGACCACCTGCACGTCGAAATGGCGCTGGCCGAGGACCCGCTTGGCGGCCTCACGGACGACTGCAAACGCCTCTGGCTGAAGGTCTTCGAGAGATGCTCCGGCATCCAGACGCTCTTTGAATTCTGTTGTCTTGGACTCGAGCTCTTCGTCCGAGAGGGCTTCGAAGACGGGCTCCAGATGGTTCACGGCTGTGGTGATCCCCTGGAATTCCCTGAGTGTCTTGCCCTCCCCGGCACGAAGAACCTTGGACAGGATTGGCATTAGGTCCCCATGTTACAAGTGGGTGTGATTTGACCCACTTCGCGCGTTGAGGTCAACGGACGTCGATCAGGCCTTCTCGCTGGGCCCAGGTAACCGCCTCGAATCGAGACCGAAGGCCGAGCTTGTCGAGGACATTGCGCACATGGTTGCGAACGGTGTTCTCGGAGATGAAAAGCTGCTCGGCGATCTCCCTGGAGGTCTTCCCGTTCCCCACCAGTCCCAAGATCTCCAGCTCCCGCCCGGTGAGCTCGGGAGCCCGGGAACTCATCGTCCCGCTGTGACGGAGCAGGTCTCGCAAGGCGGTGAAGAGCTTGCCCCCCATCGCAGGAGAAACCGCGGCCCCACCTTCGAGCACGTCGTGCATTGCCGCGACTAGCCGTGGAAGTGGGGTGTCCTTGGTCATATAACCCGACGCCCCAGCCTTGACAGCCGCCAGCAGATCCTCGGCGGACTCGCTGGAGGTGAGGAGAACGACTTTGCTCCGAGGGCTCGCCTTGATGATGGTTCCCACGATTTCAAGGCCCGACATGCCGGGCATCAGGAGGTCGAGCATCACCAGGTCAGGCTGATGCTCCCTGGTGATGTCTATCCCTCGCATCGCGTCGGCGGCCACCGCTTTGACCTCGAAGCCCTCCTGGAAAAAGGCGGCCCTCAAGGCCTCGCGGAAGAGCTCGGCGTCGTCGACTATGACTACAGATGACATTTTGATTGATACCGATCCTGGCTGTTGGCAACGTCTTCAGATGTGATCGCGGGTCGGTGCCAGGAGACTAGACACCTGGGGTGCGGCGTTGGCGGACACCACCAGAGCCACGAGCTCGGGGCCGAGCAAACCTATCGCCGCCTCGATAGTCCTCCCTGTGGTGACCACGTCGTCAACCAACACGCAACGGGTCGCGGGCATCCTGGTGATCCGGAACGGCGCAACTGGTCTCGTGTGGTCGCCTCCTGCACGTCTTCGGGTATGTATCGGCGCGACGAGCGACTTCATGACCGGAACCCCGTTTGATTTCGCAAGACGTTCGGCCAGGACAACGGCAGGATCGAGCCCGTATTTCAGCTGTCGGGTCCAGACCCGTGGCACAGGGACGATCGGCAATGGCGGTAGCGATGGTCCGAGCACCAGGGCCACCAGATCTGCGTAGGCGGTCAATCCCCGGTATTTGAGCTGATGCACCAGGGCACGGGCCGGCCCGGAATGCTCGAATGCGGCCACGAGACGGATGCCCCCGCTCAATATCCGATCAGGAGCCGGCCGCATCAGCAACCGGCAAGACTCACAGAGCAGGGCCCGGGCCGGTCGAAAGCATGCCTGACAAATCATCCCGCCAAACGTACGTGACCGGAATGACAGATTCGATTTGCGACTGACGTTTTCCGTTTTCCGTTTTCCGTTTTCCGTTCCGTATTGCGTATTGCGTATTGCGTATTGAGACCGAAGTCGGGCTCGAAGCCCTGAGCCAGCGGGTCACGCAACCCTCGACCTCGCACCCGCCGTCCATCGGCCAGCACGACCACCCCGACCCCATCATTCCAAGTCACTCGATCCATCCAACGGATAACGGTCAACGGAAAACGGACTTACGTTCCCTCTCTCCACCCGGTCAAATACGCGACCTGCTCGTCGGTCAGGACTTCGAGCCCACCGCCAAGATGCTCCAGCTTGATCCGGGCCACTTCCTTGTCGATCTCCGGGGGCAGGGTGTGGATGGCCGGCTCGAGCGTGTCCTGGTTCATTATCAGATACTCGGCGGCAAGGGCCTGATTGGCGAAGCTCATGTCCATCACGTCGGCAGGATGACCCTCGGCGGCGCCGAGGTTGACCAGACGCCCTTCTGCGGCCACCAAGAGCCGCCGCCCGTCGGCCAGCTCGAATTCCTCGAGATTGGTGCGGATCTCACGCCGGGCCACCGACATTTGGGCTAGGGCGTCGAGCTCGATCTCGATATCGAAGTGCCCGGCATTGGCCAGGATCGCCCCGTCTTTCATCAACTCGAAATGATGACGGCGAATGACGTGCTTGTTGCCGGTGACGGTGATGAAGATGTCGCCTTCCCGAGCGGCATCGTCGGACGTCATGACTCGGTAGCCGTCCATGGAAGCTGTCAGGGCCCGCACCGGGTCGACTTCGACGACGATGACCTTGGCGCCCATCCCGTCAGCCCGATTGGCTACACCGCGGCCGCAGTCGCCGTAGCCGACCACCACCATCGTGGAGCCGGCCAGCAGGACATTGGTCGCACGCAAGATGCCGTCGAGCGCCGACTGGCCCGTCCCGTAGTGGTTGTCAAAGAGGTGTTTCGTCGCAGAGTCGTTGACGGCGACCACCGGAACCCGCAATGTCCCTTCGGCAGCCATGGCCCGAAGCCGGATCACACCGGTTGTGGTCTCCTCGGTCGAACCGATCACCTGGATATCCCTGCGATCGGTGTGCAGGATCGTGGCGAGGTCGGCTCCGTCATCCATGGTGACGGCCGGAGCATGGTCGAGAACAGCATTGATGTGCTTGTAGTAGGTGTCGGAGTCTTCGCCTCGTATCGCAAACACCGAGATCCCGTCGGCTACCAGTGCCGCGGCCACATCGTCCTGGGTCGACAACGGGTTCGAGGCACAGAGAATCGGTTCGGCGCCGCCGTCTCGCAACGCCAACATCAGATTCGCTGTTTCGGCTGTCACGTGAAGGCACGCAGCCACGATGTGACCCTTGAGAGGTGTCTCTTTGACGAATCTTTCCCGGATCGTTGCCAGCACCGGCATGCGCCGGCCCGCCCAGGCAATCCTTCTGGCGCCGTACTCGGCCAGGTCGGGATTGGCGATGTCGTAGTTCATCTCATACCTCAGTCAGGAGTCTTTTCAGTTTTTCGATCGTGTCCACGGGGACCGGGTCCACGCCTGCAGTCTCGGCCAGCATCAGGGAGACCAGGTCGCCAACCACCACTAGTGACATCAGCCGTGCGAGGGGAGTCTCACCTTCCGCAGCCACTTCGGCAACCCAGGGGACGGCACCCTGCGTGAGCGCCCGGGAATGGGCGAGCCGGTCCTTCACTCTCGGATGATCGGTGGCATCCGTCAGCGCCACCACCCCGAGATGCCGATTGGTGAGCTGGGGCATCGCCTCCCACCCCACCAGCTCGTTGTGATCGAGCTCAGGGAGGACCGACCACCACGAAGGTGTCTTGGCGTTCTCGTTGATCTGCGTCTTCCAGCGCTGGGCGGCAGCCCCGCTGAGAGGGCCACCGCCATAGATGATCGGGATCCGCCCGGCGAGACCTTGGGCGATGTCGGCGGCCAACAACCAGCTCGGGCTCCCCTCTGTCGTCGCCCGGTCGGCGGCGTCGCCGGCCTCCAACAGAGCAGAGCCCTGATCGGGGATCACCCCGGCGGCGGAGACAACACGAGCCACAGCTCCGAACAGATAGCCAACGGCCGCCCGCGGCTGGATTCCACCAGGGACAGCGATCGTCGGCCATCCGTTTTCACCGGTGATCCGATCCAGCTCCCCTCCGGTGGTGAGAGTCACAATCGGGATATCGGTCCCGGACGCCGCACCCACGATGTCGAGGGTCTCCTCGGTGTTACCTGAGAACGAGATGGCGATCAACAGTGGCTTGCGGTCCAGCGCCCAACCGGGGAGGGGCCCGTAGCCCTTGTGCACGGCAACCCGACCCTGCCCGGGAGACGCCAGGGCTGCGACGAAGTCGCCCGCTATGCCGGATCCGCCCATCCCCGCGACCAGGATGTCCGTTGCCGAAGGGATCGGGGGCAGTTCAATATCGCGGGCCCATCGCAGCTGATCCCCAAGGGTGCGGATCTGACTCAGCATGTCACTCATCGGGGCCGCCTTCGGCCTCCTCGATCAGCATCACGGGGATGCCCTCCCGCACCGGGTATCGCCGTCCACATTCGGTGCAAACCAGCCGCGATGTGGCCTCGTCCTGGTCCAGGTCTGCGTGGTCCACCGGGCACACCAGGATCTCGGCCAGGGTGGGGTCTATCAAGCTCATGTCACTCCTCGAGAAGCTTTGCGATCTCAGTTACGAGTTTGTCCACTGAATCGGGGTCGGGCGCCTCTACGTTCAACCGAAGCAGTGGCTCGGTGTTCGACGCCCGCAGATTGAACCATGCCCATCCCAGGTCCACGCTCAACCCGTCGAGCCGGTCCTGTGTGGCGGAGCCATACTCGATGGCCGCCACCTCGATCGACGCCCGGGGATCACGCACCTCGAGATTGATCTCACCCGAGGCGGCGTAGCGCTCGACATCGCGTCGTAGCCCCGACAGTGGCCTTCCCTCCTCGGTCATCACCCGCATCAGGATCAGCATCGCCAGCATCCCGGAATCGGCGCGGAAGTTGTCACGGAAGTAGTAGTGACCGCTGTGCTCGCCGCCGAAGACCGCGTCGGATTCGGCCATGACCTGCTTGATGAAACTGTGCCCCACCCTGGTCCTGATCGCCCGGCCACCGGCCTCGGCGATCACTTCGGAGACAGCCCGCGAAGTGATGAGGTTGTGGATGATGGATGCTCCCGGATTTCGTCTCAACATCCATCGGGCAATCAGTGCAGTGACGGTGCTCCCGCTCACGGCCTCGGCCTGATCATCGATGAAGAAGGCCCTGTCGGCGTCACCATCGAAGGCGACTCCGAGGTCGTGGCCCCCGTTGGCGACCATTTCGACCAGATCCACCAGGTTCTCGGGCTGGATCGGGTCGGCGGGATGATTGGGGAAGGTGCCATCAGGCTCCAGATAGAGGCCGTCCAACTCACAATCGAGTCTGGCGAACACCCGGGAGACGGTCACGCCGGCCATCCCGTTTCCCCCATCGACGGCAACTCTCATCTTCCCGATGGAGGACGGCTCCACAATCGAGAGGAGATGGTCCACATAGGCGTCGACCGCCTCGACTGTGGTGACGGTCCCGGTTGTCGGCGAATGAGTCTCGAGCCCGGCGAGAACCCGGTCCCTGATCTCATTCAATCCGGTGTCCGCCCCCACGGGTGCGGCCATCTCGCGACACAACTTGAGGCCGTTGTATTGCGGAGGGTTGTGCGATGCGGTGATCATCGCCCCTGGCATGGCGTTGGCCCCGGAGTAGTAGTAGACGAGGTCGGTGGGAACCTCCCCGAGATCGACCACATCGGCCCCGGCTCCGGTGATGCCTGCCACCAGCCCATCAAAGAGGGCCAAGGATGAGAGCCGGCAATCACGCCCCACCGCCACCTGTTTGGCTTCAACCACCGACACGAATGCGCCACCGACCCGCTGCAACAGGTCGGGGTTCAACTCGTCGTTGTCGGTTCGGCCGCGAATGTCATAAGCCTTGAAGACGATCTGGGAGTCCATCGGAGCCACGGATTGTAGGGGTGGGTCTATTCGTCACCGATTCCTACACTCGCCCACTCCGATGCGCCCAACCCTTTCCGTCGTCGTGCCTGTTTACAACGAAGCAGCCTTCATCCCCCAGGCGCTTCCGATGCTCATCTCCGAAATGGACGGTCTCGGCCTGCCCTACAGGATCCACTTGGTCGAGAACGGTTCCAGCGACGGGTCCGCCGACGTGGCCCGCGCCGTGGCCGGGGAAGCGTCTGTCACCGTGTCCTCGCTGGCGGTCGCCGACTACGGGGCAGCCATGCGCCAGGGATTCCTCGAAGCAGAGGGCGACTGGGTGGTGAACTTCGACATCGACTATTTTTCAGCCGATTTCCTCAGACAGGTGACGGCGACTCCGGATGCCGATCTAGTGATCGGATCCAAGAGAGACCCGAGCTCCCAGGACCGCCGACCCCTGATCCGCCGTTTCGCCACCTGGGTGTTCAACCTCATGTTGCGCACGATTCTCGGATCGAAGGTGTCCGACACCCACGGCATGAAGGCCTTCCGTCGCAGTTTGGTCGATGACCTGGCAGGTCTGGTCGTCAGCCGCCAGGACCTCTACGACACCGAGTTGGTGATCCGGGCCGAGAGAAACGGCTATCGAATCGTCGAGGTCCCCGTCGTGGTGGAAGAGATCCGGGCCGCCAGGTCCTCATTGGTGAAACGGGTTCCGCGCACCGTCGTGGGCCTGGTCCGGATCAGACGGGCCCTGCGTGATCAGGGCTCAAACCAGCCCTTCTCCGCCTGACGCCGACAATCACGAAGCCCAGGAGGAGGACGATCCCCGCCCCCGACACGATCATGCCCCCGGTCTCGGCCCAGGTGTTCTTGAACTCGAGGACCACGTCTTCGCTGGTTGGAACCACCACCATCAACGACGGTGCGGCCCGCCACGGCCCATCGGCGCCCTCTGCAGTCCAGTTCGGGAAGTAGGAGACCTTGACCAGATGCGGGACACCAACAGCCGTCGTGTGGAAGCTGATCCGATGATCTTCGACGACTACGTTTGACACGGCGTCGGCCGGAACATCCAATGGCTGGTTGGGTCGCTCATCCAATGACTCGATCCGGGGCCAGTCGTCGGGGCCGTCGGCAACCACCCACCTCCCGAGGTTGTCGATGTCGTCGTACCACTCGAGCGACATGTCGTAGAAGCTGGGAAGAGTCACCCCGTCCGCATCGGTGACGGTCGCGTGGCCGGTCAACAGGGCCAACAATCCCCGTTCCCCCACGTCATAGACGGAAGGCAAAAAGCTTGCGGCTTCCACCAGACCGGTCTCGGGAAGGGCATAGATCGTGAACGGCGTTGTCGTTGCGAGCTTGGTGAGCTCGGCCATCCCGTCCGCCTTCGCGGTCGCTTCCGGTGTGACCGACACGTAATAGGACACCCCATAGAGCTCTAGATGTTTGATCCCCCGGTCCATGTCGCCGGTGTGATAGGTGAGGCCCGGTATGGGGTTGGACGGCTTCTCGGACATCTCCGAAGAGTTGATGAAATGGAACGGGGTCGTCAACGACGACTCGAAGTACAGGCCCTCCATCGACTTCTGGGATCCCTCGGTCCAATACGGGATCAGCATCGGCGACATCGGCGTCCCGTATCGATTCAGGGCCTCGTTGTTCGCCTCCCAATGGACCCGACCGTCGGGAAGCTTGTCGAGTTGCGCCATCAGCGCTTCGTACTCGGGCCAGGATTGTTTCGACTCGTAGCCCTCGTAGTTCCATTTCGACCAGCCATCGATGAAGGTAACCCCTGCCAGAGCGCCCAACACGATTACGACCGTGACCGACGTGGTCAAGAAATGGCGGGTGCTGAGGTCACGTGACCAGAAGAAGGAGAGCACCACCAGCCCAGCCCCGGCCATGGCCACAGGGATCCAAGCCCATGCCGGGAAATCGGCTGAGTCGGCCACCAGAGAAGCTGCAACCACAGTGCTGATGGCGATGAGCAGACGTGCCCAATGTGCAGAGACCCGGGATGGGAGGCGACGTGACGCCCAAACCGCGACAGCGCCGACGCCCACCGCGGCGAAGAAGGCGACACCGAAATACCAGTACGGGAGCAGTCTCCCGTTCCACAGCTTCCAACGCTCCCCACCGAAAACCTCAGGAAACACCTGTGGAAGAGCCGTGGGAAGCGGGAAATAGATGAGCGGGAGCAGTGTCGCTGCGATCAACGGCCCGGCGCGCGAGGTGTGGCGCATGGCCCAGATTGCGCCCGGAATCGCCACCGGGATGAGGATCCACAACTCGACGGGAAACACTTCCTCCCAACGGGTAAGGGGGGACCAGGCCATGTCCGAAGTGAGCCCGATACGGGCGACCAGTGGAATGGCCCAGAAAGCAGCGATGGCAAAACCCCAGATCCCAATCGCCAGAGTGCGCCAGAACCCGCGACGCCATGGAATCACGAACAGCGAGGCGAACACCACAACGATCGTGGTGAGCACATGGGAGAGAAGGGTCGCCGCCAACGCAAGCGCCGCCCATTTCAGGTACTTCCTGTCCTCCCTGACCGCTCGAATCAGCAGTCCCAGATAGAGCAGGGAAAGGGCGAACGACCATGAATATGCGAATTCACCGGCCAGGGTGGAGGCGACGTTGCCTCCGTATATCGAATAGCTCTCCAGAAAGGCGAACACCGCCCCGGAACCGGCGGCCACGATCGACACGTGCCGTCCGAGCAGCATCGAACGTGAGAGGTAATACGCCGCGGGTGGGATGCCGAGGAGCCCGATCACTGTCACAACCTTGAAGGCGACTCCGTAGGGCAGGAACACATCGAGCAGGACGATCACCAATGAGGGAAGCGGGAAGTAGAAGTAGAAGGCGGGGAAGCCCGCAAACCAATCGTTGGACCATCCGAGAATCCTCCCCTTGGGAAGCAGATGGTCCCTGAGGTAGGCGGGGCCGAAGACATGAGCCCCCATGTCGCCCCCGGTGGGAGTGGTAGCCGACAGGATCCAGCCCGGGTTCAACACGACCAAGATCACCAACGAGATCCCGGCGATGATCAGGAATGTCGGCCACTGGAAGACGGGGCCGACCCTCCGCTGGAGGGTCATGTCCGATGCTGGCGGACGATCTCCAAGATCTGTGCCACGTCGATATCAACTCCGTCCCGGTTCCACCATTTCTCTTCGCAGTTGTGACATGCAAAGAACAGAACCTCGGTGCCGTCGGGCAAGAGATGTTCGATTTCGATCACATCAGGTTGAGAGCACTGGGGGCAGTCCATATCGATTTCGTTGCTGCTTGGGGTCGCCACATGCTACGGCCCACCCAGTCCTACAACAACGAGCCCTCCTCCAGAAGACGACCGACATAACGGCTGCGACGTCTCCCCTCCTCGGTCCAGTAGGCGTACCAGTAAGGGCCATGGGGGCAGGTGGTGCACCCGGATTTGCCACATCGAACCGCCTGTTTGCGAAGACGCACCTGGGGATGATCGTCAGAGATGAGAGCGCCCGACCTCTGGAGTTGGGCCCTCGTGAGGATGAGAAGACGTCTCAAGTCATGCTCGTCCAAGTCTTTGACCGCGTCGAGGAGATCGCGGTCCAGGGCCATCAGGCAACCGACAGCGGGGCGAACAACCTCGTCACGGTTCGCCGATCGGTGAGGGTCCACCGCTGGGGCGGCATCATCCGATCGGCATGATCGGCACACAGGGCATATCCGAAGGGCCCGTCATCGGAAACGAGGTCGTCGAGCCAGACCGCGGCATCGCCGTACGAGAATGTCATCAGGGCTGCTGAAGGCGAGCCACACCGCACACAACTGAGAACCATGGCCAGCACGGTAGGAGTCGCCCCATCTCCATTCAAGGATTCAAGACTTCGAGGGCGCGATCCGGTCGTCCTGGATACAGGGTGGAACCGTGCGAATCGCTGACGACCAACGTTGCGGGAACGGCGTCCACACCCAACTCCCGAAATGTCTCCGGGTCGGATTCCCAACTCACCTCGACAAAGCCGGAGGGACCGATTGCTCCAAGCAGCACGCGACGGGCGCTCTCACAGTCGGGGCACGCCGCCGAAGTGAACAGATAGACCCCGGGGCCGAGCTTCGCCTGTTGGATCGCTACCGGGCGATGACGACCGGTCATCTGTCTCAGGATCAGGATCACTGCTATTGCAGCGACCACCGCCCCCAACACCCAGGTGAGCCGTTCCCCGATTTCATTCATCGGGTATCGGGGCAGCCAAGCCGACGCCGATCGAGCCTCCGAAGGCGGTTGACCAGCTCGCGACGAGAGGGCCATCGGCGGTGATCGCGTAGCCCAGGGTGGGATCCGGAGACACCACCATCTCGACGACCTCACCGGCAGCGACCGCGACTGACACCGTCCCCGCAGCCGATGCCAGCATGGAGACCTCGGCCTTCACGTCCTCGAGCCCAGGATTGAGAAGAACGATCCAACCCGATCCTCCCGGGATTGAACCGGCCCCCGGCAACAACAAACCCGAGGCTGGTGTGGTGGAGCCGGACGTCAGGGCGACAGCTGTGACATTCGTGATGCGGAGGAACGCCCCTACCGGGCCGGTGGTCACCACCCGAATCGCCGTGGCGATAGGAGTCAACGCCCCAATATCCACGATCGCCTGGCCCCTCGCCGTTATCTGACCGGTCTCGAAAGCCTCGATCAAGCCGTCCGGCCCGTAGAAATCGATCTGATACTCGACATCGAAATCACGGGCGGCGATGACGACCTGTCTCGACTCGAGGCCATGGGGCACCGGGACGAACCATTCCTGAGCCGGAGCAACCGCGTCCCAAGTCGCACTGTCATCGCCGATGCCGAGACGACCTACTGCCAACACGCCCCCGGTGTCCACCTCGATCGCCACTGTCATCCATTCCCGACCGGGGAGAACCTCGGCGAGATTGACCAACACCGAGGACCGCGCGGGGACGATCACTGAATCCAAGGCGGCACTCGACTCCAACCCCGCATCGGACTGAACGGTGAAGTTCACGATGGCTTTACCGGCGTAGGGATTCATCAACTGGACCTCGAAGCGTTGATCGCTCAACGTCGAGCCACCTCCAAGGATCAACTCACTCCCGGATGCGGCGGGGCAGGTGTCGATTGACAACGAGTCAACACCGACCACTACCGACGCGGCGGCTGAGGCGGTGGCCGGAAGCTCGATGAGTGCTGCCCCGACACCCACGGCGGCGACGTCGGCAACGGTGATCGATGAAGCTCGGGATTCACCGGTCTCGAAGTCGAGGCTGCCGACAGTCGATCCGGCGGCGAACGCGGTCATTGTCCCCGGCCCGTCCACGGTCGAGGCGACACCGATGGTGGTAGATCGCCCACTCCCCTCTTCGACGGCGCATACCGCCATCGCCGGCGTGTCGACCGCGGCAACCGGAGCGGTCTGAGGAGGATCGAGAGCGGGGACAGCGAGAGCGCCGGCTGCGAGAGCCACGACCAGGAGCGTTCGAAACAGGACTCTCAACGTCGAATCCTTGCAACGACAATGACGCCGAGTGATAGGAATAGAAGGCCCAACGCCGTGATCGAAAGCACCAGGCCTGTCGGGTCAGGTCGGTAACGCGCTACGCCATCCTCACCCGCCACAGACACGGCCCACTCGGCCGCTTGTGGCTCTGGAGCCCATCGCGGGTCATCGTTGAGGGAAAGACGAATCCGATCCGAGGTCGCCTCTCCAACAAAACCGGCGCCATCCCCGGTCCAGATCGACCCCGGTCCGGCAGCCATCGGCACCGAATTGAGGTTCTCGTATACCCTTGCCTCGGGATCGAGGGGTGTTGGCACCAAATCGAGTTGGACTGCGAGGACGTCCTCCAGGTATGACTGCGGGCCATCGATCACAACCCAATCGACGGAGAACTCAGCCAGAGCTTTCCCCGGCCGCAGATCGGATCCGGAAGCCATCTGTTCGATTGCTGTAGAGAGTTCGTCGTCCCCGGGGCGGCGATCCGGCAGCCAGACCTCATCCTGAGTCATGCCGGACCCGTCCATGAGGCGATACCAGAAGCCCGGGCCGGATCGTGCTTCTCCCGGGATCATCGTGCGATCGGTCGACACGACGAGGATTCGACCCGGTCCGCCTTCGCCGGCCAGCGTTTCGGCAAACGCATATCGGTCGTTCAGATCCCCGGGAGGAAGGCCGAGCCGGCCCCCTGCCATCGAACCGATCGACAGGATCAGAACGGCGGTCGCGGCCACCGCGGCCAGAGCCCTCCGCGGCTCGAAAGACAGACGATCCAGGGCCGCAGCCACCACGATTGCGGTCCCGAAGGATGCCGTTATCAACAGCGCCTCTTCGACGCCGGGCCCACCGACCGGAACACGGATCAACACCAATGCGGTCAAGCTCAGGACAGCACCAACCAAGCCGATACGCCCGATCTCCTCCTCGACAAACAGAAGCGGGAGGATGACCACGGTCAACAGGACCGGCCACAGCTCTGCGACGTCGAGACCGAGGCGTCGGTTGGTCTCGAGAAGCCAGCCCGGGTCGCCGATCACGAAGGGGATTACGACAACCAACCCAAGCAGACTCACAAGGGCGAGCCAGACACGGGATTTGACATCACCGAGGACCCGCGCCAGCAAACCGGTCACGAGCGGGACCACCGCCAGAACCGGTGACATCGAGGCCAGAGGCAATGACCAGACGATCACCCAAGCGAATCGAGTCGGCCTTCGTGTCCCGGTGTCAGACGAGAGGATGAAGACCGACCGGACTGCCCATGGGAGCAACGATGCGGCGCCCAACGCCAACCACGAGCCGGCGCCGATGGCGACTGCCGTGCCCGGACCGGCGAGAAGAACCAGACCCGATAAGTAGCGGCCAGGACCCCTCAATCCGAGGCGACCTGCGAGCCGGCCCATTCCCAGCAATGCCAGAATCGCCGACCCGATGGTCATGACGACTCGGGCGACTCCATCGGCCCCAAACCAGAGCAATGAGAACAACCCTGTGAGCCAGGTGGAGGGGTGCACCGCATCTGGGGAGCCAAGCCCGGAGTCATTCCACCCTCCGAGGAACCGCGAAAGGGCGACCGACGACGACTCGAATTCGAAACTGGCACCGATGTTGGGAACACCGGTGAAGAAAATGGCGCGGGCAGAGACGAGCACCAGAGCGGCGGCGATGAGGGCGCCCCAAATCCCGGGACTCGACCAGATGCGCCGCGTGCTCCGCGCCAGAGCCTTGTCGTCGTCGAACATGAACAACAAACGTTCGGTGAGCTCCGCCCCCAGATCACGGAGCCGAACCGACCCTCGGGCCTGGAAGCGAAAGAGCTCCTCGTCGCCGAAGGCACGGACCGGCTTGAACCGGCGGCGAGCGGTGATGGTCGAGAGCAAATGGGAGATATTCCATCCCCACGAAGCCGCATTACGGGCGGCGGGTCTCCAGCGCAAAAGGACCAGATTGAAGAACGAGTCGACGAGCCCCACGAAGAGAAGGAAGGGGATCACCCAAGCCAGGGTGATCGGTCGATATGCCTTGAGCATTGCTCGCATGCGGCCGGCCTGCTCGCGCCATCCCCGGCCCGCCTCACGGCAACGGCCCTGGTGAAAGACCTCAGAGGAGGGCACAGTGATGACGCGACCGCCTGCCAGCCTGACTCTCTGTGAGAAATCGAGCCCGGCAGCCACGGGCTCGAGAAGGTCGTCGAGACCCTGCAAGCCCTGTGCCAGATCGCGACGCACCAACATCGAGACCGAAGACACGAAGGCGACCTCGCGTACGACGTCGTATTGCTGGAGATCGATCTCGCGTTCGTCAAGACCCGAGAAGGGCTCACCGAAGACGTCCGTCGCACTTCCCACCGACTCCAGTTCGTCCCGGGTGCCCGCCACGAGGAGCTTCGAACCGCCCAACGAAGCCTCGTTGCGCTCCAACTCAGACACGAGGGCAGCCAGGGCATCGGGTCGGGGGCGGGCATCGGAGTGGAGGATCCACAGGTATTCCACGTCGTGGGGGGTCGAGGCAATGGCCTCCTCGAGTGTCGACGAGCGCCCCACCCCGTCGGGCACTTCGATCTCGGGGTCACCCACAACTATGACCTCTTCGACCGAGTCATACACTTGGCGTTCGACAGTGGCCAGCGCTGCTTCCAGATCTGCACCTTCGACCAGGGTGACCACCACCTTGATCTTGGGCGTGCTCGGAGGCGCTTCGTTTGTGGATTCCTCCGCGATCGGCGGAGTCGAGGCATCGGTCATGCGGTGGGACATTGTTCACCGGGTGGCGGCGCTGAGCAATATCGAGGACTCTCCATGAGGGTCGTGGAGCTGTCGGGCGGGGTAGGAGGAGCCCGTCTCGCCAGGGGTCTGGCCACCATCGAGAAGGTGGTTCTGACTCTGATCGTCAACGTAGGCGACGACGAGGTGATCCACGGTTTGAGGGTGTCACCGGACCTCGACACCGTGGTCTACACCCTCGCCGGCGTCGAGGGGCCGGAGGGGTGGGGCCGTGAGGGAGACACCTTCACCGCGAACGATGAACTGGGTCGGCTCGGGTTGGACAATCGATTCCGACTCGGCGACCTCGATCTCGCGCTCAACGTCTACCGGAGCGCCCGACTTGCCGGCGGGGAACCCCTCTCTCAGGTCACAGACACCGTCCGGAGGCGATTCGAGATCATCCCCCTGATCCTCCCCGCCACCGACGACATTATGCGCACCGAGGTCAAGGTGAGATCGGGCGAATGGCTCTCGTTCCAGGAGTACTTCGTTCACCGACAGCACCGTGACGAGGTGGCCGAGCTTCGATTCAGCGGCGCCGCCGAATCGCGGCCCGCGCCGGGTGTGATCGAGGCCATCGAGGGAGCCGACATCTTGCTCATTGCGCCCTCCAATCCACCCCTCTCGATCTGGCCCATTCTCGCCGTGCCCGGGATCCGGGAGGCCGTGGCCAACCACCCCCGGGTCACCGCCATCAGCCCGCTGTTTGGGGGCAGGGCACTCAAAGGTCCGGCCGACCGGGTGATGAGCACTCTCGGGCTCCCGCCAGGGAACTCTGGGGTGGCGATGGCTTACGAGGGAGTGGCCGACATCGTGGTGATCGACACCGGCGATGCGGCTGACTCGACAGTGATCGAGGGTGTCGAAGTGGTCGTCGAGGACACGCTGATCAAGGATGCGGCGGCGGCGGCCCGACTGGGTCGGGCCATACTCGGGTTGTGAACCTCGAGATCATCCCGGTGACCGGTATCGGGGTCGTGGCCCCGGGCGACGATCTGTCGGCCCTGCTGGCCACCGCCCTGGAACCACTGTCGCCGGTATCAGGCGATGTGATCGTGGTCACCCACAAGATCGTGTCCAAGGCTGAAGGTGCTGTCGTTCAGATCGAAGGTGACGAGGAGGAGTTCCGCCGGCGTCTGATCGAGTCAGAGGCAGTCTCGATCGTTCGTCGCCGTGGAGACCTGATCATCACCGAGACCAAGCACGGGTTCATTTGTGCCAACACCGGAATCGACCGCTCCAACACGGAACCGGGCACCTTGGTCCTCCTCCCCGACGATCCCGACCGATCCGCTCACCGCATTCGAACCAGGTTGGAGCGGCATTTCTCGGTGGATCTGCCGGTCATCATCTCGGACACGTTCGGCCGCGCCTGGCGCAAGGGGTTGACCGATGTCGCTATCGGCTTGTCAGGGCTCGAAGCGATACTCGACCTCAAGGGCACGACTGACTGGTCGGGTCACGAGCTCGAAGTCACCGAAGTGGCCGTCGCCGACGAGTTGGCCGCGGCCGCCGATCTGGTCATGGGAAAATCGGCGGGGATCCCGGCGGCCCTGATCCGCGGCTATGCCGGACCCCGGGGCAAGGGACGAGGAAGAGACCTGGTGAGACCAGCGGCTGAGGACCTCTTCCGGTAAACCGGCAAACCGCAATACGCAATACGCAAAACGCAAAGCAATGCGTCAGGTGCTGTGCGTTATGCGTTAGGCGTTATGCGGCCCAAGGCCACCGGGCGTTATGCGGGGAGCGTTAGGCGTTAGGCGTTATGCGGCCCAAGGCCTCCGGGCGTTATGCGTTTTGCGGCCGAAGGCCACGGGCCTTCGGCCTTAGGCGTTATGCGGCCGAAGGCCACGGCGCTACGCGCCTGGCCTTCCCAGACCCCAATAGTCCAGGCCCACCGCCCGAACCGCCTTCGGATCGAGCAGGTTCCGAGCGTCCACCACCCGGTGCCCGCGCATGACGCGAGCGACTTCGGCGAGGTCCACCGTGGTGAACTCCGGCCACTCGGTCGCGACCAGGAGCACATCGGCATCTGTGGCGGCCGCCAGTGGATCGGGGGCCATCGTCAGTAGATCGGTCGAGGCTTCGGGGTCGTAGGCAACCACCTCGGCGCCGTCAGCCGCGAGGAGGGCGGCAATGCGCATGGCGGGAGATTCCCTCAGGTCGTCGGTCCCGGCTTTGAAGGCAACACCCCACATCGCGATCCGGCGCCCGTGGAGGCCGCCTCCCGCTGCCTGTCGCACCTTCTCGGCAACCCGCCGCCGCTGCTCCTCATCTGCCTCGATGACGGCTCTCAGGAGCTCGAAGTCATAGCCGGCATCGCTGGCTACCGCGATGAGGGCGGAGGTGTCCTTCGGGAAGCAGGAGCCTCCATACCCGGGGCCTGGCTGCAGGAAGTGGGGGCCGATTCGGTGGTCGAGACCGATGCCCTCGACCACGTCGAGGATGTCCGCACCCACCGCCTCACAAACGTTGGCCAGGGTGTTGACGAAGGTGAGACGTGTTGCCAGATAAGCGTTGTTGGCATACTTGATCATCTCGGCCGATGTCGGATCGGTCCTGACGACACGGGTGTCGACGCTGGCGTAGAGGTCGGCCACGGCGTCGGCGTCTTCTTCCTCCCAGGCACCGATAACGATTCGATCGGGCTCGAGAAAGTCCTCTACCGCCCGACCCTCCCGCAAGAATTCGGGATGGGACACAATCCGGGCCTGGCTGCCGACATCGGCGAGTCTCTTGCGAAGACCGGAGACAGTCCCCGGGGGCACGGTCGACTTCACGACGAAGATGACATCTGCGTCGACCTCGTTGGCCAACTCGTCGATCACCACGTTGATGAATCGAAGATCGGCGCGCCCGTCTTCGGCTTCGGGGGTGGGGAGGCAGAGAAAGACGAAACGGCTGCCGGCAACCGCCTCCTTGTTGGAGGTGTGAAAGCTGATCAACTCGCGTTCTGCGGCAGTCGCCAGGAGCGCGGGCAATCCATCTTCGAAGATCGGAACTATCCCGTTGCGGAGTCGATCCACTCGTTGGGAATCTGCCTCGCCAATGCGAACCCGGTGGCCCAGGTGGGCGAGTCCGGCTCCGGTCACCAGACCTACATAACCGGCCCCGATAATCGCTATGTCCATTGAAACCTCACTCTACGAACCGTCTGCCGTGCCCGCCCGGGGCCGAACCACGTGGCAGGACGAATCACGGGGCGTCGGCGCCGACGATGACAACGGCGTCATAACCGTTATCGACATCGCCAAACTCGACTACACCAAAACCGAGCTCGGATACGATCACCCCGCCATTGGCGCTTCCAACGGGAACCACGATCGTGGTCAGCTCGTAGTCGCGGGTCTCGGCGTTACCGATCGACTCCACGGTGAAGCCACTCGACTGGAGCGTTTGTGACATCTTGCCGGCAGCACCACTCACGCCGTTGCCGTTGAGGACCTGCACCCGGAGCGGCTGCTGAATCGCCGTTCCGCTCCCTCCAATGAAGTCGGCGATCATCTGAGTTGCTTCGGGCTCTCTTGCAACTACCACCGAGGCACCGCCGATGGTGGCTCCGTCGACCGGAAGCGTGCTCCCTTCGATGCCTCCTGTCAGGAGGCTGCGGAAGTCCCAAGCGAGCCCGGCGACCGACGACGAAGCGAGGGTGGCGTCGATGGTCATGTGGTTGGCCATGGCCGAGGTCAAATCGCCGGCGTCGGCCACCGACGCCGGGGTCTTCAACTCGGAGAGGATTGCCCTCACCACTTCCTGTTGTCGTTGGGTTCGCCCGATGTCGTTGGCGTCGACACTCACCCAAGATCCGTTCTGATACTCCTGGTACTTACGGGATCGGGCGTAGGCGAGCGCCATCTTCCCGTCGAGGACCTCGGTTCCAGCCTCCACGTCGAGACCCGACGAGCCGTCCCGGGCGGCATAGGGAAACGCGATGTGAATCCCTCCCAGTTCGTCGATCATCTCTTGGAACCCGACGAAACCAATCTCCACATAGTGATTAACCTCGATGCCGAGATTCTCCTGGATGGTTCTGACCATCAGGCTTGGCCCCCCGTAGGAGAAGGCAGAGTTGATCTTGCCCATGCCCTCACCGGGGATGTCGACCCAGAGATCCCGGGGAATGCTGAGCATTCGCGCCTCGCCATTGGCTTGATCGACCCGGACCAGCATCACAACATCGCCCCGCTCACCAGCGAAGTCGCCGAAGTTTTCGAGATCCTCGAGCCCTTCCCGAGAATCGCTCCCCACGACCAGGAAGGTGAGGGCGTCACCGGTGGGCTTGGTGAGTACGTCGACCACCTCCTCGTCCGTGTCGGCGCCGCTCAGCAGGTTTTGACCGGTGTTCAGGGCCCAGAACAACCCGAGCGCGACCAAATTGGCCACCACCAGCAGGGTCAGGAACGTGACCTTGAGCCAACGGGGCAGCCCACGACGAGAAACAGGGGTCGATGGAGAGGAAGACATCGTCTGATTGGGACGATGCGCAGGCTAGCCCTGGTTCCGCGCTAACCCGAACACCTCGCCTGGTCGACCTCCTGGAAGGCGAAGAGTGACCGGTTAACGTTGGCCCATGGCCGTGCTGGCCCACGAGGGCACCTATCCGATCATGTACGGGGCATGCCCGATCCCGATGGGGACGGGGCACCGCACCGGGTATCTGGCCCGTCCCGACGCGGCAGGGAAGTTCCCGGTCACCTTCGTGCTCCCCAGTCTCGACGGGTTGGGCAGCTTCGAAAAAGACCTCTGCCGCCGTCTCGCCCGGAACGGGATCCTGGCCATCTCACTCGATTTCTATCGCCAGGTCGGCGATCCATTGGACAGCTATAACACCCTGTCCGACGCCCGGGCCATTGCCGATCTCGACGAGTTGCACAGCTACGTGGTCTCCGACGACCTGGAATGGGCGGTCAGCGACGAGGTCGCAATGCTCGGTGTCGATGTCGGAGGTCGCTTCGGCCTGATCTCTGCTGCAACGCGGCCCTGGGTCCGGTCGCTGGTGCTGGCCTACACGCCACTAACCGGAGACGAGGACCGCGACTACCAGGTGGCCGATTATCTCGATCACCTCCCGGTTCCTGTCCTCGGCCTGTATGGGGTCGACGACGAGCTGGTGGATGCCAGCACGGTCGACGAGGCGCAGGACCGAAACCAACATGGCCAGTGGCTTTTGTACCCGGGGGCCCGTCATCATTTTCTCGACGTCGACGCACCCGAATACGACGCTTCGGCGTCAGAGGATGCAATGGGACGGATCCTCGCCTTCCTGAGACAGACGCTGCCGCCACCCGTCGAAGAGGTACTCGGCTAACCCCTTATGTGACGAACTGCGCCGGAGTGGATCTCGCGCCGCCCCGAATTGTCTTCGATTAGCAACGCCCCGGATTCGGTGACGTCTACCGCCCTTCCCGATCCGGCCGGGTCCCAGGCGATGTCACGACCGAGTGTGACGCAGGCTTGGCGATACTCATCAATGGGCCATGCCTCCGCCGTCATGAGGCTGAGAAGCTCGGCTGCCCACAGGGCTCCTATCTCGGCATGACGCTCGGGGCCGGGGTCCTCCTCGAGTAAGGCGCCGACAGCATCTGGAGGGTCTGGCCACCACAGATTCACCCCCATCCCGATCACAACGACCCCATTGCTTTGCTCCACGAGGATGCCACCGATCTTGTCCTCTCCCAGTTCCAGGTCATTCGGCCACTTCAGATCGACCATGTTGCCCAGGGCTCGCCGTGCGGCGACACCCGCCATCAAGGAAATGGGGCGACCCTCTCCAGGATCGGCTCTCAACGCCGCGGACACCGCGAGGGCGCGAGGCGCTGTGATCCACCCTGTCCCCGAACGGCCTCGGCCTGAGGTCTGGGCGGTGGCCATCACCACCACCGGGATGGTCACGAGCTCGGAGCGCGCCAGGTCTTGGGTCGAAGGAACCTCGTCCCGATGCAACTGCCAATAGGGTGTAGCCATATCGTCCTCCGGCGAGTCGAAGTGTGAGGTTACGGAGAGAGTCGTGGGCACTGAGGCGCGGATCGAGAAACTGAGAGAGCTCCGCGAGGAGGCGCTGCACGCGGGGAGTCAGCGGGCGGTCGCACGTCAACACGAACAGGGCAAGCTCACCGCACGGGAGCGTCTGGACACCCTTCTCGACAAGGGCTCATTCCAGGAGATCGACCAGTTCGTAAGGCATCAGGCCTCCGGGTTCGGAGTTGAAGACAAGAGGCCCCTCGGTGACGCCGTGGTCACCGGTCACGGGACCATCGACGGGCGACCCGTCTTCGTCTTCGCCGAAGATTTCACCGTGTTCGGCGGGAGTCTCAGCAAGGTCGTGGCCGACAAGATTTGCAAGATCCTCGATATGGCCCTCGACACCGGGACCCCGGTGATCGGTCTCAAAGACTCCGGTGGTGCCCGGATCCAAGAGGGCATCGCCTCACTCGACGGCTATGGCAGGATCTTCGAGCGCAATGTGAGAGCTTCGGGGGTTATCCCCCAGATCTCGGTGATCATGGGCCCCTGCGCGGGCGGTGCGGTTTACTCCCCCGCCCTGACCGATTTCGTCATCCAGGTTGACCAAACGAGTCACATGTTCATCACCGGGCCCGACGTGATCAAGGCCGTCACCGGCGAGGAGGTCACGATGGAGGAACTGGGAGGCGCTCTCACCCACGCCTCCAAGTCCGGGGTCACCCACTTCGTCTATCCCACCGGCCAGGACGCCCTGGAAGCGGTGCGCTATCTCATGTCGTTCCTCCCCCGCAACAACATGGAGCTGCCTCCGTTCTTCACCCCGACCGACCGGCCGGACCGGATCGACGACGAACTCGACTCGATCATCCCCGACTCCTCGAGTCAGCCCTACGACGTCATCCAGGTCCTCGAAATCGTGCTCGACGGCCACGAGTTCTTTGAGGTGCATGAGCACTGGGCCAAGAACATCGTCATCGGCTTCGGGCGCCTCGACGGGCACACCGTCGGTGTCGTCGCCAACCAGCCGGCGAATCTCGCTGGAACCCTGGACATCACTGCGTCCGAGAAGGCCGCTCGCTTCGTCCGCTTCTGCGATGCATTCAATATCCCGCTCGTCACCTTCGTCGACGTGCCCGGCTTTCTCCCGGGTGTCGATCAGGAGCACAACGGGATCATCCGCCACGGGGCCAAGCTTCTCTACGCCTACTGCGAGGCAACCGTTCCCCGGCTTACGGTGATCACCCGCAAGGCCTACGGCGGCGCCTACCTGGTCATGAACGCCCGAGGGATACGCGCCGACCTCGTCTTCGCCTGGCCCTCAGCCGAGATCGCAGTCATGGGTGCACAGGGTGCGGTGAACATCATCCACCGCCGCGAGCTCACCTCCGATGACGGTGAGACCCGACGTGCCGAGCTGATCGCCGACTACGAGGAGAAGTTCAACAACCCCTACGTGGCCGCCGAGCTGGGTCTCGTCGATGAAGTGATCGAGCCCAGGGAGACCAGGTACAAGTTGATCAGGGCTCTGGAAGTGCTTCGAACCAAGCGCGAAAAGCTTCCTCCCAAAAAACATGGAAACGGCCCTCAGTGACCGACAGAACGTCGCCGGACGGGGACCGCTTTCGTAATTGAGACGTACAGGGTTCATATCCGGACCTGACGGTCCCAATTAGGGGGGGTGAGCCGATGAAATCGCTCCTCATTGCCAACCGGGGCGAGATCGCGGTACGGGTGATCCGCACCGCGCGGGAGATGGGGATCCGGACTATCGCTCTCTACAGCGAATTGGACCGCGATGCTCTCCACGTCGACCTGGCAGACGAGGCATGGAACGCCGGGCCGGCCCCTGCCGCCGAGAGCTACTTGAACCAGCATCGGATCCTTCAGGTCGCTCACGAATCGGGAGCCGAGGCGATACATCCCGGGTATGGCTTCTTATCCGAAAACGCCGGCTTCGCCAGGGCCGTCCAAGAGGCGGGAATCATTTGGGTGGGCCCTCCGCCTGACGCCATCGAGGGCATGGGTGACAAGATCACCTCCCGTCGCAATGCCGAGAAGTTCGGTGTTCCGACCGTTCCCGGTATCACCGATCCGATCACCTCGGTTGACGAGGCGGAGGCCATCGCCGATAGATTCGGCTATCCCGTGGCGATCAAAGCGGCCCACGGTGGAGGTGGCAAGGGTCTGCGCGTCGTGCGGGGGCCCGAAGATCTGGCTGACGCATTCGAGGGCGCCCGCCGCGAGGCCGACGCCTACTTTGGGAACCCCGAGGTCTACGTTGAGAAGTACCTCGAGCGGCCACGCCATGTCGAAGCCCAGATCCTCTTCGATAGCCACGGCAAGGGGGTCTTTCTCGGCGAACGCGACTGCTCGGTGCAGAGACGCCACCAAAAGCTCATCGAGGAAACGCCTTCTCCCGGGCTCACCCTCAAACAACGCCGAGCCCTCGCCAAAGCCTCGTTGGCCGCAGCCCGATCCTGCGGTTATGTCAACGCCGGGACCGTGGAGTTCCTCGTCGATCAAAGCGGTGACTTCTTCTTCCTCGAGATGAACACAAGGCTCCAGGTCGAGCACACGGTGACCGAGATGGTGACCGGCCTCGACCTGGTCGAATGGCAACTTCGCATCGCGAGGGGCGAGGAACTGACCATCGACGAGGTGGAGCCGCGCGGTCATGCCATCGAGTTCCGGATCAATGCCGAGGATCCCTTCAACAACTACATGCCCAGCCCGGGACAGGTCGTGGAGTGGCAGGAGCCCGCCGGCCCCGGAGTCAGGGTGGACTCCTGGATTCGGCAGGGAACGACGGTGTCCCAGTACTACGACAACCTCATGGCAAAGCTCGTGGTCTGGGGCCCGACCCGAGCCAGTGCCATCAACCGGGGACGCCGAGCTCTACAAGAATTCAAGGTACGCGGAGTTGCCACCACCATCCCTGCCCATCTCGCGGTTCTCGATCACCCTGATTTCATCAAAGGCCAGCATCACACCCGGTGGATGGAGGAATCGGTGACCCTCGACCCGAGCTCTCCCGACGCCCCACCGGCATTACCCGAGGACGAGGAACTGGCGAAGCGTGACATCACTGTCGAGGTGGGGGGCCGTCGCTTCACGGTGTCCTATTGGGCGCCGGAGCCAGTCGTGCCCGGAGCGGGCCTCCGGAGACGCCCACCGCGGCTGTCGCATCCAGGCCCGAGCAATGCCTCTGACGGTGTGCTCACCGCACCGATGCAGGGCACCATCGTCAAGGTTCACGTGAAGGCTGGCGCATCGGTCAAGGCCGGCGACCCGATATGTGTGCTCGAGGCGATGAAGATGGAGAACGAGGTGACCACCCCCAATGCAGGTGAGGTAGTGGACCTTCGGGTCGAGCCCGGCGACACGGTCAGCGCCGGTCAGGTCATCGCGATTGTCAAATAAACCCCCCTTCGCCTTCGCTGTGCTCAGGCGGTCCCCCTTGAAAGGGGGGACATCTATTCCGCGGCGTCTGAGATGGCCTCGGTCATCGACGGGTGAACCATGAGTGTCTCCACCAGGGTCTCATCGGTGATCTGGGCCTGCACCGCGAGGGCAATGACCCCGATCAACTCAGAGGCGCGATGACCGACGATGGTGCCTCCGAGCACAACCCCGGTGGCCGGGTCGGAGGTCAGCTTCACGAACCCCCGAGTCACATGTTGCAGCACCGAGCGGGCATTCGCTGCAAAAGGCACTTTCATCGTCTGCACCTTGCGACCTTCTGCCGCGGCCTCCACGTCGACAAGACCCACTGACGCGATCTCGGGCTCGGTGAAGATCGCCTCCGCCACCTTGGAATAGTCAAGAGGGGTAACCGGAAGGTCAAGGGCGTGTCGGGCGATCTTCCGCCCTTGCATCGATGCCACCGAGCTCAGCGGCATCTGGCCGGTAACGTCTCCAGCCGCATAGATGTGTGAGACCGAGCTCCGTTGATAGTCATCGACCGTGATGTACCCGTCGACGGACTCGATGCCTGCCGCCTCGAGATCGAGGCCCTCGCTGAGCGGGTAGGAACCGACTGCCAGAAGCGCGTGGGAGCCACGGATCACCCGCCCGTCGTCACAAACCACCGAAACCCCGTCGTCGGACACTTCGATGTTCTCGGCTCTAGCTCCGATGACCAACCGGACCCCCCGCTCGAGGAAATCCTCCTCCAGGACGGCGGCTACCTCGGCGTCGCGATGGGGGAGGATCTGTTGGCGGGAAACCACCAGACTGACCTTGGCGCCGAGACTCTCGAAGATGTGGGTGAACTCGACCCCGGTCACACCTGACCCGATCACCACGATGTGCTCGGGCACCTCGTCGAGGAAGTAGCTGTCACGCGTGGTGAGAACTCGCTTGCGGTCGACAGGAGCCCATTCCGGGACCCGGGGGGCGGAGCCGGTCGACACCATCGCCTTGTCAAAGGTGATTCGACGCTCCCCGGTGGCAGTGGCAACCGCCACCTCATGGTCGGACACGAACCGGCCGGTGCCCTCGATCATGACGACACCCTGGGACTCGAGGAGTCTGACCCAGTTGCGGTTGATGTCTCCGGTGATCACCGAGATTCGCTCGGCAAGCACCTTGGGATCCACCCGACCCACCTCCGTGACGAAGCCCAACTTGGCGGCGTTGCGAATAGACGTGAGACGGAGGGCACTCGCTGCCATCGTCTTTGATGGGATGCAGTCCCAGAGATGAGCGGCTCCCCCGACGATGTCCTTCTCGATCAGGGTCACCTTGGCGCCCTTGGAGGAAGCGGTGGTCGCCGCCTGGGTTCCGGCGGGCCCGCCACCGATGATCAAAAGGTGTGTTCTGCTGTCTGTCATCTGCTTCGGGCGAGACGCTAACCGGCGTCGTTATTCCGGGCCGAATCAGCCGGGGCGATGGGTTCCGAACACGTTGCGCAACCGATCCGAGACCTCACCCAAGGTTGCCCCGGCGGCCAGAGCAGCCTTCATCGCGGGCAGCAGGTTCGAGTCCGTCCTCGCCTCGGCCTCCAACTGTTCGAGCGCGGATTCGGTCGCTTCGGCATCGCGTTCAGCCCTCCATTGCTCCAGACGGTGCCTCTGGCCTTCCTCGAGGGATGGGTCCACTTGGAGCATCGGCACGTCTCCATCGTCGTTGGCTTGAAAGCGGTTGACTCCGACCACGATCGAGCCCCCCTCCGACTGGCGTCGGGCCTCCCGATAAGCCGATTCCTCGATCTGACCCTGCATCCACCCGTCCTCGATGGCGGCGACCGCTCCCCCGAGTGCCTCCACCTGATCGATCAGTTCCTCCGCCTTCATCTGGAGCTGATCGGTCAGAAACTCGACGAAGTACGAGCCGGCGAGGGGATCCACGGTGTCGGCTACCCCGGTCTCATAGGCGATCACCTGTTGAGTTCTCAAAGCGAGGAGGGCTGCTTCGTCCGTGGGCAGACCCAGCGCCTCGTCATAGGAGTTGGTGTGCAGCGATTGCGTCCCGCCCAAGACCGAGGCGAGGGCCTGGAGTGTGGTCCGGACCACGTTGTTCAGCGGCTGTTGCGCGGTGAGTGTCGAGCCGGCGGTCTGGGTGTGAAAGCGCATGGCCCATGATTTGGGCTCGGCCGCGCCGATCACTTCCTTCATCAAACGGGCCCAGATACGACGCGCCGCCCGGTACTTGGCGACTTCTTCGAAGAAGTTGCTATGTCCATTCCAGAAGAATGAGAGCCTCGGGGCAAACTCGTCGACCTTCAAGCCGACTTCAATCGCGGCCCGCACGTACGCCAGGCCATTGGCAATCGTGAAGGCCAGCTCCTGGGCGGCGGTGGCCCCGGCCTCTCGGATGTGATAGCCGCTGATGGAAATCGGGTTCCACTCGGGCATTTCCGACTGGGCGTACTCGAAGACGTTGGTGACAAGGCGCATCGAGGGCCGCGGCGGGTAGATGTAAGTCCCGCGGGCTACGTATTCCTTGAGGATGTCGTTCTGGATCGTCCCTCTCAAGGCCGAGGCAGCAACTCCTTGCTCCTCGGCAACCAATTGGTAGAGGAGCAAGAGGATCGGCGCGGTGGCGTTGATCGTCATCGAGGTCGACACCCCGTCGAGTGGAATCCCCGCGAAAAGGCGGCGCATGTCGTCGAGGGTGTCGATCGCCACCCCCACCTTGCCGACCTCACCCGCGGCTAGGCCATGATCCGAATCCAGACCCATCTGGGTGGGGAGATCGAAGGCGACGCTCAGACCGGTTTGGCCGGCGTCCAAAAGGTCCCGGAAGCGTCTGTTGGTCTGTTCCGCGGTTCCAAAACCGGCGTACTGCCGCATGGTCCACAGCCGTCCCCGGTACATCGTTGGATGAGGGCCGCGGGTGAACGGGTACTCGCCCGGAGCCCCGATCTTCTCGGGATCGGCCGGTTGGTCGTAGACGACGTCGACGTCGATGTCGCTGGTGGTGCGCCTGCTTTCATCCATGGTCCGGGTATCCTGACATCTCCCAAGGATCGTAGGTCGGGAACTCTCGCGACACCCGAGACGTCCAATCCCCCCATATGGCCAGGAAAGCTCTCATACATCAGATCGAGGCGCGGGAGCGACGGGGCCGATGGTTCGGCGCCCTCGCCACCTTGCTCTCCATGTCCCTTCTTCTCTCGGGTTGGGTCGGCCTTTTCGCGTTCCTGGGCACCAACTCCGCTTACGGGACATTCGAAGGCATCAAAAAGGACTGGGTGCCCGACACCCGTTCGATGGAGCTGACCCTCCCCGACCTGAGCCAGGTAAGCCGGATCTACGCCGACTCCGGCGAGGTGCTCGCCGAGCTGCATGACGGCCGCAACTCCGAGCCCGTCCCTTACGAGGAGGTCCCACAGGTCCTCGTCTACGCCATCCTCGCCGCCGAAGACTCCGAATTCTTCGAGCATTCCGGTGTCGACTTCTCCGCCATTGTCTCCGCTGCAATCGACAACCTGATCTACGACACGACCAGGGGCGGCTCCACCATCACCCAGCAGGTGGTCAAGAACGCCTTCGTCGGCTCCGAGGTCAGCATCCGGCGCAAGATCAACGAGGCTTTCGTCTCCGCGGAGGTGGAGCGGCGGTTCCCCAAGGAGCGGATCCTCGAGTACTACATGAACTCGGTCTACTTCGGGGCCGGGGCCTATGGGGTGAAGACCGCGGCGGACGAGTTCTTTGGCAAAGAGTTGGACCAACTCGAGATTCACGAGGCGGCCGCTCTCGCCGTCCTGGTTCGCAACCCTTCCCTTTACAACCCACGTCGCCGACCCGAGATCACCCTCGAGCGGCGCAACGACGTGATCCGCCAGATGGAAGAGGAAGGCTGGCTCACCAAAGCCCAGGCAGACCTCGCAGTCACCCGACCCCTCGGAGTCATCGAGGCCCCGCTCCGTCGTGGTGAGGCCGATCATGTGGTGGCCGAGGTCAAACGCCAGCTTCTCAACGATGAGAAGTTCTCCATGCTCGGTGACACCCCCGAGGAGAGGAAGAAGGCAATATTCGGCTGTCCGGCCGACGACGTCGCCTGTGACGGGGGTGGCGGTCTTCAGGTATTCACCGAGATCGATCTCGCCCTGCAAAAGAAGGCCAACGAGATCCTGGCGTCCTGGCTGCCGCTTCCTCCATATGAGCAGAACGTGGCCGCCTGTCGGGGGATCCTCCCCAGTGAGAATGACGAATTCCTGGCGACATACGCCGAGACCCACTCTTGTGTCCCTACCGGGGCCATGACCATGGTCGACAATCACACGGGCGCGGTCAAGGTGATGGCGTCCGGTCTCCCGTTCGAGTTCTCCCAGTTCGACCTCGCGGTGCAGGGTCGACGCAACCCGGGGTCATCGTTCAAGCCGTTTGGCCTGGTCGCGGCTCTGGAGCAGGGCTTCACCCTCGGCCACACCTGGAGCGGCAGGAGCCCGGTCGAGATCAAGTGCCCGTTTCCTTGCTCCCCGAACGGGTCCAATATCTGGACCGTCCGCAACGCCGGCAGCTCCTACGGGATCATCACCTTGGAGCAAGCCACCTATAGCTCGGTCAACGCGGTGTATGCCCAGCTCTCACTCGAGGTCGGGCCGGAGAACGTGGTCGATGTTGCCCGGCGCATGGGGATCGACGAGTCCGCGCTAGACCCCGTGCTCTCGATCGTGTTGGGCAGCTCCGCAGTCAGCACCCTGGAGATGGCCAATGCCTACTCCAACTTCGCCACCAACGGCCTCCACGCCAACGACTACATCATCTCCCGAATCGTCGACAGCTCCGGTGCGGTCATCTACGAGCACGAGCTGGAACAAACCCAGGTCGCGGATCCGGCGATCTTCGCCGCCGCCCACCGCGCTCTGTCCAAGGTTCCCACCAGTTCCGGAACTGCGGAGCGAGCCAACATCGACCGACCCCAGGGCGGGAAGACCGGAACCCACCAGAACAACTTCGACGCCTGGTATGTCGGTTACACCCCCGAGTACAGCACCGCGGTGTGGGTCGGTTACGAAGCCCAACAGGTGCCGCTTCGCAACGTGGTGATCAACGGGCAAATTTACGCGAGGGTGTTCGGTGGCTCGGTGCCAGCTCCGATCTGGGCCGAGTTCATGAGTTATGTCCTACAGGACATCCCGATCACCGAGTTCCCACCCGAGCCGTCCAACATCGAGCAGTACCTGATACCGCCGCCCACCCAGGTGCCGTCAGTGGTCGGTCTCGAGGTCGACGAGGCGGAGTCTCGCCTGCGCAACGCCAAGCTCAACCCCCTTGTCGTGGAGATCGCCTCGCTCGAACCGGTGGGCATCGTGGTCAATCAGAGCGTCGAGCCCGGCGCCACCGTGAGTCAGGGCTCGGTGATAACAATTTGGGTCTCGACCGGGGAGACTCCGGTCGGGGAGATGCCCGCCCTGATCGGAATGACCGTGGAGGATGCCCTGGTGGCGATCCATGCTTTTGAGTTGGAAACGGGCGTGAAGCTGAGCATGGTCACACAGAAGACCTCTGTCACCGATGCGTCTCAGGTCGACCGAATCGTCAGCACCGACCCGGCGCCCGGTCAACCCGTCGAGGGAACCGTGCAACTAGTGGTCTTCGTCGGCCAGCTGGGGGCGGTCCCGTAGTCCGTTATCCGTTATCCGTTATCCGTTATCCGTAATCCGTAATCCGTAATCCGTAACGGTGAACGGTGAACGGATCACGGTGAACGGATCACGGCGAACGGGTTAACTATGCGGGTGCGACCGCACGCTCTTAATGAGGCGGACGATCGAGCGCTTTGTCTTGTTGCATCGATCGAGAATTCCATGGCCTTCAGGGACCATACGAAGTGAAACCGCCAGCTCGAGCTGGACTTCGAGTTCGAAGGCCGATCCGAGCGCAATCTCCAAGAATCTTGCGAAGTCGCGTCGGCTCGACCGCGAACACCCCTCGGCGATATTCGAACTCACTGAAACCGCTGCACGGCGCATCTGCGCGGTGAGACCAAACCGCTCACCGGTCGGAAACTTCGATGTGAGTTCATAGATCTCTAAGGCGAGACCGTGACTCTCCTGCCACACCCGCAATGATCTGAAGTCCTGCACGCTCCTTCAACTACACGACGGCAGGCTCTCCTGGAACCGTGTCGGTGGAAGAACGGAGAACGGAGAACGGAGAACGGAGAACGGAGGACGGTCAACGGTTCACGGTGAACGGAAACCGTTTTCTTTCGCGACCACCGCTTACGGATCTTGACGATAGTTAACACTTCACGATAGAACCTAAGCATGAAGATCGAAGTGCCCGGGAGTGGTCGGGATGCACGTCCTCCGCATCGTCAGGCTGTTGGGCTCCCGGGTGCTTCGGTCCGGCCCACTGTTCGGGTGCGGCCAGTGGTCCCGGTCCGGCTCGAATCCTCCACAGCTCGATTCCACCCGACCGATCCCTATGTCCGCAGGTTCTGGGTAGCAGCCATCGGATCTGCCGCAGTTGCCGAGCTGCTCCGCCTGGTGCGCGCGGCGGAAAAGGGGGAGGGAGTGCGGCTACCCAGATACCTTCCGAGTCTGATTCGCACCGGCCTGGTCAAGGCCGACAGTGGCGGTCTGGTGGTCTTGGACCACGTCCCCCAGGTGCCAAGAAACCTTCGTTGGCGTTTCCCGCCGAGTCTGGCCGCCGACCACAAAAGATGGCTAGGTCTGTCTCCGCACCGCGAGCCCGGCCATGAGGATCAGGGCGACCACCTCACCGATAGCGAAGGACACGGCGACGCGAACGTCCGGTTGACCGCCGAGGAGCAATAGGGCCACCACGCCAACGAGAAGCCCGCCAAACCAGGCGGCACTGAGACGTGAGGTCCGTGCTTCGGCCACTAGGACTTGACCTGCGATTTGAGCGGCAGCAGCTGCCATGACCCCGCCCGCCACCAACATCGCCACTGTCGATGACGGCGCGAACTCGGGTTTGAAGAGCAGACCGACCACGTCGGGCCCGATCAGCCATCCCACCAGGCCGCCGAGGACCGCGAGCCCGACGCCCCCGATCACGACATTCTTGGCAAACCTTGCGAGCTTCTGGGTGTCGCTGGCATCGGCCAATCCGACCAGGAAGGGGAGAATCCTCCCCTGAAGGGCGAAAATGAGGGTGATGGGAGCCCGGTAGAGAGTGAACGTGGCGAAGATCACCGATTGCATCGCCTCAGTGCCACCGAGCAGGGCAACCGCGATCGGGGCAGCACCCAAAAGGACCTGCGAAGAAGAGGTGCCGGCTACGTAACCGCCGAGAAAGCGTGAAGCGGGCGCTGCCGGGGCCCGACGATCACCTTGGTCGTGACGCCACCAACCCATAGCGAGAACGGCGAAGCCGCCAAGCACCATCGCCCACCCGAGAGACTCGGCGTTGGCTGCCAGCTGGATTGCGATGATCCCGGCGACCAGGCGAACCACGGTCTCGACGATCAAGACCCAACCCACGTCGGCGAACCGACGACGGCCTGCCAGCACACCCTTCCCGACGAACAGCAACCCATACCCGAGCATGAGGAGCACGATCTGGGCCACGTACTGCCAGCTCCCGGCGAACAGCCGATCCAGGGTGATCAATACGAAACCGCCGCCCAACAAGGCGCCGATCACCGCGACCGCAGCGGCAGAAACCAGATCGTGCGGGATCGCCTTCCGTCCCGATGCCACCTCGCGGGTCACGTACTGCTCGACGGGGACCAGGAGCACTGTGGCGAGGATGAAGAAGACCGTCCAGAGCTGGGCGATCGGGGCAAAGGCCTCGGTTCCCAACTCCCTGCCCCCATAGACCTGGAATACATAGGCGCCGACGGCGCCAATCAGGCCTCCTGCCACCATGAAGGTGGTTCCTGGGGCCCGGAAACCCCTGCGCTCCGTCTCGATCACCGAGTGACTCAACGAGCGCCGGCCCCGGTGAGGACCGTCCAGACGCTCTTCCAGAGCACGCTGATATCCATCACAGGGGACATGTGCTTGATGTAGTAGAGGTCATAGGTCAGCTTCTCGATGGTGTCCGCTTGATCATCGGCATATCGATAGTTGACCTGAGCCCAGCCGGTGATCCCGGGGCGCACCAGATGACGATGCTCGTAGAACGGGATCTTCTGGCGAAAGGTCTCTGCAAACGACACCTGCTCCGCGCGGGGGCCGACCAGGCTCATCTCCCCCTTGAGCACATTCCACAGCTGAGGGATCTCGTCGAGACGCGACTTGCGCAGGAAACGTCCTCCTCTGATCAACCGTTGGTCGTCTTCGGTGGCAAAACGCGGGCCGTCTTTCTCGGCCTCGAGGATCATCGTTCGGAACTTGAAAATGGTGAATGGAACGCCGCCGTGACCCACCCGTTCTTGTTTGAAGATCACAGTCCCGGGCGAGGCCAGCTTCACATAGACACCGACCAGCAAACCGATCGCCAGCCATAGAGGAGCTGTGACCGCCGTCGTGGCCACGTCGAAGACCCGCTTCCCAGACAGCCAGGGCGCAACAGCCAGCAACGGCGCGGAGATCTCCCAACCTTCGGGGAGATGGACCAGGGGGACCCGCCCGGTGTGCTCCTCATAGATCGAGGTGAGGGGTCGGATCGTGTATCCGGCGAAGTCGCACGACGAGAGGTGCCGGGCAACTCTCTCGGAGAGGATGGCGCGCAGGTCAACCGCGAGGGTCACGTCGCGATCTGGGAGTTCCATCGGCCCATCGAAGGTTGGGTCGAGGACCCAGACCACATCAGCGTGGGGTGAGGCAACGAGGTCCTCGGCGAGTTGCTTTTCGCCTGTGATCAGACCGACCCGCTCGGTCCAGGGACGACGCCGCCGCACTATGCGATGAGCGGTTGCCAGGACCAGCCAACCGACAGCGGTGAGGATCAGGAATCTTCGGGAGTAATAGGCCTCACGGAACAACACCAGGAACAGGGCGGTGATGGCACCAGTCCCGATCAATATGGCGAACATGCGCCCATAGCTGGGGCGGGGCACGCCATGGCCCGACATCCTGGCGGTGGCAACCGACATCATGGTCATGGCCGCCACCTGGACCCCGAGCATTGGCAAGACCTGATTCCCTAACAGGGAATTCCAGGGGAGCCAGGTGCTGTAGACAAGTTGGGAAGCGAATGCGGCGGCCACCGCGTAGGCGGCCAGGTCAGTCAGGCTGGACGAGATCAGGAACCGGCTGCGCACGATGGGTGGATGCTAGGTATCGGGCGAAGTTCTAGGCCGATTGCGCCATGCTCTTGGCAACCTCGAGCAGCGTCCTCACCCCAAAGCCCGAGGCTCCTTTTATCTGCTCCCCCGCAGTCTCCCGTGCCCGGGCGGGGCCGGCAATGTCGAGATGGGCCCATTTGCCGTCGGCGGCGTACTCGGCAAGGAACACCGCGGCCGCGATGGCCCCGCCATAACGACTCGCCGAGATGTTCTTGATGTCGGCGATGTCGGAGTCGAGCTGCTTTCGGTACTCCTTGAACAACGGCAGCTCCCAGAAATGCTCCCCCGCCCTTGATGCGGCGTTTAGGACTAGGGCTGCCACTTCAGAGTCCGACCCGAAGACGGCGGCGATCCTGTCGCCTAGTGCGACCCGGGCCGCCCCGGTAAGGGTCGCCACGTCGATGATCAGGTCCGGCTCATAGCGACGCATCACACCGAGACCGTCGGCCAGGATGAGACGACCTTCCGCATCGGTGTTGAGGACCTCGATGGTGGGGCCAGTCATCGGACGGAGAACGTCACCAGGGCGAGTGGCATTACCCCCGACGGCGTTGTCGGTCAGAGGCATGACCGCGGTGACTCGAATAGGAAGCCCGAGACGGGCGATCCCGATCGTCGCTGCGGCCACCACCGCGGCACCGGACATGTCGTCCTTCATCTCCTCCATGAACGGGGCGGTCTTGATGGAGAGGCCACCCGTGTCAAACGTGATTCCCTTCCCGACCAATCCGAGATGGCCCTTCTGCTCTTCAGGTTGGTACTCGAGCACTACCAGGCTCGGGCTCCGATCCGACCCTGCGGCCACACCCAAGAGGGCACCGAGTCCCTCATCTGTGATGCGTTTCACATCCCAGACCTCATACCCAACTCCGGCGTCTGCGGCATCTGTGGTGATCCGGGCCGCCAGGGTTTCCGGTGCCATGTCCAACGCCGGAGTGTTGACCCAGTCCCTTGCCATGTTGGTGACCTCGGCGCCGATTACGGCCTCGTTGATCTCCGATTGGTCGCCACCTACCAACTCGACGGTCTCGACAACCGACCCTTCTCCGTTGGTCTTGTAGTCCCGAAATTCATAGCCCCCGAGCATCGCCCCTTCGACCACGGCTCGGGTGGCAGCTTCTATTGGCACCTGGTTGAGGTTGGTCACAACTCGAGTGGTCTTCACGGCACGGATGCCATTTCCCATGGCAGAGCGGAGGGTCTCGAAGCTTGCCTCTTCACCGATCCCGACCAACAGAAGCGCGGCCGCGGTCTCATGGGGCAGTGTCAGGACCTGGCCCGCCTTTCCCTCGAATTTGGCCAAGTCGAGGAACGTGGAACTGACACCTGCGATGCCTTCCTCGCTGCCCGGCACCGACTCCCGGTCGGTCATCAGTCCAATGATCAGAGTGGCCCCGGCCAGGTCTACGTCCGACGCCGCGATCTTGATCTCCACATTCACTCCTGTTCAGTTTCCGAATGGCCCGAGCCCGGCAACCAGCACCCGGCCCAGGAAGACGCCTCCGAGACTGGTAAGCATGGCCAAATATGACAAACCGGTGGCAGCCATCACGCCGGAATACGCCGGATAGCGCAGTGAGGCGAACACCGCGCCCATGAGGACGATGGAGGTCGACATCAGCACCCAGAACGCGATGGTGGCCCCGCCGGATGGGAGCCCGGCGACGGCCAGCACCGAACTGTCGAATGCGAGCCCCACTATCGCCACCAGGGCAAGAGACTTCAACGCCCATCGAGGAAGTCTGGGGTCAACGAGATACCAATGACCAAGGAGCATCTCGCCGGTTACCCCACCCAAAGCCAGCGTCGCAGACAGGGCCGGTGCCCAGGCACCAACCCGCATCGCCTGGATCAACAATGCCAACCCGGCGGCCACCTGGAACATCCCGGACAATTGTCGATTTCGGGCCCAAATCAAACCCAAGGCGAGGAGGATGAGACCCAGCCGAGCCCACCATGCGTCGTCCCCGAAGGCCCCGCTCAGACCAACCAAGGCAGCGACCGAACCGGCGAGCCAGGTGAACCCGGGACCGACCAGCCGAGCCAGGGCAACCAGACCTGAAACCAGAGCCAATCCTGCAGCCCAAGCAACCAACACGAACCGTGGTTCGGCTAGTAATGCGAGATCGTTGGGCACCGCGAGTCGATGTTGGCTGGTGCGGGTTCTGGCCGCCAATCGCGGGCAAGAATCGGTTCTGTTAGGTCTATGAGTGGTGCCGGGGGAGAATGAGGTTGGCCTTCAGTGGGTATTGACCCGTGCCGAAGCAAATAATGGGACCCCGGGAGGCGAGTGATCTGCCCATGCTGCTAACCAGAACCAAGAGGTGTATTGCACTGTTGGCAACTGCATTGCTGGTCAGCCTCACCGGCATGACTCCGGCGCTGGCTGCCGACAACACGGTGACGGTCACCGGCGGCGGATGGGGGCACGGAATCGGAATGTCGCAATGGGGAGCCAAGGCCCTTGCCGATGGCGGGTCGACCGCCACCCAGATCCTCCAGTACTTCTATACCGGCGCTTCTTTGGGCACCGTCGGAAGCGGTGGGCTGGTCGGGCACGCCGAACCGCTGCGGATCGGGGTGGGCCAGAACATGAGCCGGTTCGACTTCATGGCGGTCAACGGTGCGATCCAGCCCTCACCCCTGGGATGGCCGGCTCAACCCGATCAAGACTGGTCACTGCGGGTGGTTGGACCCAGCAGTTGTCAGTTCTTCTTCGGTGAGACCGCACAGGGCGGCGTGTTCACTCCGTGCAACGGGGAGATCACCTGGACCAACCAGCCCAATGTCAGGGTCACAGTGTCGACCCTGAATCGAACCTATGCCCGGGGAAAGATCGTGTTCGTCCAGGTCCCGGACAATCCCGGGGCCTTTCACCTCCTGGTCGAGCTGCCCCTGGAGCAGTACCTCTACGGACTTGGCGAGATGCCCTCCTCCTGGCACCCAGAGGCGCTCAAGGCCCAGGCCATCGCCGGACGCACCTATGCCTTGTACAAGGCGTGGGTCTACCGCAACCTGGACGGCAACAGCGCCCGGATGATTGCCTGCTCGTGTCATCTCTATGCCTCCACCCTCGATCAGGCCTACATCGGCTGGGCCAAAGAGGACGAGGGGACTAACGCCAGCAACAACCAATGGGGTGATTCATGGGTCGCAGCGGTCAACGCCACGGCAGGTCAGGCGCTGGTTCATCCCTACAGCGGGGGTCGCGCCATCGAGGCCTACTACTCGTCGTCGACCGGAGGCAACACCGAGAACAACGAGGACCAATGGGGCGGCTCGGCCGTTCCCTACTTGAGGACCCGACCCGATCCCGGGGCCACCTCGTGGTCGATCGGCATTTCCCAGGCGTCCTTTGCGGCCGCGTTGGGCTTCCAGAACGTGATGTCGGCCACGGTGACCGAGAGATACGCATCCGGCAGCCCGAGCAAGATCGTGGTCCGGGGCAACGCCGGAGGCAGCCCGCTCACCAAGACCTACACCGGCTCCCAGTTCAAGACAGCGCTCGGTCTCCGCTCCCACAATGTGCGCGACATCATCGGGATCATCCCCTTTGTCAATGGCGCCGACCGGGCGGTGCTCCACGATCCGGCAACCGGGAAATGGCGCTATCTCTCCTCCGTCGCGACCACGTCCGAGATCTACTTTGGGAATCCGGGTGATTACGGGTTTATGGGGGACTGGAACTGTGACGGGATCGACACTCCAGGCTTGTACCGACGGTCGGATGGGTACGTCTATCTCCGCAACTCGAACTCCCAGGGGGTAGCCGATATCGCCTTCTTCTTCGGCAATCCGGGAGACCTACCGTTGGCCGGAGACTTCGACAACAACGGTTGTGACACGGTGTCGATCTACCGGCCCGGAGAGGGACGGTTCTACATCATCAACCATCTCGGATCGGGAGATGCCGGGTTGGGAGCCGCCGACTACTCCTACTACTTCGGCAACCCCGGCGACGCCCCGTTCATGGGAGACTGGAACGGTGACGGAATCGACACCCCAGGACTCAGACGCAACTCCAACGGGTTTGTCTACCTCCGACACTCCAACACCCAAGGAATCGCCGAACTCGAATACTTCTACGGAAACACCGGTGATGTGGTGTTCGCCGGAGACTGGGACGGAGACGGAGACGACACCCTCGGTCTCTACCGGCCCTCCAACGGCAACGTCTACCTCCGCAACACCAACACCACCGGAATCGCCGACCTTGCCTACACGATGGGCGGGAGCGTCCACAAACCCGTCGCCGGCACTCCCTGACCGAGCCCATCCCCCGCTGACCTCGGTGATCCTGCCCGCCTTCGACGAGGAGACCGCGATCCCGGTCGTGCTCGAGGATCTCGCCCAGCATCTGGGTGGCGGATTCGAGGTGATCGTCGTCGACGACGGATCCGCAGACGACACCGCGGCCGTCGCCGCTGCCAACGGGGCCAAAGTGATCCGGCACGACACCAACCTGGGCAAAGGTGCCGCCATGGCTACCGGTGTCGAGGCCGCGGCGGGTGATTTTCTGGTGTTCATGGACGCCGATGCGACCTATCCGGCGTCGGCCATCCCCCATCTCGTCTCGATGCTGGGCGAATTCGACATCGTCCGTGGGGAACGACCGCTCGACTCACCGAACATCCCTGCGGTCAATCGGATCGGCAACCGGGTTTTCAACAGGCTCCTCGGCTCGTTCCACGAACTCGAAGGCCGTGACATCATGAGCGGGCTCTACGGGATGAGCAAGACGGCTTTTCGGGCCCTGCGTCTCGAATCGGCAGGGTTCGACATCGAAGTGGAGATAGGGGTCAAGGCCAGGCAGCGTGGCCTTTCCATCGGCACCTTCGACATCGACTACCAGCCGCGTCTCGGTGAGAAGAAGCTGCGGCCGGTCAGGGACGGGCTCAGCATCCTCGCTCGGCTGGCCGGGATGGCGATCCTCTACTCCCCCACGGTCACCTTCGTGATTCCGGGCCTTCTCATCATGGCCCTCGGACTGATCGGCGCCGTTGGTCTCAGCGGAGGGCCGCTGATCATCGGATCCATCGGCCTCTCCATCCACAGCTTCGTCCTCGCCCTCCTCGGCTTCCTCGCCGGCTTTCAGCTCCTCGTCCTCGGAGTGGCGGCCACGCTCTACCGGGTCGAGACCGGTTCCACCCCGACGAGATGGCTGCTGGCTCTCGCCAGCCGGCCGGTCCGTCTTGGGGCAGCGGTGGTCGGCCTGATCATCGCGATCGTGGCCGCCATCGGTTTGCTATCACTGGTGATCTCGTGGTTCGGACAGGGCGCCGGTGCCTTCGTCGAGACCGAACAGCTCGTCACCACCGCATCCTTGTTCGTGTTCGGTCTTCAGCTCCTGTCGGCCGGACTGTTCCTGTCGATATTCTCCGGACGTCTCGCCGCTCGTCGTGGGTGATTCCCGGGTAACAGCCGTCATCGTCAACTACCGCAGCGGCGATGACCTCAACCGCTGTCTCCCCGGTGTCCTCGCTGCCGGCGTCGGGCTGATTCGAGTCGTCGTCTTCGACAACGACTCAGGTGACGAGAGTTGGCGCCATGCCGAAGCCCTGGCCGGATCGGACGACCGGGTGGAGATCGTCCTCTCGACGGTGAATCTCGGACTGGCCGGGGCGGTCAATCAGATCCTGCCCACAGTGACCACCCAGTACCTGGCCGTTCTCAACCCCGATTCCACTCCACTCGACGGGTGGCTCCCCCCCTTGGTGGCTGCTCTCGATTCCAACGCCGAGGCTGGCGTGGCATGCCCCCTGGTCCTGGTGGAGGAGTCGGGCGAGGTCAACTCGGCCGGCCAACACGTTCATGTCACCGGGCTCGGTTTCAACCGGCTGCTCCATGCACGACCCGAGGACGTCGGGTCGGGCCCGCATCTGGTGGGCGGCCTCCACGGGGTGGCGTTTCTGATCAGGACAGGGCTGCTCCGGGCGCTGGGCGGATGGGATCAGACCGGATTCCTCTATCACGAGGACGTTGCGTTGTCATGGGACCTGCTGCTCTCCGGGCACGACATCGTCTGCGTCCCGGCGTCGCGGGTGCTCCACGACTACCACCTGACCATGTATCCCGAAAAGCTCTATCTGCTCGAGCGCAACCGTTGGGCACTGCTGCTCAGCCATATTCGCCGGGGACGGCTCCTGGTGTTGTCGCCCGCCTTGATCCTCACCGAGGTCATGGTTTGGGGCCTGGCCCTGGTCCGGGGGATGGGGTTTCTCCGGGCCAAGGCGCGGGCCTACGGCTGGGTCTGGTCCCACCGAGGCGAGATCGCGGCCTGGAGAGAAAGAGTGTTCGCCCGCGGCACATACGACGCGACCCGATTGCGACGGGCCACACGCTGGTCCTACCCGATCCTTCAACTCGGCCTCCTCGGCGGCGAACGGGGCGAGTCCTCTCGCCAACCCCCGGGCGGGTTACCCGTCTGAGGGAGGGCGTACCGCTTACCTGAGGTCCGTAGCGCCATATATGGCGCTACGGACACATAGAAGGGGCAGGTCTGGGCCACATTCCTCATACCGTGTGGGCTCAGCGCCACATATGGCGCCAGAAACCTCAGGTAAGGGTTGGGCGACCCCTCACTGGGCGACGATCTTGAACACCCGGCCACCCTGCAGCGAGGTCACATACACCTCGCCGGCGCCGTTGTAGCCAAACGACGAGAGTTGGGCGACCACGCCCAACTCTGCCGCTCGGTCGAAATGCTTGCCGGCGATGCCCTCTTCGTACACCAGGCTGTGGATCCTCCCCGCACAAAAGTCGCCGTAGAAGTAGGTCCCGGCGAGGCCGGGTATGGCGCTTCCCCGATATACGAATCCCCCGGTCACCGAACAACCGTCGGCATGGGTGTACTCGATCTGAGGGAAGGTGAATCCACCGACGAAGCATGGCCCCTGGAAACAGCGAGTCCCCTCCCAGGTGTTCCAGCCCAGGTTGGAGCCGGCAGCGGCGGCGGGGAGGATGGTGACCTCCTCCCGCTGGTCCTGACCCACGTCGCCGATGTAAAGGAAACCGGCGTCGATATCGAACCGCCACGGGTTGCGCAGGCCCAGCAGGTACACCTCGGGAGCGCCCCCACCCTGGGCAAACGGGTTGCCTGGGGGTATGCCGTACTGCCTGCCGGGGGAGGTGGTGTTGACGTCGATCCTGAGGATCTTGCCCAGCAGGTCGTTGGGGTTGCTGGCCCGGTCCTGGGGGTCGCCGCCGCCTCCACCGTCCCCGAAGCCGACGAGCAGGAAGCCGGAATCATCGAATTTGAGCATCCCGCCGTTGTGATTGGGGAAAGGCTGGGTGACGGTGAGCAGAACCCGCTCCGATCCGGCATTGGCCTGATTGGGATTCGAGGACACCTGGAACTCGGAGATCCTCGACACGGATCCGATGGTGTAGTTGACGTAGAACTTGCCGTTGCCGGCGTACTGGGGATGGAAGGCAAGACCGAGTAGCCCTTGTTCGCCACAGCAGGTCACACCCAGATCGAGGAATGGGGTTGGCAGCACCGCCCCGCCGCTGATGATCTCGATGTCGCCATCCTGCTCCACCACGAAAAGCCGGGGATCGCCGGCGGGGGCAGCGACCAGGACCGGGCGGCTCAGCCCCGAGGCCACCAGCTGGAGGGAGAGGGGTGGCGGAGGAGGCGACAGGTTGAGATCGAAATCGCCCGAGACCGGCATCGCCGAAGACGGGCCGAAAGCGAAGACGAGGTCGGCAACCCCGGTGCTGTTCGTGTTCTTGAGATAGAAGGTGGCGTTGGAGGGCCGGAACAACCCGAAGGTGTCGGAACCGTTGTCGTCCCAGTCACCGGCTACCGGCAGGTCACCGGAGTCCCCGTAGAAGTAGGAGATATCGGCGATCCCGGTGGTATTCGAGTTGCGGAGATAGACGAACCCGTCACTCGGCCGCCGCAGACCGACGGTGTCGGTGCCTTCTCCGTCCCAGTCACCCGTGACCGGGATGTCGCCCGAATTGCCGAAGTCGAAGAAGAGGTCTGCAGCGCCCAACCCGCCCCCATTGGTCCCGAGCCGGTTGATGATGTAGAACCTCGCCTCAGACGGCCGATAGATGGAAAGGGTGTCACAGCCGTCCCCGTCGAAGTCGCCGGCCAGCGGCAGGTCCCCAGGGTTCCCGAACAGGAAGCTGATGTCGGCGATCCCGGTGTGGTTGCTGTTGCGAAGATAGGCGAAGCCGTCGGAACGGCGGTAGAGACCGGGGGTGTCGACCCCGTCGCAGTCCCAATCGCCCATGAACGGGACGTCTTGGGGGTTGCCGTAACCGATGGTCCTGGTGTTGGTGTTCTCATCACGCAGTGTCCAGTGACCATTGGTCTGGTCGACCACACCGACGGTGTCGGTCGCCATAGCGGGGAGAGCGGTGAGAACGACTATGCCCGCCACCACCACGTTACGAAGCCGGTTCACCTAGAAGTCACCTCCAGTCGCCTGCATTCCGCCACCCACCCCGAAGCTGAAGTCGGCGATTCCGGTGGTGTTGGTGTTGCGGAGGTAGACGTTGCCGTTGGAGGGCCGGTAGAGACCGAGGGTGTCGTCTCCGTCTCCATCCCAGTCTCCGCTGAATACCAGGTCACCGGAGTCCCCGTACGAGTACCCCACTTCACCGGGTCCTTGGGTGTTGGAGTGCCGGAGGTAGACAAACCCGTCGGAGTTACGTCTCAGGCCTGGGGTGTCGATTCCGTCACCGTTCCAATCTCCCATGAACGGGGCATCGCCGGGGTTGCCGAAGTAGTAGGAGTAGTCGGCGGCTCCCAACCCCGCATCTCCCGATCCGAGATGGTTGATGATGTAGAACTTGCCCTCGGAGGGCCGATAGATCGACACCGTGTCACAACCGTTGCCGTCGAAGTCGCCGGCGAGGGGCAGATCCCCCGGATTCCCGAAGAAGAAGGCGATATCGGCTACCCCCTGGGTGTTCGAATTCCTCAGATAGACGTACCCGTCCGACCGTCGGTACAAGCCTGGAGTGTCGATCCCGTCACAGTTCCAATCCCCCATGAACCCAACATCACCCGGATTCCCATAGAAGAACGAGGCGACCTCGGCCGGCCCCCGGTACAGCCGCCAAAAACCGGCGTTGGCCTGGATCGAGGCATAGGGGGCGTTGTTCGACGCCTGACCCACGCAGTTGAGGGTGCCCGCCTCCACCATCAACCGGAGCTGTTCCACTGCCGCGCCGGCATCGAGGCGCCCGAATCCCGAGGCCCCGTCCCACCCCGGGCTCCCGATCTCGACCGCGGAGCACATGAGGGCGTTGCGCACCTGACCGGCGGGAGCGGAGGGAAATCTGGAGATGAGCAAGGCGGCTGCCCCACTGACGTGCCCCGACGCCATCGAGGTGCCGACGAGTCCGGCGTAGCCGCCGATGGTGTCCTGCCAGATAAACGTTGTCGGGCTCCCGCTCGACTCCCCCCCCGGCGCCACCAGGTCGAGACCGAGACCCCGAGCCGAGTAATTGGCCACACTGCCGGAGCGGGTGATGGCCCCGACCCCGATCACCGCCGGGTGGTTGGCCGGGTAGAAGACATCGAAAGGGATGTTGCCCGAGGAGGCAACCATGACTACCCCTGCGGCTGAGGCGCGCTCGATGGCCTCGTTGAGGATGATGCTGGCGCCGGGGCAGTTGAAACAGCCCAGCGACATGTTGATCACTTTCGCCCCGTGGTCCACTGCCCAGTCGAGGCCGCGGGCGATGTCCGAAGCATCTGCCGTCTCACCCGAGAACACCTGCACCGGCATGATGTTGGCCCCTGGGGCCATCCCCGCCCCTCCGACCCCGTTGTCGGAGCATTGGGCCACCGAGCCGGCAACGTGGGACCCATGACCGTCGGTGTCAGTGTCGTTGGCGACTCCCGGCCCCGCGATTTGAGTGACCGCGTTGTACTCGGCGACGAAGGGTTGGCAGAACCCGTCCGAGCCCTCACTGACCCCGGTGTCGAGCACCGCCACCGTCACCCCGGCGCCCACGGTGCTCTGCCAGGCCGCCCCGACGTTGACGGCGTGGAGATGCCATTGCCACATCGGCAAGCTCGATGTGGTGTAGAGAGAGTCGGGTGAGACGAAGGGCGGGGTGGCCTGGTGGGTGAATATCAGGTCGAGCTCGGCCAGTTCGACCCCGGGTCGGGACGCCATCTCCCGGGCCCACTCGATCGGCTCCCAACCTGCGGGGACCGGGACTTCAAACCAGTCGTGCCCCACTGCCTCGAGTCCGGCGCCAAGAGCACGAAATGCCTGGGCCGGGACGGCTACCCGCACCAGGATGTGTGACCGGGAGTGCGGAGCGGAGGCGTCGTGGGCCTGCCCCAACCTGTCGACTGATGGCGGCTCCTCGACGGCCGCAGCCGCGATCGGCGTCATCGGGAGAAGCAGGACAACCGCGAGGACGCTGACCACTGTCCGGTGGAGAGTTGATCTGGGTGCGCGCCTCAACCAGGGCATCGTATGCCGGGGGAGAGCCTATGGAAGCAGGGCGACCACACCTGCGTAATCGCCGGCGTGGAAGGCAGCGTCGGCCACACCCTGGACGTTGGAGTTCTTCAGATAGAAGACGCCGTTGGAGGGTCGATAGACACCGATGGTGTCGTCCCCATCCCCATCCCAGTCCCCCGCCACCAACATGTCCCCAGGATCCCCATAGATGAACTGACTATCAGCAACCCCGGTCGTATTCGAATTCCGGAAGTAGACCAGACCCGACGACTCACGATGCAACCCCACCGTGTCCACCCCATCAGCGTCGAAATCACCCACAAACGGCTTATCCCCCGCATTCCCGAAC
>JBBDWM010000042.1:0-142269 GCA_040902845.1 Acidimicrobiia bacterium
TGGAGTGGATCCAGGTCACCTCACCGAAAGGCCACGACTCGTTTCTCACCGAGCCTCACCTCTTCGAAGATGCGCTGCGAAGGGCCCTTGGTTAGACCAGAGCCTCGGAGCGCGTCTCTACGGTCGCCTCCGTTGGCTTGGTCAGCAACCAACACAGGAACACGGCAGCAACAGCCATCGTGATCGCAGCTGCTGTCTCCCACCCCACCACGCTGTTGGAGACACAAGAGTCGGCGATGGTGTCGAGTTGTGCGGTCATCGTTCCGGTGGCGACCGTCGAGTCGATCTGCCAGACCCAGCCAGTCGGATAGCCACGGGTTGCAGGGTTAACTGCCTGCACTGTTCCATCCCGCAAAGTCTGCACGCAGGTCGGGTCGAGATGAACGGTCGTCACCGCCGGGACCGCCAGCCACAGCACCACACCGACGACCAAGGCGCCGGTTGCTCCCGAGGGTTTTGATCCCGCTACCTGATGATGGACCCAGAGCCAGACCAGACCGACCAACACCATCGGAAGCCCGTACAACGACATCATGTAAAGGGACACGATCGCAATCGCACCGGCAGGCAGCAGAAGGCCAGGTCGATGTGGGTAGGCCAACAAGGCCATCGTCGGCGCCACCAGCGCGATCGCACCCAGAATGGGCGCACCGGGAGGGTTCAACATGGCGATCGCGGCCAGCAAGTATCCGAGGACCACTCCAGCCAGCCAAGCGGTCCGAGCCGGGCGCGGCCACTGCGGATCGGGCATGAGAACTCCCATTGATCGATCGACGCCGAGTCTACGCAGAGCGGCCGAACATCTTCCGGGTGCCGTGCAACGCTGAAGCGGCCCCGAACGTGGTGTGTGTGATTTGGACGACGCCAAGGTCTATCAAGAGCTGCGGTATGAGCTGACAAGGCTTGCCACCGCACTGGTGGGCCCCACGGAGGCAGAAGACGTGGTTTCGACAGTGGTTGCCAGGGTCCTGGAACGGCCAGGAGGCCTGATCGGGCTCAGAGAGCCGCGGCCCTATCTCGTGAAAGCCGTATTGAACGAGGGCAGATCCCGTCTTCGCCGGCAGCGCAGATGGGGGTTGCTCCCATTGGGGCAATCCACGCACCCGACCTTCACCCACGGCCACGACGACCTGGTGGACCTGGTCATGAGATTGCCCCTCCAACAACGGGCCGCGACCTTTCTCGTCTATTGGGAGGGGCACAGCCCGACCAGTGCCGCCGAACTGATGGGCTGTCGTCCGGCCACGGTCCGTCGCTACCTGCATCTCGCCCGCAAGAAGCTCGAGGAGGCCGTCGGTGAGTGACATCGAGACCAGGTTCCGGGCGGGTTACGACAAGTTGATGGACCGAATGCCGAACCCTCCACCGTTCGAAACGATCAAGAGCTCCATCCTCCAACCGCGAACCGCAGCCAGGCAACGACCGGGATGGCTGGTAGCCGGGGTCAGCGCGGTGGCTGTGTTCGGGGTCGTCGGCCTGGTGGCATGGCTGCCCCCCTTGGGCAACGTGGCGGCCGAACCGGTCACGGTGGATCACATGGTCGTCGAGTTTGAGCAGGAGGTGACCGCGAGCTGCAGTGGAGGAGAGGTCTACGAGGGCGGTCAGTTCGACAGCTACACCATCGAAACCTGGGCCGAGCCGGACGGCGGAATGCACCGGGCGGTGGTCACCTACCCCGACGGCTCCACTTTCGAGGTGGTAGGCGATGGCAACCCACCTTCGAACGTTTATGCCCGGGGCGAACAACAGGGGCGACTGGTGGGTTGCATCATCGGGGGAATTTCTCTGGTTGTCGCAACCCCGCAGGACGACCCTTTCCATCTCGCCATTTGGGCTGATGTCGAGTTTCTCTCGTATCAGGGAACCGGGAAATGGCAAGCAATCCAGCCGAGCCCGTTGCCGGAACGAGTCTCAGAAGTCGAGAGAGTAGAGAGTCTGTGTGACTGGCTTGCAGTGCCGGAGGAATGGCTCTTCCGCCCGAACAACGCATTGGTGACCAACGGGGTCAAGACCTGCACCGGGGACTTTGGAGGACGTTTCCTCAAGATCGAACTCGACACCTCGTTCGGCGTGTATGCCATCGGCAATGCCCGGACCATTGATGTCCGCCGGACATTCATGCGCCTCCTAGATGCCGAGACACGGATCGGCGAGAACTACGTCCGTCGCGAAGTCGCCAGCGAAGTAGGCGAGGACAACTGGGAGACCAAACAGCGTCTGACCGTGGTCACGCGGGAGACGACCACGGTCGATTCCAGCCTGTTCGCCACCGACGGGATGACATTGATCTCGAGCGAGAGCTCGAGCTCCACCACGTCTGTGGCCGAGATCACGACCACAACCCTCGAAAACCCAATGACCACCACCTCGATCGGGGGCTCGACCACGACCTCGATCGGGGACTCGACCACGACCTCGATCGAGACGACCAGCACAACATCGGGCGACGCTGCGCCTCAGCCGTAGGACCAGGCCACCCACTCCCCGTCGTAGACGAGGGAAGGCTCGGATCCGTCCGTGGGGATCACCCAAACTCCAGCCTCGTCCTCGATGGTCCCCGCTAGCGCAACAGCCGAAGAGTCGGGTGACCACAGCTGAAGGGACTGTGCGTACTGGTTGAAGAACTGGAGCACATCGCGGAACAAGGAGACGGGCGGGGTCATGGTGGTCAGGAGGGTGGTCTCGCCGTCCTGCCAAACCGAGACATCGACCTCACCGGTCTCGCCGGTCAGTTGAAGCAGAAGCAACGAATCGCCGTCCGGACTCCAGAAGTACCCCACCGAAGTGTCCTCAGAGGCGACTTCGACCTCACCGGTGGTCACGTCGAGGATCGAAACCGCGTTGGCCTTGATCTCCGCGGTTGCAGATAGGGCCACGGTGGAGCCGTCCCCCTCGTCTGTGGCGAAGGATTCGATCGCCACCTTCGTCCCCTGTGGGTTGGCCACGAAGAACACAGCTTCCCCAGACAGGGTGGCCAGAAGCTGCTCCTCACCGCCCGGGTCGATCAGCACCAGACCCTCCTGAGCGAAATGGAATATGCCCGCCGGTGTCCATTGCGGGGCCTGATAGATGGCGCCGGTCGAACCGAGGCTGACCAGGCTCCCGCCAAGCTCGATGGTGCCGAATTCGCTGGTCCCGACGTGGACCACGATCTCGGTGCTGTCCGGGTTCCACGAGAAGTAGAAGGGACTGCCAGAACCGATCTCCGAAGAGGTGAAACTCTCCATGTCGACAATCTCCAACACGACTCCCTGGATCCCTCCGTAAAGGATCCCGACTTGTGACCCATCGGGGGCCCAGTTCAGGTAGAACGGCAACGAGGAGGTCTCCACCGTCTGCTGGTCGGTTCCATTCCCGGCACTGGAGCCGACGGCGAACCCTTCCGAGTTGGCCTGCCCCCAAACCAGACGATCGGTTGCCGGTGACCAGACCGGCTGGAAATACTGGGCGTCCCGCCCGTCGCTGGTCACGTGAGAAGAGTTCGAGCCGTCGGGATCGATGGTGACGATGTTCCCACTCCCGTCGAGAACCACCAGCCGGTTGACTCCGATTCTCGGGACGGTGACCGGTGTGGTGGCTTCGGGTGAGGATGTCGTGGTTCCCAGATCGATACTGGCAGCCGGGCTGGGATTGTCACCGCCGTTGCCGGTACAGGCGCCAGAGATGAGGGCAATCGTCGCAGCCATGAGGAACGTCTTCCTCGACATCGGTTTCCAGCGTACCGACTCTTATGTCCCCCCTTTCTGAAGGGGGGACCGGCGCAGCCTCTGGCTGCGCCCCCCCCCCCCCCACGGGGGGTTTGCCTATACGCCCCCCTCGCCCGACCTGACGGTCGGACGGTCCCCCCGCTAAGCAGGGGGACAACCCAAGCCCCGGCATCAATTCATGCCTGATAGTGACCGATAACCCTCCAATGACTTCACCGCCGGCCACCGGTGGAAACGGACGCGAGCGAAAGGCCGCCCTCCTGACAGGTCTTATCGGTGGCGTGGTTGGCTTTCTTGTAGATCTGGGCGCGCTTCTCGACGGGGATCCCGCCGGAACCATCCGGGCGGCCTCCTCCGCATTGATTGCCGTGGTCTCGCTGTACGAGTTGATGAACAAGCAGCGCACCGAGGTCGTCGCAGCTCTGGCCGCCCTCATCTTCGGGTCACTAAGCCTGATCGAGGCCTCGGGCAACATGAACGTCTCGGGATTCGACACCGGGACCACCCTCTCCTTCATGATCCTGGCCTCCATCGTCTACGTGACAACCCGCCGGTCGAAGGCCACGACTCCGCTGATCGTCGGGTCGGGTCTGATCGCCTTCTATGCGGTGGCATCGGTTGCGATCCAGCGCCCCAAATTCTCAGTGGCGGTCAGCTGGATTCTGATCGGGATGTTGGGACAAGTCCTCGTCATCTGGCTCACCTGGCGGCTGATCCACTCCCTCGCCGTGGCCTCCCAACTCGAGGCGACCCACTCCCGGATCCAGCAGGCGTTGGCTCGTTGTTCCCAGGTCCTCCTCACCCGTCGTGACGACGAGCCATTGACCGCGGCGCTTCAGGCACTCCTTGGATCCACGGAAGCCGACTATGTGTACGTCGACATGAACCGGGTGGATCGCCAGGGAAACGTCACTTGGGAGATTGTGGCCGAAGCCATGGGCCCGAATGTGCCGCCGGGTGACGACCTCTTCAACGAGGGGAACTATGAGCAGCTCAGCGAAGTGAATCGGCTTCTCGCCGCTGGTGAGCCGGCGCAGGTGATCGTCTCGGAGATGCCCCGGCCCATCCGTGACCGTTACGAGGCCGAAGGGATCAAGGCCGAGCTGATGGCGCCAGTCTTCATCCGCGACCAGTGGGTCGGCACCATCGGGTTTTCGGACTTCTGGCGTGAGGGAACCTGGTTGCCGGTGGAGGTTGAAGCTCTGACCCGTGCCGCCGACATGGTTGGCGCCTACTGGGAACGGGAGCACGCCCGGGAGGGTCTCGAGGAACTGGCAGCCGCCAAGGATCGATTCATCGCAACGGTCAGCCACGAACTGCGAACACCGCTGGCTGCAGTGGTCGGATTCGCAGGTGAACTTGCGGAGAGCGTCGACAACTACACCACGGAGGAGATCGCGGAGATGGTCCATCTCATCGCCGGCCAGAGTGTCGAGATGGCCCAACTCGTGGACGACCTACTCACCGCGGAACGTGCCGCTTCGGGGAACCTCACGATCAAGTCAACTGCCATCGACCTCCTCTACGAGTCGCGTTCGGTGGTCGAATCGATGCGGGTCGGAGAAAACGTGACCATCGACGGCGACCCGACACCAGCTTGGGCCGACACCCTGCGCACGAGACAGATCGTCCGCAACCTCCTGACCAACGCCTCCAGATACGGAGGCAGTCAGGTCAAGATCACGGTGTCCTCCCTGGGCGACACCGCGGTGATGGTCGTGAGCGACGACGGGCCCGGGATCAATGTCGTCGACTCCGAGCGCATTTTCGATCCCTACTACCGATCTCAAACCGAGGAGGTTCGGCCCGATTCGGTGGGGCTCGGTCTCGCCGTTGCTCGTCAACTGGCGCGAATGATGGACGGCGACCTCGTCTACCGCCGACGGGCAGGCTGGACCCGATTCGAGCTGACTCTCCCCTCGTCGTCGGAGGACGCACCGATCCTCGCCAACTCGGCCTGAGGGCTGTGCAAACGCTCTAGATGAACAACTGGATGTCGGCGTCCGCCGCGTAATCGAGGAAGGCAGCGGCCCCGGAGATCTCAGAGCCCTTGATCAGGTCACTCTCCTCCACCCCGAGAACACCCATGGTGGTGGAGCAGGCGAAGAACCTGACCCCCAAGCCCTGAGACATCTCGATGAACTCGGGGACCGATGGCATGTTGGCCCTATCCATCCATTTCTTCATCATGGCGGTGGCCGCCGCGGTCGCTCCCGGGAGAGCGCCGAGGATGTTGGGGAGCTGAACCGGGCCCGCCGGATTGGCCAGAGATGCCACCTTCAACTTGTCGAATCGATCTTGATGGAGGATGTCGAGCCCGAAGAAGGTGAAGAAGACCCCGACCTCCCATCCGAGGCTGGCCGCGGTGGTGGCCAGGATCAGCGGGGGGTAAGCCTGATCCAGGGTCCCCTTGGACGCGATCAACGCGAGGCGACGGGGCTTGTTGGGCTCGGTCGCCGCCCGCGGTTCGAACCTCTCCAGAGTGTCGGTCATGGCCGGTCTCCTTTCTCGATCCAGAACAATTGGGTGCTTTCGCGCCGCTCGACTCCGAGCAAGGTGTCGCCCAGCTGACGGGCCAGCGCCGGGATGTCTTCGAGCGAGCCCGGGTCGGTGCTGATCAAGTGCAGCACCTGTCCCTTCGACAGCTGACCCAGGGCGATGGACGCCTTGTAAACGGGAAGCGGGCAGAGCAGACCGGAAGCGTCGAGCTCCGCATCGACATTCACCTCTTCGATCGGTGTGTCGTATTGGGTGGTCATTTGTTCCTCCTGTTGTCAAACGCGGGGCAGACCCTCGTCACCGAGGATCTCCGCGAAATAGCTGGTGTACTTGAAGCCCGAATCGGCCGAGATCGCCACCACCACATCGCCGGCAGTGGTCTCGAGTTGCTGGGTGGCGTGGACCACGGCGCCCGTCGAGGGCCCCACAGTCAATCCCTCCTCACGCCACAACCTCTTGGTGGTGTCGTAGGCCGGCCCGTCGTCGACCCTTATGACGTCGTCAATGACGTCCCAGTCGAGGATCTCGGGCTCCTTCGCCTCCTGGAAACTCTTGAGGCCGGGGAGACGGTGGCCCGGCTGGGGCTCGATCCCGATGATGCGAATCGACGGATCCTGCTCCTTCAGATAGCGGCCGACACCGGTGATCGTCCCTCCGGTGCCAAGCCCGGTCACGAACCAGCCCACCCTGCCCTCGGTCTGACGCCAGATCTCAGGACCGGTCGTCTCGTAGTGGGCGGTGACGTTGTCCGGGTTGGAGTACTGATCGGCCATCACAAAACGGCCACCCAGTTCCGAGGCGGCCAAGGATCGGGCGAGGGCGATGGCCCCGTCCTTGGGAAGATCCACCGGGCAGAGGTCGTCGGGCGTCTCCCACACTTCGGCCCCCAGCATCCGGAGGATGATCTTCTTCTCCTCGGGCACTCCCTCGGGAATGGTCACCGTGAGCCCGATACCACTCAGGGCGGCCAGTGCGGCCAGTGCGATTCCGGTGTTCCCCGACGTCGCCTCCACGACGTCTCGGTCACCAAGGAGCCCGCGCTCCACCAGTCCCGCCAACAGATAGCTGGCAGCGCGGTCCTTGATCGAGCCGAAGGGGTTGAGCCACTCCAGTTTGAGATACACCTCGCCATGGTCCGGTGACACCACGTGGTTGAGCCGCACCAAAGGTGTCGGGTTGTCCACCCCGGGGAGCAGATCCCTCACATCCAGAAAGCGCCGCAGATCCCGATCAGTGTCGAGCGAGAGGGCGACTGTTGTTGTTGTCATTGTCTCGTTTCCTCAAGTTGGGCAACAAAAAACCCGCATCCGAATGCCGGTGCGGGTCTGGTGTCTGTCTTGGTTCTTGTTCAGTACATCACTACCCAACCGGCGCGGCGGCACAACAACAGGCGCAGACGCAAGCGCGGTCGGTGAGGTGATAGGTCATTGCGCAGGATGGTAGGCGTTACTGGTGGTTCGTCAAGGGGAGGCTCCCCCGTTCCAGAGACACACAGGGGTCATATCCGGCCCTGAGCGTCCCAATTACGAAGAGAGGAGAGGGGTCAGTTGCTGAAGGTGACCGAGAAGGCGGGGGCCCATCTGGTCACGACCCGGCCGTAGTTCTCGCCGGCGGCGAGCATGTCCCCCTCGGCGAGGGCGTTCACCGACTGCTGGACCAACTCCACGGATTCGTCGAAAACCAGGTCCTGGGGGTCGAAGAGCTCTGACACCTGGTCGTAATCCAATTCCAGCATCGAGTCGTCGGGGAACAGACTCAGCCACTCCGAAAGTTGCCCCAACTCCTCGGCTGGCCCCTGGAAGATCTGCAACCCGCGCAGCACCTCCAGCACCCGCTCGATGCGCTCCCGCGCCACCTCGAGATCGACCCGATAGCGAAGGCGGGCCTGGCCCTCGATCTCGTAGACCTCCTTGTCCTCGGAAACGAAGGCGGTGAACCAGCGAACCGGCACGTGCCAAGTAGAAGTCAGCACGTGTGAACGATGCAACGGGTGTTCTTCGTGATACCTGCGCAACTCCTGGTCGGCGGACCGTGCCGCTTCCTCGGGGATCAGCCCTGCCCCCATCCCCCGAAACGCATTGGCAAAGGCGACCGTCGATTCGAGGACGCGAAGCCGGAGGTTTCGCGGGCACACCAGCCTCCTGCCATTCCAATCAACGGCCCAATCGCCTTCACCCTCGGTTTCGGAGAGAAGGCCATACGACCGCACAAAACCAGGCACCAAGTCGTCGCCTTCGACGACTTCGGGGGTGTAGACCCGGAGAAAGGCGGTCTTGATCACGCCCCCATCCTGGCAGAGGGCGAGGGGTAGTATCGAAGAACGGAGTGACACCACCCGTTTGAGAAGGAGGACGGAGCCCGGTGGTATTCGACGACGTGGCCCGGGAGGGTCACGAACAGATCCTCTACGGGTACGACAAAGTATCCGGCCTCCGAACGATCATCGCCATCCACTCCACGGCCCTCGGTCCCGCCCTCGGCGGGACCCGCTTTTTCCCATACGAAACCGAGGACGCTGCCCTCACCGACGTCCTCCGGCTGTCCAAGGGGATGACCTATAAGGCGGCTGCGGCAGGTCTCGACCTCGGTGGCGGCAAGGCGGTCATCATCGGCGACCCCAGGACCGACAAGAGCGAACGTCTATTCCGCGCCTTCGGGCGGATCGTGGACAGTCTCCGCGGCCGTTACATCACCGCTGAAGATGTAGGTACCACCGCCCCCGACTTGGACATCGTTCGGCGTGAGACTCGATGGGCCTTTGGCAACAGTGTCTTCGAAGGAGGGTCGGGTGACCCCTCGCCGATCACCGCACGCGGCTTGTACGCCGCGGCAAGGGGTGTGGCTCAGTTCCTCTGGAATGACCCCGAACTTGGTGGACGGCGTTTTGCGGTCCAGGGGGTGGGCAAGGTCGGCTCGGCCTTGGTCCAACTTCTGGTGGAAGCCAGGGCAGAGGTGATCGTCTCGGACTGCTACGAACCGGCGATCAAGGCGGCCGTCGAGAACTTCGGAGTCAAGAGCGTGGAACCAGATCAGATCCATGCCGTCGACTGCGATTTCTATTCGCCTTGTGCCCTCGGAGCCGGATTGAACCCGACGACTATCCCCGAGCTCAACTGCCAGGCCATCGTGGGCAGCGCCAACAACCAGTTGGCCAATCCAAGCGACGCGGATCTGTTGGCGGCCCGGGGAATCCTCTACGCCCCGGACTTCGTGGTCAACGCCGGAGGGTTGATCAACGTCTACGACGAGTTGCAGGGCTACTCCAAGATGCGCGCCATGCACCGGGTCGACTCGATCTTCGAGGCCACGATGGAAGTCCTGGCAAGGGCGAAGCGAGAAGGGGTGAATCCCAATACGGCCGCGGTGAGCAAGGCCGAGGAGCGGATCAGGGACATCGGCGACTTGCGGCGATTCCGGAGAAGCGGAGAAGATCGGAATTGATTCATCGTTCCCTTGGCATGGACTTCGACAGGAACCTGCACCATTGGGAGTTGGGGTTGACCGACGACCAGATGGTCGAGATGTACCGCTTGATGCTCACGGCGAGACGTGTCGACGACCGCATGTTCGCACTCCAACGCCAGGGCCGGGCCCCGTTTGTGGTCGGCTCCTCTGGCCATGAGGCGGTCCAGGTGGCGTCAGTATTCGCCCTCGACCGAGCCAAGGACTGGGTCCTCCCCTACTACCGGGACATGGGCGTGGCCCTGGCCTGGGGCTTCACCCCCGAGGACATCTTCCTCGGGGCCTTCGCCAAGAAGTCCGACCCTATGTCCGGCGGGCGCCAGCTCCCGGGGCATTGGTCGAGCCCAGAGCTCAGGGTTCTTACTCAATCCTCGGTTATCGCGACTCAATACCCGCACGCGGTCGGGATCGCCCAGGCGATCGTGACCAGAGGAGAGGATGCGGTGGTGGCCGTATACGGGGGAGAAGGGTCGACCTCGGAGGGGGATTGGCACGAGGCGATGAACTGGGCCGGCATCCGCAAGCTCCCAATCATCTTCGTCATCGAGAACAACAACTACGCCATCTCGGTGCCGAGCGAGGAGCAAGTGGCCGGGAGTCTTGCCGCCAGGGCCACCGGCTACGGGTTCCCTGGAGTCGAGGTCGATGGCAACCGGACACTCCGGGTCCTCAAGGTGATGCAGGAGGCCGTGGCCAGAGCGCGAGCCGGCGAGGGCTCGACCCTTATCGAAGCAGAGACCTATCGCTACTACGCCCACACCTCCGACGACAACGACGCCCTCTATCGCAGCCGGGAGGAGGTCGAGACGTGGCGCAAGCGTGACCCGGTGGCCCGGGTCCGCCAATACCTCATCGAGAACAGATTGCTGACCGAGGCCGAGGAGAACGCGCTCGACGACGAGGTGGTCAGGAGCCTGGCACAGGCCGTGGAAGTGGCTGAGGCTGCACCTGTCCCGGATGAGCCGACGTCGCGGGTCTACGCGAGGGTCATCGAGCCCGGGCCTCCGGTCACCGAGCCGGAGCCGACGCCCATAGGAGAGACGGTCAACCTGATCACAGCAATCAACAGGGCCCTCCACGAGGTCTTCGAGGCCCACGATGACGTGGTCCTGTTCGGTGAGGACGTTGCCCGGCGAAAAGGCGGGGTGTTCAAGGCGACCCAGGACCTGACCGAGCGTTTCGGGGCGAAGCGGTGCTTCAACACCCCGATTGCCGAGTCCTCGATCATCGGAGCCGCCATCGGAATGTCGGTAGCTGGGTTCAAGGTGATCCCCGAGATCCAGTTCGCCGACTACATCCATCCGGCCTTTGACCAGATCGTGTCCGAGGCGGCAAGGATCAGTTTTCGATCCGACGGCCGTTGGAACGTGCCAATCGTGATTCGAACTCCATACGGGGCCGGCATCCATGGAGCGCTCTATCACTCCCAGTCGATCGAGTCGTTCTACGCCCACGTCCCGGGTTTGAAGGTCGTGGTCCCGTCAACACCTGCCGACGTCAAGGGACTCCTGTTCACTGCGGTCGAGGATCCCGATCCGGTGATCTTCCTCGAGCCGAAGAAGCTCTACCGGCTCGCCAAGGGCCCCTACCCCGAGGGCGAGTACCGGGTGCCATTGGGCCGGGCCGCGATACGTCACCAGGGATCGGATCTCACGATCATCGCCTATGGGGCCATGGCTCATTTCGCCATGGAGGCGGTTCCCGTTCTCGAAGAGTTGGGGATCAGCCCAGAATTGATCGACCTGCGCAGTCTCAAGCCTCTCGATTGGCCGACGATCGAGGAGTCGATCAAGAAAACCTCGAGGGCTCTCATCGTGCATGAGGACAACGAGTTCGTCGGCTACGGCGCTGAGATCGCAGCCCAAATCGCCGACAAGACCTTCGAATACCTGGACGCCCCGGTTCGGAGATACGCCCTGGCCGACGTGCCGTCGATGCCCTACGCCGGATCGCTGGAGAACGAGCTGTATCCCTCCCCTGAAGGGATCGTCCGCCACGCCCAGGATCTGGCGAAGTATTAGGCGCCCGGCGGGCGCCGCAATACGCAAAACGCAAAACGCAATACGTTGGGCGTTTGACGGACTCCTAAGGTCTCCGACCATATGTCGCTGATCGCCCATCTGACCCAAATCGCCGGTGCGGCCTTCTCCAAGCTCGGGTTTCCCGCCGCCCTCGGTGAGGTCGTGCCCTCGCAGCGGCCCGAACTGGCCCAGTTTCAATGCAATGGGGCCATGAGCGCGGCCAAGGTCGCAGGAAGGCCCCCCGCTGAGATCGCGGCAGAGGTAGCAGGCCTAATAGCGGCCAACGTGGACATCGCCCGGGCCGAGGTGGCCCCACCCGGCTTTATCAACATCACACTGACCGACGACGCCCTGGCGCGCTGGGCCGGTCTCTCAGCCGGTGACGGCCATCTGGGGTATCCGGTCACCGCTACTCCCGAGAACGTGGTGGTCGACTACGCCGGCCCCAATGTCTCCAAGGCGATGCACGTCGGTCATCTCCGGGCAACCATCATTGGGGACTCCCTGGCCCGCCTCTTCACCTTTGCCGGGCACAAGGTGATCCGCGACCCCCACTTCGGCGACTGGGGCTTCAACATGGGGTTGCTCATCGCCGCCATCGAGGAGGCCCAATCCGACCTTCCGTACTTCGACGCCGGCGTCTCCCAATTCCCAGAACAGTCTCCTGTGTCCCTCGACGACCTGGAGCGGTTGTATCCGGAGGCCGCGGCGAGGGCCCGCGCCGACACTGCTTTCGCCCACACCGCGCGGGAGGCGACGGTCCGTCTCCAACAGGGCGACCCTGGGTATCTGGCCTTGTGGCGGCACATGAAATACGCCTCCGAGGTGGCCCAACGCGAGGACTTCGCCTCCCTCGGGGTGAACTTCGACCTCTGGTACGGGGAGTCTGACGTCCGAGATCGGATCGCCCCGATGGTCGCCTCGCTGGTCGCGTCCGGGGTCACCGAAGAGTCGGACGGTGCGATCGTCATAAGGGTCGCCGAGGAAGACGACAAGCGAGACATCCCACCGCTGATCCTGGAATCGTCGGTGGGAGGCTCCCTTTACAGCACGACCGATCTGGCCACCATCGAGATGCGGATGGAGGAGCTTCACGCCGAACTCGTCCTCTACGTGGTGGACAAGCGGCAAGCCGACCATTTCCTCCAGCTGTTCCGTGCCGCACACAAGGCAGGGATGATCCCGACCGGGGCCAGACTCGAGCACATCTGGTTCGGGACCATGAACGGCCCCGATGGCAAGCCGTTCAAGACCAGAGAGGGGGGTGTAGTCCGGCTGGCCGATGTGATCGAGATGCTCACCGACGCCGCCCGCCGCCGGTTGGACGAGGCGCATCTAGCCGAGGACTACCCCGCCGAGGAAAGGGAACGCATCGCCTCGTTGGTGGGGATCGCCGCGTTGAAGTTCGGGGACCTGATCAACAACCGGGTCTCGGACTACGTGTTCGACCTCGATCGGTTCAGCTCCTTCGAGGGAAAGACCGGCCCCTACCTCCAATACGCCGCGGTGCGCATCAAGTCGATCCTGCGCAAAGCCGTCGAGGCAGGTTTGAGCCAGGGCGAGATCTCACCGCCGGCGGTCGATGTCGAGCGAGACCTGGTCGTGGATCTGTTGCGGCTCCCCGAGGTGGTCCAGCGCACGATCGACCTCCGATCTCCCAACCACGTGGCGGAGTTCGCCTACGGGGTGGCGGGCCGTTTCAACCGCTTCTATGACACCTGTCACATCCTCTCCGAACCCGACCCGGTGCGACAGGCGTCATGGCTTGCGCTTTCGGCGTGGGCGCTGAGGGCATTGGAACGTCTGCTCGACCTGTTGGGGATCGAGATTCCCGACCGGATGTAGACATGGCCTTCACGCTTCGCCCCGCACGCCAGGACGATGTGCCCAAGATCGAGCCCTGGACTCGTGACACCTTCACCTGGGGCGACTACGTGGGTGAGGCGTTGCCAACATGGATTGAGGATCAGAGGTCAATGGTTGTGGTTTGTGTCGACGGCGACGACAACCCCCTGGCGATGTCACGTGCCGAAATGCTGTCCCCGACCGAAGGATGGTTGAGTGCGGCGCGGGTCCATCCCGATCATCGTCGGGCCGGGATGGGTGCGGCCATGAACGACTACGGGGTGCAATGGACACGAGAGCATGGGGCACAAATCGTCCGACTCGTGATCGAGGAGGAGAACCAGGCGGCAAGATCCCAGGTCGAGAAGCTCGGCTATCGCAACACCTGTGTCTGGATCCTGGGGACCGCCGAGACACCGCGAGGGCCGCTGCCGCGAGAGCGGGACCGGCTTCACCCGGCCTCGGGCGCCGATGCCGATGCCGGCTGGCTGATGTGGCTGGGAAGCGATTTGGCCCGGGCCGGCCGGGAGCTCTATCCGGGGAACTGGCGGTGGCGCAAGGCACTCCGAAGCGACCTCGACATCCCGGTGAGCGACCGGAACCTGCTCCAGGGTGGCGCCGGTTGGGTGGTGGCCGTCCCCGATCAGGACACGCTGGGGGTGGCTTGGATGGTCACCGACCCGGCTGACTGCCCTGCGCTCCTCGAGGGAATCGCCGAAGTTACCCGTCAGTTGGGAATGGCCCGGATCGAGATCTACATCCCGGAGACACCATGGAGTGGCGAGGCGTTGATCAGGGAAGGATTCGCGACTCGACGACTATTGATTTACGCCAAGAGTTTGTAGGTCTCAGGCGAAGATCGCCATCGTGGCGATAGCCCAGACCACGAACAGACAGGGCACATCGGCCCGCTCCAACCAGGACGGGGCGTTCGGGGCCCAGCGAATGAGCAGTGAAAGCGGCACCCCGATCAGGGGCATGACCACCATGCCGGCGATCCCAACCGCCCGCAGCCCTTCGGCGCCCTTGTGAAGGGGCTCAGGTAGGTCTTCGAGAAGCCCACTGATGACCCCGTAGGCCAGCAAGGCGGCGAATCCGACAAGAAACACAGCCACCGTCCGGCCGATACCCACTTCCCAGAGCTGGAAACCGACCAGTTTTCGGCCCCGGCCGAGAGGGCCCTCGGATGCGACCCCAAGACAGAACAGACCGACGATCGCCAGAACGAGAGCAGAAGCGAGCATGGCACCGGTGGATAGTTCCTGGACGACGTTGACGATCTCAAAGCCGGCGAGCAGAACGGCGATCGCCAGGCCAACGAGAAGACTTCCCAGGACCATCAATCCCACGTCGAGCATCGTGCCGAACGCCCCATAGGCGAGGATGGCGTAACGCTTGACCATTGCGAGGGGGTCGGTGCGGCTGGCGCCTTCGGTCAACGTGACTCCTCCAAGGCGGCGACGATACCGCCCAACCTTTCCCGTTTGATGGCTTGCAGGTACCACTCGATGGGGTGGGCGACCTCAAACCCGTCACCGAGTGCGCTTCGCAGCTGCATCTCACAACCGGGGTTGGCGGACGCCACTTTTGTCACCCCGGTTGAACGAACCTGGGCCGCCTTTTGGTTTCCGAGCTCCTGGGAAGCCTCAGGCTGGAGGATGGTGTAGAGACCGGCAGCGCCACAGCACATGCCGGTGGGGTCGATCTCGACCACCTCGTAACCGGCGGCCTGGAGGATCAGCCTCGGCTCGACCATGACCTTCTGGGCATGACGAAGATGACACGGGTCCTGAACCGCCATCGAGCCGGATACCGATGCAACCTTGGGCAGCAATCCCCTTTCAATTGCGTTGGCGACCGCCACCGTCACGTCCAGCGCGGTCGACCCAACCCCCTCCCCACCACTCGCCCAGTGGGCGTAGTCGCGGAGATGCGCCGAGCAACCAGCCGCGGTGGCCACGACCATGTCGTAGCCGCTCAACACCGGCGTGTTGCGCTCCGCAAGCAGATGGGCCTCCGGCGCCTTGCCGTCGTGGGCGGCGAGGGCGCCACAACAGGTCTGTCCCACCGGCACCTCGACCCGGTAACCGGCCAATTCCAACAACTCGATGGCGGCGTGGTTGACCGGTTGGAACCACTGGTCCTGAATACACCCGGCAACTAGGGCCACCCTCCCCGACGTCCCGTCGCCTCCAACATGCCCGACCACCGAGCCAGGCCGACCTCGCAGGTCCCGCATCCCCGAAGCCAGCCGACGCCACCTTCTTGGGGCCAGCTTCGTCGCCCCGGTCATCTGGGCCAGGCTGAGGGCGCTGCTCCCGAAACCGAGCGACCGACGAGAGCCGAGCACCGAGCCGAGCAGGAACGACCGGATTCGATGGGACATCGACGGGCGTTGGGCGACGATCTCGGCTCGAGTTCCCTCGAGGGCACGCCCGTATGGCACCAGACCGGGGCAAACCGGCTCGCAAGCGCGGCAACCCAGACAGAAGTCGATGATCCCCTGGAAAGTGGCATCGATCTCGATCACTCCCTCGTGAACTGCGCTCATCGCGTGCAACCTGCCTCGGGGCGAAGCGGTTTCCCGACCTGTGAGACGGTAGGTGGGGCAATGGGGCAGGCACAGACCGCATTGCACGCAGGCGTTCAACTCGTCGGTTGTCGGATGCTCGATCGTCACCCAACCCATCAGATGCCCCCAGGCAGCCGACCGGGGTTGATCACCCGCGTCGGATCGAACTGGCCGATCAGACGACGCTGGATCTCGAGGCCTTCCGGGACCGCTCCCCACGGATCGAATTGGGTGAGGGATCCCGGTGGCGAGTCGACAACCACCAACCGACCTGAATTGGCTTCGGCCCACCCCCTCAACTCGGGAGCCGCCTCGGCAGCATCAGAGCCGAGCCGGATCTCCCCTACCCCGTGAATCGCTAGGTATCTCCAGGAGTCGGGCAGATTCGTGATCGCCGTTGCCGTCAGCGCCGGCGGCACCCGCATCGACCAGCGGAACGCACCTTCAGGATCGGTCGGCCAGGTGTGGCCGGTGGTGACTTGGCCACCGATCCGGTCGGCGCTGGTCTCCACCTCCTCTTTGATCCCCCAGAGAAACACCTGGGTGGTCCCGTCCTTCTCGAGCACGGCCAAAGGGCGAGACAGCACCCCGAGACGATCAGGGTCCGGATTGGTCACCGTGGCCTTGGCCCGAGGAACCGGCCACAGCTTGAGACAAACCGACACCACCACCCCGAGGGCGCCGAAGGCGCCGACCACGAACCGGGACAGGTCGTAGCCGGAGACGTTTTTCACCACCCGGCCTCCCGCCCGCACCAGCCGGCCATCCCCGGTCACCACTGTCACCTCGAGCAGCCGCTCGCGGGTGCCGAGGAGCCGGCCTCGCTTCAACGACGACACACCGGCGGAGATCACTCCACCGATGGTCGCCGGCCCGGGATGCTCGGGCATGACCGCGGTTTGGTTCCGCTCGGCCAGCATTTTCTCGAATCTCGCCACCGGCGTCCCCGCACCCAGGGTGAGAGTCATGTCATCGGGCTCCCAAGCCTCCACCGCGTCGAGACGCTCGGTGAGTAGGGCCAGATCCGGTGTCTCCATCCGGCCGTAGCCCTGATGCGATCCCCCGCCCCACACCTGAATCTTGAGTCGGTGCTCGGTGGCGAAGCGAAGGATCGTTGCCACCTCGCCCGGTGAGTTGGGGGCAAGACCCGTCTCCGCCTCGGAGCCGGAGGGGACTTCGACCTCCATGCTCCGGATCGTGGCCGGGATGGCGCCGGGGACAACGGTCAAACCCAGGCCCCCTCGGGGATTTCCTTGCGTACCCCGCCGAAATCGAAACACAGGGAGCCCTGTGGCAAGACCTTCGAGGGGTTGAAGATCCCCTTGGGGTCGAAGGCCTGCTTGAGCCGAGCCTGGGCGTCGAGATCGAGCTCGTTGAAGTTCATCCTCATCAGATCGCGCTTCTCGACACCGATCCCGTGCTCGCCGGACAGGGCACCACCGTTTCGAATGCAGAGGGCCACGATTTCGTCCCCGGCGAGTCGGACTTTCTCGGCAGCAACCGGGTCAGAGGAGTCGAAGGCGATCAACGGATGGAGGTTGCCGTCGCCGGCATGGAACACGTTGACCAGAAGCAGCCCATGGCGGTCGGCGATTTCGGAGACGTCACGCATCGTCTCCACCAGACGGGTCCGGGGGACGACGGTGTCATGGAGGTAGTAGTCGGGCGCCAATTGGGCGACGGCGCCGAATGCCGACTTCCTGCCCTTCCACAAGAGCTGGCGTTCGGCTTCGGTCGACGCCATCCGGATCGCTTGGGAATGGCGACCCAGTGCAATCTCCCGGATGAGCTCCGCCTCGGCCTCCACGCCTGCGGTCTCGCCCACCACCTCGACGAGGAGGATGGCGGCCCGATCGGTAGGGAGACCGGCTTGAAGCCAATTCTCGACGGCCTGCATCATCCTCTGGTCCATCATCTCCAACGCCGCAGGGACACAGCCGGCGGCGATGATGTCGGAGACCGTGCCGCAGGCGTCCTCCACCTGGTCGAAGTCGATGAGCAGGGTCCTGACGTCGGGGTCGACCGGGATCAGCCTCACCATGGCGCGGGTCACCACGCCGAGCGTCCCCTCCGAGCCCACGATGAGGCCCTTGAGATCGAGACCCGGGGTGTCGGGCGCCAACCCCCCCAGGACCATCACCTCACCACCGGCCAGGACGACTTCGAGCCCGAGGACATGACTGGTGGTGCTGCCCTCGGCGAGACAGTGCGGACCGCCGCTGTTGTTGGCCACATTGCCGCCGATGGTGCAGGCCGACTGCGACGAGGGATCGGGGGCGAATTGGAGACCGAAGGGCGCGGCTGCGCGGGTGAGGTCGAGATTGATGACCCCAGCGCCGACCCAAGCCGACCGGTTCTCGAGATCGATTTCGACGGAGTTGAGCGAGGTGGTGGAGAGGACGATCCCACCCTCAGTGGGGCTGGCCCCAGCGGTGAGACCGGTCCCGGCCCCCCGCGCCACGACCGGCGCCTCGTGGATCTCCGCCAGTTTCACGATATCGGCCACTTCCCCGGTCGACCGGGGAAACACCACGCAGTTGGGGTGACCGCGCACCAACGACGAGGCGTCCTTGGAGTAGAGATAGAGCTCCACCGGCTCGTGGAGCACCCGGTCGGCACCAAGAAGATGTTCGAGATCCGAGATCAATGACATTGTTGGAAACGATAGGGGCAAACCCCCCTCGCCTTCGCTGCGCTCAGACGGTCCCCCCTTCAAAAGGGGGGACAACAGCGGAGCAGGCGGACCGGTCGCCAGCGAGCGCGAGCCGCCAGAAAAGGGTTGTCCCCCTGCGGAGCGGGGGGGCCGGTCGCCAGCGAGCGCAGCGAGCGCGAGCGAAGGGGGGACTCATCAGGGTTCCCCCCAGCCACCCCCGCCGGGGGTGAGGACCACCAGCCGGTCTCCGGGCTCCACCTCGACAGTGGTCTTGCCCGGAAGACGGGTCCGGTCCCCCCGCCTCACCAGCCAATCTTCTCCGGGCTCCCCGGGCTCGCCACCGGCTAGGCCCCATGGCCGGTGGCGTCTCCGCTCGCCCATCAACGACAGCGTGGCCGCAGCCTCGAACACGATGTCACGTTGGATGCCCTCACCACCTGGGAAACGGCCAGCGCCCCCGCTGCCCCGACGCAGGGTGTACTTCTCCACCCGAAACGGATAGTGGGTGTCCAGGGACTCGATCGGGGTGTTCTCGGTGTTGGTCATCCCGGTGTGGATCCCCGACTGCCCGGGCTTCCCCGGACGGCCGCCCTGGCCTCCTCCCACCGTCTCGTAGTAGGCGAAATCGTCATTTCCGATCAGGACATTGTTCATGGTGCCCTGGGAGGCGGCCGGCACCCGATCCGGTGCTGCCTGGGCCAGGGCTCCGAGCAGGACGTCGGCGATCCGCTGCGAGGTTTCGACATTGCCGGCCGCGACCGCGGCAGGAAATCGGGCATTGACGATCGAGCCCTCCGGTGCGATGAGCTGGAGCGGGCGATAACAGCCCCCGTTGGCCGGGATCGTGGGGTCGGTGGCCACCCGTACCGCGTAGTAGAGACAGGACCGGGTGACCGCCTCCACGGCGTTGAAATTGGCCGCAACCTGCTCGTCGCTTCCGGTGAAGTCCGCGGTCAAGCTCTGCCCCTCGATGCTGACCCGAACCCTGATCGCCACATCGCGGTCACCGTGCTCCATGAAGTCCACGAACTCGAACACGCCATCGGGAAGAGTGGAAAGCGCCGCCGTCATCCGCCGCTCGCCGTAGTCGAGGAGGGCCGAGGAGACGGTTGAGAACGTCTCGTGTCCCTCGGTCTCGACAAGCTCTTCGAGACGTCTCGCTCCGACCGCGTTGGCACCGATCTGGGCCGCGAGGTCTCCCCTCCGCTCCCATGGGGTGCGCGAGGCTGTCACAAAGGGCTCGCTGAAGCCCTCGACCCACCGGTCGTCGGAAACGGCCAGCGTCGGCGGCACCCGATGCCCTTCTTGATCCACGGTGACCGCGTGGGCCGGCATCGACCCGGGCGCCTCACCCCCGACATCGGCGTGATGGGCGCGATTGGCCACCCATCCCACATGCTGGCCGCGCACGAATACCGGTGCGACCAAGGTGAGGTCGTTGAGATGGGTGCCCCCGGCGAAGGGATCGTTGACTGCGTATTGAGATCCGGGCTCCGGGTCGAACCGCTGGAGACAGGCGGCCACCGACTCAGGCATCGAGCCGAGATGGACCGGGATGTGCTCGGCCTGGGCAAGCATCTCGCCTTCGGCATTGAAGATCGCCGCCGAGCAGTCGGCACGCTCCTTGATGTTCGGAGAAAGCGAGGTATGGCGCAGGACAATGCCCATCTCGTCGGCCACCGCAGCAAACCGGTTTCGGGCGACCTCCAGGGTGATGGCGTCGACCGTGGTCATCGCATCAGATGCTGGATGTGCTTAGTCGCCTCACGAAAGCTGAGGCCGGAAAGCCGATCCCGGTGCGCCTCGGCGAAGTCGGCGACCGCCTCAGGATCGGTCTTGGCGTATTCGCGTAGCGCCCACCCGATCGCCTTGCGGATGAAGAACTCCTTCTCATCGAGACGTCCCGCGCAGAACGAGAAGAGCCGATCGATGTCGGTTCTCCCCTTGGCCCCGACCTGACAGATGATGACGCTGCGACGCAACCACATATCGGGATCGTCGATCCAGCGGTCGACCTCGGGCCAGACCTCAGTCGGGTGATGGACGACGAGATGGCCGACGAGATGAGTGGCGACCTCGTCCACGAAATCCCACCAGGCCCCTTCGACGATCAGACGGCGATAGAGCGGAAGCGACGCGGTGTCGACAAAACTTCGGAAGTGCTGGGCCACCCCTAGCGCCAGGTACTTCTCCTCACGATGAGGCAAGTCCCAGAGCCCGAGGACCAACGCTTCATACTGGTCCCGATCGGCCGGGGGTAACTCTGCGACCAACTGTCGCAGGATCGGGACACGCGCCGGTGTCTGCACCCCGAAGAAGGGCATTTCGGTCTTCATGTAGGCCTGCATTCCCGCCGCCTTCTCCGGTTGGGCCACCTCCGCAAGGGAGGTGGAGACGAAACGTCGCGCCCGTTCAACCAGATCGTTCACAGGCTGATCTCCAGAGTGCCGTCGTCGTGGACCAGCATCCGGTCCTCGGGGTCGAGCAGGGTCACCGAGTCCCGCTCCACGATGAGCGCCGGGCCCCGGGTCTCGAACCCGGCGGGAAGGTGGTCCCGATGCCAAACCACGCGGCCTTCCCCCGTGGTCGACATCGGCTCCGGTGCTCTATCGACCGATCTCCGGGGAAGATCACTCCAGTTGACCGGCGCATTCCCGGTCACGTCGGCTCGGAGGTCGACGAGCTCGATCGGCTCGCCCGGGCGATCGAACCCGAAATGAGAGCGATGGGCTTGCTCGAAAGAGGCTCGAACCTGGCTCCAGTCGGGATCAGCTAGCACCGCCAGCTCGTGGGACTGACCGACATACCGCACCTCTCCATAGACAACCGCCTCCCCCGACCCTGAGACATGCATCTCGTCAAAGGCTGCCCGGGCTTGGTCTCCGATCTCGGCCATCAGCTGGGCGAGTTGTCCCGAGCCTTCCTCCAGAAAGACGGTTCGCGTGGCGTCGGCCCGCGGTCTCGCCAACAACAGCCCGAGTGCGGAGAACACTCCCGACAATGGGGGAATCAGCACAGTGCGCATCCCCAGACGGCGGGCGAGTCGGGATGCGTGAAGCCCTCCAGCGCCTCCGAACGCCACCAGCACCGCATCACGCGGATCGGAGCCCTCCTCCACCGACACCGTTCTGATCGCACGTTCCATGTGGGAGTCGACGATCTCGAGCACCCCGCGGGCGGTTGCTGTCAGGTCGAGTCCTATTTCCCGACCCAGTTCGGTCAGAGCTTCGGCGGCGGCTGCCGCATCGAGGGGCACCGACCCGGCGAGGGCCAGATCGTCAGGCAGGAACCCGAGGATCACGTTGGCGTCAGTGACGGTTGGAACAGCTCCGCCCCGACCGTATGCCACCGGGCCGGGAATGGCGCCCGCGGACCGGGGCCCAACCCTGAGGGCGTCTCCCTCGTCGCGCCAGCCAACGCTTCCCCCGCCGGCACCGATGGTGTTGACCGGGAGCGACGGCACCCGGTTCACCCGGCCCGCCACCTTTCTCCCCATTCCGGCCAGGGCCTCGCCGTGGGTTATCCGGCACACATCAGTGGAAGTGCCACCCATGTCGAAGCTGATGGCCGAGCCGTGGCCTTTGGCCCGGGCGATCTCTGCTGCTGCGACCACCCCGGCTGCCGGGCCGGAGAGCACGAGGCGCCCGGCCAGCTCGGCGGCCGTGTTGAAGGGCAGCAGACCGCCGGCGGAGGTCATGACCAGACGGCTCGATGTCGCCAGCCTCTCGCCGAGATGTCGGAGATAACCCGACACCTCAGGTGAGAGATATGCGTTGAGAACCGTGGTGACGATCCGCTCGTACTCCCGGAACCCCGGGGAAACCATGGCACCGGAGGACACCGCTACTCCGAGCCGGGCCCCGATGATCGAAGCCAGCTCCAATTCCTCTCGATGATCGGCATATGAGCGGACCAGGGCGACGGCAACCGCCTCCGGTTCGAGGGCTCCGAGCTTTTCCAGGATCTCCTCGGCCTGACCATCGACTCCGAGACGAAGCTGGGGCGGAACCAGCGGGATCGGTCGGTCGACGAAGGGGTCGTAGAGGGACGGTCGAGCCTGACGGCCGATCTCGATCAGGTCCTCGAAGCCCTCGGACGTGACCAGAGCCACCCGGGCCCCACGTTCCTCGAGGAGGGCGTTGGTCCCGGCTGTCGTCCCGTGGAGAAACAGGGTGTCGGAGGTGACCTCGAGATCGGCAATGGCCTTCATCACCCCGACTGACTGATCGGGGGTGGTGGGAACCTTTCGTCCGATCAGGGTCTCCCCGTCGAAGGCGACGACATCGGTGAAGGTGCCGCCGACATCGACTCCGACCGTCGAGGGCACCCGATTAGCCTCGGTGACCCATGCCGGTCAGCGTCGCCCCTACCCCCAACCCGAATGCAGCCAAATTCTCGGTCGGAGAACCGGTGGGAGGGCCGGCCACCTTCGTCGCCGGATCCAATCCCGACGATCCGCTGGCGGCGGGCCTGCTGGCCATCACGGGGGTCACGAGCATCTTCATGACCGCCGACTTCATCACCATCTCCAAGGCTCCCGACTCCTCCTGGGAATCGATCATCCCCGAGGCGACAGCGATCCTAGAGACCAGATTCAGCGGCTGATCAGGGCACGGTCACCGTGGTGGGACGGGAGACACCGTCGGGGCCTGGCGCTACCACCACCACCTGCCAACCGCCCGTGGCTCCCGGGACACCGCCGAGGACCTCGGTTGCACCCGTGGCGGTGATCGCCGCCTGCTGCACTTCCGCGGGCACCTCCACCAGTGCCAACAGCTCCTGCTCGGGAGGTGTCAGGGGGCTCAACGCGGGAGGCATCACGACCCGAGCACCGTTCTCGGCGACGGCGACCTCCACGGTTACCAGCATCGGCGGCAGACGGCGATAGTCCTCCTCGCCCTGAGCAACCAGGGATCGCACCAACACGCCGACCCGATATCGAAGAGGAGCGACCTCCTCCACGGAAACCGTTCTCACCCACTCGACGAAAACCCTCGTCGAATCGGGTGCAACCGGAACTGCAATCCCCGCGGGCAGCAAGGAGCCCAGTGTCGCCCTGCTCTCCTCGGAGCCGTCGACGCCGACGTACTCCGCCACAAACCACTCGGCGTGAGCCGTTGCCTGGTCGAGCAAACGCTCGGGGTCGATGGCGTAGAGATCGGCTTCGGCAACAATCATCGGGCTGCTCGGAGTCGGGATCGGCGGCGGTGGCGCGGTGCCAGCCGGCTCCACAGCGACAGTGGCGACCACCCCTGCCATAGGCTCCGTCGGGACCGCCAGCGGACGGTTGCTCATGAACGAATAGGCAAGGGCGCCGAGCACTATCGCCCCGGCGATGGCGATCATCCACCATTGCCGGTCCCCACCCTTCCGTTCCAGCGTCTCCCAGGGGATCCGCTCGTAGACCTCGTTTCTCTCGCTCTCCATGGTCTCGAACCTATGGGGACCGAAGTGCCCGTTCAAGGGGGTCGTGTTTCTAACCGGACCAGGCCAACCCGGGAACTCCAGGGGTTGAAGCTATCGTTTCGCCAGTCATGGCAGCCAACCCCGACCCGAAACCGGGCCGCTGGATCCTCCCGCTGGTCATTCTCGGGATGATCGCATTCACCTATTTCTTCGTGAGTTCTTTGCCCGAGGGATCTCCTACCACCACCCTTGCCCTTGGCACCACGACCACGACGCTGGAAGGAACCGGCACCACACAGCCGGGCACCGGGACCACTGTGCCCAGCACCGCCCAGGCCTATCTGGACGAGTTGGATGCGATCAACGGGGAGCTCCAGTTGTTGGTGACCGAGATGGTCACCGTCAATGAAGGTTTCGACGCCGAGCCGAGGACGGTCGAATTCGACGATGCCGAGACGAGACTGGAAGCGGTCGCGACCGCCACCCAGGCCCTCGCCGAGCGAGTGGGAGCATTGACCGCGCCAGCAGGGCTCGAAACCAACCAGCAGGCCCTGGTTTCTGCCATCGACTTTTGCGCCGGGGCCGCTCAGGACACCATCGACGGTCTTCACTCCACCGACACCGGTGAATTGAGGAGTACGGCGGTCGAGGCATTCATCACGTCAGCGGCTGGCTTCGACACCGAAGTCCAGAACACCAATACCGCTGCCGGGGTCACTCCCGACGCCTGATGTCCGTCGAGTTTCGGGCCATCGAGCCCGACGAGTACCCCGAGCTGGTGCGGACAATGGGTCTTGCATTCGGTTTCGACCCGCCCGAAGACGACGACTTCCGTCATCTGCTCCCCCTGGAACGCACCGTCGTCGGTTTCGACGGCGCCAGGATGGTGAGCACCGCCGCAGCTTTCTCACTCGACATGACGATCCCAGGGGGGACGGTCGAGTGCGGCGGGACGACCATCGTCTCGGTGGTGCCGACCCATCGCCGTCAGGGGCTGCTGCGGGGAATGATGCGTAGTCACCTCGACGATGTCCTGAGTCAGGGCGAGCCGATCGCTGCACTCTGGGCCTCGGACAGTGCGATCTATGGGAGGTTCGGATTCGGACAGGCAGCCACCCACTACGACATCAGCGTGAGACGAGATCACGTCGAATTCCACCGCTCTGCTCCCCAACCCGCACCCGTCCGCCTCATCGACTCCGGCGAGGCACAGAGCCTGCTCCTCTCTTTCTATGACTGCATCCGCAAATCGACACCCGGTTTCTATGCTCGCTCCCCGCTCTGGTGGGAGCATCGCATCCTTGCCGACCCCGAAAAACGACGGAACGGGGCAACGGCCTATCGATTCGAGGTCGTCGACGATGCAGACGGCATCGCCGGCTATGTCCAGTACCGCGTCAAGAGTGACTGGGACGACAGCCACGGTGCAGGAAAGGTGCTCATCAAGGACCTGTTCGGCACCACGCCGGAGTCGTGGTCCGGGCTCTGGAGTTACATCCTCAACCAAGATCTGATCGCCGAGATCACAGCCCACCATCGCTCGGTCCAGGATCCGTTGTTCGACCTCCTCGCCGGTACCCGGCGGGCCAAGGCCCAGCGATTCGACAACCTCTGGGTTCGCATCATGGACGTACCCCGCGCCCTCGAGGCACGCTCCTATTCGGCCCCGGTCGACGTGGTTGTGGAGGTCCACGACCCGATCGGGGACATCGATGGCAGATATCACCTGGTGGCCTCGACCGAAGGCGCCCAGTGTCAGCGAACCGATGCCGAGGCGTCGATCAGTCTCGACGCCGAAGACCTCGGGGGGATCTATATGGGCCGATCCCGGCCGCGGGCTTTATCACGGATCGGCAGGTTGCAGGGCGATCCGGCGGCCCTGACAGCGGCTGACGCTGCCTTCACCTGGGAACCTCAACCCTGGTGCCCCGAAGTGTTTTGACTCGCTGCTGAAGCAGCGGGTCAAAACACCGTTGTACGTTCAACGCAATACGTAAAACGGAGCGCGGGCGAAGCCAGCGCTCTCAGATGTCGTAGTAGAGGTGGAACTCGTAGGGGTGGGGCCGGAGCCGGACCGGGTCGACTTCGTGTTCGATCTTGTAGTCGATCCAGGCCCGGATCAGATCCTCGGTGAACACACCGCCCGCCAATAGGAACTCGTGGTCATCCTCAAGGGCCTTGAGCGCCTCGGTGAGACTCCCCGGGACCGATGGCAGCCCGGCGAGCTCGGCCGGGGGAAGGTCGTAGATGTCCTTGTCGACCGGGTCATGGGGTTCGATCCGATTCTGAACACCATCCAGACCGGCGAGCAGCATCGCCGCAAATGACAGGTACGGGTTACAGGACGGGTCCGGGCACCGGAACTCGAGTCGTTTCGCCGCAGGGGCCTGTGAGTACTGCGGGATGCGGATCGCCGCCGAGCGGTTCCGGCTCGAGTACACCAGGTTGACCGGCGCCTCATAACCCGGCACCAGCCGGTGGTAGGAGTTCGTGGTCGGCGCCGCAAAGGCGAGGATGGCTGCGGCGTGCTTCAACAGACCGCCTATATACCACCGAGCCATCTCGGATAGACCGGCGTAACCGGACTCATCGAAGAACAGCGGTGTGTCGCCGTTCCACAACGACTGATGGGTGTGCATCCCCGAGCCGTTGTCCTCGAAGATCGGCTTGGGCATGAAGGTCACGGTCTTGCCCGCCGCCCAGGCGGTGTTCTTCACGATGTACTTGTAGAGAGTCACGTTGTCCGCGGTGCGTAGCAGGGTGTCGTAACGCATATCGATCTCGGCCTGACCCGCGGTCCCCACCTCGTGGTGCTGGACCTCGATCTGGATGCCTGCCGCTTCGAGGTTGGCCGTCATCTCCGAGCGAAGGTCCTGAAAATGGTCGGTGGGGGGAACCGGGAAGTAGCCCTCTTTGTATCTGGGCTTGTACCCGAGGTTGCCGCCCTCCTCATATTCGCCGGTGTTCCACGAGCCCTCGATGGAGTCGATGTAATAGAAACCCGAGTACTGGTTCTGTCCGTAACGGACGTCGTCGAAGATGTAGAACTCGGCCTCCGGCCCCCAGTAGGAGGTGTCGGCGATGCCGGTGCTCTTCAGATACTCCTCTGCCTTCTTCGCCACGTAACGGGGATCGCGGTCATAGGGGGCACCGGTCACCGGGTCGTTTACGAAGCAATAGAGGATGAGGGTCTTGCGCTCCCTGAACACGTCGTCCACGGCGGTGGTCGGGTCGGGGATCAGGAGCATGTCGGACTCTTGGATCTCCTGGAAACCTCGAATCGACGAGCCATCGAACCCGAATCCGGCCTCGAACGAGTCTTCTGTAAGCTCGCGGGCAGGGACGGTGAAATGCTGGACCTGACCCGGCAGGTCGCAGAATCGAAGATCAATGAACTGGTAGCCCTCGTCTTTGACGAGGGCCAAGACGTCGCCTGGCGTCTTGGTCACGGTGCCTCCTTCGGTTGTGTCAGTCGTGAACAGATGCGTTCTATCGGTGAGGGATTTCTCGGCCATTGCTGAAATGTGAACACTGTGTTTCGGGCATGACGGCCGGCCGACTTTGCCCTCGGCCAACCCTCACACCTCTGTTGAGCACTGCGGGCCCAGCCCCCACAGCCGAGGGCAAACAGACGCCGGTCGGCCGGAGCTGCCGCCTCGTGGTTCGGCCTTCCTCTAGAAAGAACCCGACTACCGTCCCGCCACGTCATGCCAGCCACCGTAGTCCTGGGTGCCCAGTGGGGTGACGAGGGAAAGGGTCGAGTTGTCGACTATTTCGCCGAGAAGGCGGACTTCGTCGTCCGCTTTCAGGGCGGGAACAATGCCGGGCACACCATCGTCGTCGGTGACCAGCGACTGGCCCTGTCGCTGATCCCTTCGGGCATTCTCTACCCGCACTGCACCCCGGTCATCGCCTCGGGCACTGTCATCGACCCCAAGGTCCTGCTCGAGGAGATGGAGATGGTGGCCGCCCGCGGCCTCGACCCCTCCCGGGTCCGCATCTCCTCCAACGCCCATCTGATCATGCCCTATCACCGCAAGCTCGATGCGATGATCGAGCGCTATCTGGGCAAGAACCAGATCGGCACCACCAAACGGGGCATCGGCCCCGCCTACACCGACAAATACGCACGGGTCGGGATCAGGGTCCAGGACCTCTTCGACGCCAAAATCTTCCGAGAGAAGGTCGAGGCCGCCTTGGACGAGAAGAACCGGGTTCTTCCCAGGATCTACAACAGCCTGCCGATGGACCCCGACGAGATCGTCGCCGAGTACCTGGGTTACGCCGAACGGCTGGCACCCCATGTGGCTGACACTTCGCTGCTGATCTGGGAAGGGCTACAGGCAGGAAAGGAAGTGCTACTCGAGGGAGCCCAGGGGACCCTGCTCGACATCGATCACGGCACCTACCCCTTTGTCACCTCCTCCAATCCGACCGCGGGGGGCGCAGTGGTGGGAACCGGGATCGGTCCCAAGGCGATCGGTGAGGTCATCGGGGTGGCCAAGGCCTACATCTCCCGCGTCGGCACCGGGCCCTTCCCCACCGAGCTCCACGACGAGGTGGGTGACGCCATGATCGAATTGGGTGGTGAGTACGGGACGGTGACGGGCCGACGAAGACGTTGCGGATGGCTCGACCTGGTGGCGCTTCGCTACTCGGCCCGGGTCAACACCTTCACCAGTCTCTTCCTGACCAAGTTGGACATCCTGTCTGCATTCGACACCATCAAGGTGGCCACCGCCTATCAGAGCGATGGGGAGCGATACGACCACTTTCCCTCCCAACAGAGTGTCCTCTATCACTGCGAGCCGGTCTACGACGAGATGCCGGGATGGAGAGAGGACATCACCGGGGTCCGCTCCTACAAAGACCTGCCCGGCGCGGCGCGGGACTATGTCGAGTACATCCAGCAGGCGGTGGGGGTCCCCATAGGCTGGGTCTCGGTGGGCCCCGAGCGCAGCCAGCTAATCAAAGTCTCATGAGGGTGCTGCTGGTCGGCAGCGGCGGCCGTGAGCATGCCCTGGGATGGAAGCTGGCCCAGTCTGCCCGTGTCGACGAGCTCATCTCCCTCCCCGGCAACCCCGGTCTCGCCGAACTGGGGTCCGTAGTGGAAGGAATCGCGACCACGGATGTCGGTGCCATCGCCGCCATGGCCCGGGTCCAGGGAGTCGATCTGGTCGTCGTCGGGCCCGAAGCGCCCCTCGCCGCCGGAGTGGTCGATGCCGTCTCCCGACTTGGTATCCCGGTGTTCGGCCCCACCCGGGCCGCGGCCCGGCTCGAGTCATCGAAAGCCTTCGCCAAAGCGGTCATGCGGAGGGCCGGTGTCGCCACCGCAGCCTCAGGTTCTTTCACCGATCCGGCCGAGGCTCATCGCTATCTCGACCGGATGGAGGGCCGGTTCGTGGTCAAGGCTGACGGTCTGGCGGCGGGCAAGGGGGTCCTGGTCACCGACTCGAGGGAGGAGGCCACCGGTTGGGTCGACCGCTGTTTCGGCGGAGGCTTCGGCGCTGCCGGGGAATCGGTGCTCATCGAGGATTTCCTGGAGGGCTCGGAGGTAAGTGTTTTCGCGGTCTGCACCGAGCGTGGCGCCGTTCCCCTGGCCCCGGCCCGTGACTACAAACGGTTGCTCGACGGGGATGCCGGCCCCAATACCGGCGGCATGGGCTCCTACTCACCGGTCGACGACGTGCCAACAGATCTGCTCGCGCATGTGATGACCCGGGTCATCGAGCCCACCCTGGGCCAGATGGCTGAGGATGGGAACCCGTTCACCGGATTCCTCTATGCAGGCATGGTGCTCACCGCCTCAGGGCCTCAGGTGCTGGAGTTCAACGTGCGTCTGGGAGACCCCGAGACTCAGGCCGTCCTCCCCCGTCTGGAATCGGATCTGATCGAGGTCTTGGAAGGGACAACGCCCGTTTGGTCCAATGCGGCGGCGGTCAACGTCGTCCTTGCCGCCCGTGGCTACCCGGAGGCACCGGTTGGTGGTGACGTCATCAAGGGTCTCGACGGAGTTGGTCAGGACGTGCTGGTCTTTCACGGCGGGACCAAACGCGAAGGAAGGCGTCTGTTGGTCGACGGCGGCCGGGTCATAAACCTGGTGGGCATCGGCGCCACGATCGCCCAGGCTCGGGAGCGGGCTTATGCAGCGGTGTCGGCCGTGAACTGGCCGGGCATGCAGTACCGGACTGACATCGCTGAGGACACTCAGTCGTAACTGCGACGGAACATGAGAGCGATCCGCGGCGGGGCTGAGGCCACCTTCGGGACCGTGTGCTCCCATAGACGCTGGCAGGCCCCTCCCATCACGAGGAGGTCCCCGCTGCCGAGATCGAAGGCCATCGACTCGCCCCCACCTTTTGGCTTGATCAGGAATCGTCGCGGCCCACCAAGGGAGACCGTGGCGACTATCGAGTGGGGAAGCTCACGGGCGATGCGATCACCGTGCCAGGCCACCGAATCGGCCCCGACGCGATACCAACTTGCACTGACCCGGTCCAGGCTGATCCGATAACGGTCAGATAGTAGTTGGACCATCGACTCGAGCACCGGATGCGAGCCGGCATCGACCTGACCCACCAGGCGGGGAGTCCTCACCATCTTCTCGTACATCCGCACCTCGGGCTGTTGCCATTGCATCGTCCCGGCCAGAAAATCGAACAGCCTCGCATCACCGGCCAACCACCCCGGGGCGAAGTCGAGCCAGCTGAGAGGATCCAGATCGATTCGCTCCAGATCGCCGAAATCTGCGTCGGGGAAGGGATCGGTATCGCCGAACAACGACGGTTGGATTGCATCGACTACGAACATATGTTCGATGTTAGTGGGATCTAGGACCGCTGACCACAAGACCCGCTCGAGGACGGGCAATATGTGGCGATGTCAAAGGTCGCGGGCGGGGACTCGGCCGAGCGATCCTCCAGGCCGGACACGACGCCGCACGCTCCGAGGGCTTCAAGCGGCTTGATCTCGGAGCGACCTTGCCGGGCGTCGCCCTGTACCGCGCTTTCGGGTTCCGAGAGGTCGAGCCGTTTGTAGTCACGATGCCCGACGGTGTAACCCTCGACGCTGTCGCCATGGAGCGCCCCATCGACCCTGTCTGACCCGCCTTGCAGAGGAGCCCCGCCCTGACTCGCCAGGTACCGTCACGTTCATGTCTCACAAAGTCGCTGTCGTCATGGGATCCGGCTCGGACCGGCCGATCATGGAAAAAGCCGGCGCCACGCTCGAACAATTCGGAATCGAGCACGTGACGAAGGTGCTTTCGGCACACAAGACACCGGATCAGGCGATCGAGTTCGCTGCGACTGCCGCCGACCAGGGCTTTGAGGTGATCATCGCCGGCGCGGGGAAGGCGGCGCATCTCGCCGGGATCATGGCCGCCAAGTCGTTACTCCCGGTCATCGGGGTTCCGCTCAATGCATCCCTCGACGGGATCGACGCCCTGCTCGCCACGATGCAAATGCCGACCGGGATACCCGTAGCGACGGTGGCTATCGATGGGGCCCAGAACGCGGCGCTGCTCGCCGTTGCGATCCTCGCCATCAACGATGGCGCCCTTCGCCAGAAACTGGCCGACTACCGGGCCGATCTCGCCAGGAAGACGCTGGCCGGATAGAGATCCGCAGTTGCGGATACCATCCATCCCGCATGAACGACATCGTCTTCGAAAAGCCCGATCCCCGGGACTTCCTCGATATCGACTCTCTTCTCTCCGACGAGGAGAAACTGCTGCGGGGCACAGTTCGCGACTACGTGCAGAAGGAGATCGTCCCCCATGTCGGCGACTGGTGGGAAGAGGGAAAACTGCCCCAGGCCGAATTGGCCAGGGCGTTCGGCGAGATCGGTCTCCTGGGCATGCATCTCGATGGTTACGGGTGTGCCGGGACCTCTGCCACGGCCTACGGCCTGGCCTGTCTCGAGTTGGAGGCGGGTGACTCGGGAATCCGCTCGTTCGTGTCGGTGCAGGGCTCGCTGGCGATGTTCCCCATATGGAAGTTCGGCTCCGAGGAGCAGAAGGAAACCTGGCTGCCGCGGATGGCGACCGGCGAGGTCATCGGCTGCTTCGGTCTGACCGAGGCCGACTCCGGTTCGGACCCGGCCTCGATGAGAACCAATGCCAAGCGGGACGGATCCGACTGGGTGATCAATGGGACCAAGATGTGGATCACCAACGGCTCGATCGCAGACATCGCCGTTGTCTGGGCCCGCACCGACGACGGGGTCCGTGGGTTCATCGTTCCCACCGACACCCCGGGTTTCTCGGCGCCTGAGATCAAGAAGAAGGCTTCATTGCGGGCCTCGGTCACCTCCGAGTTGATCCTCAACGAGGTGAGGGTGCCCGATGAGTTCGTCCTGCCCGGTGTGGCTTCGATGCGGGGACCGCTGTCCTGTCTCAACGAGGCCAGGTTCGGGATCGCCTTCGGAGCGATCGGAGCGGCTCGCGCTTGTTACGAGTCGGCCCTCGAGTACTCCATCGAACGTCGCCAGTTCGATCAGCCGATCGCGTCGTTCCAGCTCACGCAGAAGAAACTCGTGGAGATGATGGTCGCCGTGCAGCGGGGGACGTTGCTTGCGCTCCATCTGGGGAGACGCAAGGACGAGGGCAAGCTCTCCCCCGAGCAGGTCAGCTTCGGAAAGTTCGACAACGTGCGAAATTCACTCGAGGTGGCCAGGACCGCCCGATCGATTCTTGGGGCCAACGGGATCACCTTGGAGTACCCGGTGATGCGACACATGGCCAACCTCGAGACGGTCTTTACCTACGAGGGAACCAACGAGATCCACACCCTGGTAATGGGTCAAGCGATCACCGGAATCAGCGCGTTCAGCTGAACCTGACGGTTCAGCTCGTTTTGCGTTCTACGTTCTGCGTTGTGCGTACCAGCGGGGAAGGCCAGCGAGGCGAAAGCCCCCGGCCGACCGGCGTCTGTTTGACCGAGGTCAAGACCTGAGGCCACGACAACCGAGGATGGTCCCCACTCTGGACGACCTCGTGTCTCAGGAGACAATCGGTCAAAGTCGGCCGGCGATATATGCCGCCAGGTCCCCGTTCCTGGACACATCCACCTTTCCCAGGCCCAGCCAGGCGGCGACCGCCTCCAACTCCTCACGCAGCTCCCGGCCCACCCGCACCAGGTCAACCCCCGGCTCGGCAAAGGCCCCCCTCACCAGCAGCGCTCCCGCCTTGCGGTCGGTCTTCAAATCGACTCTCCCCACCAGATCCCCGTCCAACAGGAACGGAAGCACGTAATAGCCGTGGACCCGTTTTGGCTCGGGAACATAGATCTCGATTCGATAGAAGAAGTCCCAAATCCGCTCCACCCGGTCCCGGTACCAGATGAGATTGTCGAAGGGAGAGAGCACGGCTCTGCCCTCGACGCTTCGGGGGAGCCTGGCATCGGGGTGAAGTAGGGCGGGCCGGTCCCAGCCCCGAACCTCGACCTCGACAAGACGGCCCTCTGCCACCAATCGCTTCAACAAGGGCCGAGCCTGAGGCATCCGTATCCGGTAATAGTCGGCCACATCGTCGGCGGTGCCCACCCCCAGGGCCAGCGCCGACCGCTCGAGCAGGTCCGACTGCGCCTCTTCCTGGGGGACGGCAGGAGCTTCGAGATGAACTTCAGGAATCACCCGCTCGGCAAGGTCATACATGCGGACGAAATTGCGTCGGTCTGCGGCAGAGATCTTTCCCTGGACAAAGAGCATCTCCAGGGCAACCTTGCCGTGCGACCAATTCCACATCGGATTCGACGTCCGGTCCTTCTCCCCCGGATCGTCTAGGTCGCTGGTTTGCAGTGGCCCACGATCACGCACCTGCTCGAAGACCGCTTCCAGGTATCCGGGCCGATCGGCGACCAATTGCTCCGCTCGGTCCCAGATGTAGCCGCGCTCCATACGCCAGCGGAACAGCCTGTGATCCCCAACGGGAAGGACCGAGGCCATGTGCCCCCAGTACTCGAACATCTCGCCCGATCGCCAAAACCATTGATCGAGGGCGGCACGGTCGTAGCCGCCGAGACGGGAGAAGAAGGGCAGGTAGTGGGTACGACTGAACACATTCACCGAGTCGAGCTGGATGACCAGGACCCGATCCAGCACCCGACGGAAATGACGGACGTCGACCCGACCTGTCGGTCGGGGTTCGGTGAAGCCCTGGGCCGCAAGCGCATAGCGTCGGGCCTGTTCGATGCTGATGCGGCGCATGGGCCGGGGGAGGGTAGCTGTGACCTATCGAACTGCCCACTGGCGTCCAGCCGACCGGCGCCTGTTTGGCCGAGACTGCGATGACGCGACCATCAGCCATCGATCATGAAATGAGGGTTGGTCTCGGCCAAAGTCGGCCGGCACATATCTGCCAATATGCAAGTCGTGATCGAGCGGTACACGCTTCCGGAGATGGGCCGGATCTGGTCGGACCAGCGCCGACTGGAGACCTGGATGGAAGTCGAGGTCCTTGCTTTGGAGGCCTGGTCCAGACTGGGCAAGGTCCCCGACGATGTCGCCGCCGCCGTGAGGTCGGTCAATTGCCCCACGCCAGAGGACGTGGCGGCCCGTGAGGAGACCACCAACCACGACCTCGCCGCCTTCGTCGACCTCCTGGGTGAGGCGGCCGGGGAAGAAGCAGCGGGGTGGGTCCACTACGGGCTCACGTCGTCGGACGTGCTCGACACCGCGCTCGGCTCATCGCTCATGGAGTCGGCCGACCTTCTTCTGGGTGCGTTGACCTCGCTGTTCGAGGTGGTCAAACGGAGGGCAGAGGAGCACCGAACCACCTACATGATCGGCCGCACCCACGGGATTTGGGCCGAGCCCACCACGTTTGGCCTGAAACTGGCCGGATGGGCCTTCGAGTTGTCTCGAGACCATGCCCGACTCGAGGCAGCCCGCAATTCGGTGGCAGTCGGGAAGATCTCGGGGACGGTCGGCACCTACGCCCATGTCCCGCCGGAAATAGAGAGCCACGTCTGCGCCTCGCTCGGACTCGCAATCGAACCGGCATCGACTCAGGTCACGGCCCGGGATAGGCATGCCGAGTATCTGCAGACTCTGGCCCTGGTCGGGGCTTCCATCGAGCGGATGGCGACCGAGATCAGACACCTCCAGCGCTCCGAGATCTCGGAGGTGAGAGAGGCGTTTGGCAAAGGGCAGAAGGGCTCCTCCGCAATGCCCCACAAGAGGAACCCGATCCTCTCCGAGCGGATGACAGGAATGGCGCGTCTCCTTCGCGGTTACGCCCAGGTGGGTCTGGAGAACGTCGCGCTATGGCACGAGCGGGACATCTCACATTCCTCAGCCGAACGGGTGATCCTCCCCGATGCCTCCATCGTCCTTCACTACATGCTGGTCAAGTTCGAAAACCTGATCGACAGCCTCGTCGTCGACGCCGACCGTATGCGAGCCAATCTCTCCTCGACCAGAGGGCTGGTCTTCAGTCAGGCGGTGTTGCTGGCCTTGGTCGACAAGGGTCTGACCAGAGATCTCGCCTACCGAATCGTGCAGGGTCACGCCATGACGGTCTGGAACGAGGACAGTCACCTTCGTGATCATCTGGCGGCCGATCCCGAGGTCGGCCTCGGCGATACGGACCTTGATCGTTGCTTCTCGTTGGAGAGGGTGGGAGAGTCCTCCGGCGTGGTCTTCCAGCGTCTCGAGTCACTTCAGATCGTCTGAGAGACAACGAAGACCGCCTCTGGGGCGGTCTTCGTGAGTTCCGAACTGCTCAGATGCCGAGCAGTTTTTTTGGCCGCCGGGCCTCCTTTCTGTCCACGACCTACGCATCGTCGGACAGCAAGGCTCAATCGATCGGGTAGATCTCCTCCAGTTGGTTCCAGAAGGACATCGTGGGAAGTAGCACCGCCGCACCGGCGGGACTCCGGTGGTTCTCAACTTCGATCGAGAAACGCGAAACGGAGTCCTTGGAGATCCCCCGATAGCGCCAGGCCGCTGAAACGGCCTGCCCGAAAGACCAGGAAGAGTCGAGACGGACCGATGAGACCACCGCCGACATCTTGTTGGTGAACGACCCCGGAGAGGAGAAACCTGCCGCCTTGCCTGCCAACTGGAAGAGCACATCCTGTTGGCGGTTTTGGCGGGCGAAGTCGGATCCGGCCACTCGAACCCATTTACCCCCGATCAGTTGCTCGGTGTTTCGCGACCTAACCCATGCCAGGGTGGTCTCACCGTCGGCTCGACGGCAGCCGGCGGAGGCGATCTCCAAATCCGACTTGGGATCGCGGGTCGGATGATCGACACATATGGTCACCCCACCCATGGCGTTCACGACCCTCGCGAAGCCGCCGAAGTTCACCCTTGCCACATGGTCGACAGGTATCCCGGTGTAGTCCTCGACCATGATCGCCAAGAGCTCCGAGCCCGAGGCCACCCCGGTGCAACCTCCCAATCCTTCGTTGAGCCTGGTGAGGGTGCGTTTGCACAGGTTCCACACGAAGAGGTCTCTCGGGAGGCTCACCATGATCGGGTTCGCCCCGTCCTCGGGTTGAAGAGCGAGGATGATCACGTCGGCGAGGAATCCAGAAGCATCGGCTCCCACCAGGAGGTACGAGGTGAAGACCTCGTCATCGATGGGGGTCCCGAATGAATACGGGGTAAGGGAGTGGGGATCGAAGGACCCCGATAGGTCGAACCCACCTGCCAGCTCCAATTGATGCTCGGCGAGTTCCTCGCCCTCCGGATAAGGGGCAGGCTCGACGAACACGATGTCGCGCGAAGTGGTGCCGGTGACGTCGATCGCGGCTCGGGCTGCCTCGGGATCGAACTCCTCGCTGGCCACGGTGCCCAAGGCCGCCTGGACCTGATACACGTAGAACGCCCCCAGCCCGAGAAGCACCCCGGCGGCGACGGTGATCGCCACCCTCCAGGGGTGGAGGATCACGTATTGGACGATTCCCACTTCGTGATCGATCCTATATCTTGAGAGTCACGCCGACGGGGTGATGTGGACGGTCCCGGTGAAGAGCCCGACGACCTTCCCGTCATCTCTCTTCACGTCGACCCGGTAGGTACCCAGGGTGCGTCCCCGCGACATCTCCGTGACCCTGGCCTCCAGGCGGTCGCCACTTCTGGAAGCCGCGGTGAAAGCCAGATGGGCGTCCACCGCCACGGCTCGGTCCCCGACGGCATTGGAGGCAAGCGAAAACGCGCAGTCGGCGAGTGAGAAAACCATGCCACCGTGGCCAACCTCGAAAAAGTTCAGGTGGTCGGGGCGCACGTCGAGGCCCACGACGATCTCATCGTCTGAGACGGCGATCAACACGATCCCCAGCGATTGGGCATAGGGGTCGGCATCAAGCATCTCCTGGAGACGGGTGCGTGTGAACCCGGACACCTGACGAGATTAGGTGGACGGGGTGACGCCGACGTCGTCACCAGCTCTTGGGCGTGCCGATCCAAGACCGCGGGCTGGTCGTCTCGAGTTTCGTGTTGTCGGTCTCGAAGTCGAGGTGATTGGCAACCGAAACCACTCCGTCCACCCGTGCGGTCAGCTTGGCCAACAGTTCGGCGTCGCTTCGAGTTTCGAGGCGGCCTCTGAGGACGACGTTTCCCTCTGTGCTCCGAATCTCCACCCGCTTCGGGTCGATCCAGAGGACCTTGCCGATGAGGTGTCCCTGGATCTCCTCGAGAATCTCCTGGTCGGTGCGGGCGAACACCCTGAGTATGTCCGATCGGCTCACCAGCCCGACGACCCGGCCATCTTCACCCACCACGGGTATCCGCTTGACTCCTCCGCTCTGCATCATTCGGGCGGCTTCAGCATGGTCGGCTTCAGGACCGAGCACGATCAGATTGGTGCTCATCACATCACCCACGAGGCGCTCCTGGCTTGGAAGCTCCACCTCCTTGTAGATGAAGCCAAGAAGACCGGCTGAAGTCTTTCGACGCCGATCAGCTTCGGTTCGCACGAAATCGGCCTCGGTGATGATGCCAACAAGAGAGCCGTCGCCTTGGGTCACGGGAAGACCACTGACGCCACCTTCGAGCATGCGGCGTGCCGCCTCCTTGAGGGAGGCATCGGGGCCAACCGTGATGACATCTCGTGTCATCAAATCGCGGAGTTTCATCAAATACCCCTTCGGCTTTCAACGTATGTCGACGCGAGTTCGGGAGCTAGGGCAAAAGGGCCCGTTTGATCGGGCGCAAATCGCAGCACAGCAGCCAGGCAAGCGGCTCAGCCCGACTGCCTCCCCACTACCCTGGCGCCACATGGTGGCTCTACCTCATGTTGCATCGGGCAAGGTCAGGGAGATGTACGAGGTAGACGAGGATCATCTTCTCATAGAGGCCACCGATCGAATCTCTGCCTACGACATCGTTCTCAACCAGCCGATACCCGACAAGGGGAAGGTCCTGACGGGTCTGAGTCTCCACTTCTTCGACCTGCTCGACACCCCGAATCATCTCGCCACCACCGACCTGAGCGTCGTCGAAGGCCTGACCGACGACGATCGAACGACGCTGCACGGCAGGGCGATGGTGGTCCGCCGGGCCGAGGTGATCCCGGTGGAGTGCGTGGTCCGGGGTTACCTATACGGGTCGTCGTGGCGGGAGTATCGCGATGGCGGCGGCCCCACCACCGAACATCTCCCTTCCGGCCTCCAGCTGGCCGACCTACTCCCCGAGCCGATCTTCACCCCGGCCACCAAGGCCACCTCGGGACATGACGAGAACATCACCGAGTCCCAGACCCGCAGCCTCCTTGGCGACCAGCTCTATGAGGAGCTGCGGAAGCGCTCGGTCGACATCTACCTGCGCGCTTCTGAATATGCCGCGACGAGGGGGGTGATCCTGGCCGACACCAAATTCGAGTTTGGCTTCGCCGGTGACGAGCTGCTCCTGATCGACGAGGTGCTCACACCGGATTCGTCCAGGTACTGGCCGGCTGATCAATGGGTTCCGGGCCACGATGTCCCCTCGTTCGATAAACAGCCTTTACGGGACTGGCTCGACGACGCGGGCTGGGACAAGACCGCCCCGGCACCAGACCTCCCACCGGAGATGGTCGACGAAACCAGCGCCAGATATGTCGAGGCATACGAGCGAGTAACCGGGGAGAGTTTCGAGGCCTATCTGAACCAGGCCCACTGATGAGAGTCACCGTCGAGATCACACGCCGCCCCGAGATCGCCGATCCCGAGGGAACAAACATCATGCGGGCGCTCACCGATCTGGGTCATCCCCACATCGAATCGGTGCGGGTCGACCGAATCATCCATCTCGATGTCACCGGTGACGACCCCGACCACGTCAAGCTACAAGTCGAGGAAATGTGCCGACAACTTCTGGCCAACCCGGTTCTCGAGGACTTCCGGGTCGAGGTGAGTGAGTGAGGACCGCGGTCATCGTTTTCCCCGGCACCAATTGCGAGCACGACGTGGTCCACGCACTGAGGTCGCTCGGTGGCGATGCCGAACTGGTCTGGCACCGGGCAACCGACCTGTCCGACTTCGACGGAGTGATCCTGCCCGGTGGCTTCGCCCATGGCGATTATCTGCGCACCGGCGCTATCGCGAGGTTCTCGCCGGTGATGGCCGAGGTGGGGCGAATGGCCGACGAAGGCGCCCCTGTTCTCGGCATCTGCAACGGATTCCAGGTGCTCTGCGAGGCCGGGATGCTCCCCGGCGCCCTGATCGCCAACCGGGATCTGGCGTTCATCTGCCGCTTCGTCGACGTCGAGGTGACCGACACCTCGACCATCCTCACTCGCAATGCAGCTTTGGGTCAGCGGATCCGCATCCCGCTCAACTCCTATGAGGGAAACTGGGTCGACCCTGGGTTTGGCGCCAGGGTGGCATTGACCTATCTCGACAACCCCAATGGATCACAAGGCTCGGCAGCGGCTGTGTCCAACGCCGAAGGGAACGTGGTTGGGGTGATGCCCCACCCCGAACGCGCCTCGGATGAGTTGCTCGGGTCGTCGGACGGCTTGGTTCTCTTGGAGAGCTTCCTCCAGTCGCTGGTGCCCGCATGACCATCACCGGCCAGCCGGTCCACCGGCGGCTTGGGATGACCGACGAGGAGTACGAATCCGTGATCGGGATCCTGGGCCGGGACCCACTCCCAGCCGAGTTGGCGATGTACTCGGTCATGTGGTCCGAGCATTGCTCATACAAATCGTCTCGGGCCCACCTGCGTCGTTTCCCAACCGAGGCTCCCTGGGTGGTGGTGGGCCCTGGCGAGAACGCCGGCGTGGTGGACCTCGGCGATGGCTGGCTGGCCGCTCTCCGGATCGAGAGCCACAACCACCCCTCCTTCGTCGAGCCCTACCAGGGTGCCGCCACCGGGGTGGGAGGGATTCTGCGTGACGTCTTCACCATGGGCGCCCGGCCCATCGCCCTTTGGGATCAGATCAGATTTGGGCCACTCGACGATCCGAAGAACCGTTATCTGTTCGGCGGGGTGGTGGCGGGTATCGCTGGATATGGCAACGCCGTTGGGGTTCCGACCGTCGGTGGGGAGATCGAGTTCGACCCCACCTATTCCGGCAACCCGCTGGTCAACGTGATGTGTCTCGGGATCCTCAGAGAGGAGCAACTGGTGTTGGGGACCGCCGGGGAACCTGGCAACGTGGCGGTCCTGCTGGGCAAGGCGACCGGTCGCGACGGCATCGGCGGTGCCTCGGTGCTCGCATCTGCCTCGTTCGATGACGGATCCCAGGAGAAACGGCCCAGTGTGCAGGTCGGTGACCCCTTCGAGGAGAAGAAGCTGATCGAGGCCTGCCTCGAGCTCTTTGAGGGAGGGCTCGTCGCCGGGATCCAGGACCTGGGAGCTGCCGGGCTCGCCTGCGCCATCTCCGAGCCATCCGGCAGAGCTGGGGTCGGGATGGACGTCGACCTCGACGCGGTTCATGTCAGAGAAGGCGGCATGACCGCTCCCGAGCTGCTGATGTCCGAATCCCAGGAGCGGATGATGGCCTTCGTCCACCCCCGCAACGTAGAAGCGGTCCTGGCGGTGGCTGGGAAATGGGAGATCGAATCGGCGGTGGTGGGCCAGGTGAAGGCCGGTGGCACCCTGACCGTGCGTCACGAAGGCGAGATCGTCGCCGACATGCCGGCGGCATCGCTCGCCGACGACGCTCCGCTCTACGACCGGCCGCTCAGCCGCCCTGAATGGCTCGACGGGTTGTGGGAGCTACCGGACCCACCTCAAATCGAGCCCGCCAACGCCCTGATTCGTCTCCTCGACGACCCCGCTATCGGCTCGTCGGCCTGGGTGCACGAGCAGTACGACCACATGTTGTTCCTGAACACACTCCGCGGCCCGGGAGGCGACGGCTCATTGCTTCGGATCAGGGGTACCACCAAGGGCCTCGCCGTCTCCACCGACGGCAACGGCGCTCTCTGTCTGCTCGACCCGAGACGAGGGGCCGCACGCCTGGTATACGAGGCGGCGCTGAATGTGGCGATGACCGGAGCTCGCGCGTTGGCGGTCGTCGACAACCTCAACTTCGGCAATCCCGAGAAACCAGAGGTCATGTGGCAGTTCCGGGAGACCGTCGAGGGGATTTCGGAAGCGTGCGAGACGCTCGGCATCCCGGTGGTTGGAGGCAACGTCTCCTTCTACAACGAGACCGACGGCTTCGACATCCACCCGACCCCCGTGATTGGCCTTCTGGGTCTCGCCGATCCGATCGCCAAGCACCTCCCTGGCCTGGACCGGGCGAAAGCGGGCATGGAGATCTGGGTGGTAGGGCCCGAAGCGACCGACAACCTCGCCGGGTCGGCCTTCCAGAGGGTGGTCCAGGGCCAACTAGGTGGCCGGCCTAGCGCGGCCCAGCCCGAGACGGCCAAACAGGTGATCGAAATGGCCGTATCTCTCGCCCAACAGGTCCCTGTTCTCCACGACGTCTCGTCGGGAGGCCTGGCAGTGGCGGTGGCCGAGATTTGCATCGCCTCCGAGGTCGGGGCCGAGGTGTGGTTGGACGCTGACGCTCGGCTGTTCTCCGAGGACCCCCACCGGTTCATCCTGATGATGGAACCGGAAACCGTGAGCTTGCCGGCGAACCTGGCCAGGCGAATCGGGTCCGTCGGTGGGGACAGCCTTTCGATAGCCGGAGAAGCCGTCGATCTCGGCCTGCTCACCACCACCTACCGGGACGCGATCCCTCGCCGCATGCGAGGGTGAAGTCCAGTCCGGTCGCTCGACCGCCCCGTAATTGGGATGCTCAGGGGTCATATACGGCCCTGTGGCTCCCAATTTGGGAGGGGGCGACGCCGAGTCGATAGCATCGCGGGGTGACGAGAACAATCGGCATCCTGACTGCGGGTGGTGACAGCCCCGGACTCAACGCGGCTATCCGTGCCATCGGCAAGGCCGCTCAACGCGCCTACCGGATGGACGTCATCGGCTTCAAAGATGGATTCCAGGGCCTCATGCAGAACCGATACGCTCGCCTCGACTCCGACGCCCTGTCCGGGATCCTGACCAGGGGTGGCACGGTGCTCGGCACCAGCCGGGCCAAGGTCGACAAGATGGAATTGGCCGATGGCACCACCATGGACGGGCGCTCCGTGATGAGCGAGATCGTCGAACAGCATCAACTCGAAGCCCTGGTCTGCCTCGGTGGCGACGGCACGATGCGCAATGCCCTGAAACTCGAGGAGTTCGGGATCCGGGTGTTGGGGGTGCCGAAGACCATCGACAACGACGTCACCGGGACCGATGTGACCTTTGGTTTCGACACAGCGATGGGGATCGCCACCGATGCCATCGACCGCCTCCACTCCACGGCTCACTCCCACCACCGGATCATCGTGGTCGAAACCATGGGTCACGAAGTGGGCTGGCTGGCCCTGGGCGCCGGACTCGCCGGTGGGGCCGACGTGATCCTCATCCCGGAGATTCCCCACGATGTCGAGGCGGTGGCTTCCTCCATTCAGCTGCGCAAAGAGGCCGGTAGCGCGTTCTCGATCGTGGCAGTGGCCGAGGGCGCATACTCCCTGGAGCAAGCCTCGGCCCAGGTCTCGATCCTCCAGGAGTTGGAGGTGGCAAAGGGGAACGACCGTCGACGGCTCAAAAAGACACTCAAGGACCTCCAGGAGGACCGATCGAAGCGAACCGAGCAGCTTGCGGCGAGTCTCGAAAAACTGACCGGGCTGGAGTCGAGGGTCACCATCCTCGGCCACGTCCAACGAGGCGGTACTCCGTCCGCCGCCGACCGGTTGCTCGCTACCAGGCTCGGCACCGCCTGTACCGACTACATCGCCGAAGGCCTGCACGGGGTGATGGTGGCCGCCCGGGGCGAGGGCACGGAGCCGGTTCCCCTCAAGGAAACCGCAGGTATCACCAAGTTCGTTCCTCTCGACCATCCCTGGATCATCTCGGCGCGGCGCCTTGGGATTGCCCTCGGCGACTGATGAGCACACTTGGAGCCGTCCTCGCCGGTGGCCGAAGCTCACGTATGGGAGCGGACAAGGCGGAGGTCGAGGTCGAGGGTCAGACCATGCTGCAGCGGGTCTCCTCTGCACTCGGGGAGATCCTCCCTCACGTCGTGGTGCTCGGCGCCGATCGGGAAGGGATCGAGTGCTGGCCCGACGTCGTCCCGGCGCGAGGGCCGCTCGCAGGAATCGTGACTGCCCTCTCCCGAATGGAGGACGACCGGGTCCTCATCGTCGCCGTCGATCAGCCGTTTGTCCGTACCCGAACCCTGGCACGACTCGGCGAGCTCGACTCGATGATCCCCGTGGTCCCGGTCGACCAGGAAGGGGTGCGTCAGGTCACCTGTGCTCTCTATCCGAAGGCGATCGCCAGTGCAGCGATGGAGGAGGCGGAGGCCGATGGGTCGATCCAGAGTCTGCTCGATCGTGTTTCGTTCCAAGCCGTCACCCCAGAGATCTGGTCCCTCTGGGGTGAGGATGGGAGAAGTTGGTTCTCCGTGGACACTCCGGGTGCGCTGGAAGAGGGTGTCCGCCGCTTCCTCTGATCGCCATCGGCACGAGGCCCGTGGCTAGATTCGCTCGAGGAAAGTTGCGAGCCAAATGGGTTGCCTTCTCGCCGTATTCGTCCTGATAAGCCCACGTCTCGGGATGGTGGCTATCTGGCTGTTGACCGACTGGGAGGACCGGGTCTTCAACTCGTGGGTGATCCCGTTGCTGGGGATCATTTTCGTCCCATGGACGACGGTGCTCTACACGATCGGTTACATCGTCTCGGGCGACACTGCCTCGCCTTGGGGGATCATGGGCCTCATCATCGGCGTCTTCCTCGATATGATGAGCTGTTGCGGGCTCGTCGAAACCGGTCCGCAACAGCTAGCAGAGGAGCCCGCTAGGTCTATCCCTAGGCTGGGAGTCGATTCGAATAGGCCAGGGTCATCGCCTCACCTAGCATGACCGATGTGCCCAATGAGGCTGACATCTCACCACTCGAGGGCCCCGGTGAGGCCTGCGGAGTCATCGCTGCGTACACCCCCAAGGAACGCGCGTCCAACCTCATCTACTTCGGTCTCTTCGCTCTCCAACACCGCGGACAGGAATCGGCAGGGATCGCGACCTCGGACGGCGAGACCGTCACCGTGTTCAAGGACCTCGGCCTGGTCGCACAGGTCTTCGACGAACCGACCCTGGCCGTTCTCGACGGTCACGTAGGGATCGGGCACACCCGGTACTCGACCACAGGCTCCAACAATTGGGCCAATGCCCAACCGGTACATCGTCAGGTCGGCAACACCAGCCTGGCGCTGGGTCACAACGGCAACCTGATCAACACCCGCCAACTCGCCGGGGAGCTGGGAATCTCAGGCGCCACCACGGATTCAGATCTGATGGCAGAGGGCATAGCGCGGGAACTGGACGACGAGCGCTCTGATTCTCGTGGGTTGGAGCTGGCGATCATGAAGGTGGCACCCACCTGGAAGGGTGCGTTCTCCTTGGTGATCATGGACCAGGGAAGAGTGGTCGGTCTCCGCGATCCCAATGGATTCCGTCCCCTCTGTCTTGGTTCTCTTCCCGGCGGGGGCTGGGTGCTCGCATCCGAAACCGCGGCCCTCGACCTCATCGGCTCGCGGTTCGTCCGTGAGGTGGCGGCAGGGGAAATGGTGGTCATCGATGCCGGAGGGGTCCACAGCTACTACCCGTTCGGTCAGGTGACACCCGGTCTCTGCCTCTTCGAGTTCGTGTACTTCGCCCGACCGGACAGCCAGATGTATGGGCGAAGCATCCATGGGGCGCGTCATCAGATGGGCCAGGTCCTCGCCGCAGAGCACCCGGCGGATGGAGACGTGGTGGTTCCCGTGCCCGAATCGGGAATTCCGGCTGCTCAGGGGTTTGCCGCCGCAAGCGGCATCCCCTACACCGACGGGTTGGTCAAAAACCGCTATATCGGGCGCACGTTTATCGAGCCCTCGCAGACAATCAGGGACCGCGGGATACGGCTCAAACTCAACCCGATCGTGGAGAACCTGAACGGGAAGCGGGTGATCTTGGTCGATGACTCGATCGTTAGGGGCTCGACCACCCGCAAGCTGGTGCAGTTGGTTCGGGAAGCCGGAGCGGTCGAAGTCCATCTGCGGGTCTCCTCACCTCCCTACCGCTGGCCATGCTTCTACGGGATGGACACTTCCGATCGGTCGACGTTGATTGCCTCCCATATGGATGTCGAGGAGATCCGTGAGCATCTGGGTGCAGACTCGCTCGGCTATCTCTCGTTGGAAGGCCTGCTCGGCGCAACCGGTGTCGCCGACGCCGGGTTCTGCACCGCCTGTCTGTCCGGGGAATATCCCACCGACATCCCCGAGGTGACAGACAAGTTCCAGCTCGAGCGTTCCTGAAAATGACCTCATATCGGGAGGCCGGGGTCGACCTCGACGGCGCCGACCGTCATGTGGCCAATATCACATCGGTGGTCACCGCCACATGGGCGGCCAACGTGATCGGCGGGTTTGGTGGCTTCGCCGCAGGCGTCGAGATCCCCGGCGGGTACCAGCGGCCTGTTCTGATGATGTCAGTCGACGGCGTCGGCACCAAGCTCGAGTTGGCAAGACTCTCCGGGCGCTGGGAGGGGGTGGGCATGGATGTGGTCGCCATGTGTGTCGACGACCTGGCGGCACTGGGGGCTAGACCTATCGGATTCGTTGATTACCTGGCTGTGGGCGCCCTCAACGAGGAGCGGGACCTGGCAATCGTCGCTTCGATTGCCGCGGCTTGTCGCTTGGCCGGATGCCCTTTGCTCGGCGGAGAGACTGCCGAACACCCGGGTGTGATGGAGCCTGATGCTGTGGACCTGGCCGGGGCGGTGATGGGTGTCGTCGAGCACGGAGAAGAGCTCGGTCCGAGTCGGGTTGCCGAGGGCGACCTGCTGGTTGGGCTCAAGTCACCCAATCTGCGGTCCAACGGCTTCTCTCTCATCCGCTCCCTGTTCGCGGAGACTCTCGATGAGCACGTGGAAAGCTTTCTCGAGCCTTCGGTCATCTATTCGCCTGCGGTGCAGAGGGCGGTGGCCACCGGAGCCGTGCACTCCGCGGCCCACATCACGGGCGGGGGAATCGTCGGGAACGTCCCCAGGTCCCTGCCTGACCACCTGGGGGCGAGGATCGACACCACGGCATGGGCGACGCCGCAGGTGTTCACGTCGGTCGAGGCGATGGGCGTGTCTCGGGAGGACATGCTTCGGACATTCAACATGGGGATCGGGTTCTGTTTGGTGGTGGATCCCTCGGGTCTCGATGAGGTGCTCGAGGCCACGGCCGAGCACCAGCCAACTGTGATCGGGGCCGTGACCGCAGGCGAAGGCCTCGACATTCGATGACCTTCGACTCCGCAACGGCCGTTGAGCGCGCCGATGACACGACTTGGACCGGGTCGATCCAGCCTGGTTGGGACATATTCGAGAACGCCAACGGGGGCTACATGATGGCGATCGCCGCTCGGGCCATGTCGGGGGCGGCCGATGGAAGGCTCCCGGTGAGCGTGACCGCCCATTTCACCCGTCCCGGAAAGCCGGGGCGGGTGTCGATCACAACGGAGATCGTGCGAGCCGGCCGCACCTTCTCCACGGTGCGGGCCAACCTCAGCTCGGAAGCAGGCGTGGTGCTGGCGATGCTCGGGACGTTTGCGGAAGCCGACCGCTCCCCCGGCGACACCCTTCTCGTTGACGCAGAGATCCCCGAAGTTCCACCGCCGGATGAGTGCATCCCTGCCCTGCCTGCGGTCGACGGACCGCTTCCGCCGCCGCTGATGAGCAAGGTCGAGGAGCGGATACACCCAGATGACGCCGGGACCCTGCTCGGCAAGCCCACCGGCCGGCCCCGGATGCGAGGGTGGTTGCGTCTCCGCGACGGGGAGCGGATGACCCCGTTCACTCTTCTACTGGCGGCAGATGCGTTCTCCCCTGCCATCTTCAACACCACCCTCCCCCTGGCCTGGACCCCGACCTTGGAGATGACCACCCAGATTCGGGCCACTGAGGTGGAGGGTTGGCTCCGCTGTCAATTCACGACCCGGTTCATAACCGGCGGTTTCTTAGAGGAAGATGGCGAAGTTTGGGACGAAGAGGGTCGACTCGTCGCCCAGTCCCGCCAGATCGCTCTGATTCCGCGCTAAGGCCCCCCTAATTGGGTTGGAGAGGTGTCATATACGGACCTCTGGGTCCCAATTACGGAACACCTGCTCCAATTCGGCCAGCAGCCCCGCTTTCCGCTCGGTGTCCAAGAACGAGGCCTGAATCGAGTTGCGGGCCAGGGCGACGAGCTGAGGAGCGCCGAAACCCAAGCCCTCGGCCAGTGCCTGGTAGTTGTCACCCACATAACCCCCGAAATACGCAGGGTCGTCTGAGTTCACCGTCACCGTGATCCCGGCCTCGATCAGCCGGGGAAGGGGATGATCCTCGATTCGATCCACGACTTTCAAGGCTATGTTCGACATAGGGCAAACCGTGAGGGGAATCCCCTCGCGACCGAGGCGGCCCACCACCTCGGGGTCCTCGAGACAACGGACCCCATGGTCGATCCTTTCGGCACCAAGCACATCCAACGCCGCCGTTATGTACTCCGGCGGCCCCTCTTCACCTGCATGGGCCACAGCCCGCAACCCGAGGTCTCGCGCCCTCGCGTAGACATCCTCGAACATCTCCGGTGGCCTGCCTTGCTCGGATGAATCGAGACCGATTGCGATTACCGCCTCGAGGTGTGGCTCCGCATCCCGAAGGGTGGCGACGGCGTCCTCACCCGACAGGTGACGGAGGAAGCACATGATCAGATCAGCGGTGATCCCACTTCCATGGGCATCGGCGATGGCGGATCGGAAACCCTCCATGAACACCGAGAACCCCACACCACGGTGGGTGTGGGTCTGGGGATCGAAGAAGATCTCGGCGTGACGCACACCATCTGCGGCGGCCCGGCGCAGATAGGCGGACATCAGATCGTAGAAGTCGGCCGGGGTCTGGAGGACTGCCGCCCCCCGGTAGTAGATGTCGAGAAACGACTGCAGGTCGGTGAATCGATAGGCCGCATGCACCGCGTCGACATTCTCGAAGGGAAGTTCGTGGCTGTTGCGCACTGCCAGTTCGAGTAGCAGCTCCGGTTCCAACGTCCCTTCGATATGAACGTGAAGCTCGGCCTTGGGCAGCTCGTCTATGAGCCGTCGCAAGCCCATCTCCATTACCTGTCTCCCATCGAGATGTCCTGGGGGCGGATTGGGACCCGGTTCAACTGTCGGCCAGTCGCGATGCGTATGGCGGCGGCGACCGCAGCGGTGGAAGAGATGGTCGGTGGTTCGCCAACGCCTTTGGCCCCGAACGGGCCCCAGGATCCGTCCTCTTCGATCAACACCGCCTCGACGTCGGGCGCATCGAGGATCGTGGGCAGCAGGTAGTCGGTAAAGTTCGGGTTGCGAATGACACCGTTCTCCATCACCAGCTCCTCCATGATCGCCAGGCCTACCCCCTGCATGATTCCTCCCTCGATCTGACCCCTGATCGAGCCCGGATTCAAGGCCCTGCCCACATCCTGAACGGTGTCAACCCGGACCACCTTGACCATCCCGAGTTCGGGGTCGACATCCACCACAGCCCGGTGACCGGCCACGGCGAAGTCGGCGTGGACCGCACCCTGACCGTCGGCGTTGGGGGCTTCGGTTGGTGGGTGACGAAAGGTAACGGTCTCCTCCCACGCCTCCCGTGTCAACTCCTCCATCGGCACGACCAATGCTCCGGAACGCCACACTCCTTCGTCGGTCAGGTCGTCGCCGTGATGGTGTCCGAGAATCCGCTCCCGAAGCCTGGTCGACGCCTCCAGGGTGGCGCCACCCGAGACCTGGGTCTGACGCGAGGCGGAGGTCGATCCCGCGGAATCGATTCTCGAGGTGTCGACGTGACGCACCTCCGCCTTGGAGACGCCAAGGCCGGCCCGGGCGATCTGCGCGAGGACCGTCACCAGACCCTGCCCGACCTCGATCGCCGCCGTTTCCACGATCGCCCCCTCGGAGGTGAGCCGAACCCGGGCCTGGGCATAGTCATCGAATCCTTCTGCAAACCCGAGGTTCTTGATACCGAGGGCATAACCAACGCCCCTGACGACATCCCTGAGCTCCGAAGTCAGACCGCTGCCACCGGGGAGGACCGACTGATCGCCGTCGGAAAGCGGCATCGCGCGCAAGGTCTCGATCACTTCAGCCGTGGGGAGTGGTGTGGTGATCAACTGGCCGGTCGTGGGCATGACATCGCCGGTCGCCAGGACGTTCCGTCTCCGCAACTCGAGCGGATCCATGTCCAAGGCCTCGGCGAGACGATCCATCTGGGCCTCATAGGCGAAGCAGACCTGAACCGCTCCGAATCCCCTCATCGCCCCGCATGGCGGGTTGTTGGTCCGGGTCCCCACACCATCCACCGACACCGAGTCGCAGCGGTAGGGACCGACCACGAAATAGCAGGCGTTGGCCAGGACTGCGGCCGTGGTCGAGGCATAGGCACCGCCGTCGATGACGACCCGAGCCTCGACACGGAGCAGTCGTCCCTCGGCGTCCGCCGTGTGCCGGTACCACATGCGTGCGGGGTGGCGATGGACATGGCCGGCGAACGATTCGGAACGCCGATAGACCATCTTCACCGGGCGGCGGGTGTGCAGCGCCAACATGCAGAGATGGATGTGCAGGTTGACGTCCTCCCGGGCGCCGAAAGCCCCGCCGATCCCGGTCGGGTGTGATCGCACTGCCTCGGGGGGCAAACCTAGGCTGGCGACGATTTGCTCATGGTCGACGTGGACGAACTGACTGGTGGCGTAGAGGTCGATGCCACCCTGACCGTCGGGGATGGCGAGACCGGCCTCGGGGCCCAATGGCGCCTGGTCCTGCATCCCCACCTCGTAATAGCCCTCGACCACAACCGGGCCGGACACATCCTGATCGCCACGACGGATTCGCATCCGGCGGAACACCTCGTCGCGTAGATCGGCCTCCTCGGGATCGGTGAGCGGCACTTGCTCCCGATACACGACCTTCACGGCCGCCGCCGCAAGACGCGCCGTGTCGGGGTCCTCGGCGGCCACGATGGCGACCGGCTCGCCCCAGAAGCTCACCTTGTCACCGGCGAGAACGGGTTGATCGGGATGCTCTAACCCGAACGATGGCCGGCCCGGGACATCCGAGGCTGTCAGAACCGCATGGACCCCACCGATCGAGAGTGCAGGGCCGATGTCGATCGATTCGATGGTGGCGCTGGCGTGGGGGCTTCGAACCGTCGCCCCCCAGAGCATCCCCTCGGACTCGAGATCCTGGGCATAGGCGAACTTCCCTTGAAGCTTGGCGATCCCATCGGGGCGGAAGGGGGACTCCCCAACCGTGCCCTCCACCTGAAACGCCCGACGATGAGTGCGTGTGGTCATGTTCCGCTTCCCGCCGAGAGCTCTTGGAGGGCGCGCACGATCGCCCCGTAGCCGGTGCAACGGCAGATGTTCCCGGCGAGCGCCTCCTTGATCTCCTCACCGGTGGGGTGGGGAATACGCTCGAATAGATCCACTGCGGCAACGACTATGCCCGGGGTGCAGAACCCGCACTGGACCGCCCCGCCCTCGTGCATCGCGGTCTGCACCGGATGAATCTCATCGCCCGCTACGCCCTCGACCGTGACCACCACCAAGCCTTGGAGATCGCCAGCCATCACCAGGCAGGAACAGACCACGGCTCCATCGAGCAAGATCGAGCACGACCCGCATTCCCCCTGCTCGCAACCACTCTTCGCCCCAAACAGACCGAGTTCGTCTCGTAACGCGTCGAGGGCGCTACCCGAGCTCATGACCCGCGCCGTCGCCGGGCTGCCATTGAGGGTGAACTCCACTATCAACGCAGACACCGGTCGAGGAGGCGGCGGGCCAGGATCCCCGCGGCGTAGCGGCGGTATTCCTCGGTGGAACGGTGATCAGTGATCGGCCTCACCTCTTCCGAGACCAAGCGGGCGAACTCGACCATGTCGCTCTCCGAGGGTCGATCGATGGAGCTGATCATCTCCTCGGCCTGTCGAGCGCGCATCGGGGTCGGAGCCACCGAGCCGAGAGCGACGGTTGTGACTCCTGTTTGGGCGCGGGTGACCACACAGCAGACCGTGGCAATCACCATCGCGTTGCGAGTCCCGATCTTGCCGAAAGCCTGTCGCTCGGGCATGGCTTCGGGGAGACCGATGGCGGTAATCAACTCCCCGGCAAGACGAGCGGTCTTCTTGACCCCGACGAAGTACTCGTGCCACGGAACCGATCTGACGCCGGCTGGTGACACGAGCTCGATCGACGCATCGACCGCGGCGAGGAAGGGGAGGCCGTCCCCGGCGGGGCTAGCGGTGCCCACATTGCCACCCAGGGTTCCGGCATTTCTGATCTGGGGAGAACCAACGGTTCTGGCGGCCTGGGCTAGGGCTAGCGGGCCCCCTTGTTCCAGCCGGCTCCAGGTGACACCTGCTCCGATTCGGTTCGGTTCCCATTCGGCCAGTTCGCCAATTCGACGCAGGGCGACGACATTCTCGGGGCGGGCATGGCCGAAGTTGACCTCGACCATCAGATCGGTCCCCCCCGCCAGGGCTAGCGCGCCCTCCGCCATTGCGGCCACCGCCTGGTCGACCGACGTCGGGTGCTGAACCTCCACCACCAGAAACTACCCGAGCAAGGCCCGGGCGAGATGGTTGTGCTCGGCGACGAGCCCTCCGATGTCGACCCCGACAAGTTGTCCGTCTTCGACGACCCGCCGCCCTCCAACCCAGGAATGGCCGACGCCGGCCGGGGAGCACATGACCACTGCGGCCACGGGATCATGGATGGCTCCGGCGAATTCGATCCGGTCGAAGTCGATGGCCACGAAATCGGCTGCCATCCCCGGCGCCAGCCGGCCGATGTCGTCCCGCCCCAGGACCTCAGCGCCACCCACCGTCGCCAACCTGAGAGCGGCCCGCGCTGTCATTTGCGACCCCACCCCGACACCCGGAGCGACCGCGAGACGGTTCAACAGCAGCGTTTGACGCACCTCGGCCAACATGTTCGACGAGTCGTTCGAAGCCGAGCCGTCGAGCCCCAAACCGACGCGCACCCCGGCGCCGAGGTAGCCGGCGACCGGGGCCAACCCCGAGGCCAGCCTCATGTTCGACGTAGGGCAATGGGCGACCCCGGTGCCGGCTGTGCCCATTCGTATGATCTCGTCGGGTGCGACATGGACCGCATGTGCGTACCAGACGTCGGGACCGGCCCATCCCAGATCCTCCATGTACCCGACGGGGCGGCGGGCGAAGCGATCGACGCAGAACTCTTCCTCATCGGCGGTTTCGGCAAGGTGGGTGTGCATCGTGACGCCCAGATCCCGAGCCAGGTCCGCAGTCTCCCTCATCAAATCGGTGGTCACCGAGAACGGCGAGCAGGGGGCGAGGACGATGCGGGTCATCGCGCCTCTCTCGGGCTCGTGATGGGACGCGACGACCCGCTGACAATCCTCCAGGATACGTTGGGGGGTCTCGACGATCGAGTCCGGCGGTAGACCGCCGTCCGACTCTCCGAGACTCATCGACCCCCGGGAAACATGAAAACGGAGCCCGACCGGCTCGGCGCCCTCGATCTGATCGTCGACGCTCGACCCGTTGGGCCAGAGGTATTGATGATCGAAGGCGGTGGTGCATCCGCTGAGCGCCAACTCCGCCAGACCCACGGTGGTGGCGATCCGAACATGGTCCGGGGTCATCCGTGCCCAGATCGGATAGAGGGTTCGGAGCCATTGGAAGAGACCGGCGTCCTGCGCTCCGGGCACCACCCTGGTCAAGGTCTGATAGAGGTGGTGATGGGTGTTGACCAGGCCGGGGAGAACGACGTGCCCGGAGAGGTCCACGATCTCGTCTGCGCGGTCGGGCAGATCGGCAGTTCGGCCGACCGCATCTATCCACCCATCACGGACGAAGATGGCGCCGTCCTCGATCTCCGCTCCGTCCATCGTGACCAGGACACGAGCGTGGCGAACCAGCAGTGTTCCCATCCTCACCACGCTACCGGCGGCCATAGAGTCGCCAACACCATGACACTGCATCAAGAGTCCCTGGCGAATTGGAGCACCCGTCTCAACCGGGTAGCCAACGAGGTGAAAGCCGAGTTTCCCGGCGAGCGACCCGATCGTCAACCCGTCTCCACCGTGTACGGCGGAGGCCATCTATTCGCCTCGACCACCGCGGGCCGTCTTGGTGAGCTGGCTCAAGCCGCCCTGAACCGCTGGCTGCCCGGTCCCGATGACTTGGTAGGGATCCTCGGAATCGACCCCCGGTTCAGCGAGAAAGTCCACACCCAGGTTCGAGAAAAGCTCGCCTCCGAGGCAGTCGAAGACTTCAGACTCGACTTCGAGGACGGATACGGGCATCGCCCCGACGACGAAGAGGACGGTCACGCTCGTTCCTCCGCCCAGGAGGTGGCGACCGGGATGGCCAACGGCTCGCTGTCGCCATTCATCGGGATTCGGATCAAGTCCCTATCCGGTGAGCTCCAACGAAGGGCGCTCCGCACCCTCGACATCTTCGTGACCACTCTGGCCGAGAGCTCAGGCAGCCTTCCCCAAGGCTTCGCAGTCACCCTGCCCAAGATCCAGCATTCCGAACAGGTGACCGTCATGGCCGAGGCCCTGGCCGAATTGGAGCAGGAGCTCGGGCTCGACCCGATCCCGATGGAGTTGATGGTGGAAACACCACAGACCGTGATCGACCGGAACGGGACGGGTGGCGTTCGCAAGCTGGTCGACGCCGGAAGGGGCCGAGTGCGAGGGGCCCATTTCGGCACTTACGACTACACCGCCTCGATGAGCATCACCGCCGCCTATCAAACCATGACCCACCCCGCCTGCGACTTCGCCCGTCATGTCCTCCAGGTGAGCCTGGCCGGGTCCGGGGTGTGGCTGTCGGACGGGGCGACCAACGTGATGCCGGTGCCGATCCATCGTGGCGACAACCTGACCGATATCGAGACGCAGGAGAACGCACAGCGAGTCCACGATGCGATGAAGCTCCACTACGACCACATCCGCCACTCACTGAGCCATGCCTACTACCAGGGCTGGGACCTGCACCCGGCGCAACTTCCGACTCGTTATGCCGCGGTGTACTCGTTCTTTCTGGAGGGTCTCGACCAGGCCGGGGAACGGCTGTCCAACTTCGTCGACTCGGCAGCGAAGGCCACGCTTGTCGGAGAGGTCTTCGATGACGCCGCCACCGGGCAGGGCCTCTTGAACTTCTTCCTGCGGGCCATCAATTGCGGGGCGATCGCCGCGGATGAGGCGATCGCCAGGTCCGGTCTGACACTGGAGGAGCTCAGAACTCGGTCGTTTGTCAGGATCCTGGAAGGAAGAAGCTGAGCCTCACTGTTTTCGAATACGACGCACCTGAATCCGGGTGATACGTCGCCCACGAACACTCACCACCCGAAGCACGTGGTGCCCGTACACCACCTCGTCGCCCACCTTGGGCAGTCTTCCCAGCAGGCTCAGCACCAACCCTGCCGCCGTGTTCCAGTCGGTGTCGTCGAGGTCCTCGTCAAGGATCTCGGAGAGGTCCTCCACGGGCAGGGAGGCATCGATCAGCCACTCGTCTTCGGCCACATGCACGACATCGGCCTCGTCGCGGCCCTCACTGATCGAGCCCAAGACCTCCTCGGCGATGTCCTCGATGGTCACCAGCCCGGCGGTGCTCCCGTACTCGTCGACCACCACAGCGAGATGGGTACCGGCTTCTTGCATCTCGGTCAGCAAACCGAGGACCCGCTTGGACTCCGGGACGACCAGCACATCCTCGCTCAGTCGTGAAACCGGCAGGTCAGCCCGGCGGCCCTCCGGCACCTGGATCAGGTTGTGCAGTTTCACGACGCCGGTGATGTTGTCGACGCTGCCTTCGAAAATGGGCACCCGACGATGGCCGGCGGCCAGGGCAGCCTGGAGAGCGAAGGCAACTGACGAGTTTCCGTCTACTGCCACGATGTCGGGACGGGGAACCATGATGTCGTCCACCTGGCGATCGCCGATCCGAAACGCCCGCTCGATCAACTCCAGGTCGTCGGAGGTGATCTCGCCCTCGGTGGCTGCTCTGGAGGCAAGCATCCTCAACTCGTTCTCGGTGATGGTCGGGGAGGTGACCACGCCCTTGCCGGGCATCTGGATGTCGGCGATCCACACCAGGATCTTTACCAGGGGGCGAAGCACCGTCACCACCACCGCCAATGGATAGGCGAGGGTTATGGCCACCCGATCTGGGTGACGAACCGCGTAAGTCTTGGGGATGGCTTCGGCGTAGATGTAGAGGAGAAAGGTGAGCACGGCCGAGGCGATAGTGACTCCGACTGCGTCCCACCATTGGCTGGCCAGGATCCCTGCGACCGTGGCCGCCCCGATCTGGGAGAGAAGCGCCGCCAACAGAATGGCGTTGAGCACCTCCGAGAGATGGTCCGTGAGTTCGGCGAGTTTCTTGGCCGACCGACTTCCTTCCTCAGCCAGGGTGTGGACCCGTACCGCCGGTATCCGAAGAAAGGCGGTCTCCACTGCGGATATGAACACCGAGAAGCCGAACAGGCCGATCAAAAGAAGGATCAGAGGCAGATCTCGGGAGAGCTCCATCGACCTCTACCGCTCGACGGTGATCCTGATGTCACCGTAGGGCTCCGACACCGGGTGGAATACGAGGCCCTGGTCGATCATCCCGAATCGGGTGAGGTCGAAGCTCAGGTGATGCTGGTTGGGGAGGCGCAGCGTGATCTCAGTGATCTCGGGGACAGCCCCCAACACCGCCGCGGCCATCATCCAGCCCTGGTGTTGCAGCGAAGCAGACCCTTCATCGAAAAAGCTCGCCACCAACGCGGCACGGGCAGCTTCCCAGGCTGCGGCGGTGTCTGCGGGGACGGTGTCGTAGCTCCATTCAGCTGTTACCGAGGTGGCCAGCAAGCGATCGTCCGCTTCGCGCAGGATGGTGAACTCGTCATGAGGGAAGCCGCTGAACGCCGACCCGGTTGTCTTGAGGACGATCAGACCTTCGATCCCGGCCCAAACCCCGGTCTCGCCGGTGCCGAGGGCCACTCGCGCCGTCCTCCGCTCCGAGCCACCCCCGACGAACCCCGTGCCCGTCAGCCTCTCCCAACGTCGTTCGACTGCCGAGACCCGAGCCCGGTCCACATCGGGCCGATCCATGAACCGTTCGCCGAGAACCATGACAAAGGCCTCCAGATCCCTGGTGAGGTGCTCCTGCGCCAGCCCATATACGGTGTTGCGCATGGTGTCGGTGGGCAGCACCGTGCTGTTGTCCCCGACGGTGTGGGTGGCTTCTGCGTCGTTTCCCAGCTGGATCTGAACTGTGAGGTCGGTGAAATCGTCCTGCTTGGGCCCGCGGCGGATCTTCGAGACGCGGACCTCGGACTTGCCCCACCAGTTCTCACCCAATCGAGGCACAGCTAGTTACCCCGGTAGGTCGTGTACCCGTAGGGGCTGAGGAGAAGCGGTATGTGGTAGTGATCCTGCTCTTCGTCCAATGAGACCACGATGTGGACCTGGGGATAGAAGACATTACCCGCGTCGGACGTGGCGAACACGAGTCGGTAGACACCCGAGATCACCGCAGCCGCCAGCATCGTGATCCGACCGTTGACATCGGTGACACCCTCGGACATGTGCTGCCATCCGCCATCGACGGATCGCTCCACGGTCACGCTGATCCCTTCTGCAGGCTCGCCGGTGGCGGTGTCGAGGACATGGGTACTGACGGATGTCACCTCTGGTCTCCTTCACAAAGCATTCTTCGAAGTCTGGTGTCGGTGATCAGCCTTTGCTCGCTGGAGGCGACCTCGAGTTCCTGTTCTCTGGTGTTGCCGAGCCGTGACTTTGCAATGGCCAACATCTCCTCTGCCGTCTTACCCGAGGCGTAGACGATATAGGTGAACCCGAAACGGTCCTCGTAGTGCCGGTTGGCCTCGGTGATGGCGTCGAGAGTGCCAGTCGCTGCGTTCTGCACCCCGGCCTGTTCCCGGTTGGCTGTCGCTTCGCCGGTTTCCCCGATCCGGGGATGACCGGAAAAGGCCACGAGCCAGTCGCCCTCGTCCATGACGTCGAATGCCGACCCGGCGCCGCCGAGAACCTCGTCCAGACCGGCAAAGGGGCGCTTCGCAATCATCGATTCGACCCAGGAGCCCGAGACGCACGCGCTTTTGAAGAACCGTCTGGCTGCGGACTCGGTCAATGAGTTCAGGTACTCGATTCTCTTGTCGAGCAAGGCCTCACGATCCGGGCGACCCAAGGCCTTCACCCGCGCCAACCCTCCGTCGGGATGAATGTCCACTCGCAGAAAGCCGGCATGGGTCGGAGCCGGAAGGTCGAGACGGGCCACATCGTGGGGAGCGATGGCGACACGGTCGACAACCATTGCCCAGGCAGCTCCGTCCTCGGAGACGGAGAGGGAAACCCATCCCGGGGCGTTGCCTTTGAAATGGCGGGTGTCGATCACGACGACCTCGACCGTCCCGGGCGTCCCCAGCCGCAAATCGACCCAGTCATTGCCAGGGCCCCTTCTTCGTTTGGTCTCCCAACCGTCCCACATCCCCGCCGGCTCAGTGGGCCGGAGCAGGTTCGATGGTTGCGAATAGTGGACATCGGAGGCGTTGACCGCTTCCCCGCCAACCAACATCGAGAGCAGGTCGACCGGATCCACACCGGGGCATACCTGAGACTGGGACGGGATCGGAGCTCCGTCGACTCGAAGCCGGGCCACCCCCCCGTCGGGGAAGATGTTGAGCCGGAGACGGGTGAAACGATGGGGATTGTCGACTGCGAAGGAAGCCTGGGAGTCTCCCAACAGCGGCGTCTGCGGCAGGACCTCCTCCCAATCGGCGGCAGCGAGCTGGGCGTCGTCATCCTCCCCGCAGCCCTCGAGGGAAAACGACTCGGCGTAGTTGCCGGTGAAGAACGAGGTGTCCACGGTGACGTTTTCGATTCGTCCCGGCACCCCCAGTGCGACGACGCACCAGTCGTGACCCGGCTCTCGTCTCCGACGGGTCTCCCAACCGTCCATCCACTTCCCGCGATCGGTGTACTCCGTGTTCGAGACAGGGTCGCCAGGGGAGATGAGATTCGAGGCCGGCGCAAAAAACTCGTCGTTGAAGGCGACGATCCTTCCCCCGACCGCGCTCGATATCAGGTCGACCATCCGCGCTCCAGCATCCTGCCTCCAAACCCGACGACTCCGGCCTCTTTGGTAAAGAGAGTTTGCCCGCCCAGTGTCACCTTCTCCACTTTCCCCCGGAGTCGCATCCCCTCGTAGGGGGTGAGCGAGTGACGATGCTCGAGGCCCGAGCCGATCACTTCGGTTAAACCGTCGGGATCCCACACCACGAAATCTGCGTCTTTTCCCACCTCGATGGCCCCTTTCCGGTCGAGTCCGGCAAGACGAGCCGGGGCCGTGGAAAGCCATTCGACGAGACGATCGAGCCCGAAGCCACGCCGGCTCGCCTCGGACCAGGTTGCCTGAAGTCGGATCTGCAACGAGCTGATGCCGCCCCACGCCGCCCCGAAATCCCCGCTCTCGACTGCCTTGAGCTCCGGTGGCGACGGCGAATGATCGGAGACGATCATCGCGAGCGTGCCGTCGGCGAGCGCTTCCCAGAGAGCCTCGCGATGCTCCCGGGCCCTGATCGGAGGGGCACACTTGAACTCGGTCGCCCCCAGCCCGATCTGCTCGGCGGTGAAGGTGAGATAGTGGGGACAGGTCTCGGCGCTGACTCCCGAACCCGCCTCACGGAGGACGTCTGTCGCATCGCCCGAGGAGACATGAAGGACATGAATGCGCCCACCGGTTCTCGCAGCGAGCGCCACCGCCTCACCAACTGCCTCCCCCTCACATTCCGGAGGCCGCGACTCCAGGTAAGCGGCGTAAATGCGGGGATCGCCGCTGATCGGATGAAGACGTGAGGGATCCTCGGCGTGTAACAACAATGGGACACCGAGACCGGCCAGTTCGGGGAGGACAGCCTCCAGTTCCATGACGGTCATCGGCGGGAACTCCGGCACCCCGGAGTCGACGAGAAACGCCTTGAAACCACATACCCCCGCCTCGACCAGGCTCTCCAACCACGGCTCCGAGCCAGGAATCAAACCACCCCAAAAGGCGACGTCCACCGCGAGCACCCCCGCCGCGGCGGCCCGTTTGGCAGCCAGCGCCTCAGGGCTCACAGTCGGCGGGATGGAATTGAGCGGCATGTCCACGATCGTCGCGGTGCCCCCTGCGGCAGCCGCCCTGGTCGCCGTTCGAAAGCCTTCCCACCGGGACCGACCCGGGTCGTTCACATGAACATGAGAGTCGACCAGCCCGGGCATTACCACCAGATCGCCAAAGTCCTCGTCGGCCGTTCCCTCCCCGATATCGACGATGACCCCGGCCTCGTGACGGACGGTCGCCGCTCGAAGGCCGTCAGGCAAAACCACACGCCGAGAGCGAAAGGAAGGCACCGCCCGAACCTAATCGGATCGAACCGGTGCCACTCGCATCGCCCTGATTGGCGGGTCCTCCCAACAACTGGTTCGGTTCGACAAGGAGTGCGAGATGACAACTGCGACAAGGCCCGACCGGGCCCTGAACTACGCCTTCATCCTGGGTGGGGTGACCGGAGTCATCTTCGGGATCATCCTGTTGATCCGTCAGGAAGAGGCTCTCTCCCTGCTCGCCATCGTCCTCGGGCTCTGAGATGGTTGATCCAGGGAGCGTTCATGGTGTTCGCTGTCTTCGTCGACAACACCGATGCCGGATGGAAGCTCGCTATCGGGGCGCTCGGGATGATCGCTGGGATCCTGGTGCTCGCCAACCCGGCTGAGACTGTGAATCTCTTCCAGGGGCTGTTCGGTGGGTACCTCGGGGTGCTTGGAATCCTGATCGGCGTGGTCGCATTCATTGGCGCCTTTCGCGGCGGTGGGGTCGGGGGTGAGGTGTTCGAGGCCATCATCGGACTCCTGATTCTCTTCAACGCCGAGTTCACCACGACCCTCTTGATCACCCTGTTTGCCGCCCTCCTCCTGGTCAACGGGGTGGTCGGCATCTACATGGGTCTCAAAGCCGAATAGGCACCCGTTTCCTGGTGATGCCCGGGCCTCGGTAGACCCTGATCCAAATCCTTCACTGTCAGTACACTTTGACCGCGGAGAAGGGTGGCTATGCGGCGCAGCGGTCGGGTATTTCCAACGTCGACCTTGGTCTTGATGACCTTGTTGGCCGCGTGCACCACCACCGGCACCGGTGACGACAACACGGGAGCCACCTCTTTACTCACTGTCACCACCTCCAGCGGAGGCCAGCCGGGGGTGACGACCTCCGCGGACTGCGAACCGGCCACCGATGGCGTCGCCTGGCGAGATGACGCCACAATTGACCTGGAGCAGATCTCCACAGAGGACGGTGTCGAGATCTACGCCGCCGAGTATCCGCTCCCCGGGCCAACTGAAGGGCTCTGGACACAATGGGGACAGGGGATCGCCCTCGGCGACGGACGACATCTCTCTGCGGTTGGCGACCATCTCGGTGTCGACGCCAACTCGTACCTCTTCGTCTACGACTCGGACCAGCGAACCCTGACCCGTTTCGGCGACGTCCTCTCGGTTGTGCCCCACGAGGGCGGGGCCTTCGGCTACGGGAAGATCCACGCCCAGATGGTCATGGATAGCTGCGGTTCGATTTGGGCCGCCACCTATTGGGGCACCAGGGACAACCTGACCTACCAGAACGGATATGAAGGTGATCGCTTGCTCGAGATCGAGCCCGGCACGCAGACCATTAGCGACCGCGGGCCGGTATCCGGGGAGAGGGGCATGCCCACAATGACGATCGCCCTCGACGGCCGCACTCTGGTGGCCGCGGCAGTCGACGCCGAATCCGACACCGGGCTGCTGACCGTGTACGACACCGCAACGAGGGAAGTCGTGAATCAAGTCGACGATCCTCGCCAATACGGCTTTCGAGCCCTTGGGATCGACCCGGTGAGCGGGAACATCTTCTACTCCATCGAGAACGAAGCTCTGGCGGCGCTCGACCCCATCTCCGGCCAGTTCGAGGACCTCGATGTGACCCTCCCCGGCTGGTGGCTGCGATCGGTCACCCGTCCGGCTCCCGGCGGGACCGTCTACGGCGCCTCCGACGACGAGCCCGGACTATTCGCCATCTCGCCGGACGGTGAGCTGCGTGGGCTCGGGAATCCGGGCGGGAGCACCACCTCGATCGCCATGACCCCCGACGGTTCGCGGATCTTCTGGATGCCGGAGGCGCACGGCGGTGCCTGGGAGGTTGGCGCGGTGGTGAACTCCATGGACACCGCGAGCGGTGACATAACCGAGGTGACCTCACTCCTCGATCCGTTCGAGGAGGAACTGGGGCTGTTGCCGGGGGGCACCTACTCCATCGTCTACGACGACGGACGGCTCATCCTCGGGGTGAATGCATCCCCACTGGCTGACGACTCGGGGTTCGGCACCGTGGTGCTGGTGGTCATCGAGGGCGTATGAACCGCCGTCTGGCTTCCCTTCTCGTAGCGTCTCTCGTCGTCGCCTGCACCAGTTCCGGGACCGCGGGGATAAGCACCATCGGGAGCGGAGCCACGAGCGAGGCCCCCGCCACCAACGGGTCCCAGCCCGCCGGGGGATTGACATGTTGGTCGGCTCCGACCTCGGGGACGGCGGGTCCCATCGTCTTCGAGGACATGACCGAGGAAATGGGACTCGTCGAGCCACTCGTGGGAATGTATGGGCATTCCGCTGCCTTTGGGGATGTCAACGCCGACGGATACGCAGATCTGGTCGTCGGGACCTTCGCCGACCGGGAGCCAGACGCGTATCAGGTCCGGGGGGCGGACGGTCCGGCTCCAGATCAGCTGTTGTTGAGCCAGCCACAACTCGAGCCGGAGATGGGATGGAGCACCGAGTTGGGCCGGACCTCGGGAGCCGTGTTCGCCGACTTCGACGCCGACGGTGACGACGACCTATTGATCGTGCGTCACGCCGGCCGGTCCGCCGACTCGGAGACACCGAGCCGTCTCTACGAGAACGTAGATGGTGCCCTCGAATCCCACGGCGAGATCCTCCCACCAGATTTCCGGGGCCGAACTCCTGCCGTCGCCGACTATGACGGCGACGGCCTGCTCGATGTCTACGTCTCCGAGGACAACTCGGGCGAGACCGGCGGCATCCTCCTCCACAACGAGGGGTCGCTGCAGTTCGAGGATGTGACCGATGGTTCGGGTCTGGAGGGTGTCTTCGCCCTGAGCGCGACGTCGGGCGACCTCAACGGCGACCGACGCCCGGACCTGGCGACCTCAACCGCCGTCTTCGTCAACCAGGGCGGTCTGGTCTTTACCGAGGTGACACCCGATGACTACGCCGCAATCCCCATCGGCGAAGAGGACGATGCTGCCGGAGTCGCTCTAGGGGACCTCAACAGGGATGGGCTCACCGACATCGTGGTCGGCCAGCACTATCGGGCCGCGGTCGAGTTCGACTCCGAGGTGCCGGTGCGGGTGTTCCTCAACACGGGAGGCGACCAACCGGGCTTCGAGGACGTCACGGCTTCGGCCGGACTGACTCCGCTCCCGACGCTCGCTCCCCATGTCCAGGTGGCGGATCTCGACAACGACTCCTGGCCGGACATCGTGACTTCCGCCTCGGCCGGTGACGGGACAAGCCTGGCCGTCTACCGGAATCTCGGTGGGGCGGATCTTTCGTTCGAGGTCACATCGGGTCTGGGCTCGGACCAGTACTGGGTTGGCGCGCCCATTGTCGACATCGACCGGGATGGACGGCTGGACGTCTTCGCCGTCGAGTGGGAGCCTTCTCTGCCCTCGATCATGTTTCGCAACGCCGGTGAGAGCGGTCACTGGGTCGAGGTCTCGGTGGGTGGCCCAGGGCGCGGGATTGGAAGTCTCGTGACGATTTCGACTCCGGACGGGACCGTGATCGGACAACAGGAGATCAACGTCGGGGGTGGCTACTCATCGGGTCGGTTGCCGGTCGCTCATTTCGGCCTCGGGGCGGAGACCATGGTGGATATCACCATCACCCTCCCGGATGGGACAGTCAACGATCTCCCCGGAATCACCGGTGACCAGCACATTCGTTGGCCCCAAGGGTGCGCCGGTGGCCAATGAGTACTTCGCGTCGGATTCCCGGCCTTAGGCCGTTTGGGTAGCATCTCGACCCATGACCGACCTCGTCACCCGTCACAAAGACGTGATCGCCCCGGTGATCGCCTACGACACCGACATTCATGCAGTCAAGGCCGAAGGGATCTGGGTCACGGATATCGAGGGAAGCCGCTGGGCGGACTTCGCCTGTGGCACCGCGGTTGCCAACCTCGGTCACAACCATCCCGCCGTCGTCGCGGCCGCCCACAAGCAAATCGACAGCCTCATGCACTCCGGTTGCATCGTGCGCTTCGACGCCATCGTCGAGGCCGCCGAGAAACTTCGGGACATAACCCCACCCGGCATCCAGAAATTCGCCTTCGCCAACTCGGGAGCAGAGTCGGTCGAGGCGGCAGTGAAACTGGCCAAGTACTCGACCGAGCGACAGGGTGTGATCGCGTTTCGTGGGGCCTTTCACGGTCGCACGATGGGAGCGATCAGCTACACGACCTCGAACGCCAAGTACCGCGACGGGTATCACCCAGTCCTCGGATCAGTTTTCGTGGCGCCGTTTCCTCATCCCTACCGGTGGGGGATGACCGAAGACGCTGCCGTGGAGTATTCCCTCAATGAGTTGCGGTTGATGTTCAAGCACGTAGTCACCCCGAAGAACATCGCCTGTTTCCTGGTGGAACCGGTCCAGGGTGAAGGCGGCTACTACCCGGCCCAGCCTGCATTTCTCGACGCCCTTCGGGAGCTGGCCGACGAGCACGGAATCATGCTGATCTACGACGAGGTGCAGACCGGTTTCGGACGGACCGCCGAGTGGTTTGCAGCCGACCACTTCGATGCCAAGCCGGACATCATGGCGATGGGCAAAGGGATCGCCAATGGCCTTCCACTGTCCGCTTATGGCTCTTCACGTGAGGTGATGGACAACTGGCCGGTCGGTGCCCATGGCACGACCTTCGGGGGGAACCCGGTGTCAACCGCCGCCGCCGTGGCGGTGATGGAGACCATGGAGGGGCTCCTCCCCCACGCCAGGGAGTTGTCCAAGCAGGCTTTCGAGCGCTTCCACGAGATGCATGAGAGTCATCCCACGATTGGCGACGTGCGGGGCTTGGGTCTGATGATCGGTGTCGAGTTGGTGACCGATCGGGAAAGTCGGACACCAGACAAGGCAGCCTTCCTACACATCGAGAAGCACGCCTACGACCGCGAGCTGATCATCATCAACTGTGGTCCGGATGGCAACGTGCTTCGATTCATCCCACCGCTTATTGCCACCCAAGAAGAGCTCGATTGGGCTCTCGATCTGGTGGAAGAGGGCTTGACCAGCTGGGAGAGCAAGCCCCGCTAGACCGTGGGGAGGCGCCTGATTCGAGGCATCGTTGTGGGACACTCGTGGTGTGGACCGGAAACGTCTGCTGTCGGCTGTCACGGTCCTGGTGGCAATCGTCGCCCTCGTGCTGGTGTTGGCCAACCGGTCCGCCCCGGAAGTCGAGGCCGGTGGGACCACGATCATCACCCGAACGGATCGCTCATCGACCACGGTTGAGGCCACATCAACAACCGTGGCCGCGGCGGCGGTGAACCCGAGTAGGACCACAACCACGGCTCCTGTGGCCACCACCACCTCGTCGACCCCTCCCCCCACGACGACAGTTCCCCAGGCGCTGCCGTTTCAGTCGACGACCAACCCCGTTACCGCCGACGATTTGCTTGCCTCATGGCGTCCCGGGTGCCCGCTAGGCATAGAGGAGTTGCGTGCGGTTGACGTCTCGTTCTGGGGATATGACGGCTCGGTTCGAACCGGGCGATTGATAGTTGCCGCCGACCTGGCAGACCAGATGGTGGCGATCATGCACGACCTATATGACGCCCGATTCCCGATCGAGCGCATGGAACCGGTCGACGTCTATGGAGGGGACGATGACCAAAGCATGGCTGCCAACAACACCAGTGCGTTCAACTGCCGGCCTGTCACCGGAGGATCGGCATGGTCGGAGCACTCGTACGGGCGGGCGATCGATGTCAACCCCCTGGTCAACCCCTACGTGAGAGGATCAACGGTGTTGCCTCCAGAAGGAGCGGCCTACGCCGACCGGAGCCAGGACGCAGCGGGAATGATTCACGCCGGTGACGTGGTGGTCGGCGCCTTCGCCGCCCAGGGGTGGAAATGGGGCGGCTATTGGAGCTCTCCCACCGACTATCAGCATTTCTCGACGACGGGGCATTGATGCGCCGACAATCGACCGGGAACCGCGGAGTGGACAGACGACATCTAAACCGAATGGGAAGAAGAATCATCGGGCTGCTGGTAGCAGCCGCACTGACAGTTGGCGCCTGCGGGACCGGAGGGGGCACCCTCGAGCCGCCCGACGAGCCAGATTCCCCGGTTCTCCGAATCCATTACGAAGGTGGCTTCGTCCCCGTGGAGACCAGCCTCGGCATGGGGCCATCCTTTCAACTTCTGAGCGACGGCCGGCTCATCTTCCAGGGCGTCACCACCATGCAATACCCCGGGCCCCTGGTCGTGCCCTATCAGCAGGTTCAGCTCAGTGAGGCCGACGTAGATCGGGTGCTGGCCCTGATCAACGAGATGGGGCTGGCAGACATGGTCGACGAGAGGGACGACTCTCAGACCAACTTCGTCGCCGATGCCCCCACGTACGTGATCACCTACTGGGACGAGGAAGGTGAGCACAAGTACTCGGTGTACGGACTCGGGATTGACTCCGACTCGGGCAACGAGGCAACCCGGCTCGCGCTCGAACTCGACACCTTGATGTGGGAGCTCGCCTCAGGCGAAACCGAGACCTATGTGGCGGATGAAATCATTGTGTTCGCTGGCGTCAGCATGACTGAGCCCGAGCCCGGCTTCGAGGACATCCGCCCCTGGCCGCTCCCCGATGACCCACAGGGTTGGCGCGGGTTCAGCGGGATCGACTGGAAATGCAACGTCTACCCCGGTGACAGCCTCGATCTGTTCACCGATGCAACCCAGGTCACCCAGTGGACCGCGCCGACCGCAGACGCCGGTCCCTACACCCTCGTGGTCCGCCAGCTCCTGCCCGGTGAGGACGGTTGCCCGGTCCTCGGCTCCCCCTAACCAGCGGCCGCTACGCATGGGAGTAGCCCCCTCCGTCGCCTACGGCGCCACCTCCCCCAACGTCGCTCCGCTCCTGGGGGAGGAAATGGGGGGGAGCCCGCTACGAGAAGATCGGGTCGTTTTCCTCTACAAGGCACCCGCTTATTCCGCACAGAATCGCGGGGTCCAGCGTCCAGGAGGTCGTTATGAAGGCTCTTGTCGTCTATGAGTCGATGTTTGGAAACACCAAGTTGATCGCCGAGGCGGTCGCTGGGGGCCTCACCCGCCATCTGGACGTTGAGACCGTCGAGGTCGGGCAGAAGCCGGTCTTCGGCCCAGGGGTTGACCTCGTCGTGGTGGGTGGCCCGACGCATGCATTCGGCATGACCCGGGCCAGCACCAGGAAGTCGGCTGCTGAGCAGACGGAGGGGGATCTGGTCTCGCGGGGAATCGGGATCCGGGAATGGATCGAGGGTCTGGGCGCGCCCGCAGAGTCTGTGTCTGCCGCCGCCTTTGACACAAGGATCGACAAGCCCCGTCTGCCCGGCTCGGCCGCGGCTGCTGCCCAGAGAAGGCTGCGCAAGCTGGGATTCCGCCTCCCGACAGAACCCGAGAGCTTCTTCGTCGACGGTACGACAGGGCCGTTGCTCGCCGACGAGTACGAGCGGGCCCACCTCTGGGGCGAGGAACTTGGGTCCAAGGTCTTCGCGAGGGCACCGATCAGCGTCCGTTTCTCCCCCCAGCGAACGAACTGAGCGTTGGGGGAGGAAACAAACGGGCAACCCGTCACCCGTCGGAGTAGCCCCCTCCGTCGCCTCCGGCGCCACCTCCCCCAACGTCGCTGTGCTCCTGGGGGAGGAAATGTCGCTGCTAGCCGGCGATCACTGGGATCTTTGCCATGGCGGCGGCAATCCGCTCCGCGGGGTACTCGTAGTCCTCCAGAGAGCCGTCGAAGTGGGACTGGTAGGCGGACATGTCGAAGTGACCGTGCCCGGATAGGTTGAACAGGATCACCTTCTCCTCGGCGGCCTCCTTGGCCTGCTCGGCCTGAGCGATAGCCGCCGCGATCGCATGGCTCGCCTCCGGTGCGGGAATGATGCCTTCGGTCCGCGCAAACTTGACCGCCGCGGTGAAGGTCTCGACCTGATGCCTCGACTCGGCTTCGATGATCCCTTCATCCTTGAGCAGCGACACCAGCGGCGCCATCCCGTGATACCGAAGCCCTCCGGCGTGGATCGGGTCGGGAATGAAGTCGTGGCCCAGAGTGTGCATCTTGACGATTGGGGCCATCCCCACCGCGTCCCCGAAGTCGAATTGATAGCTGCCCCTGGTCAGGGACGGGGCGGCGGCAGGCTCAACTGCGATCACGATCGGATTGGTATTGCCGGCCAGCTTTTCGCGGATGAACGGGAACGTCAGCCCTGAGAAGTTGGAGCCGCCACCGGCGCAACCGATGATTACGTCAGGCGTCTCATCGACCAGGGCCATCTGCTTCAGCGCCTCCTCACCGATCACGGTCTGATGCATCAAGACGTGGTTGAGGACCGAGCCGAGGGAGTACTTGGTGTCGTCGTGGGTTGCGGCCACCTCCACCGCCTCGGAGATGGCAATGCCAAGACTTCCGGTCGAGTCGGGGTCCATCTCCAGGATCGAACGTCCCGCACCGGTTCGGTCCGACGGTGACGGGTAGACAGTTGCTCCCCAGGCTTCGATCATCGCCCGGCGATAGGGCTTCTGATCGTAGGAGGCCCGAACCATGTAGACCTCCAACTCGAGGCCGAACAGGGCGCACGCGAACGAGAGTGCCGAGCCCCATTGGCCGGCTCCTGTCTCGGTCGACAGTTTCTTGACTCCGGCCTTGGCGTTGTAATACGCCTGGGCCACCGCCGTGTTCGGCTTGTGCGACCCGGCGGGACTGACTCCCTCGTACTTGTAATAGATGCGGGCCGGGCCGCCGATCATCTTCTCCAGGTTCTTGGCTCGGTACAGGGGCGTGGGACGCCACATCCGATAGACCTCGCGCACCTCCTCGGGGATCTCGATGAAACGATCCTGACTGACCTCCTGGAGGATCAAGTCCATCGGGAACAGAGGAGCCAGGTCATCGGGCCCAACCGGCTCGTGGGTCCCCGGATGGAGGACAGGCGGGGGCGGCACCGGCAGATCGGGGACGATGTTGTACCAGTGGGTCGGCAGCTCTGACTCCGGCAGGGTGATCTTGGTGTCCATGGTTTGAAGTTACACCGCGGGGTTGGGGGTATGTTGGGCGCGGTCCCACGTATCCCGGAGCGATGAGATGACCGCTTATCGATTGTTCAACCGTCGCATGGCGATAGCCGAGATGGGAAAGGCGGGTCTGGCGATCGTCGTCTTCGGGGCCGCGGCTTGCTCAAACGAGGCGACCACCCTCCCCGGGGACAGCACCAACCCGGTCGACAACTCCTCGTCCCAGCCCACCACATCGACGACACCTGCGGAGGCCACAACCACCGTCCTTGTCGGATCGTCGTTCCAGAGGATCGACCTCGGTTTTGTCTCGGCATACATCCTCTACCGCGGAGGTGAGGCCGCCCTCGTCGACACCGGGGTGTCGGGCAGCGAAGGTGCCATCGAGACCGCCCTCGGGGCGATCGGGCTCGGATGGGACGCCGTTGGTCATGTGATCGTCACCCACAAGCATCCCGACCACCAGGGGAGCCTGGGCGCGGTGGTCGCCCTCGCGCCTGCTGCGCAGCTCTATGCCGGGGCAGCGGATATACCCGCCATGGAGGCCGTCGCCATCCCGGCCGCGGTCGGTGACGGTGAGCGGGTCTTTGGTCTCGAGATCATCGAAACCCCGGGGCACACCGCAGGGCACATTTCCGTTCTCGACACCGTGGCGGGAATCCTGGTGACCGGCGATGCCCTCAACGGGGTGGCCGGATCTGTTGCCGGGCCCGATGCTGGGTTTTCCGAAGACATGACGGTCGCCATCGAGTCCGTGACCAAGTTGGCGGGATTCACCTACCAGGTGGCCTTGTTCGGGCACGGGGAGCCGGTGCTCTCTGAGGCTTCGGGCCAGGTCAACGAGCTGGCGTCGAGTCTCGGCTGAGCCCAACCGTCTTTTACGATCCTGACGTGAGTCTGTTGGGTGAGTTGCTCGTCGGCCTGGCGATCCTGGCCGGTCTGTTCGGGATCGTGGTGCCTCTGCTACCCGGTCTGGCGCTCCAGGTCGTTGCGATCCTTGTTTGGGCTGCCGTGGTGGGTGACCCGCTGGCCTGGGGGGTGGCCATTCTCTGTCTCGCTCTGGGGGCGGCGGGCACGGTTTTCAAGTATCTGGCGCCGGGACGGCGTCTCAAGGAATCAGGGATGCCCACCCGCACCCTGGTCATCGCGATTGCCGCCGGTGTGGCCGGGTTCTTCGTGATCCCGGTGATCGGGGCACCGATCGGATTCGTCGCCGCCATCTACGTTGCAGAGCGGATCCGGGTCGGTCCCGAGCAGGCGTGGCCGGCCACCCGCACCTCCCTGGGCGCGGTGGCCACCTCGGTTGGGATCGATCTTCTCACCGGCCTCGTCGTTGCGGGGATCTGGTTCGTGGCAGTCGTCCTGGCCTGAGGCGGCTCAATCATCGGTGGCGTGCGAAGCCTTGTCTGCAATCTCCTTGACCACGGCCTCGTTGGCCAACGTTGTGACATCACCAAGATGCCGATGCTCCGAGATGTCCTGGAGCAGACGACGCATGATCTTCCCGGATCGGGTCTTCGGCAGGTCGTCCGTAAAAACGATCGACTTCGGTTTGGCGATCGAGCCGAGGACCACCGCAACGTGTTCCCGAAGCTCTGTGATCAACGCTTCGTCGCCCACCACCGTCCCCCGAAGTGTCACGAACGCCGCGATCGCCTGACCCGTCAGATCATCCTTACGACCAACCACCGCCGCTTCGGCCACCGCAGGGTGGGAGACAAGGGCGGACTCGACCTCGGTGGTCGAGATGTTGTGCCCCGAGACAAGCATGATGTCGTCGACCCTCCCCAGCAACCAGAAGTAGCCTTCCTCGTCTCGTTTGGCGCCGTCACCAGGGAAGTAGCGGCCCGGGAAACGTGTCCAATAGGTGTCGACAAAACGCTGGTCGTCGCCGTAAATAGTGCGGGCCATCGCGGGCCAGGGCCGGTTGATGGTGAGGTAGCCGCCGCCGCCAAGGGGGACCGACTCCCCGTTCTCGTCGACCACATCGGCGAAGATCCCGGGGAAGGGGAGAGTTGCCGAGCCAGGCTTGGTGGCCACCACTCCGGGGAGCGGAGTGATCATGATCGCCCCGGTCTCCGTCTGCCACCAGGTGTCCACAATCGGGCAGTTCCCGCCCCCGATGTGCTGCTGATACCAGATCCAGGCCTCGGGGTTGATCGGCTCGCCGACGGTTCCGATGAGACGCAACGAGGAGAGATCGTGCTTGTTGACGTGCTGCTCGCCCCATTTCATGAAGGTGCGGATGGCGGTGGGGGCGGTGTAGAAGATTGTGACCTTGTGGTCCTCGATGATCTGCCACAGCCGATCGAAGTCTGGGAAGTTGGGCGCACCCTCGTACATCACCGACGTGGTCCGGTTGGCCAGCGGGCCGTACACGATGTAGCTGTGCCCGGTGACCCACCCGATGTCCGCCCCGCACCAAAAGACGTCATGGTCGGGCTTGATGTCGAAGACGTAGGAATGTGTGGTAGTGATTGCGGTGAGATACCCGCCCTGGGTGTGGACGATCCCCTTTGGCTTGCCGGTGGTGCCTGAGGTGTAGAGGATGTAAAGGGGGTGCTCGGCATTGAGCGTCACCGGTTCGCACTCCAGCGACTGGCCATCGACCAGCTCGTGCCACCAGATGTCACGGCCCTCGGTCATCTCCACGCCCTGATTGGTTCTCTGAAGGACGATGACGTGCTCCACACCCGGGGTCTGACTGACCGCCAGGTCACTGTTCACCTTGAGCGGCACCACATTGCCTGCACGCCAGGCTCCGTCTTGGGTGATGACCAATCGGGCATCGGCGTCGATGATCCGGCTGGAAAGGGCCTCGGCGGAGAATCCGCCGAACACGACCGAGTGGACCAGACCGAGCCGGGCGCAGGCCAGCATGGCGACGGGGAGCTCGGGGACCATCCCCATGTAGATGGCTACCCGATCGCCGGTGCTCAGACCCAAGCTCTTCAGCCCGTTGGCAAACCTGCAGACCTCGGCGTGGAGATCGGAATAGGTGAGGACTCGGGTGTCGCCGGGCTCACCGACCCAGTGGTAGGCCACCTGGTCTCCATGCTCGGTGAGATGGCGGTCGAGACAGTTATAGGAGAGATTCAGCTCACCATCGGAGAACCACTTGAAAAAGGGTGGGTTGGAGTCGTCGAGAACCACCGTGGGCTCGGTATCCCAACTGATGCGCGACAACGCCTGTTCCTGCCAGAAGGCCAGATAGTCCGCAGCTGCCTTCTCATGGATCCCGGGCTGGGCATTGGCCTGGGTAATGAACTCGGGTGTAGGGGAGAACTTGCGATCCTCTGAAAGCAGGTTCTCCAGGGCCTGTGACATCTGTCCTACTCCTCCTCGAGTGTTCGGTCGGAGGAACCTACCAGCGGTCGCCGGGCCCGCCACCAGAAGATCAGACCGATGACCGCGGCAGCGATCATGAGGATGTCGCCGGTACGGGCGTAAATGGACGAAGCAGGTCGGCCAGCGATCCCGCCATACAGAATCTCCTGAGCTCCCGGCTCGGTCTCCCCCCCTAATGCCCCTGAGGCGTCGATGAAGGTCGACTTGCCGGTGACCGCGGCATGGATGACGTCGAGACCCAGCTCAGCTGCCCGCATCCGGGTCATCCCGATGAACTGGTCGGAGCCCGGGGTGAGCCCATAGGACGCCTCATTGGTGGCCACCACAATCACATTGGCCCCAGCTAGAACATGCTGTCGCGGGTACCGGGCGAAGCCGCCCTCGAAGGAGATGACAGATCCAAGTCGTACCCCGCCGCCGAGATCGAATACCACTGGTCCGTCACCGGGGACCATGTCCCGAGGAACTTGATCCAGAGCGGGTATCCACTCGAACAGAGGCCGGAACGGGATGTACTCACCGAAGGGGACCGGGTGTTGTTTCTGGTACTCGCCGACGATCTCTCCGTCGGGATTGAATACCACGTTCACGTTCTCCCAATGGGTCTCGTTCAAGGGACGGTCGCTACCCACCAGGAACCAGGCGCCGATCCGGCGGGCTTCGGCAGCGATCGCCTCGCCGATCTCCGGGTTCCGCACCGGATCGGCGTTGAAGGAGCCGGTGGAACCCTCGGACCACACCACCAGGAACACCGAGCCGGGCTCGATCTTCTTGGTCAACTCCAGATGCTGTTCGAAGGTGCGGAGCCGTTCGTCAGGCGGGCAGTGCTCGAACGGGCAAGGGGTGGATCCTTGAACGATCGCGACTGTTTGGCCAGCAAGCACATACTGCTCTTGTCCGAACCACTGAAACCAAGAGCCAACCACCAACACCGGTATCGGTACCAGCAACCACCAGTTGTGCGGCTTCCTCGCTAGGGCCACGATGGTGGCCGCGGCCATGACCGCCATGACCGTTACACCTGTGGTCCCGTAGACAGGAGCCAGGCTTCTGGCCCATGTCTGATCGGACAGGGCATACCCGACAGCCCCCCACTCGAACCCGCTGAAGGGGAACCGATAGCGGATCAACTCCATCAACGCCCACCCGCCTGCGGCCAGGAGGAACCAGGTTCCCGACGGGCGGTCGTTGTACTTCCCCAACCACCACCCGTAGGCGGTGACGAATGAGGCTTGGAGGAGAACAAGTGGGATCATTGCGACCAGACCCAGCTCGACAAACCACCAGAGCAGCCCTCCGTAGAAGACCAGGCCGTAGACCGCTCCCAAGGCCAGACCTTGGCTGCGGTTGGTCGCGGTGCGCAGCCCGGCCAGGCACAAGGCGACGCCGGGCAGGATCAGCCACCCGGGACCGATTCGGGGAAAGGCAAGGGCGGACAGAACAGCCCCACCGACAACCAGCAACAGGCCAGTCACCGCCGAGAGGGTAGGGATGCAGGCGCTTCCGTAGAGTGCGCCGGCATGTGGGAAGGTGATCTATGGGTCGCGGTCAGGGCGGCACGCGCCGGAGCCGAAGTGGTTCGGCGCGGATTCGAGGAGCCGTTCGACACCGAGATGAAGGGCGCCGTGGACCCAGTGACCGATATCGACCGGGAGGCCGAAATCGCGGTCACCGACGTCATCGCCGCCCATTTTCCCAATGATTCCATCCTCGCCGAGGAGGGCGGCGGTTATGCCGATTGGCGTGGTCCGCGGGTGTGGATCATCGATCCCCTCGACGGGACCGTGAACTTCGTGAACCGGATCCCACACGTGGCGGTGTCGGTGGCTCTCTGGGACAACGGCGAGCCTCTCGTGGGGGTGGTGATCGACGTCAGCCGCCAGGAGGAGTTCGTGGCCGCCGTCGGCGAGGGAGCGCGCAGCAACGGTCAGCCGATCCACGTCTCCAACACCGCCTCCTTGGAAGATTCCGTGCTGGTGACAGGCTTCCCTTACGACCGTCAGGAGCACGCCCGCGCCTATCTCGATGTGATGGAGCAGGTGATGACCCGGACCCGGGGGACCCGACGTATGGGCGCCGCAGCCCTCGAACTGGCCTGGGTGGCATGCGGGCGGTTCGACGGCTACTGGGAGCATGGTGGCCCGCATGGTGTGAAACCGTGGGACGCCGCGGCGGGGATGCTTCTCGTGACCGAGGCCGGCGGCACCGCCACCAACAGCAAGGGGGCCGTCTTCGATCTCGAACCGGCAGCCTTCGTCGTCACCAACGGAAAGATCCACGAGGATCTCCGGGTGATTGTCGACGAGTACATGCCGGCCCACCTCCGATGATGTACCACGACCACCATTTCCATCCTCTCGGCTACGCCCAGATGGTCACCGGTCTGGAGTTGATGGACTCGGCGAATCTGGAGGAGGTCAAGACGCGGGTCGCGGCCCGGGCCGAAGTAACCACAGGCGCGGTCATCGGACAGCGTCTCAACGACGAAGGATTGGCCGAGCTCAGACTTCCGACCAGGTTGGACCTCGATGAGGCCATTCCCGACCGGCCAGTCGTCCTCTACCGGTACTGCGGGCACATCGCCGTCGCCAACACCGCGGCCCTATCCCTTGCCGGTATAGACGCCGATACTCCTGATCCTCCAGGGGGAAGCTTTGATCGTGACAGAACCGGTTTTCCCACCGGCGTCCTCAGGGAGACCGCCCTGTTGGTGATAGGGAACGCGATTGCCCCCCTCGCTGAGGCACCCACCGACGTCGACGTGCTCGATGCCCTACGCGGCCTCCTCGACTACGGGCTGGGCTCGGTCACGGGAATGGTCTCGACCACCGACCCGATCTGGTGTGGGGTCGGTGACGAGTTGGAGACCCTCTGCCGTCTTGCGCCCGATCTCCCCGTCGATATCGATGTCTACGTGATCACGGAGACCCCGTCAGATCTGGTCTCGGCGGCCAAACGGATCACAGAGGCCGACGGTCGGCTTCGCTTCTCGGGGTGGAAGGGCTTCGCCGACGGAAGCTTCGGCGGTCACACCGCTGCCATGTACGAGCCGTTCGCCGACCGCCCTGACACCACGGGGACTCTTCGGCTCTACCCGGGACAGGCGTTCGCGATGGCGAACGCCTCATTAGAAGTCGGGGGAGGGGTCGCCGTCCACGCCATCGGGGACCGGGCCAACGACGTCGCCCTCGATCTGTTCGAAAGCCTCATCGAAGATGGCGCCGACCCCTCGATGCTCCGCGTTGAGCACGCCTCGCTTCTCACCGAACCCGGCATCGAGCGTATGGCGAGGCTCGGGGTCACCGCCTCGGTGCAGCCCGCCTTCCTCGCCTCAGAGGCTTCATGGCTTCATAAACGGCTCGGTGAGGAGAGGATGCAACGGGTCTACCCATTTCACACCTTGCAGGAGGCCGGCGTGCCCCTCTTGGGCGGGAGCGACTCCCCAGTCGAGCTACCGGACCCCCAGGTGGGGATCCGGGCGGCGGTCAACCGTCACGGGTTCAACCCCTCCCAGGCGTTGAGCATGGAGCAGGCCAGCGCCCTTTTCGCACCTCCAGTTGGGTCCTGATGACCTGGAGTGAAAGTCGGCATTTGCACTACCGTCCATTGCCATGAGTGATCTGGATCTTGGCTTCTCGACGGTCGACGCGGCCGCGGTTGAAACCGGGGTGAGCCGTGCTCTCGATGAGGCAAGACGTGTGATCGACGAAGCTGCCGCCACCAAAGAAGAGCGGACCTTCGAGAACACCCTGATGCCCCTGGACCGCATGGCCGACGTCATGGGCAAGGCATTCACCCGGTATGTCTTCATGGGCTACGTCCACCCCGACAAGGAGGTGCGAACTGCAGCCAAGGCCGCCGAGGAGAAGCTCGACAGTTTTGCCGTCGACGTCATTTTCAGGGACGACCTCAATGCCGGAGTAAAGGAGTACGCCGCCACCGATGAGGCCCAGAGTCTCGAAGGTGAGAGGGCACGGCAGCTCGAGTTCGTACTACGTGACCTGCGTCGGGCGGGCCACGACCTTCGACCCGAAGTCCGGGCCTCGGTGAAGGAGAAAACTCGGCGTCTCGTCGAGCTGGGGGTTCGTTTCCAAAGCAACATCGACGAGTGGGATGACTGGCTGCTCGTCGATCGGGCAGATCTCGAGGGCCTTCCTGACAGCTTCGCCGACTCGCTGGAGGTTGACGAGGAGACCGGTCAGCTCAAGGTGACCCTTGCCTATCCCCACCTGATCCCCTTCGTCGAGAACGCAAGGCGCCGCGACCTCCGCGAGCAGCTGCTCTTCAAGTTCAACACCCAGGCGGTTGACGCCAACCGGCCGATACTCGAAGAAGCCCTCAGACTTCGCGACGAGATCGCAAGGGACTTCGACGTGAAGAGCTGGGCACATCATCGGCTCGAGGACCGGATGGCGAAGAACCCGGAACGGGTTGCAGTCTTCTTCGACGACCTGATCCCACCCCTCATCGATCAGGGCCGCAAGGACATCGCAGTCATGAGCGGGCTCCTCGAAGCCGACAGCGGTGACACCACGGTGCAGACCTGGGACTGGCGCTACTACGACACCCAACAACGTCGCACCGACTACGGCGTGGATCCCTTCGAGGTCGCGGCCTATCTGCCTCTGGATGCGGTTCTCGACGGGATGTTCGACATGGTGCAGGAGGTGTTCGGCCTGGATTTCCGCGAGGTGGCCGCCCCCGATGTCTGGCACCCCGATGTTCGGCTCTACACCATCCATGACAGCGAATCTGGGGAGGAGTTGGCCCACTTCTACCTCGATCTGTTCCCCCGGGAAGGCAAGTACTCCCACGCCGCCGAGTTCCCAATGGTGACCAGCCGCCGTTTGGAGGACGGCTCCTATCAGAACCCGGTGTGCGCCATGGTCGCCAACTTCACCAAGCCGGCCGGCGAAACGCCATCACTCCTCCAGCATGGCGAGGTGGAGACGCTGTTCCACGAGTTCGGGCATGTCCTCCATCAAAACCTGGGGCGGACCGAGCTCGCCCGTTTCTCGGGCACCAACGTCGAGACCGATTTCGTCGAGGCGCCGAGCCAGATCATGCAGAACTGGGTCTGGAGAGCCGACGTCCTCAAGAAGTTCGCCCGACACCATGAGACCGGCGAACCGATCCCGGATGCCCTGGTGGACCAACTGGTGGCGGCTCGTCGTCTCAACATTGCCGTTCATCAGCTGCGCCAGCTCAAGTACGGATGGCTGGATCAGACCATTCACGCCCCGGGCGTCGAGAAGGACCTGGACCAGATCTCACGGGAAGCGTCCGATCTGAGTTTGATCCCGCTCCACGAGGGGACTTTCGACCTCGCCTCGTTCGGCCATCTCATGGGAGGCTACGACGCCGCCTATTACAGCTACATGTGGGCCGAGGTCTTCGGCGATGACATGTTCGGGCGTTTCGAGGAGGAAGGGGTCACCAATCCCGCCGTGGGAATGGCGTACCGACGCGAAGTGTTGGAGAAGGGCGGCTCGGTCGACGCCGACCAGATGCTGGTCGGGTTTCTCGGTAGGGAACCTGACAACGGCGCTTTCTTGCGTAAACTGGGGATCACGGGAACCGACTGATCGGTCCGCAACGTCTTATCACAGACAAAACGGGGGAATTGTTTACCTTCGTTTTAGGGGTGGCGTCGCAAAGTTGGAGGCAACAAGGGGTGATCGTCAGCGACCCGCTTCCCGAAATCACGAAAGACACTTCAAGGTATCAATTTGGAGAACCGGCCCACAACCAGGAGGGCCATCAACATGACAGACATCGTAAAAGGGGCAGCCATCAAGGGAATGACCAGACCGTCACGGCGTTTTAGCCAGGACCGGATCTGTTCGAAACCCGGCTGCACCACCAAACTCTCGCAATACAACAAGGCCGAGTACTGCCACGCCCATGCGCCGGTCCGCTTCCCGCGGGTCCGGGGCAAGATCATGGACGAACAGGACGCCTGATTTCTCTGGCCGGGACAGGTCCTCTCCCCCTCCCAGTCCCATGCCAGACAACCAGAGAGCCCCGGTTTCGATCGGGGCTCTCTCTTTTGTCCCGGTCTTCGCCCGGAATAATTCACCGGCCCCGGCCGTACACTCATGTGAGATGAAACAGGTACTTCTTCAAGCACCCGAGATCCATTGTGATCACTGCAAAATGAGCATCGAGGGTGCGGTCGGCGCTCTGAATGGGGTCTCGTCCGTCGAAGTGGCTATCGCCGATGCGACCGTAGATGTCACCTACGACGACAACACCACCGACCTCGAAGTCATCAAGCACGCCATCGAGGAGCAGGGCTACGCCGTCTTCGGCTGATATCCATAGCGAGCACACCGAGACCGTCCTCTTCGACGTTGACGGCATGACCTGTGCCTCCTGTGCGATGCGCATCGAACGCGTCCTTGGCCGCCAGGAAGGCGTCGAGAACGCCTCGGTGAGCCTGGCAGGCGCTTCGGCTCTGGTCCGGGTCACGGAGGACGCCGACCTCGACTCGCTGTCCGCCGCCGTGGACAGGATCGGATACACCATCTCGCCACATGAGTCCGGCGAGCACGGTCGGGACCTCATGGAGCACTACCACGACAACGAGGACGTGCAATGGCGCCGCTTCTGGATCGCCGCCGCATTGACCACTCCCGCGGTGTTGCTCGCCATGTTGGGGCCGGAGACTTTCTGGAACCTCGCGCTTCAGGGAATCCTGGTGACACCCGTCGTCACCTGGGGTGGGTGGCAGTTCCACCGGGTGGCCCTCAAACAGGCGCGCAACCTCAGCGCCAACATGGACACCCTGATCTCGCTGGGCTCGGTCACCGCCTACGTCTACTCGATCTGGGCCCTTTTCACCGGCCAGCCGGTTTTCTTCGAGATCTCCGGAGTGATCGTCACCCTGATCACGCTGGGTCGGGCTTTTGAGGCGCGGGCCAAGGGACGTGCCTCGACCGCGGTGCACCGTCTCGTCGAGCTCGGCGCCAGAGAGGCCCGGGTGCTGGATGAGGGAGGCGAAGCTTCGGTCCCCATCGAACAGGTGCTTCCCGGAGACGTCATGGTGGTGTTGCCGGGGGAGAAGATCCCCACCGACGGGGTCATCGAAACCGGAACCTCGTCGATCGACGAATCGATGCTCACCGGCGAGTCGCTCCCTGTCGACAAGACGGTCGGTGACATGGTGTTCGGGGCAACCATCAACCAAGTGGGCATGATCCACGTCCGCGCTACCGCGGTCGGGGCCGACACCGCCCTGGCCGGCATCGTGCGAATGGTGGAACAGGCGCAGAACTCCAAGGCCCCTATCCAGCGACTGGCCGACCGGGTCTCGTCGATCTTCGTCCCGATCGTGATCCTGTTGTCGATCGCCACCACCGTGGTCTGGCTGGCGCTCGGAAACGAAGTCCCCGAATCAGTGCGGGCCGGGGTGGCGGTGCTGATCATCGCCTGTCCCTGTGCCCTGGGGCTGGCGACTCCGACCGCGATCATGGTCGGCAGCGGCCGCGGCGCCGAGCTCGGGATCCTCTTCAAGCAGGCCGAGGTATTCGAGAGTGCCCGGCACGTCGACACCGTCCTCTTCGACAAGACCGGCACCCTCACCACCGGGGTGATGGACCTCACCGATGTCGTCAGTGATGTCGCCGAGGACGAGTTCCTCCTCCTGGTGGCGTCGGTCGAGGCGGCGTCGGGTCACCCAATCGGCAAGGCAGTCGCTCTTGGCGCAGACGAGCGCGGCATTCAGCTTCAGCAGCCCGATCGAGTGGACAGTCTCGCCGGCCTGGGGGTGGTCGGTTCGATCGGGGGCCACGAGGTGGTTGTCGGTAAGGAAAAGCTGGTGGTCGACAGGGGTCTCCTGGTGGCCAACCGTTGGCTTGACTCGTTGGCACAGTATGAAGGAGAGGGGAAGACAGCCTTTCTCGCCGGTTGGGACGGTGAGGTGAGGGGGGTCATCGCGGTCGCCGACACGGTCAGGGAGGAGTCACGGGTGGCGGTGGGCCGCCTCAAGGCATCAGGGATCTCCACCCGCATGGTCACGGGAGACAACCAGCGGACCGCGGCGCGGATCGCCGAGCAGATCGGTATCAACGAGGTCGACGCCGAAGTCTTGCCCGGTGACAAGGCGGATCTTGTGCGACGGGTCCAGGGCGAAGGCCGGAAGGTTGCCTTCGTCGGCGACGGGATCAACGATGCTCCGGCCCTGACCCAAGCCGACCTCGGCATGGCGGTGGGGTCGGGAACCGAGGTGGCGTTGGAAGCCGGCGACGTGGTCCTCCTCAACGGTGACCCCCGGCTGGTGCCGACAGCCATCGACCTGGCCGATGCCACATTCCGCACCATTCGCCAGAACCTGTTCTGGGCCTTCGGCTACAACGTGGCCGCCATCCCCCTGGCAGCAGTTGGGCTCCTCGACCCGATGATCGCCGCCGCAGCGATGGCGTTCTCCTCGCTCTCCGTCGTGCTCAACGCACTTCGATTGAAGAGGTTCACGCCCCATTGGTCGTGACCGTATCCGTGGTCGTTGTGTAGGTTGACGGGCATGGCCTCGTTGCAATGGCTTGACAGACCGATCCTCCAGAACCCGGTCGCGCTGATTGCCTTTGAGGGCTGGGGTGACGCCGGTGAATCGGCGAGCCAGGCGGCAACCGAGTTCCTCAAGAAGCTCGACGCCGAGATCTTCGCCATCATCGACCCCGACGACCATTTCGACTTCCAGGTGCGGCGCCCGATCGTCGAACTCGACTCCACGGGGATCCGCTCCATCACCTGGCCTCGCAACGAGATCTATGCGGTGCGTGGGTCGGAACAGGACCTGGTGATCGTGCTCGGCGAGGAGCCGCACTATCGCTGGAAGACCTTCACCAACGATCTCGTGGAGACCTTGCGTGCGGTGGGAGTCAAGAGGGCGGTGACGATGGGGGCCTTCATCGGCCAGGTGGCGCACACCCTCCCGGTGCCGCTGGTGGGGTCCGCCAACCGCCCCGACGATCTCACATTCCATGGTCTGCTTCCGTCGGGTTATGAGGGCCCGACCGGCATCGTCGGCGTCCTCAATCACGCCCTGGGAAATGCCGGAATCGATGTGATCTCGGTGTGGGCCGCGGTTCCCCACTACCTGTCGAATCAGGAGTACCCGCCTGCCGCCGAGGCCCTGGCGATCAAGGCGTCCGAGTTGGTGGGAGTGACTCTCGACATCGAGGAGCTCGCCACGGCCTCGCGCGCCTTCCTGTCAACCGTTGACGCCGCCATCGAGGGCAACGCCGAGTTGGAGCAGTACGTCGAGCGTTTAGAGCAGGAAGCCGACGACGATGAGGCAGTACATCTCGTCGACGAGATCGAGCGGTTCCTGAAGGGCAAGTAAACCGCTTACCTGAGGTACGTAGCGCCACATGTGGCGCTACGTACACAAAGAAAGGACCGGGCGTTGCCGGTCCTTTCACAAAGTCACTTCCGCTTGTGGCGATTTGCCTTCAGACGCTTGCGGTACTTGTGCTTCGACATCTTCTTACGACGCTTTTTGACCAACGATCCCATGCAAAAACCTCACGAGGAAGGGGGACGACGCCCCAATGGTCGCGTGAACCGTCAACTAGGTCAAACCGGAAGCGGTCATGACGCTCAGCCCCCAGACCGCAGCAGGCCCACCGTGATCCCCTCGCTGAGGGCTTGCCATGAGGCCTGGATGATGTTCTGATGAACCCCGACTGTTCCCCAGGTCGAATCGCCGTCGGTGGTCTCGATCAGGACCCGGACCCGGGCCGCGGTCCCATCGGATGAATCCAGGTCACGCACCTTGAAATCGGTGAGCCGGAGACGTTTCACGTCGGGATAGGAGGCCTCCAACGCCTTACGCAGCGCCTCGTCCATGGCGTTGACCGGGCCGTCGCCTTCGGTGGTCACCTCGATCTCGTCCTCATCCACAGCCACCACCAGATGAGCACGAGCCGTCACCTTTCCAGCTTGGTTGGTCTGGATGTTCACCGACAACGACCTCACCTCGAACAACTCCTCGAAGTCGGCGGTGGCCCGTCGCATCAGCATCTCGAAAGATCCGTCGGCCGCCTCGAACTGATATCCGGCGTGTTCCAGTTCCTTGACCTGGTCGACCAGGGCCTGAGCCTCGTCCGCGTTGAGATCCCACCCCTTTTCCTCGGCCACCGCCAGCACGGTCGACCTTCCCATCAGCTCACTGAACAACATCCGTGCCGAGTTCCCCACGGCGCCTGGGTCGATGTGCTCGTAGGCACCTTCGAGCCGGGCCATGCCCGAGGTGTGCAGCCCGGCCTTGTGGGCAAAGGCCGAAGCACCCACGTAGGGACGGCGGGAATCAATAGGGGCGCCCAGGATCTCAGCGATCTGCTGGGCGATCGGGTAGAGCCGAGCCATCGACTCCAAGGGAATGGTCTCCACACCGGACTTGAGGCTGAGGTTGGGGATGACCGAGCACAGGTCGGCGTTGCCGGTCCTCTCCCCGTACCCGTTGACACAACCCTGCACCTGATGGACCCCGTGAGCCAGGGCCGTCATCGAATTGGCCACCGCACAGTCCGAGTCATTGTGGAAATGGACCCCGAGGGTGGTGTCGATCCGTGACGACACCGCGTCTATGGCGGGGATGATGTGGGATGGCAGGGCCCCCCCGTTGGTGTCACAGAGCACCACCCGCTCGGCGCCGGCAGACGCGGCAGTCTCCAACACCGACAGGGCGTACTCGGGGTTGGAGCGGAAGCCGTCAAAGAAATGCTCGGCGTCGAAGAAGACCTGCTTCCCCCGTTCACGGAGGAACGCGATGGACTCGCCGACCATGGCCAGCCCTTCCTCGAGCGAGGCGTTGAGGGCCCCAATCACATGACGGTCCCATGCCTTGCCCACGATGCAGACGTAATCGGTGTCAGCGGCGAGCAGTGCCTGGAGCTGGGCGTCTTTGGCCACCGGTCCCCTCGGCCGTCGGGTTGAACCGAACGCCACCAGGATCGACCGTTCCAGGGACAGCTCAGTTTTCGCTCGCTGGAAGAATTCGTCGTCCTTGGGGTTGGCCCCGGGCCAGCCCCCTTCGATGAAATGCACCCCCAACTCATCGAGGAGACGGACCACCCGGAGCTTCTCACCCACGGTCGGGGAAAGCCCCTCGGCCTGGGTGCCGTCCCTGAGCGTCGTGTCGTAGATCTCGGCTGTCGGATTCATGGTTCACACCTTGCCAAAGAAAAGACCCCCGCGGTTTGCGGAGGTCTGAAAAGGGGCGGCGCCTCTCGTGAGGCGCGAACCCCTAGGGAATGATGATGTGCGCTGTTGCCTGGATTCTTTCTCGCATCGAGGGGCCAGTATGCGTGGGAGTTGTCAGATCGTCAAGACGCGGAAGAGGAGAGGCCCTCACCGGTCTCTCCTCTTCCGTTCTCCGAGTCAGGCGTTCAGCTGGTGAAGGCTTCCTCGAAGGCTGCGCGCAGCTCCGGGGTGCTCTTTCCGCTGAAACCGCAGTAGTTGACGTTGCCCTCGGTGGCGGTGATCAAGTATTGGCCACCTTCTTCGAAGGCGAACCCGTCGATCAGCGCTTCCAAGCCCTGGGGCGCGTTGAGCACCACCTGGCTGGCATCACCACCCTTGAACCAGGTGTCAACTTCGAGGGTGACCGCGTCGCCGTCCACCGAGGCGACGGTTCCCTCAAAGGCAACAGGCATCGGTGCGAGGTACTCGATGCTGAACATGATGCACATCGCCATCGGGTCCTCGCCGCCGGCGTTCAGCTCGAGTGGGGGGGTCGCCGCGATCGTGTCGCCGCCCCCATCGCCGTCGCCGGAGAGGAGGCCTACGGCGCCGATGGCCACGATGACGACAGCGGCTGCCGCCACGGCGACCAGCCACGGTCTCTTGCTTGGGGTGCCCGAGGATCCGGGTTGCTCCACATTGGGGCTGCTCATGATTTCCTCCAGAAGTTGTCGGGACGATTCGGTCGTCACTGGCTCCGTCGGCACATCGGAAGCCATCGGGTCGAGCCGGCTGAGGCGATTGCGCAATTCGTCGGTCACGGTCGATGCTCCTCGGTGTGTCGGTTCCGTTTCTGTCCGTCAACGGAGGAATCCTGTCGGGAGAGCTTCGATTCGAGCTTGGCCTTGGCCCGGGTGAGCCGGAGACTCACCGCGTTCGGGGTGGTATCGAGCACCAGTGCGATCTCACGTGGCTCCAACTGCTCCCAGGCCCAGAGTCTGAGTAGCTCCTGATCCGGCTCCGACAACTCGGAGAGGGCAGCCTCCAATGCGGGATCGTCGACCTCATGGGAAGGCGAGGCGGAAGCCTCGGCGGTGATGCGCTCGACCAGCCGGAGATGACGCTGCGCCCCTCGACGTTGATTGGCCAGACAGCGTCTCGCCACGCCGTAGCACCAGGGCAGTGGAAGGTCACCTGGGACGTTGTCGAGGCGCCGCCAGATGGTGAGTAGGACCTCACTGAGGGTATCGGCCGCGTCATCGGGCGTGGCGCGTCGTCGCAGATAACGCTGGAGCGGCTCGTACACCTGAGCGGCGATGAGTTCGAAACGCTGCCGCCGCTCGATGTCGGAGTTCACTGGATGATTCTGTCCGGCACAGGGCTGATTCTGTCAGGCCTCAAAGAGAAGCGCTTCGTGAGGGGTAGCCTCGACCATTCGAGCATTACAGGTTTGGAGAGATCAAGATGGAAACCGAGCGTGAGAGGGCGGACCGCCAGGAGCGGGAGCGCAAGGAAGAGGGAGAGAAGTACGAGCGGGAGCGCAAGGAGGAGGGAGAGCGCAATGAGCGGGAGCGCAAGGAGGAGAGCGAAAGATACGAGCGGGAGCGTAAGGGCACCTAGCCGCCTGGGGTCAACTTCAGCCGCAGACCAACCCGCTGGTGGCGATGGTGGCCTCTAGAACCTCGACCCCTGATTCTCGCAGCGCCCCCGCCACCCGACCCGCCTGATCCACCGTGCACAGGGCCAGAACCGAAGGGCCGGCACCCGACCGGGCGGCATGAAGGGCTCCGGCCCGTTTGGCGATCTCAATCAGATCGTTGACCTCGGGAGACAACTCGGCCCTCGGAGCCTCGTGGATCTCGTCACCATGTGCCGCGGCCAGGGTTTGGGGGTCCCCCGTGATCAGACCCGCGGTAAGAGCCGCTACTCGGGCCAGACTTCTCCGAACCAGGTCATGGGCGTGGACGGAGTCGATGACACGACGGGCGTCGTCGGTGGGGAGGTTTCTCTCTGGGATGACCACCACCACCCTCAGCGTGGGGTGGATCGGCAAGCGAATCGGCATGCCCTCGGCCGGCACCAGGACCAGGCCCCCGTAGACCGCGGCAGCGACGTTGTCGGGATGGCCTTCGAGCTCGGCGGCGATACGGAAAACATGGTCGGGGTTGGCCTCGTCACCCACTGCCCGCAGGGCGGCGGCAGAACCGGCGACAAAAGCCGCTGCCGACGAGCCAAGCCCCTTGCCCATGGGGATGCCGGCGTCCACCTCCAACGCCAGCGGCCGATCATCACCTACGACCCGTCGGGCCGCACTCAGCACACCATCACCCTCACCCGGCGCCGGTCGAAATAGCCCTACGTGATTCACGGTCCAGCTCTCAGCGCGTCGGGCGCTCACCTTGCATCTCATTTCCAGCGCCAGCCCGAGACAATCGAACGCCGGCCCCAGATTGGCTGAGGTGGCCGGCGCCGAGGCAAAGCTGACCGATTGCTCCTGAATCACGAGCGGAGATTATGCAGGGTTACCGTTGACCGAAGTGGGCGACCTCCTCGACATCGAAAACCTGCTCCCTGAGCTGGTGATTGGGCTAGGGCTGGCTTTGCTGGTCGGCAACGGGTTGGCCTGGTGGAAACATCGCCATGGAGAGACCCCACAAGGAGTGGAGGACGCCCAGTACCGGGCCGGACGGGTGGTGTTCCTGGTCGTCGTCGGGGTGCTGATGACGACCTGGGGTGCCGTCTCGCTGTTCACCTGAGGGTTCTGCCACAGCCCTAGCATCCCGACCTCGAACCCGAGGACGGATCAGGAGCACATGTCAGCCGGTGGCGGAACCAGGGCGATCATCGCCGCGATGCTGGCCAACGCCGGAATCGCCCTCGCCAAATTCACCGCCTATCTGGTCACCGGCTCGGCCTCGATGCTGGCCGAATCGATCCACTCGGTGGCCGACACCTCGAACCAGGGGTTGCTCCTCCTCGGAGGCAGACAGTCCCGCAAGGTCGCCGACGACCACCATCAGTTCGGATACGGACGGGAGCGCTATTTCTGGTCGTTCGTGGTGGCGCTGGTGCTGTTCTCCTTGGGTGGGCTCTATTCGATCTACGAAGGGGTCTCCAAGATCCTCTATCCCCACGAGTTGACGTCGATCGGCTGGGCCATCGGCGTGCTCGTAGTGGCCATCGGATTGGAGACGTTCAGCTTCAGGACCGCCATCGGGGAGGCGCGCAAGGTCAAAGGCGAGCGAGAGTGGCTGGGCTACATCCGAACCTCCCGCTCCCCCGAGTTGCCGGTGGTACTGCTCGAAGACGCCGGTGCCTTGCTCGGTCTTCTCTTGGCTCTGACCGGGGTGGGGCTCTACGTGGTCACCGGTGACGAGGTCTGGGATGCGGTCGGGACACTCTGCATCGGCGTGCTGCTGGTGGGAATCGCCATCTTCCTCACGGTCGAGATGAAATCGCTGCTGATCGGGGAGGCTGCCCTGGACGACCACATCAGGGCGATCGACCAGGCCTTGACGGCCAGCCCTCACGTCGTGCGGGTTATCGATCTCCGCACCCAACACATCGGCCCCGAGGAGCTGCTGGTGGCTGCCAAGGTCGAGTTCACGAAGCGCCTGACCAGCCCTCAGCTGGCGGCCGCAATCGACGTCGCCGAGGCATCGATCCGTAAGGCCCTTCCCTATGCCAGCCGGATCTATCTCGAACCAGACGTGTGGAAGGGAGGGCATGTCCCCACCTCGGACGGGGCGCCCGGGACCGAGGGCGAGGCTCGTGGGTGAGGTTTCCCCTGGCCCCGACAGCCGGTATCGTCCTGTGCTGAACGTGGACGACACGGACTCGCGGGTGTAGTTCAATGGTAGAACACGAGCTTCCCAAGCTCGGGGCGAGGGTTCGATTCCCTTCACCCGCTCCAGAATGATCTTTTCCGACAGGTCCATACGAGAGGCGATCGAGAGCGGGGTTATTGTCATCGATCCGTACGAGCCTTCCCACGTCCAGCCCTCTTCGGTGGATCTCCGGGTTGGCAATGGGTTCCGGGTCTTCGTCAACCATCGTTACAGCCAGATCGACCCCCGGGCCCCCCAATCGGATCTGACCCAATTGGTGGAGGTCGAAGCCGAAGAGCCATTCATGCTCCACCCCGGCGAGTTCGTGCTCGGCTCCACCCTGGAGCGGATCAAGCTCAGTGACGACCTGGTGGCCCGGCTCGAGGGCAAGTCCTCCCTGGGCCGTCTCGGATTGCTCATCCACTCCACCGCCGGGTTCATCGATCCCGGGTTCGAAGGTCACATCACCCTTGAGCTCTCCAATGTGGCAACGCTGCCCATCGCCATCTACCCGGAGATGAAAATCGGCCAGATCAGCTTCTATCGGATGACCACGGCAGCCGAGTTCCCTTACGGCTCGCCTGAGCTGGGATCGAAGTATCAGGGCCAGAGCGGGCCCACCGCCAGCCGATCTCATCAAGATTTCGATCGATCGGGCACTGACTAGCGCGTTTGCGTATAGTTCGATTTAGACCCGTTCTGCTCGACCCAGGGGGTTCGGGAGGCACAGACTGGGTTTTGGCGCCACGCCCTAATGAGTCCCCCCTCAGGAGCTTCCCCGGCTTCACAGGGCAAGTGGCAACCCCTCCAAAATGCGGCGACCCCTTGGGTCGCCGCGCGCGAGGGCTCAACCGCGCTCGTTTCCCCGCTTGTAGTCGCCGGTGAAGCGGGCCATCACCTGCTGCGGGTCCAGGGTCGTCACCCGGATAATGAACTTCTTCTTGACCGCATCGCCACGGAGGATCGTCACCTCCACGCCGTGGCGGCTGATCACGATCTCACCCGACTTCCTAACCTCATAGGAGTACCCGAGATCGGCCGCCAACGCATCTTCCCGGCTCAAGAGACATCCCGACCCAGATTGGCGAATCGGGTGAACTCGGGCTGGAAGGTCATCTCAACGGTCCCGGTGGCGCCGGAGCGATGCTTCTCGATGATGAGCTCGGCGATCCCCTTCTTCTCCTGATCCTCGGGGTGGTAGTACTCATGGCGGTAGACGAACATCACCACGTCCGAGTCCTGCTCGATAGCGCCCGACTCACGAAGATCGGAAAGACGAGGACGTCTGTTCTCCCGGGACTCCACCGAGCGATTGAGCTGAGAGACGGCGATGATCGGAACCGCGAGCTCCTTCGCCAGGTTCTTCAGGTTTCTGGTGATCTCGGAGATCTCCTGTTGGCGGTTCTCTCGGGTCGAAGCCTGTAGAAGCTGGAGATAGTCGACAATGACCAGAGACAGCCCACGCTTTCGCTTCAGACGCCGGCATTTGGCCCTGATGTCGGTCACCGTGACCGACGAGGAGTCGTCGATGAAGATCGGCGCCTTGTACATCTTCCCCGCCGCATCGACAACCCGTTGCCAGAGCGGCCCGAGTTGGCCGTTGCGAAGCTTCTTGGAATCGACCTGGCCCACCGATGACAGGATCCTCTGAACGATTTCCTCCTTGGACATCTCGAGCGAGAAGATGGCCACCGGCTCCCCCTTGGCGGCGACGTTGGTGGCGATGTTCAATGCGATGGCCGACTTGCCCATGCCCGGCCTACCGGCAATCACCACCAGGTTCGCCGGCTGGATCCCGGCGAGCTTCTGGTCGAGGTCGACAAAACCGGTGGCAAGCCCGTTGATCTCCGACCCAAGCTGTTCGAGCGCCTCGATGTGCTCGAGGACGTCACTGAACAATGGCCCGACCTCGAGCAGGGTCTGTGAGCTGCGTCGCTCGGCGACACCGAGCACTGTCTGCTCGGCGCGGTCGAGGACGATCGCGATTTCTTCGTCGATGTTGAAGGCGACCTCGGTGACCGACGCCCCGGCCCGGATCAGCTCCCGCCGTTTGCCGTGCTCCTCGACGATCCCGGCGTAGTAGACGATGTTGGACGTGGAGGGGACTATGTCGACCAGCCGGGTCAGGTAATTGACCCCACCGATCTTCTCCAGCTCCCCACGGCGACGGAGCTCCTCGGAAACCGTGACCGCGTCGATCGCCTGGTTACCGTCGAACAGCTGTCGCATTGACTCGAAGATGGCCTGATGGGCCGGGATGTAGAAGTCCTCGGGGTGAAGCCGGTCCATCACCTCGTTGACCGCATCCTCGGAAAGGAGCACCGCCCCGATCACCGATTCTTCCGCCTCACGGGAATGCGGAGGGCTCCGGTAACCGGGCCTCATCTCCGTCTGGTCGGTCAAGCTGCTCATCAACCCTTTTCTACCAACACCGTGGGACAGTTTTCGCGAACCGACGCGTCAAACCCTGACGGGTTAGGGGAAGATCGGCCAGCTTCGGGGGAAGCCAACGGAACATAGACCACATACGGGCCGTATTCCAAAACTCCGCGAAACACTGTCAAAAGACGCGAATCTTCCCCGAAAACCGCGAAATCAAGGGCTAAATCGGGATCGCTCAACCGTAATTGGGACGCACAGGTGCCATATACGGACCTGTGGCTCCCAATTAGGGGTGACCTAAGACGCGGGAATGACGTCGAGGATGAGGGGGAATTCGACCTCGGGATGAAGCTTGATCTGGATCTCGTGGAGCCCGATCGCCTTGATCGGGGCGGGAAGCACCACGGTCTCACGCTCCAACTCGATCCCGGTGAACCTCTTGATCCCCTCGACCACGTCGTGGATCGAGATCGAGCCGTAGAGCCTGCCCTCGTCGCCCGCCTGAGCGGCCAGAACGACCCTCGTGCCCGCCAGATGGGTGGCGAGATTCTCGGCCTGTTCCCGGGCCCGCTGCTCGGCCTCGATGCGGGCCTCGCGGGTGGCTTCGGCCTGGGCCAAGGAGCCCTCGCTGGCCTTGACCGCCTTCTTCCTCGGCAGCAGGAAGTTGCGGGCGTATCCCTCCGCAACCTCGACTACGTCACCACGCTTGCCCAGCTCGTTGACATCGGAGGTGAGTATCAGCCTCATCGGGTGCTGAGATACGGGAGCAGGGCCATCTCACGGGCGCTCTTGATGGCGACGGCCACCTCACGCTGGTGACGCGGGCAGTTGCCGTTGACCCGACGCCCACGGATCTTTCCCCGGTCGGATATGTACTTGCGAAGGACCGAGGCGTCCTTCCAGTCGATGAACTCCACCCTTGCCTTACAAAACGCACAGGGTTTGGGCCGACCCCGGCGCACTTCCATCCCACGACGCCGCTTGGGTCGTGGGTTATTGGTCGATTTGCGTGCCATCTAGTTTGAAACTCCTGAAATCAGAACGGGGCCTCGTCGGGCCCGAAGCTGTCACGGGCGACCGGGGCCGGAGGGACGTCGCTGCCCTGGGCAGCGGCGAAATCACCACCTCCGGTGCGCGCCGTCTTGTTGACTGTGGCTGTGGCCCACCGCAGAGAGGGGCCGATCTCGTCGATTTGAACTTCGACTACAGATCGCTTGTCCCCTTGGTCGGTCTCCCAGGTCCGCTGCTCGAGCCGGCCGGTGACGATCACCCGGGCGCCCTTCTGCAGCGACTCGGCGGCGGATTCGGCCTGCTCCCTCCACACGGTTCCGGTGAAGAAGCTGGTGTCTTCCTGCCACTCGCCGTCGTTGCCCCGCCAGCGGCGGTTCACCGCCATGCGGATCTTGGCCATTGCGACACCCGAGGGGGTGAAACGCAGCTCCGGGTCGTCGACAAGGTTGCCGATGAGTGTGACATTGTTCGACATTGAGATCTCCTCTTCTCACGTCCACCGACGATCATGCCGCGCCGGTGTGACGTATTCCAGTCAGCCGCCGAGCCGAACGATCTTGTGTCGAAGCACTTCGTCGGCGAGTGAAAGCATCCGGTCAAGTGAGTCGACGGCTCCCGCCTCAGCCTGGAAGTTCACCACCGAGTAATAGCCCTCGGAGAGATGCTCGATCTCGTAGGCGAAGCGACGCTTCCCCCAGAGATCCTTGCTCTTGACGCTCGCCCCGTGTTCGGAGAGATACGACTCGAGTTCGCCAATCTTGGCGCCGAAGTCGTCCTCTGCAAGATCAGGACGATGAATCGTCATTACTTCATAGTCGCGCATTCGACCTCCTGTGGACATCCGATTCGGAAGGCCCCATCTCTTTGATGGAGCAGGGGTTGCACGCATCCGAACGGCGCGAGACGTCGGTGCGGTCGCTGAAGTGTATCCGGATTCACCCGTTTGCCCCATTCGGGGCGCCGCTCAGCAGTGCCCCATCTTCGAACTCGTAGACCCCGGCTGGGGTCTCCAGCACCCAGGAGACATCGCCCGGTGACGCATAGAGGGGGCAGGGCTCGGCAGGACAGGGCGCCATCTCAGCACTCCCGATCAGGGCCCCGTTCTGCTCGAAGAACCAGATGTCGAGTGGGATCGGCACGTCCAACATCACGTAACGGACCGGGGCCGGAGTCTCGTAGACAAAGAGCATCCCGTCGGCACCGCCCGGGATCTCCTCGGCGTCCTTCAAACCGACTTGGCGCTCCTCGGGGCTATCGGCGATCAGTACATCGAGTTGCGTAGCCGAGATCTCGACAGGCACGGCTTCAGAGCCTTCAACCCGGTCGCCACTACAGGCAGCCACCAGGACGACCCCACACAAGACGCTTACCCGGACGACTGGCCCCTCAACAACTCCGCCACCACCTCGTCAGAGATGTGATAGCTCTCAGCTTCCCCGGGGAACGCACCGGATTGGATGTCGGCAGCAAACCGCTTCAAAGCCTCGATCGACTCCTCCCCCACGCTGGCATAGCTGCGCACGAATTTGGCGTGGTGCCCGAGACCGATCCCCAGCACATCGTGATAGACGAGAACCTGACCATCGGTGCTGGGCCCGGCGCCGATGCCGATGGTGGGGACGTCGACCTCCTTGGTGATCAACTCGCCAAGGACATCGGGCACCCCCTCGAGCACGATCGAGAAGCAACCCACTTCGGCCAGGGCCCGGGCATCGTCGATCATCTCACGGGCAGCGTCGACCACTTTGCCCTGCACCTTGAAGCCACCCATTGCATTGACCGACTGGGGAGTGAGGCCGAGATGGCCCATGACCGGGATCTCCGCATCGAGGATGCGCTCGATGACGGGAATCCTCTTCCGACCCCCTTCCAGTTTCACCGCCTCGGCGCCACCCTCCTGGACCAGACGGCCGGCGTTGCGGACCGCATCCTCGGGCGAGATGTGGAAGCTGAGCCAGGGCATGTCGACCACGAACAGGGAAGACGGCTGGGCCCGTCTGACCGCCCGGGCGTGGACGATCATCTCGTCGAGCCCGATCTCGAGGGTCGTGCTCATGCCGTGGACCACGTTGGCGACCGAATCGCCCACCAGGATGATGTCAAACCCGGCACGATCGGCGATCACTGCCGACGGGTAGTCATAGGCGGTGACCATCGTGATCTTGGGCCCACCCTTGCGAGCCCGGATGTCAGGAGCCGTCAGTTTCTTGGTCATGGTGGGGAAATGGTACTTAGGGGCGCCGGTGCCGGGAGACGGGGCCCCCAGTTAGCGGTCCACTCGTTATGGGAGTGGTTCGGGGGTTTGGGGGTCCAGCTGGCAGCGTACTCGGCGGGGGTGAGCCCACCGAGGCTGCTGTGGGGACGCCAGGTGCGATGTTCAACAGTTCGTCTCGGGCGCGGCCGTTGAACGATTCGATCCAGGGGTTCTGTTCTTCTCGGTCGTGTCCAAGGCCCCGGTTGCGGTCACCACGAGCGACGTGATGGGTCGACTGCCAGTTGTGAAGCGTCGGCTTTCGCAGGGTGGAATCGGTTGACCAGCCTTGCGAATGGATGTCCACTTTGGTGGTTGGGATGCCGATAGGTGCCTGGTGGTAGCCGAACCTGACTCTTCTCCCCTGTTGGTGGTGGTCCGAAGCTGGCTCAGCCACATCTGCGCGACTGGCCACTCGGTTGGCTCGTCGACGCCGGTTCGCCGTGGCGGTGTCCGACCTTTGCTTGATGTGTTACTGCTCGGGTCCATGATCGGTCTGGCGGTGACGGACCAGACGGTGGTGTTCTTTCATCTTGCGTTCCTTGGGGTGCTGGTAGGCGCCATGTGCCTCCCGCTCAAGGCGTTCGTGCTTCGAGCTGTGGTCGTTGGGTCGGTTGCGTCGTTGGAGCTGGTCAGGGCGGTCGATGACGGCAGGGCGGTTGTCGACGAGCTGTGGGAGATCCCGCTGATGGGGCTGCTGTTGGTGCTCGCATACGGGCTCAAATCGCAGCAGGAGCAGGCGCAACGGCGGTTGGATAAGACGCGGTTTCGAGTGATCGCCGGCGTGGTACACGACATCCGCAATCCACTGACTTCCGCGTTGGGCTTTTCCCAATTGATGGCCCAAGGGGTCCATGCCACTCAGCCGGAGGAGATGGTGGCGATGGCCGGGTTGATCGCCGACGCCACGTCCGAGGCCAATGAGATCATCGACGATCTACTCGCGGCGTCCCGTCTCGAGGCAGGGGAACTCACGGTGGCGTCGGTGCCGGTCGATGTGTTGAGGATAGCCGACTCGTTGGTAAGTCATTACCAGCAGGAGGGCGATGAGATTCCGGTGCGTCGTCTGGTCGAGGTCGGCGAAATCGTTGGCCTCGGCGATGAGCTTCGTATTCAACAGATCCTCCGAAACCTGCTGACCAATGCCTGGCGGTACGGCGGTCCACACGTCGAGGTTCGGGTCGGACGGGACGAGTCGGCGGTGCTGGTGCAAGTGGTCGACGACGGTGCAGGAGTCCCCGACCATGACCGGGACCGAGTGTTCGAGCCTTTCACTCAGAGCAGCAGAGCCGACCAGTCTGTCCTCGAGTCGGTGGGAGTGGGCCTGTACACCTCACGTCGGCTGGCCCAAATGATGGGCGGCAACCTCACCTACCGGTATGGAGGTGAAGAGTGCGTTTTCGAGCTGCGACTTCCGGTCGTCGAGCAGAGAACCCCGGCGGCGGCCGCTGACCGGCTCACCCCGACTGGCGGCCCCTCCATCTCAGCCTCCGAACGGCTTGCGGGATCGCAGCCGGACGCTAACGGCTCAGCATCGTTGTAAAAGCTGGAGCCGGTTCGGTCGCAGCGCATGCGAGACCAGCAAACGTGTTCAACCAGCTCGTCGGCCACTAACAACACCTCCTGGGCCACCTCACGCCGCGAGGGTCGAGGTGGTGCTGACTGCGGCGGAAAGGGTGAATCGATAGACTGCGGGGAGCGGTGGACAATTGTGGCGTGCACCTTATGTCGTGTCTGGAGGTGCGACGGTTTGAGTCCCGTGGGCCAACGTAGGAACGTTTCGACCAGCGAGCGTTGGGACTCCGGATTCCCGGCGGAGCATCGGGCCCTCTTTGACGCGGTTGGCGACGCTTTGGTTGTTGTGGATGCAGAACAGCGAATCGTGGTGTTCAACGAGGCGGCACAGCGTGTCTTCGGCTACCAACGCGAGGAGGCGTTGGGTGAGCCGCTCGGCGTGCTTCTTCCCGACCGGCTCCGGGGCAGCCATAACGGGCAGGTCAAAGCGTTCCCGTCACACGGCGTGGGTCACCAAGTCCCGGCGTCGGGACGTTCGAGGGTGATGGGCCGCCGTAGGGATGGCACCGACTTCCCTGCGGAGGTGACACTGTCTGTCCTGGAGGTGAGCGGTGAGGTGATGTCGGCTGCGGTAGTTCGGGATGTGTCTGCTCGGGTGGCAACAGAGCGAGCTCTGGCGGAGAGCGAGGAGCGGTTCCGGGTGGCTTTCGAGCATTCGCCGGTGGGGATGGCGCTGGTGAGTCTCGAGGGCAAGTGTATCCGGGCCAATCAAGCGCTGGCCAAGCTGACCGGCTATCCAGATTCAGCATTGGAGGGCATGCTGATGGTGGATCTCATCGATTCGGATGATCTGCCGGTTGTGGTGGACAGCCTGAACCGAATCCTCTCTGGCGACAGCTCCACAGCCCGCATGGAGGTACACCAGCATTGCGCTGACGGAACAGCGATGATGATCGACTTGAACCTGGCGATGATGGTGAACGAGGACGGAGAGCCTCAGTACATGATCGGCCAGTCGCTGGATATCACTGAACGGGTGCAGTCACAGACCCGCCTCGAGGAACTGCTGCATTTCAAGGATGAGCTGATCGCTTCCGTCTCTCACGAGCTCCGTACTCCCTTGACGGCCCTGGTTGGTTTCGCTCAACTTCTCCACGACGACGCTTCCACTCTGTCACCCGAGCTGCGTTCCGAGATGATCGATTCGATCATCACCGAGTCAGTCGACTTGACCAACATCGTCGAGGACCTTCTCGTCGCGGCGAAAGCGGAGACCGGCACTCTTGCCGTTGTCCATGTCCCCGTCAATCTACGTGCTCAGACCTCTCAAGTACTGGAAGCTTGGAGCCGGTCAGAGGTGAATCACGTCGAGATCTTCGGAGCGCCTGTCAGCGGACTGGGGGATCCGGCCCGGGTGCGCCAGATTCTGCGCAACCTGGTCTCCAACGCCATCCGCTACGGCGGAGTGCGAGTTTCAATCCGGGTAAGCGCCGATAAGACTACCGCCCGCGTGGGGGTCGGCGACAACGGTTCTCCAATCTCCCCGGCGGATCAGGACCGGATCTTCCAGCCTTACCAGCGAGCCCACCAATCCGTCGGGGTCACCCCCTCGTTAGGTCTCGGTCTGGCCGTCTCCCGCCAGTTGGCCAAGCTCATGGACGGCGACCTCACCTACCAGCGCGAAGGCGACGAGAATGTCTTCGAACTCACACTCCCGAGAGCAAGGCGGGCTCAAACCGGCTGACAAGGTCGATTGACCCGCCGAGCCTTGAGTGCCGAGACGTCTTCTCCCTCCTACGAGCGCGGCAAGACACCCGAGTGTGCAGGTCACGGGACGTGCGATGGATTCAAGGAGCGGCACTGTCCAGTCGATCTACTTGGTCTGTCGGCGAGGCGGCGATGGAACAGACACTTGCGAGACTGGAACTTCATCACGGTCCAGGGTTTGGTGACCATCGATCGCGTGTCTCGGTGCTCTCGCTTGCCACGGCCAGATGTCTCGGCCTCAAGAACCGCGAGATCGACCGGCTTCGCTTCGCCGTGACGGGGCGCTAGCCAGATGTCAGTCTGGCTCTGACCCATTCGATGTCGACACCCTGTTCGAAGGCGCCTCCAGGGGTCTCCACCACGACGGGGGCATCAGCCTCAACGATGGCGCGGGCCAGTTGATCGATCGGGATCGTCCCCTGCCCCAGGTTCTCGTGCCGGTCCCGCCTCGAGTCGAAGGGGTCCTTCGAGTCGTTGGCGTGGACCAGATCGATCCGCCCCGTCGCCTCCACCACCCTCGGCACCAGCTCGTCGAACGGCTCGCCGCCCGCCCAGACATGACAGGTGTCGAGCACGAAGCCGACACCGAACTCACCGACCTCGTCGAAGAGCCTGGCGATCCATTCGACACGCCGGGCAAGCGCCTTGTCCCCGCCGGCGGTGTTCTCGATGAGCACCGGGATTTGGGTGTCCAACGGCTCCAGCGCTTTGCGCCAGCGCAGGATCCCCTCCTCTTGGGGCCCGTTCCCGGTGACATGACCGCCGTGGACCACCACCGCGGTGGCTCCGATCTCGGATGCGGCGTCACATGTCTCCTGAAGGATGCGCCGGGAAGGCACCCGGATCTTGTTGTTGTCGGCGCAGACATTGATCAGATAGGGGGAGTGGACATAGATCGGGATCGAGGAGGCCCGCAATTCGGCGGTGTCCGGTCTGGGGAGCGGCTTCTTCCACCCCTGTGGGTCAGAGAGGAAGATCTGCACCAGGTCTGCCCCGCGCTCTCGTGCCTCCTCGATCGGCCTTTCGGACGGCACGTGGGCGCCCACCGCCCTCAAGAGGAGTCCCACACCCGCGCCACTTTGGCTCGTTCGGCCCGCCGGGTTGCATCCACTGCGTAGTCACCGATCAGTTTGGCGGCCTCCTTGGGGGTGACCGCCCAGTCCTGAGCGAGGACACCCAGCCAGCGGGTCTCCAGCCAGCGGGCCCCCCAGGGGTGAGGGGGAAGGGTCCCACGATCCAGGACCCTTACGCGGAGCAGGGGCAGGACCTCTCTCTCGTCCTCGATCTCACCAGCGTCGACGTCCACGACTTTGGCCCAAGGGATGACATCGTGACGACGGAATGGCCCGCGCAACTTCAGGGCGAGGCCTTCATCGCGGCATTCGATCACCCGGGTGGGCACGAACAGCTCCTTGAGCCCCCAGATCACGAGGAAAGCCGCGAACAACAGGATGGCCCAGGCATAGATGATGTCGCGTGGCTCATAGATTTGGGTGTCGGCAGGAGTGAAGAGCATCTCTCGAAGCCAATTGGTGATCCGCCGATTGGTGAGGACATCCACCGCGATGATGAGCAGCGGGATGGCCCCGATCGCCATCAGCCACATCCGAATCGCCGATCTCTGGACCACGACCTTCATTCCCCTACCCCGAGGTCAGAGGGCATGACCAGGGCCAGGTAAGGGATACCTCTGCCGGCAAAGGCGTCCCGGGCCTGATCACCAGACCGGTCGACGAGGGCAACCGCCTGAATCACGTGCAAACCCTCGGCGGTCGCGGCGTCGGCGGCCTCGATGGCTGCACTCCCGGTCGTGGTGGTGTCCTCGAGGATCACCACCCGTGCTCCGGGCTGCACCGGGCCCACCACCCGGCCTCCCGTGCCGTGATCTTTGACCGCCTTCCTGATCGAGAAGGCACTCAGGTCCCGTCCTTCCCGGGCAGCGACCATCGCGGTTGCCACCGCGATCGGGTCGGCCCCCATGGTCATCCCACCGATGGCCTGGGCAGCCGGGTCGATCACCTCGAGCACGGCGGCCCCAACCAGCCAGGCCCCGTCGCCACTGAAGGTGGTCTGCCGGGCGTCCAGGTACCACGAGGTGACGGCGCCGGATCGAAGGGTGAATGGGCCGTCGGTTCGAATGGCGTGGGTGCGCAGATGCTCTATCAGGGAATCGCGAGGCACTCACACATGGTATTGGGCCGGGATCGGTACCCGTTGCCGCTGGAGCATCGCGTGTGGTCTAGGTTTGCGGTCATGGATCTCTTCCTCGTTCGTCATGGGCAGCCGGACTGGGCCCCGGATCGCCTCGCGCGCAACGACCCCGACCTGACCGAGCTGGGTCACGAGCAGGCGAGACGGGTGGCTCATCGTCTCGCCAGCCTCGACCGATTCGACGAGCTATGGGTCTCTTCGATGAACCGGGCGGTGCAAACCTCCAACCCGATCTCAGCCGACCTTGGGACCAAGCCCGAGGTTTACGATTGGCTTCAGGAGATCAACAACCCACCTGAGTGGGACGGGTCCCCGGTCGACGAGATCGAAAAGGCCCTCAGGGACTCGAACTTCCGCTCGATACAGGAGATGTGGGACGGGCTTCCGGGGGGCGAGACGTTCCGGGCATTTCACCAACGTGTGGTGTCCGGTCTCCAGGAGACGCTCGACACCCACGGGATCCATCCCCTCCAGGAGGAGCACCGGCATCTATGGGCGGTCGACGATCCCGACCGCCGGGTCATCATCGTGGCCCACGCCGGCACCAACGCGGTAGTCCTCGGTCATCTGTTGGGTCTTGAGCCAGTGCCCTGGGAATGGGAGCGTTTTCGCCAGCCCCACACCGGAGTTTCCCGGCTCACGATGACCAGAATCAGCACCGGTTGGGCATTCTCACTTCGCCAACTCGGTGACGTCACCCATCTCCACCCAGGGATGGTCACCGCTTGAAGCGGGTCGACTTCGCCCCTCAGTCAGGGTGAGTTGATCAGCAAAAACTCGGTTGGAAACCTTGACGCCTCGGGCGAATGGACGCCCATCGGTCGGATCCCTGTTTGAGCTGGTGGCTACTTCCCGAAACGGCGGTCGCGACTAGTGAAGTCACGCAGGGCCCGGAGGAAGTCGACACGGCGGAAGGCGGGCCAGTTGACATCGACGAAGATGAACTCGGCGTAGGCCGACTGCCAGAGAAGAAAACCGGAGAGACGGGACTCACCGGAGGTTCGGATCAGGAGGTCGGGATCGGGGATGTCGGCGGAGTACATATGGGAAGCCAGAGCGTCGGCGTCGATGTAGGAGGCCACCTCCTCAGGGGGCACGCCATCGGAGAGCAGGGTGGAGACCAGGTCCTTGGCAGCGTCCACGATCTCCTGGCGACCGCCATATCCCATGGCGACGTTGAGACGCCGGGACCCCCTCGGATGCGCCTCCTCTGCGCTCTTGGCGGCCGACACCAGCTGATCGGGGAGTAGGTCGAGGCTTCCAATGAACTTGATCGCCATGTCGTACTTCTCGCACAGTGCCGGGAGACGCTCGAACAGTTCGATGAGGACCTGGAAATAGGGCTCCAACTCATCCTCCGGCCGGCTCAGGTTCTCCTTGGAGAGGACCCAGGCGGTGACCGCCGGGATCTCCAGTTCGTGAGCCCAGCCCAGAAACTCCTCGAAACGACGCATCCCGACCCGGTAAGAGTCGGTGTAGGAGGGAAGTCTCTCCTCCCGTGCGTGACGACGATGACCGTCGAGGACGATGCCGATATGACGGGGCAGACGGTCCTTATCAAGGCCGTTGAGCAGATTTCGCTCGTAGATGCGGTAGAGAAGACCGAGAGCCATGGCGAATCCTCAGATGCTACAGGCGGCGGTCGCTCTCACCAGCCCGGCTTTTGAGTCCGACACCGGCTTACCACTTACCGGTGAGGCGAAATAACCTGTCACTCATGGAAAGGCTCACCTTGGGGCGGATGCAGAACCCGATTCGGGGGTTCCTCCACGGAACCGCGGCGATGGCCGCCATCGTCGGGCTTTTCGTCCTTCTCGGTCGGGCCTGGGGCAACCTGGCGGCTGCCATCGGGTCGCTGGTGTTCGGTCTAGCCATGCTCGCCATGTTCACGGTCTCTTCGCTCTATCACTCGATCCCCTGGAGTAGCGAGTGGAAGACCCGTCTCCAAAGGGTCGACCATTCGATGATCTTCCTCCTGGTGGCCGGGACTTTCACCCCGATCGCCATCGCCACAGTCGACGGGGCCGTCTTGGTCCTGGCACTCACTCTGGTATGGGCGGCTGCCCTGACCGGGATTCTGCTCAAGGTGTTTCTCCCCAATGTGAAGACGTCGCTTTCGGTCACCCTGCAATTGCTGATGGGATGGTCGGCCCTGATCCTGATGCCGTGGGTGTTCAGCAGGCTTGGGGTAGGAGCGGTGGTGCTGATCGCGCTTGGAGGGCTTTGTTACACGATCGGGGCGGTGATCTTCATGAAGAAGCGCCCGAAGCTGTTCCCGAAAACCTTCTCCTATCACGAGCTGTTCCACGTCCTCGTGATCGGCGGAACCACATTCCACTTCCTGGCAGTCCTCTGGTACGCCATCCCGGCCACCGTCTAACCGACCCGGACCGTCGACTCCTCGGCGCATAGGCCTTCGACTTCTTCCCACCCGGTGGGCACCGCCAAGGTCAGGTTGTCATGTCCCTGGTCGGTTATGACCACGTCGTCCTCGATCCGGATTCCGATCCCGAGTAAGGCTTCGGGCACCTTGTGGGTGATCTTCTCCGCGGCCTCTCGGGCCTTGTTCTCCTCGATCATCGCCGCGGTCCGACCCTCAAGGATCCTGCGCTGTGCCCATTCGTCGAGGTCGTACTCGAGGAGGCTGAGCTCGATCTCGACCTTGTCTGGCGCCACATAAAGCCCCGGCTCCACGGTGAATGCCATCCCCGGCTCCAGTTTGCGCGACACCCCGTCGATGCGATAGGCGCCCGAGTCGTGCACGTCGAGGCCAAGCCAATGACCGGTTCCGTGGAAATAGAACTGGTTGTAGTGATGCATCGCCAGGCTGTCGTCCAGGGATTTCGGGAGAAGGCCGAGCTCGACCATCCCCTCGGTGAGGATTCGGGTGGCGGCGTCGTGAATCGCGCGCATGCTCGATCCCGGGGTCGACATCTCCAGACCGGTTCGTTGGGCCGCGAGCACCACCTCATAAACGGCCCGTTGTGGCCCGGTGAACCTGCCGTTGGCGGGAAAGGTGCGGGTGATATCCGATGAGTAACCGTCGAATTCGGCGGCGGCGTCGATGAGAATCAGGTCACCGTCCTCGATTAGCCGGTCGTTCTCGACGTAGTGGAGCACACAGGCATTAGGGCCTGAGGCCACGATCGACGGGTACCCGTTGTGCCTCGCCCCTGCACCGCGCCAGGAATACTCCATGACGGCCTGCACCTGGTATTCGTAGACACCGGGTCTGGCAAACCGCATCGCCTCCATGTGACCCCATGCCGAGAGCTCGCAAGCACGACGCAGGCTGGCTACCTCGTCATCGGTCTTGAACAGCCTCATCTCCCCCAGCGTCACCGAGAGGTCCCTCACCTGCGAGGGCACGGCGCCGCCATATCGAACACGTTGGTTGCGCGCCTTCTGGATGAGGGTGGTGATCCGGGCGTCGTGATGCTCGTTGCCGGTCTCGTACCACAAGACCTCCCGACCCATCATGAGTCGAGCCAGCACCTCGTCCAGTTCCCCCAACTCGAAAGCGGCATCGGCGCCGAATCGGTCCCTGGCGCCCTCCACCCCGGCCCGGTAGCCATTCCAGGCTTCCATCTCGGGATCACGGGGTCGGACGAAGAGGGTGTAGTCGCCCTCAGAGTGGCCGGGCGTGATCACCGCCAGCGCCTCGGGCTCGGGGAAGCCGGTCAGATAGAGAAAGTCGGGGTCCTGGTGGAAGTCGAAGCTGGTGTCGTAGCTGCGGATCACCTCTTTGGAGGCCGGGACCACCGCGATTCCGTCGCTCCCGATGAGCTCGGCCAGCCGACTCCGGCGTGCTGCAAAACGATCAGACATGGGTTCAACGGTACTTGAGCCCTCCGTAATTGAGACCCACAGGGCCGTATATGACCCCTGTAGATCCCAATTTGGGAAGGGGTTGCCCCCCGGCCAGGCTCCCAGTAAGAAACCAGGAATGGGAGAAGGGAACGAAGCTGCGCTGGCACAGCGAGCGGCCGAGCGTCACGGGGTGTTTCACCGCGACGAATGGCTCTCGCTCAGCCTGAGCGAGACAACCTTGAAGCGCCGAACCAACGCGGGTCTCTTCATACGAGTCAGGCCTGAGGTATATGCGTTCAGTAGCGCGCCGAGAACCTGGTACCTGGAGGTCGCGGCGGCGGTGCTCGCCTCCGGCTCCAAAGCGGCTGCCTCGCATCGGACGGCGGCTCATCTCCATGGCCTGGTTGACCGGCCTGAACGCATCGAGGTGGTCAGCCTCCGGACAGGTCGGCGGCCGTCGGAATACGTACTGCACCAATCGACCGACCTGGCTCGAGCCCACATAACGACGGTGGAAGGAATACCAACGACGACCCTCGCCCGCACCATCGTCGACATCGGCGTCCCCCACGGAATCGGGGCCACCGGTTCCTGCCTTGATGAAGCTCGCCGTCGTGAGTTGGTGACTCTCGAGGACGTGGCCCGGGTGCTCCACCAGGTGGCGAGGAAAGGCCGCAACGGGGTCGGCCCGGCCAGGCGGATCCTGTCGGAACGTCTCGCATGGGACCAGATCACCGACTCCCAACTCGAGGATCGGTTCTTGAGGCTGATCCAGCGATCCGACATGCCCCAACCGGAGTCCCAGTTCGTCGTCTGCGACAGCGCTGGGGCCTTTGTTGCCCGGGTCGACTTTGCCTATCCCCATTCTTCGCTGATCATCGAGCTCGACGGAGCTGCCTTTCACAGCGACCCAGACACATTCCGGCGGGACCGACTCCGTCAGAATCGGTTGGTCGGCCTCGGGTACACGGTGCTGCGTTTCACGTATTGGGACATCCTCGCCGGAGCGGACTTCGTGGTGGACACGGTGGCATCGTTTCTCCCCCGGAATTGGGAGCCACAGGGCCGTATATGACCCCTGAGCGTCCCAATTACGGGCAGCTATGACGCCACGTACTCCAGGTCCACCACGAGTGCAAAGTGGTCTGAACCGATGCTGGGGCCGAGGTTTCGGTCCCGGACCCGGAGTGCGTCACTGTGGAGAAGGTGATCGATGGGCACTCGGAGCAAGCCAAACGCGGTGGCGGAGAAGGTTGGTTGCAGCCCGAAGCCGATCTGAGAGTTTCGCAATCCGCCCTTGGAGACCAGGTTGCGGAAAGGCCACGACCAGGGGGTTGCGTTGAGGTCGCCCACCACGAAGTAGGCGCCTTCCTGCTCGGCGGCCCATTTCGCGGCAAAGGCCAGTTGGGCGTCCCGGAGCGAAGCTCGTTCCTCCGTGGTGGGAGCCAGGGTGTGAGTCGAAAGCACCTCCACCGAAACGGGCCAGCCATCGGGCTGGTAGTCCAGCGCCACCGCACGCGGCTGTGCCTCGGCAAACCCGTGTGACACGGCCTCCACCTCGTCACGGGCCAGAACCAGGCTGCCGAAGATCAGGTTGTCGGACCGTGCCCTGATGATCTCGTAGTCGAGTTCGGCTGCCTCCAGCGCAACCTCCCAGGGCCGGCTCGCCTCGTGCAAGAAGACCAGGTCGGCTTGCACCGTCTCGATGTATTCGATGACCTCGTTGTAGCTCTCGTTGGTGGAGAGGAGGTTGAAACTGAGCACCCGAAGGTAGGGGGCAGCAGGATCGGACTCCCCGGGCGAGCCGAAGTAGAGCGGCGCTACGAAGAACAGGTTGATCAGGGCAACCGCAAGTATCGCCATGCCGGTCCGCCTCCACCGCGACAACACCACGATCCCACCGAGGACCATGAGCACGACGACATATTGCGCCCGAAAGTTGGCGAGGACATCGAGCCACCAAACCCAACGCCCGGCGAACGAGGCCAGACTCGCCGCGACAATCGCCGCCGCCGGGATGATGACGAGGATCACAGCGGCCTAGTTCGGGTCCGCGCCGATCCGGGCACGGATCGCCGCAACCTGACGGTGCACCGAATTGGCCGTCCCCGATCCGGGAGAACGTTCCCCCTTCACCGACCGCTCAACGTCGACCACGGCCAAGTCCGCCTCCTCGAAGCTGCCGTGAACCGATCTCAGGTCGTCGAAGTTGGCCTCGGCCAGGCTCCGACCACCCGCCTCCAGAGCGACGATCAGCCGACCGACCGTCTGATGCGCCTCTCGGAAGGGAACGCCACGTCTGACCAGGGCCTCGGCGAGGTCGAGGCTGGCGGTCTCCCCTTCGGGCGGAGGCGGGTCGAACACGATGTGACCGAGCATTTCGGTCATCGCCAGGAGTGAGGAGGCCAGGACGTCGTCGGCGTCGAATACCAGCCCCTTGTCCTCCTGGAGGTCACGGTTGTAGCTGAGGGGAAGTCCCTTCTGCAGAGTGATCACTGCGGTCAGATCGCCGGCGACCCGGGCGCTGCGCCCCCTGACCAACTCGGCGATGTCGGGGTTCCGTTTGTGAGGGAGGGCCGACGACCCGGTGCTGACGGAGTCGGCAAGCCTTGCCCATCCGAACTCGGTTGATGTCCACAACACCACCTCCTCGGCCAACCGGGAGAGGTCGACCATCGCCTGCGCACAACAGAAGACGTACTCGGCAACATGGTCTCTCGAGCCAACCGCGTCGAGGGAGTTCTCGAACACACCGCCCATGCCGAGGAGTCGGGCGCTCTCGTCGGGATCGATTCCCAGCGACGTGCCCGAGGAGGCTCCCGCTCCCAGCGGTGAGACGTCGATCCTGACGGTGGCCTGGGAAAAGCGCTCGGCGCTCCTCATCGCCATCCACGCGTAGGCGAGCAGATGATGACCAAGGGTGCTGGCCTGCGCTTGCTGGAGATGGGTGTAGGAGGGAACCGGGACTGCGGCATTGGCCTCGGCGAGTGAGCACAGATGAAGCGAGAACTGTTCGAGCTGGCCCACGCGTTGGGCCGCCGCCCGCCGTAGATAGAGCCTCAGATCCAGGGCGACCTGATCATTGCGGGAGCGACCGGTGTGCAGTTTCCCGGCGACCGGGCCGACGATTTCACCGAGTCTTCGTTCCACGGCACTGTGGACGTCCTCGTCTCCTTCCAGGAAGGTGAATTCCCCGCGCTCCACCTCAGAGCGGAGCGACTCGAGACCGTCGATGATCGCCCGCGCATCCTCGGCTGCAATGACCCCGGTGGTGCCCAGCATGGTCACATGGGCAATCGAGCCGTCGATGTCGTCGGGGAGAAGCCGCCGGTCGCTCAAATCGGCGGTGTAATCCCACAACACGGTCCCGGGTGCGCTCTCGAAGCGCCCATCCCACAGGGTCATCCGCCGCTCCCATCACCGAAACCACGTATCCTGAGGGCGTTGAGGTTGATGAACCCCTCGGCATCGGCCTGGCGGTAAACATCGTCCGCCTCGAACGTGGCCGATCCCGGATCGTAGAGACTGTTGGGAGCCCTTCTTCCGGTCACGGTGGCCGAGCCCTTGTAGAGCACCACCCTCGCCTCGCCCGTCACCGGCTCCTGTATTTCGTCCATGAAGCTCTGCAACGAGACTCGCTCCGGACTGAACCAGAAACCGTTGTAAACCATGTCTGCGTATTTGGGCACCAACTGGTCTCGGAGATGCATCACTTCACGGTCGAGCGTGATCGACTCAACCGCCCGATGGACCAGGTGCAGCAGCGTTCCCCCTGGGGTTTCGTAAACCCCCCGGCTCTTCATGCCGACGAATCGGTTTTCAACGATGTCGATTCGGCCCACCCCGTGACGCCCGGCGATCTCGTTGGCCGTCTCCAGCAACCCGACCGGGTCGAGGTCCCGCCCATTGATGGAGACCGGGTTCCCATTCGAGAAGCCGACGAGCACTTCCTCGCCCTCGTCCGGGGCATCCTCCGGATCGGTAGTCATGCGGAACATCTTTTGCGGTGGCGCGGTCCAAGGGTCTTCGAGGACACCGCCCTCGTAGGAGACATGGAGCAGGTTGGCGTCGGTCGAGTAAGGGGCCTCCTTGGTGACCGGAACCGCGATGCCCCGCTCCCGTGCGTAGTCCATCAGGTCGGACCGACCCTTCAGGTCCCATTCCCGCCATGGCGCGATGATCCTTAGCTCGGGGGCGAGGGCGGCGATCGAGAGCTCGAACCGGACCTGGTCGTTGCCTTTGCCCGTTGCACCATGGGAGATGGTGTCGGCGCCGAACTCCCGAGCGGTGCGAACCAGGCCTTCACTGATGATCGGGCGGGCCAACGAGGTGCCCATCAGATAGTGGCCTTCGTAGACGGCTGCAGCCCGCAGGGCCGGGAACACCGCACCGGTCACGAACCGATGGCGAAGATCATCGACGACCGCCTCGGACGCCCCGGTCTCAAGTGCCTTGACCCGGGCCTCGCCCACTTCGGCGCCCTGGCCGACATCGGCGGTGTAGGTGACAACCTCGGCCGCGTGCTCTTCGCGAAGCCAGGCCAGGATCACCGAGGTGTCGAGACCTCCCGAGTAAGCCAGTACGACCTTCATTCCTCCTCCTCTGACACCGGAGGTTGCCCCGGGTCGGAAATTCCCTTTTCCAGCGCCCACTCCCGCACCAACCGGTAGGCCTCTTCCTCCGAAAAGGGCCCGTCCTCGATACGACGTTCGAGCAGTAGGTCCATGATCCCACCAACCGTGGGCCCCGGCTGAATCCCGAGATACTCCATCACCTGGTGGCCATCGATCGGGGCCCGGAGGGCGGCCAGTTCCTCCTCTTCGGAGAGCTCAGCAATCCGAAGCTCCAGTTCGTCGATCCTCTGGGTGATCTCCCGCTCTCGTTTCGGGTTGGCGGTCGTTATGTCGCACCTAACCAACTCGTTCAAGGGCTCGAGAAGATGCCCGGCGTCCCTCACATAACGACGAACGGCAGAATCGGTCCAGCCCATCTTCAGGGTGTGCGGTCGAAGGTGAAGAAACACCAGTTGGGAGACGTTGTCCACGACCTCCGTGGGATAGCGGAGCGCCTTGAGACGCCGCCGTGTCATTCGCGCCCCAACCACCTCGTGATGATGGAACGCCACCCCGCCTGGGCCGAATTGACGGGTGTCCGGCTTCCCGATGTCATGAAAGAGGGCGGCCAGCCTCAGTGTCAGGTCTGGAGACACCTTCTCGACGACGGCGAAGGTGTGGGCCAGCACGTCCTTGTGACGGTGCTGCGGGTCTTGTTCCATGGCCAGAGCGGGAAGCTCGGGGAGAAAATGATCAGCGAGCCCGGATGCCACCACTCCGTGGAGGGCGAGACCAGGTGCGGGGGACAAGAGCAGTTTCGAGAGGTCGTCTCGAATCCTCTCTGCAGAGACGATCTCGAGACGATCCCCCATGGAGGCAACGGCTTCCAGCGCTGTCGGGTCGGGGTCGAATCCCAGGGTGGCCTGAAAACGAAACAGCCTGAGCATGCGCAGGGGATCATCCGAGAACGACACCGCGGGGTCGACCGGTGTTCGCAGCCGTCGCGCGGCCAGGTCGGCCAAACCCCCGAACGGGTCTACCGGTTCCAGGGCCATCAGGGAGAGAGCGATGGCGTTGACGGTGAAGTCGCGCCGGGCGAGATCGTCTTCGATGCGGTCCGAGAAGGTGACGTGGGGCTTGCGCGAGTCGTCGCGATAGATCTCGTCGCGAAATGTCGTCACTTCGACAGTCCTCCCGTCCTTGCGGGCGGCGATCGTGCCGAAGGTGGCGCCCACGGTGTAGACGGCGTCCGCCCAGCCTCTCAGGATCTCGACTATTCGGTCGGGGCGGGCATCGGTTGCAAAGTCGTAGTCCTCGATCGGGCGCTCGAGAAAGGCGTCGCGGACCGACCCACCCACCAGGAACAGCTGATGACCCGAGCCCGAGAACCGCGGCGCCAGTTGGGCCGGCGGCAGCTCGGGGGACACCAGGAATTCAAGTCGCTTCGGAATCACCCGATGAGGTTAAAGGGACCCTTCGGGTCCCCGTATCACGTATTGCGTATTGCGTATTGCGTATTGCCTAAATCGCAATCCCGGCGGCCATGGCCTTGGCTCGCAACTCATGCACGTTGCGGGAGTGGGGAAGTGCCGTCGGGAGCTCAATGACCCGATTGACCACCAGTTTGAGCATCGACTGGTCGAAGGTCTGCATGCCGAAGAATTCGCTGTCCTTCATGATGTCGAGCAGGAAGCTGGCGTCCTTGCCGCCCATTATCCATTCCTGAACCCGCTCGTTGTTGTTTACGACTTCATAGGAAAGGACGGAAGTGCCCTCCTGACCCTCGAGCAAACGCTGGCTGATGATGCCCAACAACTGGGACGCCAACTGGGCGCGGACGATTCCCTGTTCGGTCTCGGGGAAAAGGGAGATGACCCGATGGATGGTGTCGGCGGGATCGGTGGTGCGCATCGAGGAGACCACGAGGTGCCCGGTTTCTGACGCTGCGATCGCCGCCCGGGCGGTCTCCAGGTCTTCGATCTCGGAAACAACGATCACATCGGTGTCGTGTCGCATCGCGCTGCGAATTGCCTGCGCGTAGTCGGCGGTGTCCACCCCGACCTCCCGCTGCACGACGACACTGCGCTTGTCACTGTGAAGCACCTCGATCGGATCCTCGATGGTGAGAATGGATACTCCCCGGTTCGAGTTGATCCAGTCGATGATCGAGGACATTGTCGAGGTCTTACCCGACCCCGAGGGCCCGGTGACGAGAAGTAATCCCGATTTCTCGGCGGCGAACTTCTCGATCATGTTGGGGAGGCCCAAATCCGAGAACGTCTTAGGTTCCCGGACCACCTTGCGGAGCACGAGGGATACCGATCCACGCTGACGGAAGGCAGACACCCTGAATCGGCCCAACTCCTGGCGGCCATAGGCGAAGTCAGCAAACCCGTAGCTCTTGAAGTCCGACTCAGCCTGTGGAGTGAAGAGCGTGTCGGCAAATGCTTGGGTGTCCTCGGGACTCAAGGACTCATAGCCGTCGAGCCGGCGGATCTCACCGTTGATACGTGCGACCGGGGCCGATCCGACCTTCAAGTGGATGTCGGTGGCTTCCTGAGAAACAGCCTGGCGCAAGAGCTCGTCGATGTTGTTTTCCATTTCCCTTCCCGGAATTGACCCAGATGGCCTTTTATCGGTCCACGGAAGGTGGAATTGAAGGACTTTGGTCAGATCGGCCAGTGTCTCGCGACGGCCTCGAAGACAGGGTCTAGTGCCAGAGATGCATCGTGCGGTGAGAACAGCCCGTCCGTGAACTGGCCCCGACCCGACACCCCGCGCAGAGTCTCCGACGTCGAATCGCGCAAAGCATCGAGGTCGTAGCCCCCTTCGAGGGCGAACACGATCCGATGAGCTGGATGGGCTGCGACCAGCTGAGCGGCCATCCACCCGTAGTCCGATGCGACCAGGCGCAACTCGGCCATGTGATCGGCGACATGGGCATCGAAACCGGAGCTCACCAGCACCCAATCCGGTGCGAACGCCGTCACAACGGGGATCACGATCTCACCCCAAGCCCTGCGATAGAGGTCACCGGCGGTTCCAGCCGGGACCGGGATGTTGATGGTCGTCCCCTTTGATTCCCGCTCGATGTCCGCAACGTCGCCCTGGAACGGATAGAAAGCGTCCTGGTGAACGGAGACATATAGGATCCCCGGGTCTTCCATGACCATCTCCTGGGTCCCGTTCCCGTGATGAACATCCCAGTCGAGGATGGCCACCCGATTTCCCTGAGAACGAAGCAGAGCCGCGCCCACCGCCACGTTGTTGAAGAGGCAGAACCCCATGGCCCTGCTTCGGAGCGCGTGATGCCCTGGAGGCCGGGCAATTACAAACGCGGTGGCGTCGGTGCGGTCCTCAAGCTCCTCGATGGCTGCTGACACGCCTCCGGCAGCGGTCAGAGCCGCAACCCAACTCTCCTCCGAGGCGAACGTGTCACTATCGAGCAGCCCTCCTCCCATCCGACAGAAAGTCTCGATCATCTCGATGTAAGAGGGGTCGTGAACCAGTGCCAACTCGCTGCGACGAATCTGCGGTGACTCGATTTGCACCACGTCCAGCCCGCTCTGAAGTACGCCCTGCTGAACCGCCCCCACCCGTGCCGGACGCTCCGGGTGAAAGTCGGTGGTGTTGTGCTCCAGCGACGACGGGTGGGACGCGACTACGACTTCCATGCCCGTACCCTTTCGCGGGTGCCAAACCGTCTCCATATGGATGGTGTCTGGCCGGGACCGGTCGACCTGCGGAGGGGATGGGCGCGGGCCTCGGCTAGACCCTGGAATGACGATCTTCCGGACGTGGCGATGAGACTGATTCGGGGGTCGCACGAATTCCTCGGCGAAGCCTCCCACCAACTCGCATCGCTGGCCATCCGTGACATCTTCTCTCCGGCTCTATACCCGATGGCGACCCGGATCTGGACCCGGGCGGGGTACGTGGAACACACCTCGCTCTCCGTGATGGAGCGCCACTTGAGTGGGAACATAACCGAACCGGCTCACCCGGTGCGGCCGAGCGACACTCCCGATTGGCCGGCCCTCGCCAGGGTCGATCGTTCGGCGTTCACCGAGTTCTGGAGGATGAGCGTCGCCGGGCTCGCAGAGGCGATGAAGGCCACACCCAGGTCGGCGCTGCTTCAGGTTGAGGAGCCCGAAGGTGTCGTGGCCTACGCCATAGTGGGCACCCAGTTGACAGTCTCCTATCTGCAGCGGGTGGCGGTCCTGCCGACCCGATCAGGCAAGGGCCTGGGGACGGCACTCATCAGGGCATCCTTGCTCTGGGCCCGGAGCAAGGGGGCGAGGACGATGGTCCTCAATGTTCGACCCGAGAACATGAGGGCGACCGAGGTCTACGCCAGGGAGGGCTTTTCCCACACCGGGACCGCCTTGCACGTTCTCAGGTTCGGCCATTGACGGCCGCCGCCTGCTGGACTGAGTAGATGCCGGCCGCAGTACCCGACCGCTATCGCCTCGAAATGCGTCTCGGGCGTGACGGTGACATCGAGGAGTGGCTGGCGACCGACACCTCGTTGGAACGCCCAGTCCTCGTAAGGTCATTGGGCCCGGAGAGCAGAACTGACCGACGTGCCCAGTTCGTGGCTAGCGTCAGCGACGCGGCCAAGACCACCCATCCCCACCTCGCCCGGGTCTTTGCGGTCGAGGTGGTTGCAGGCGGCGCCTACTCGGTGTCGGAGTGGACCGGGGGTGCCACCGCACAGGACCGGGTCGACGCCGCGCAGACTTTCGAGTTCGAAGAGTTCTTGCCCAATGCCGCCGGGTTGGCCGGCGCCCTGGCCGCGCTTCATCAAGTCGGAGGGGTCCATGGCGGTCTCGATCTCTCGGCCATCTACTACTCCGTGGCCCACCCGGCGAAGCTGGGTGCCTTCGGTCGCCCCACGAAAACCGACGCCAACGGCGACGTGCGGTCGCTCTCCGCAGCCCTGGAGACCGCACTCACCGGCTCACCACCGGGTGGCCCGCCACCTTCGGAGAGGATTGACGGCATCCCACGCACTCTCGATGCGGTTCTCAGATCCGGTCAATCCGGGAGACTGAGCTCGGCAGATCTGGCCAAGGCGCTCCTGTCCTCTCCCACTCCGCGCATGCCCCGCCCCGAACCACATTCCACTTCGCGCCGACTTCTCTTGGCAGCAGGGATCCTGGTCGTCCTGGCGGTTGCTCTGGTCGCCGTGGGCCTGCTATTCACCGGTGGCTCGCCGGTGGTCCGGGTTTCGCCGACGGCCACACTGCCGGACACCCCAACCACGACCGTCTTGCCGACCACGACATCGCCGCCGGTCGCCCCGGTCACGATTCTCGGAGCCGCCTCCGTCGACCCTTTCGGTGAAGGAGGCGAGAGTGACACCTTGATCCCCAATCTCTTCGACGGCGACGGATCTACCTCATGGCGAACCGAGCGCTATCAGGACCCACTTCCTTTGCTCAAACCCGGGGTGGGTGTTCGCTTCGAGATCGAGGGAGAGCCACGCCGTCTTGAGCTCCTCGATCTCAGCTCCGGCACCGTTTTCGAGCTCTACTGGTCCGACGATCCCGAAGCCGACCTTCCTGATTGGGAGCGGATCGCCGGTGCCAAGGCACCACCGGGCACGACGTCCGTCGATCTGCCGGGACGGCCCAATGGCTACTGGCTGATCTGGATGGTGGACCTTCCACAGCAGTCGGAAGGCACCTATTCGTCATCCATCGCAGAAGTACGCTTCATAGGGTGACGACGCCAGGGACCGAGACCGACCTATTGGCTCGTGTCATCTCCGGCGACAGGGACGCCTTCGACGCCATCATGAAGGCCCAGGAGGACCGTGTATTCTCAGTCTGCCTGCGGATCCTGGGGGACCGCAACAACGCCCTCGACGCCACACAAGAGACATTTCTGACTGTCTTCAGAAAGGCCGCCCAGTTCAAGGGCGACTCGGCTCTCGGGACCTGGATCTACCGGATCGCGGTCAACACCTGTTACGACCAGATTCGGAAATCGAGCCGGAAACCCACCGTGTCCCTGCCCGACCATCTCGAGCCACCCGACGCCTCGGCCGAGGACGCCATCGAGGCGGCCGGGCTGCGGCCAGAAATCGAGCGGGCTCTGGCGGCGCTGCCGCCAGAGTTCAGGGCAGCGGTGGTGTTGTCGGACCTCGAGGGTATGTCGCTTCCCCAGACCGCCGAGGCGCTGGGTATCCCGGTGGGAACTGTGAAATCGCGGGTGTTCAGAGCGCGCAGGCTGCTGGCGCAGCATCTGGGGAACCAAACAGCTTCACGAGACCATCAAAGAGACACGGATGCATGACCACGACCTCGACCTGATCGCCTCCCTGGCCGACGGCTCGCTCGACGACCAGACGCAAGCCCGCGCCCTGGTCGAGACCTGTCAGGAGTGTCGTCAGGAATACGAAGCCCAGGTCACGGTCATCGCCGCCATAGCCACGATCGAGTCGGTCAGGATGACCGAGCTCGAAAGGGCCGCCCTCCATCGCGACCTCTGGACCGAGGTCCGGAGCGAGCCGACCAAGAAGCCCTCCGCCACTCCATGGTGGTACCGATTGCCCTATGCAGCCGCCGGGCTCTTCGTGATGGTGGGGTTGGTGGCGGTGGTCAACCAGTTGGGAACAGAAGTGTCTGAGACCTTGTCCGAGGTTTCCTCCGGTCTCGACGGCGGCGCCGACGCACAAGGCGAGGAGCCGATGAACCCGGCCGCCTTCGACGAGGGAGCGGCGGAGAATGCATCTTCCACCACAATCGCAGCAGCCGGCGAGACCACAGTCGTGACTTCGGCCGAATTCAAAGCACTGGCCTCCGAAACCCGGCTCCAACAACTGCCGGCAACGGTTCGAGCAGCGCCGAGCGACGACCAGTCTGCTTGTCTGACCGACGCCGGGCTCGAAGACCACGAGTTGGTTGGGATCGTCGACAATGGCCGGACCTATCTGATCGTGATCCCGGCAGGGGTCGATCTCGACACCGATACCCCCGTCAGCTTCGTCGACGCCGACACCTGTGAGGTCGTGCACGTCGAAGAGTGATTCTCGACGGCCGCAAACTAACCTCGCCAACTGATGGAGGACTTCGCAGCCAAGTTCGCCGATTTGCTGGAACAAGTCGCGACCAGGATCAGGTCGGTGACGGTGGACCGGGTCGCTCGTGGCATCCGTCTCACCGGTCTGGGAATCCTCGCCGTCACTCTGGGGTTTACCGCGGTGCTGTTCCTGTTATTCGCCATTTTTGGAGCCCTCGAGATCCCACTGACGACGGCAGGAGCCCTCGCATTGATAGGAGCCCTACTCGTCGGGCTGGGCGCCTATCTCTGGATCAAGAGAACCTGAAAGCGCCATGAGCCACGAGAAACTCGTCATCATCGGATCCGGTCCGGCCGGTCTCACCGCCGCCCTGTATGCGGCCCGGGCCGACCTCCAGCCCATGGTCTTCGAGGGATCGGCCGCCGGCGGCCAGCTCATGATCACCACCGATGTGGAGAACTACCCCGGTTTCCCGGACGGGGTCATGGGACCCGACCTCATGGACCAGTTTCGCAAGCAGGCGGAGCGATTCGGAGCCCGTCTCCGCCAAATCGATGTCACGGCGGCCGACTTGGGCTCACGTCCATTCCGCCTCGAGGTCGGAGCCGACGAGTTCACCACAGATGCGATCATCATCGCCACCGGCGCCTCGGCCAAGTGGCTGGACGTCCCTGGCGAGGAAGAGCTGACAGGTCGTGGTGTCTCGGCATGTGCCACCTGCGACGGCTTCTTCTTCCGTGACCAGGAGTTGATCGTCGTGGGTGGTGGCGACACTGCCATGGAGGAGGCCCTATTTCTCACCAAGTTCGCCTCGAAGGTGACCATCGTCCACCGGCGCGATGAGTTCCGGGCTTCGAAGATCATGGCTACCCGTGTCCTGGAGCATCCGAAGATCGCTGTTTCGTGGAACACCATCGTGACCGAGATCCAGGGTGACAACAAGGTGACCGGGGTGATCCTGGAGGACACTGTCACCGGGAAGCAGTTGGTGGTGCCCGTCGATGGGGTGTTCGTGGCTATCGGTCACAAACCCAACACCGAGATCTTCGCCGGCCAACTCGACCTCGATCCCAACGGGTATCTGCTCACCGCCGGTGACGGGTCCACCCGCACCAAGCTGGACGGGGTGTTTGCCGCGGGAGATGTGGTCGACCACATCTATCGTCAGGCAGTCACTGCGGCGGGAACCGGATGCATGGCCGCGATCGACGCTGAACGGTGGCTGGCGGACCAGGAATGAACTCGTGGTGAGCACCGTTCACCCAGAGAGCGCACAAGGAGAAATACCAGGACATGGCCGAGATCGTCACTCTCAATGACGGCACCTTCAACGAGGCGATAAGCGCCGACAAGCCGATACTCGTCGACTTCTGGGCAGAGTGGTGTGGGCCGTGTCATGTCATTGCTCCCGTCCTCGAGGAGATGGCGACCGAGAGTGACAAGATCACGATCGGCAAGTTGAACATCGACCACCACCCGATGCCGGCCGCCGACAACGATGTGATGAGCATTCCCACCCTGATCCTGTTCAAGGATGGAGTCGAGAAGAAGCGCATCGTCGGAGCCGTTCCCAAGCATCGACTCGTACAGGAACTCGCGGAGTTCCTGTAGCGAGCGAAGCTCGGCTACAGGAACGCCATACGCATAATGCATAACGCCGCGTTTGGCGTATTGCGTTTTGCGTATTGCGTATCTTGGATCACGCTAAGCCCGTCTCTCGTGCCAGCATGTCCGCATGCGGCTCTACCGCCTTGGTGACGTGGGTGCCCCGGTGCGGGACATCCAGGATCGCCTCAGCTCTCTCGGCTACGAATCCGATCCCGACCCACGCTCGGTGTTCGACGAGAGCACGGTGGCTGCGGTCAGGGAATTCCAGAAGGCAAAGGGCCTCGTCGTCGACGGCATCGTCGGACCGGAAACATGGAGGTCGCTATACGAGGCCGGCTACCGGTTCGGTGACCGGCTTCTCTTCTTCCGACGCCCCATGTTCCGTGGCGAGGACGTCTCCGAGCTCCAGTCCCGCCTCAGCTCACTCGGATTCGATGCGGGCAAGGTGGACGGGATCTTCGGCCCCAAGACCGAAGCGGCGGTGCTCGAGTTCCAGCACAACAGAAACCTGGCAGAAGATGGAAAAGTCGGCCCAGAGGTGGTGACCGAGATCCATCTCGTGACCAGGGGAGAGATGAAGGAGGGGCGTCACGCAGTTCGGGAGCGGGAATGGCTACGCCGTCTCCCGACGACCGTGGCCGGGGCGAGGATCTACCTCGACGCCGGCTGTCGTGATCCCCACGAAGCCACGATGGCCTGGGAGGCCGCCTCGGTGGCGGCGCTTAATCTCCAGGAACTGGGCGGGCTCCCCGTCATGTCGAGGTCACAGGATGCCTCGCTCCCGGAGCGAGTCCGTGCCCGTCGCGCCAACCGGGTGGGCTCCGATCTCATCGTCGCCTTCCAGATGAGTCCCGACGGTGATGACTGTGTCTTCTTCTTCGCCACCGAGCACAGCAGATCCTCCGCGGGCGAGATGCTGGCCAGATCGATCGCCTCGATCACCGGGGGCCGGGTCGAAGGTCGAGCCAGCGCACTTCTAAAGGACACCAGCGCCCCAGCGGTGGTGGTCTCCAGGGCGAAACTCGACGATGAGGTGGGCCTCGCCGTGGTCGACGGGATCACCCTTTTCTTCGCCAACGCGGCTGCTACGCGTTGAAGGTGCGGTAGATCCGTTCCAGCTCTTCCAGAGAGCCGAACCTGATCTCAAGCTTTCCCTTCTCGTTTCGATAGTCGATCTTCACCGCAGCCCCGAGCCGCTCGCCCAGTCGCTTCTCCAGTTCGATGATCTCGACCGGGCGAAGCGCCCGGACCCGAGTCGAGGGCCCGGTCTCGATCGACTTGCGGGTTCGCACCGCCTCCTCCATCTGACGGACACTCCACCCCTCGGCTATGGCTCGCTCGGCGATATGGGTGGCATAGGCAACGTCCTCCATCCCCACCAGAGGCCGCACATGACCCGCGGAGAGCTCGCCGTTGTCGACGAAGGCCTGGATCGCCGGCGGCAGTTGCAGCAGACGGAGGGTGTTGGAGACGGCGGGTCGGGACTTCCCCACCCTATCCGCCACCTGCTCTTGAGTCATTCCATAATTTTCCAGGAGGTGGCGGTAAGCGTTGGCTTCCTCGAGCGGGCTCAGATCCTGACGTTGCACGTTCTCCACCAGCGCCTCGACCAGGGTCGAGGAACCGGTTGCTTCCCGCACCACCGCCGGGATCGAAGTCATTCCGGCCCGTTTCGCCGCCCGCCATCTTCTCTCGCCGGCGATCAACACGAACCCGTCACCGGTCTCGGTGAGCACGATCGGTTGCAAAACGCCCACTTCCCGCATCGAAGCCGCCAACTCCTCGAGAGTGTCGTCATCGAAGTGGGTCCGTGGCTGATCGGGATTGGCCACGATGTTGTCCACTAGGACCATTCTGAAACCGGTCGGTTCGGCGGTGATTGTGGTTGGGATCAGGGCATCCAGACCCCGACCCAAACCCGAGCGTCGTGTCGACATCGCTATTTCTCCTTCATCCCGTGACGTTCTCGGAACTCCTTGCCCAGATGGCGATAGGCGATAGCCCCCCGACTCATGGGATCAAAAGCCTCAATCGGCTCGCCATAGGAGGGAGCCTCGGAAAGACGCACCGATCGTGGGATGACACTGCGATAGGTGATCTCTCCAAAGTGCTCTCGAACCTGTTGCGCTACATCCTTGGAAAGTTTGGTCCGACCGTCGTACATGGTTAGCACCACTCCCCCAACCTTCAAGTTTGGATTTAGGTTTGTGGTCACCAATTGCACGTTTTTCATAAGCTGAGTCAGACCTTCCAATGCGTAGTACTCGCATTGGATCGGGATCAACACCTCATCGGCCGCGGTGAGGGCATTCACGGTGAGCAGCCCCAGGGAAGGCGGGCAATCGACGAGAACGACGCTATAACCGTCACCGGAGGCCTGAATCGCATTGCGGAGACGGGTTTCACGTGAAAACAGCGAAACCAACTCGATCTCGGCACCGGCGAGGTCGATGGTCGCCGGCACCACGAACAAGTCTCGCACCGAAGTGGGCTCGATGGCATCGACCAGCTCCGCCTCCTTGAGCAAGACGTCATAGATGGAGACATCGATCGTCGAACGATCGATACCCAAACCACTGGTGGCATTTCCCTGGGGGTCGAGATCGATGAGGAGGGTGCGTTGACCCTGGAATGCCAAAGCGGCGGCCAGGTTGATGGCAGTCGTCGATTTGCCGACACCACCCTTCTGGTTGGCGAGGGCTACGACCAATGGTCCACGGTCGGTCACGTTCGACGCATGATAAGAAGCCAAATCGTATGGTCAAGGACCGAAGCCGGGATCTCCATCGTCACCCACCCCACGTGGTCGGGTCGATTCGCCCAGGAACCACCGAGGACTGCCACTCCTCCAGGGCGAAGCCGGGAGGCAATTAGGTCCCGGGCCCGGTCCGGGGGAAGGGTGGCCCGGGACACCACTGCTGGCACCTGGTCAAGTCTATGCTCGATTTCCCCTTGTTCCACCGTCACATTCTCCAGTCCCAGGATTCGGATCGCCCGACGCATCAGATCAACCCGACGTCGCGACCGATCGAGAAGGGTGAATCGGGTCGCCCCCAGGAGGATGGCGAGGGGGATACCGGGAAGACCAACCCCGGACCCGATATCCAACACCTGATCCGGAATCGAATCAAACCCGGCAGCAAACAGGATCGAGTCCCCGATGTGCCGATCATGGAGACGGTTGAGCTCGCCAGGGCCGAGTCCCCCGGCCTGGATCGCCTCCTCGGCCAACCATTTCTGATAGACCTCGAGCCGTTCCAGGGCGGCTGCCTCCATCTCGACACCGACCCACTCTGCGCATCTCAGCCAGATCTCCGGATGTTTCACGTGAAACCCGACTCTAAAGGTGTTGGGTTGGGTAGAGACCGCACGAGGGGGCCCCGGAAGGCCCCCTCGTGTCATCAATCTCGCGAAGGTCAGTGGTTGATCATTCCTCTTCGGAGAGGTACGGGGTGTCGTCGACAGCATCCTCGTCGTCGTTGTCGGTCTCGACCCGGGTCAGAACCACATAACGTCGCGGTGTCTCGCCTTCTGAATAGGACTGGACACCGTCGTGGGCGGCAGCTGCGTCATGGATCACCTTGCGATCGGCAGGGCTCATCGGCTCCAACATGATCTCGCCACCCTCGGCCAGCAACTGATCGATGAGTTGCTCTGCGTAGATGGTCAACGCCTGACGACGTCTTTCGGCGTACCCGGCAATGTCGAGACGGAGCCGGGCAGTGTCCTGGGCATATCTCTGCATCACGGTCCGGGTCAATTCGTGAATCGCCGAACGCACCGACCCCCGCACCCCGACCAGGGCCTCGGTCTGCACACCGTTGACATCGGCCACGATCACATCCTCGATCACCGAAGTCGCCACCGATCCCTCCAACCCATATGCGGCGACCAGTCCCTCTAGGAACTCGCCGGCGATTCGTGCCTGGTCTTCGATCGTCATGACCGGACGATCATCAACCCTGGGTTGGTCATTTTGCTCCTGACGATTCATGTCGCGACCCTTGCTGTTTGTGTTGCTCTTCTGTCGGTTCTCCCCATTGTTACCCGATCTCGGCGTTTCCTGTCGGGCTCTTTTCTCGGTCCGTGGTTCCCGGGGGTTGCGACGGCGCTCGTTGCGTCGTCGTCTCGCCTTGCGTTGGGTGACCCGAACCAGGGCATCCTGTCCCCCCAACCCGAGAAAACCCTTCTCCGGTTCCTGAAGCACTTCGACGTCGATCTGTTCACGGTCTGTGATCCCCAACTCGGTCATCGCAGCTTCGACGGCGAGATCGACCGTTCTTGCCCGCACCTCTAAATAATCCACGTCATCTCCTCCTGCGCCTACGGCGCTTGTCAGCTGCCCCAGTCTGCGGTTTCTTGGGGTCGCCATCGTCCGACTCGGCTTCCTGGCTCGACTCGGTCTTGGCAGCACCCGGATTGGGGCGTCCATCCATCTTGAAGATCAGCGCCTGCTGACCGAGACGGAAAAAGTTGGAAGTAGTCCAATAGAGGACCAGTCCCGCAGGAAAATTCCAGGAGATAAACCCAATGAACAGAGGCATTATCTTGGTGATCGCTTGTTGGGCCCCCGCTCCCTTTTGATCGGTGGGACGATCCTGACCGTAGGTCGAGTGCCATTGCTGGACGTATTGAGTGGCCACCATGATCGTCATCAGGATCAGATAGGGCACCGCAGTGGCCAGGCTGAGAGCAAAGGCGTCACTGGGGCTAAAGCTCAGGTTCATACCGAGGAAAAGCTTGTCGGTTCCATCGAGAAGGGCCATTCCCAATGAGGACGTCGGGTTGATGGGATGAGCCGCCCCTGCGACCAGGGCCTTGGTCACCGGATCGAGGACAAGCGGTGCCCGCAACAATTGGAAAAGCGCAAACCAGATCGGCATCTGGACCAGCAACGGGAGCAGACAACCGCCGGGGGTGGCTCCCGCCGATTTCTGCAACTCCATGAGACGCTTCTGCATCTCTTGGGGGTCGTCCTTGTAATCCTTCTGCAACCGTTTGATCTCAGGTTGAATCTCGGTGAAGGCCCGGGTGGCCCTGGTTTGTTTCAGGGTCAGCGGGAAAACGACCAGGTTGATGAAGATCGTGAGCAGGATGATGGAAAGGCCAAGCCCGTTGCCCTCACTGAATGGTGGGACCAGGATCTCGTAGAAGAAGGCAAGCACCGAGCCCAGTGCTTGCTTCAAGATGTCGAACAGCCCACCCATTATTGAGTTCTCCAGGTTTCGGGTACGGGGTCATAGCCACCAGGTCGGAGCGGGTGACACCTACCAATCCGCTTCATGCCGAGCCAGCTGCCACGAATGACGCCAAAGCGGGTGATCGCCTCGGCGGTGTAGGAGGAACAGGTCGGCTGGTACCGACAATTCGCCCTCAAGAAGGGAGCTACCAATTTCTGGTAAATCCGTATCAGCCCGACGGCCAGGGACCGGGGTCGCAACCACCTAAACATCGCGGCTCCCCTCGAGGGCGCGCTCCAACCATCCCACGAGACTGGGATGGGACACGTCTGCTACCTGGCTGGCGCCGATGATCACGTAGTCAATTCCTGGTTTGAGCGGCAACGTCCGCACGATATGGCGCAGACGGCGTTTGATCCGGTTCCGGGTCACCGCGTTCCCGGCACTCTTCGAGACGACAAGCCCGACACGAGGCGGTCCCGTCTGACCGGGACATTGAACCATGACCACGCCACCGGAGCGACGTCTGGTTCCCTCTTTGAAGACCCTCCGAAAATCGCGTGGGGAGCGAAGGGGCTCGATGTCAGGCAGCGAGACGCTTCCGGCCCTTGAGGCGACGTGCCTTGAGGGTGGCACGACCAGCTCGAGTTTGCATGCGATGACGGAAGCCGTGTCGGCGCTTCCGACGTCGAACCTTTGGTTGGTAAGTCCTTTTCATGGCCAGCAATCCGGTGGAGGAACCACAGGTTACGAACTGTGCCGAAGTTATGTCAAAGCGTCACGATCGCGAGAAAGGGCACCCGCACCATCACGGAGATCACCTGGTCCGCGAAGAATTCGGATGGTTCGCGAAAAGAACCCATGCGTCATTCATCGTCCCACGGCCTCGAAATAGGCATGGCAATCTATGGAAAAACCTTTTACTACCTGGGGTTTTCTTGTGGAAAGATGCAGGGCAAGTCTTCCACACCGTTGATTCTCGCGTTCTTGACGACCCAGTGACACGGAGCCGATACTCGCCTCCCTTGACCTTGGGAGCGCGATCGACTTCCCCTGTCGTAATTGGATGACTGGACCGCTCTCGGTGACAACCTGGATGACATCCCGGTGGGATGTTCACAGTCCTTTCCACAGATGTGGATGTGTCTGTGGACAACTCGAGACCGGACTTGGAGGAGTGGCCCATTGACACAACCAAATACGACGCCCGACGGATGGAACCAGTTTCAAGACATTCTCAGGGCGGGAGCCTCCAAGGGAAACTGGGAGACCTGGCTTTCGCGCATTGAGCCTGACTTCCAGGGACGAACTCCGGTCCTGACCGCCCCCAGCGAATTCCACCTGAGGTGGGTCCGAGACAAACACGGCGATCTGATCGAGGACGCTTTCAAGGAGATCTACGGGATTGATTCGACACCCCGATACAAGGTGGTCGAAGTCGACCTCGCCGATCAACTCCCTCTCGACCGCGAGCCCCAGGGTGAGCAGGGCGAGCTAGGCCAGGATCGGACGGGCAAGGGAACACCACCGAACCTCTTTTCGCGTTATCGCTTCGAGAGCTTCGTCGTCGGTCAATCGAACCGATTCGCATGGGCAGCCGCCATGGCCGTCGCCGAGCAACCCGGGGCTCATTACAACCCTCTCTTCATCTACGGCGGCGCCGGTCTGGGCAAGACCCATCTGTTGAATGCGGTTGGCCACCAGGCTCTCGAGATGTACCCGAACCTGGTGGTTCGTTACATATCGTCGGAGAACTTCCTCAATGACTTCATCGACTCGATCCGGAGAAAGCGTCCCGACGCCTTCAAACACCGGTACCGCGGGGTCGACATCCTGCTTCTTGACGACGTCCAGTTCTTTGAGGGCAAGGAGCAGATCCTCGAGGAGTTCTTCCACACCTTCAACTCGCTCTACGAGTCGGGCAAGCAGATGGTCATCAGCTCGGATCGCCATCCCCGCAACCTGTCCTCGCTGGAAGACCGACTTCGGAGCCGTTTTGAGTGGGGTCTCCTCACCGACATCCAACCACCGGATGTGGAAACGAGACTGGCCATCCTGAAGCGCAACGCCGAATTCGCTCCGCGCCCGGTGCCCATTGACGTCCTCGAGCACATAGCCGGACTGGTCTCTGACAACATCCGGGAGCTAGAAGGAGCCCTGACCAGGGTCACCGCCTGGTCGGCTCTGAATCGTCGTGACATAGACTTGGAGACTGCCGAGCGTGTCCTACGCGACATCGTCACCCCATATGAGCCGATCCCCTTGGGACCCGACACCATCATCCGAACCACGGCAACCGCTTATGGGTTCTCGGTCGAAGACGTTCTCAGCCCGAGCAGGAGACAACCTCTGGTCCTCTGCCGTCAGATCTCGATGTACCTCTGCCGTGAGCTGACCGACCTCTCGTTGCCCAAGATCGGCGAGCACTTCCAGCGGGACCACACCACCGTTCTCCACTCGGTGGAGAAGGTGAAGCGGATCCTGCGCTCGGATCGGGCGGTCTTCGATCGGGTCACACAACTCACACAGGACCTGAGGAAAGGTGGGGTTGTATCCACAGCCAGTTGAGTTGTCCCCCGCGCACCGGGAGATCTCCCCACTCGATCAACAGCCCCGTGCACAGGACAATCGCCAATGGCCACCACGCCATTCACGAGGAATCCACAAATCCACAACCCCCTACTACAACTAATACTCTTTAAATGCCACTCAGTAGCAAGAAACGAAGGGACACCCACCTGTGAGAATCCGAGCTCAGCGAGACGACCTGGCTGATGTACTCGCCAGGGCAAACCGCGCCGTGGGGACTCGGACCGCCCTGCCGGTGCTGCAGGGTCTCCTCTGTGAGGTGTCGGGGACCAGTCTCCGGGTGACCGGGACCGATCTCGATATCACGGTGCGGACCTCCGCTGAAGTGGAAGTGATGGAGGAAGGGCGGGCGGTCATCCCCGGGAGGCTGCTCTCCGAGGCGGTGCGGAAGATGCCGGCCGGTTCGGTCACAGTGGGCACCACCGACAACGACATCGAGATTCAGGGCAACGGACCACGTTTCACGCTGCGACCGCTCTCGCTGGACGATTTCCCACTTCACGAGGAGATCGTTTCCGACGGGGTCGAAGTCGACGGGGAGGAACTAGCCGAAGCGATCAACCAGGTCACCATCGCCGCTTCCGGGGATGGGGCACGCCCCATCCTCACCGGGGTGCTCTTCGAGGGGTCGGACAGTGGTTTGCGGATGGTCGCCACCGACTCCTACCGCCTGGCGAGGCGGGACCTGGTCGGGGTAGGGCTCGAGGGCACGGCTTTGGTGCCGGCGCGCGGGCTGAGAGAGCTGCCGCGGACGATCGGGTCGACCAAGGTGACAGCGCAACTCCTCGATCGGGAGGCGGTGTTCACCTCCGACAAGGGCCTGCTTCGTCTCCGCCTCATCGATGGGAGTTTCCCGAAGTATCAATCGCTGTTGCCAGACACCTATCCCAATCAGGTAGTGGTGGAAAAGGAGACCCTGCTCGACGCCTTGGGTCGGGTCAGCCTGGTCGCCGAAGATCACATCCCGGTCCGCCTCAAGCTCATGGAAGGTGGGATCGAAGTCACCGTCACCCGCCAGGACGTAGGCGCCGAAGCCGAGCATCTCGACGGTGTGTACACCGGTACCGACGAGGAAGTCTCGATCGCCTTCAACCCGAGATACCTCCAGGACGGGGTATCGGCGATTCCCGGTGACTCGGTGCGGATACGAGTGATCGATGCGTTCAAGCCGAGCGTGATCGATCAGGGCTCAGACGATGCCTTTCTCTACCTGCTGATGCCCGTACGGGTGTGAATGCAGGTCGACTGGTTATCGCTCTCCGATTTTCGGTCCTATGAGACTCTCGAATGGAGCCCCGAGCCGGGGGTGAATCTCTTGCTCGGACCGAATGGGTCCGGCAAGACCAATCTCCTCGAGGCCATCGGCTTCTTGGCCACTCTCAGGTCGTTCCGTTCCGTCGAGGAGGCCTCATTGATCAAGGATGGGGTGGATGCCGCCATCATCCGCGCCGGCATCTCAACCGGCGAACGGTCGCGGTTGGTTGAGATCGAGGTGAACCGGATCGGGCCCCGTCGGGCCCAGGTCGACAAGACCCGGCTGCGCCGGACGTCGGACCTGTTGGGTGTGGTCAGGGTCATCGCCTTCCTCCCCGAGGACCTGGATCTGGTGAAGAGGGGGCCGGCCTACCGACGTGACCTGATCGACCAAGTCGCTCTCCAGTTGTGGCCGGCGGCCCATCTCGACCAGGCTGAGTTCGATCGTGCGTTACGACAACGAAACGCATTCCTACGAGCAGGGGAGCGCGACGAGGCCACCCTTTCGGTTTGGGATTCACGATTCGCCCAATCCGGGGGACGGGTGATGGCGAGAAGAGTGGCTGTGTTGGAGACCCTCGCCCCCTGGCTCGAGGAGACCTACATGTCGGTCTCACAAAGGGGTGATCGGGCGTCTCTTGGGTATGTGTGCTCCTGGACCACGAAGGAGATCTCCACCAGTTCCTCGGGGGAGTTCGGCGCCGAGATCGCTTCGGCTCTCGAGAGGTCACGAAAGGCGGATTACGACCGCCGTCTGACCACCACCGGGCCGCATCGTGATGAGCCGGCGTTCCGGATCGACGGGGTCGAGACGAGGACGCACGGGAGCCAGGGAGAGCAGCGGACCATGGCGTTGGCGGTGAAGTTGGCCGCCCACCGTGCGGTTGCGGATGTGATCGGGGAGCAGCCGGTGCTGCTCCTCGACGACGTCTTCTCGGAGCTCGACCCGGACCGGGCCAAGGCGTTGGCTGGGGCAATCCCCGAGCAGGCTCAAACCCTCGTCACCTCGGCGCGGCCTGAGGACGTCCCAATCCCCGGAACTGTGTGGTGGGTTGGGGACGGGGTGCAACGATGACCGGTGGTGACTTGTCGTCATTCGAGTCCTCTCTGGGTGAGGTGTTCCGAAAGATGGGTCTTCCCGACCCGGTGCTCATGTCCCAGCTCCTCGACGAGTGGGACGAGCTTGCCGGCACCCCTTGGGTAGGGAGGTCGCGGCCGGTGGTGATCAGGGGGCGAACATTGGTCGTGGAGGCGTCTTCACCGTCGATGGTGGCATTTCTGCGATACGGGGCTACCCAGCTGGTGGAGACCCTGAGAGCCCGTTTCGGGGAGGGGGTAGTCGATCAGGTCGAAGTCACACCACCGTCGCGAAATTGAATGATCGTCGCAACGGATGGATTGGGTTTTGTCAGTAGTTATCGGTAAAATGACATACGTGAAAGTAGCCGCGAGCAGGCGGACTCCACCTTCCATCCAGGTCCCAAAAGGAGGGTCGTGACGGCCACCCGCGACAGTTACGAAGCCAAAGACATCACCGTCCTCGAAGGTCTCGAAGCGGTGAAGCGACGGCCGAGCATGTACATCGGATCGACCGGCCCTCGTGGTCTGCACCATCTCATCTGGGAAGTGGTGGACAACTCGGTCGACGAGGCGATGGCAGGGTTCTGCACCAAGATCATGGTGACGCTGCGCGCCGATGGTGGGGTTGAGGTGGTCGATGACGGCCGGGGGATCCCGGTGGAGCATCTCGCCAAGACCAAGAAGTCGGCGTTGACCACGGTGCTGACCACGCTGCACGCCGGCGGAAAGTTCGAGCAGGGCGCCTACACCGTCTCCGGGGGATTACATGGGGTAGGGGTCTCGGTGGTCAATGCCCTCTCCTCGCGTCTCGAAGCCGAGGTGCGTCGTGGTGGCTTCACCTACACCCAGGAGTTCAAGGACGGCCAGCCCACAGCGAAGGAGCCCAGGAAGGGGCGCCCGATCAAGAAGAGCGGCACGACGATCAGGTTCTGGCCGAGTCCGGGCACCTTCCAGGAGACCATGACCTTCGAGTACGAGACGGTGGCATCACGTCTCCGCGAGACCGCATTTCTCAACAAGGATCTGCAGATCACGCTCTCCGACGAGCGCGAAGACAATCCCCGGATCGAGGTCTTCCACTACAAGGGCGGGCTGGTCGACTTCGTCAAGCATCTCAACTCGAAGCGTGACCCTCTGCACGCTCATGTCATCGACATGACCGACGTGGGTGACGACGCCGAGCTCGATGTTGCCATGCAATGGACCACCTCCTACACCGAGTCGGTGCTCTCGTTCGCCAACAACATCAACACCCATGAAGGCGGCACCCATGAAGAGGGATTCCGCAAGGCCCTAACCAAGGCGATCAACGACTTCGCGAGAGCCAAGGGCCTACTCAAAGAGAAGGACGAGAACCTGACCGGTGAGGATGTCCGCGAAGGGTTGACCGCAGTGATCTCGGTACGGGTGAAGGAGCCCCAGTTCGAAGGTCAGACCAAGACCAAACTGGGCAACACCGAGATCCGCTCCTATGTCGAGAGAGCCCTCAACCGCAGGCTCCCCGAATGGCTCGAGCGCTACTCGCCCGAGGCCCGACGCATCGTCGAGAAATGTGTCGGTGCCGCCAGGGCCCGCGAGGCGGCTCGCAAGGCCCGGGAGCTGACCCGTCGTAAGTCGGGCTTGGAGTCGGGGGGCCTGCCCGACAAGCTCGCCGATTGCTCTAGTCGCGACCCGGCGGAGTCCGAGCTGTTCATCGTCGAGGGTAAATCGGCGGCCGGGCCCGCCAAGTCGGCGCGTGATTCGACCACCCAAGCGATCCTGCCCATTCGAGGCAAGATCCTGAACGTGGAGAGGGCCCGTCTCGCCAAGGCGCTCCAGAACACCGAGGTCCAGGACATCATCACCGCGATGGGCACCGGAATCGGTGACGACTTCGACGCCAGTAAGGCCCGGTACCACAAAGTGGTCATCCTCACCGACGCCGATGTCGATGGCTCCCACATCCGCACCCTGCTTCTCACGCTTTTGTTCCGGCATATGCGGGGGCTGATCGACCATGGCTTCGTCTACGTAGCCCAGCCACCGTTGTACCGGGTCAAGGTCGGATCCAAGGTCCACTACCTCAAGGACGACTCCGCCCTCAACGAGTTCAAGAAGGAGCACCCGAAGGTGAAGCCGACTCGGTTCAAAGGTCTCGGCGAGATGAATCCAAGCGAATTGTGGGAGACCACGATGAACCCGGCGACCAGGACCCTCCTCCAGATCACGATGGAGGACGGACTGCGGGCCGAGGAGGTCTTCGAGACCTTGATGGGTGAAGACGTTGCGCTGAGAAAGGCCTTCATCCAGCAGAACGCCGACGACGTTCGCTTCCTGGACATCTGAGCTCATGAGCGAAGACACACTCGATCCAGTTATCCCCAGCTCCGATATCGAGATCACCGATGAGATGGAGCAGAGCTTCATCGACTATGCGATGTCGGTCATCGTCTCCCGGGCGTTGCCGGATGTCCGCGACGGCCTGAAGCCGGTGCAACGCCGGATCATCTATTCGATGTTCGAGAACAACATCACCACTGCCTCGGCGCATCGCAAATGCTCCAAAGTGGTCGGAGATGTCATGGGCAACTACCACCCCCACGGCGATCAGGCGATCTATGACGCGCTGGTCAGGATGGGTCAGGATTTCTCGATGCGGCATCTCCTCATCGACCCCCAGGGCAACTTCGGGACCATCGACGACCCACCCGGCGCGGCGCGCTACACCGAATGCCGTCTCACCAAGCTCTCCAACCATCTACTCGACGGGATCCGGGAGGACACGGTCGATTTCATCGACAACTACTCCGGCGAGATGCAACAGCCCTCGGTTCTTCCGGCCCGATTCCCCAATCTCCTGGTCAACGGCTCTCAGGGGATCGCGGTGGGTATGGCCACCAACATCCCTCCTCACAACCTCAACGAAGTCATCGACGCCAGTATCCATGTGATCGACAACCCCGACGCCACCTCCGAGGAGTTGATGCAATTCGTCAAGGGCCCCGACTTCCCGACCGGCGGGTTCCTGGTGGGGGTCGGCGGGATCCATGACGCTCTCACCACCGGCCGGGGCTCGGTGAAGATCCGTGCCGTGTGTGACGTGCAGGAGATCCGCAAGGGTCGCACCGCGATCATCGCCACCGAGCTCCCCTACCAGGTCTCGATCGAGCGGATCGTCGCCAAGATCAAGGAGTTGGTCGATTCGAAACGGATCGACGGGATCGCCGAGGTTCGCAACGAGAGCTCCGATCGGGTTGGCATCCGACTGGTCATCGAGTTGAAGGCCAACGCCATCCCCCAGGTGGTGCTCAACCAGCTTTACAAGAACACCCCACTCCAGGATTCGTTCGCATACAACATGGTTTCCCTGGTCGACGGAGTCCCGAGGACGCTCAACGTGGCCGAGATGATCGGCTACTACCTCGACCACCAGATGGAAGTCGTCGAGCGGCGAACCCGGTTCCGTCTCGAAGAGGCGCAGGCCCGGGCTCACATCCTCGAGGGTCTCATCATCGCCGTCGACAACATCGACGAGGTGATCCAGGTCATCCGGGGCTCTGCGGACACCAGCGAGGCGCGGGCCAACCTGATCGAACGATTCGAGCTTTCCGAGATCCAGGCCAATGCCATCCTGGACATGCCGCTGCGGCGTCTGACCGCCCTCGAGGTTGACAAGCTGCGCACCGAGCTGGCCGAGCTGGCGGAGGTGATCGCCGAGTTGGAGAAAATCCTCGCCGACCCCAAGATCCGTTGGGGAATCATCAAGGACGAGCTGGGAGAGATACGGTCCACGTTCGGCGAGAACCGACGCAGCCGCATCATCCCTGACGAGGGCGACCTCTCCCTCGAAGACCTGATTGCCGACGACGAGTTGATCGTCACCGTTTCCCAAACCGGTTACATCAAGTCGGTCCCGGCCTCCACCTATCGGACCCAGGCCCGCGGTGGGCGTGGAATCAAGGCGGCCGAGGTGCAAGGTGATGACGTGATCCAGCACCTGGTCCACACCACCGCCCACGCCTATCTCCTGTTCTTCACCAACAAAGGCCTGGTCCATCGGCTGAAGGCCCATGCCATTCCCCGCCAGTCACGGACAGCCAAAGGCGTGCTGGGGCAGTCGGTGCTCCCCTTGGAGCCCGAGGAGACGGTGCAGGCGATCATCGACACCCGTGACTACGAGACCGGCCGCTATCTGGTGATGGTCACCAAACTTGGGGTCGCGAAGAAGACCGAGTTCAAGGAATACGACTCCCGGAACCAGACCCTGGTTGCGATCAAGCTGGTTGGCGACGACGAGGTGGTGTCGGTTCGCCCGACCAGCGGAGCCAATGACATGCTGATCTTCACTCGTGACGGGATGGGGATCAGGTTCGCCGAAGCAGACCTCAGGAGTATGGGGCGGAGCACCCAGGGAGTCCGCGGGATCCGGTTGCGCGAGGGTGACCAGGTCGTGGCCGCCGTTTCCAACGTCGAGGGTGACGAGGTGTTGCTGTTGAGCTCGGCCGGTTACGGCAAGCGGACTGCCATGGGGGAGTTCCGCCGTCAGACTCGTGGCGGGCAAGGAATGAAGGCCTTCAAGCTGACGCGGGTACGAGGCAACCTGGTCGGAGCGCTCGCCGTGTCCAAGGAAGGCGACGTCTTCCTGGTCTCATCGGCCGGCATCGGGATCCGGACCCCGATCGCCAAGATCAGCCGTCAGAAGCGGGACACGACCGGGGTCAGGGTCATCGATGTCGGCGAGGGAAATGAGCTCTCGGCCATCGCCACCGTCCACGATGTCGAGGAATGAAGGAACCCGCACTGACCTGGAGTCGTTGGTCAACTGTGGCGGTCTCGTAGACTTGTCCCACAGCTAGGGAGCCGGTATGGCAACTGTTCGTCGTGTTCGACGCATAATCAGAAAGGTCGATCCCTGGACCGCGCTGAAGGTTTCGGCGGTGGTCTGGGCCGTTGTGGCCATCGCCATGGTGCTCGGCGGTGTCATCTTCTGGTCGGTATTCGATCGGGCCGGAATCCCGGATCGTCTCACCGCCTTCATGGTCGAGATCACGCTGATCGACGAGGGCTCCCAACCGTTTGCCAACGTGGAGCAGTTCTTCAGGGTCATTGTGTTCGGGTCTGTGGCGTGGTGGGTCCTGGCCACAGGTGCGACCGTGCTGCTGGCCATCACCTACAACCTGGTCTCTGACGTCGTTGGTGGGATCGAGATCGTGGTTCTGGAAGAGACTCTCAACCCGGTCACAATGCCGCAACAGGTCCTGCACCCGCCGACCGACTACCGCCCGGGCAACGGCTCTACGGCGCCCTACGACCAGGCAGACATCCCCACCGAGGAAACCGCGCCGGTCAGCGTTCCACTGACCTGAACCCCCGCCGTAATTGGGATACACAGGGCCGTATATGACCCCTGTAGATCCCAATTAGCGGTCGTTGGCCATCACCAAGCCCATGTCCGTGGCTGTCTGAAGATAGGTCAGCGCGTCGTCGAAGACCATCAGGGGCGTGTCACCGGCAAGATCGACTCCGGCCGCCAGGGCGATACCCGAGAGGAATGCCCCATCGTCGACGATGGTCACACTTCGACCGGCTCCGACGGCGAGACAGGCTGCGAAACGGTTTGGGGAGTTGGCCATGGCCACCCGCCGCTGTGAATAGGTGGTGTCGGCCACAGTCGCCCTGCCCACCGGCTCCGGGAACCGCACCGCGTGATCCGAGCCCTCTGCATAGTCGGGGTGGGCCACTGCAACTAGACGTGGATCCGGCTCGCGTGAGGCCATCGCCAGGGCCAGACCGGCCGGTGACCCGCCGGCCACGATGACTCCCTCCTCGGTCGACTCGCCGTCCCAGATCAGACGCACCCCGTGATTTCGGGCCAGAGCGGGCGCATCGGGGCCGGTGCCTACGAGAAGGTCGCAGCCTTCAGCCGAGGGTACGACCCGAAAGCTCTTGCTCCGCGCCGGTCCGACCACTACCACCTCGTCTACGGTGCGATGGGCGCTCAGTGAGTGGGCTGCCCGAACCGCGGTATCCCCGGTGACGAGCACACCGACGATCACGAGGGGTGGGTCGGGCTCCAGGCGGAGTCAGGCTCCACCGGGTCGCCGCCACGTCGACGCATCAACACGAAGGCGACGACGGCGCCGAGGATGAGAAGAGGAGAGAGACGTTTCACAGGGCAAGTCTACGGTGGATCCAACGGCAACAATCGAACTCCTGCAAGCCGACAGGAATCTCAGCCCATGGCGACATCCGACCTCACGATCGATCATGTGATCGTGTGCGTCCCCGACCTCGAGCAAGCAGCGGATGTGTTCTTCAAGCGGTATGGCCTGCGGTCAGTGGCTGGGGGCCGTCATGCCGGTTTAGGCACTGCGAATCGGATCATCCCTTTGGGTGACAACTATCTCGAGTTGCTGACTGTCGTCGACCGGAGGGCCGCCAGGGCCAACCCGTTCGGGATGTGGGCCACCGTTTCGATCGAGGAGAGTCCGATGCGCTCGGTTGGGTTGTGTCTGCGAACCGACCACATCCGGGAGGTGACCAGTCGTCTCGGGTTGAAACCGATTTCGATGTCCCGCAACACGTCCGATGGGTTGGAGTTGCGATGGCAATCGGCCGGTCTGGAGCAGACCCTGACCCGTGGGCATCCCTTCTTCATCCAATGGGACATCGACATGGCCGATCACCCCGGGCCGCTCGCTCGAGGGTCAGGGGCCGATCGAGAGCGTGGTTCTCTCCGGGCAGCCCGTTGAGCTTCGGAGTTGGCTGGGCGCAGCCGACGCTGGGCTGTCGATCATCGAAGGTCCGCCCGGGGTGGCCGGCCTTGCCATCAGGCATCCCTCTGGTCTTATCGACTTGTGATATTGACTCAGGAGTAGGTGAGTCAATATAGTTTGAGCTATGGAGAGAATCGAGAGGGCAGCAATCCATCGAGCCCTGGGCGACGATGGCCGTCTCCAGATCGTCGACGAGTTGTCTCTATCCGATCGCACCCCACATGACCTCGCCCGTATCACTGGTTTCGAAACCAACCTGCTCGCACACCATCTGGGGGTGTTGGAAGCAGCAGCGTTGATCCGGCGTCGGGTTTCATCGGGCGACCGTCGTCGTCGCTACATCTCCCTCGACACCGAGTTGGTCCGTGGCTTCCTACCGGGACGCCTACTGGCGGCGACGTCGGTGGTTTTTGTCTGCACCCATAACTCCGCCCGTTCCCAGGTCGCTGAGGCCCTGTTTCGGTCAAGATGTGGGGCGTTGGTGCAGAGCGCAGGCCCCAATCCCAGACAGGCCGTGCACCCCAAGGCGATCAAGGTCGGTACCGAGATGGGCGTCGACCTCTCGACCCACAAGCCGAAGGGCTTCTCGGAGGTGACCGGGTCACCCGATCTGGTGGTGTCGGTGTGTGATTTGGCGGTCGAGTCGGATATCCCGTTCGAGGCTCGAATCCTGCATTGGTCAATTCCTGACCCGGTCGAGACCGGCCGAATCGGGGACTTTCGGAGCTCATTCACCGAGATTGACAGACGAGTCGGCCAAATGGTCGGTGCAATCGAGAACGAGAGGCAGCAAGCATGACCATCAGCAGAACTCAACTGACGACCGCGGAGCAACTGCATGTGCGTGAGGGTGCGGAGCGGCTCAAGCGCCGTTTCGAGGGCCAGCTCAACACCGAGACCATCGAACGATTCCTCTACGACTCGCTCGACCGACTGCTGGGCCAGGCGCAGACGACAGCGTGGGTGCCCCTTCTGGCGGAGAGGTTCGCCGCCGATCGGGTCAGGGCGATGATTCGTCTCGAGTCAGACGTCACGACCCTCAACCCCAGTGTGCTGTTCCTGTGCGTTCACAACGCGGGCCGTTCCCAAATGGCGGCTGGTTTGATGCGAAAGCTCGCCGGGGAGCAGGTAGACGTGTTCTCTGGTGGCTCAGAACCGGCGGATACGGTGAATCAGGCGGCGGTTGCCGCCATGGCCGAGGTAGGGATCGACATCAGCAGGGAGATCCCCCAGCCCTGGGCCGACGAGATCGTTCGCGCTGCCGATGTGGTGGTGACCATGGGATGTGGGGATGCCTGTCCCATCTACCCCGGGAAGAAGTACGTCGACTGGGAGCTCGACGATCCATCTGGAAAGTCCGTCGATGAGGTGCGCCCGATCCGAGACGAGCTGGAAATACGGGTGCGGGCCCTCATGGGGGAGCTGGGGGTTACTCCCGTCGAGAGCTGAACCGAAAGTCTTCACGCTGCTCATATCATCTTGATATCATCGTGATATGACAGAAAGGCAATCGATGTCCGCCGAGCGGTTGATCGTCGGTATTTCCGGCTGGTTGATGGCAAGTGTCGCCCTGGTCCTCCTGTTGGGTGGGGCTGTCGCTTTCGTGGTGGCCCTGGAGCAAGAGAACGGGTTGTTGATTGCAACCTGTGGGCTGGCCCTCCTGATCGGTTCCGCGCTGATTCCAGGGCTCTTCGTCAATCAGCCGAATCAGTCGCGGGTGGTGACCCTCTTCGGTCGCTATCTGGGGACGGTGCGGGAAAACGGTTTTCGGTGGGTCAACCCGTTGACGCAGCGCATGCCGGTGTCGCTTCGAATCCGGACCTTCGACTCGGATGTGTTGAAGGTGAACGATGCCGTGGGCAATCCGGTAGAGATCGCGTCTGTGATCAACTGGCAAGTGGTGGACACCGCCCGGGCGGCATTCGACGTCGAGGATTACGAGCATTTCGTCAAGGTGCAGTCGGAGGCGGCGATCCGTCACGTGGCAAGCGAATACCCCTACGACAATATCGAGGACGAAGGCCCTTCATTGAGGGCCAACGCCGACGATGTGACCGCCACCCTGCAGCGCGAACTCCAAGACCGATTGGACGAGGCTGGGGTGTCGGTGCGCGATTGCCGTTTGCGCCGGCTGGCCTATGCCCCCGAGATCGCCGGTGAGATGCTGCGTCGCCAACAAGCTGGAGCCGTGATTGCAGCCCGCAAGCTGATCGTGAAGGGTGCGGTGACCATGGTCCAGGACGCTTTGAAGCAGCTTGCAGACGAGAACATCGTCGAGTTGGACGAGGAGCGCAAAGCCGCCATGGTGTCCAACCTGATGGTGGTCCTCACGGGAGATCGCAGCGTCCAGCCTGTGGTCAACACCGGCACCCTTTATCCGGGATGACGGATCGCAAGAGTTTTCTCTTGCGCATCAATCCGAGGCTGCATCGGGTTCTGGAACGATGGGCAGCCGAAGACCTGCGCAGTCTCAACAGCCAGATCGAGTTCCTCCTGGTCGAGGCGGCGAGGAAGAACGGGAGGTGGGGTGTCGATGATTCGGTTAGGGATCGAGACGAGGATTGAACTGGCTCAGAGGTCAGCCAGCGCTTCCAGGACCCGGTCGACCTCGGCGGCCGTGTTGTAGTGGACGAACCCGACCCGGACCAGACCGCCCTCGTCGAGGACCCCGAGCCGATCCATGGCATTGACCGCGTAATAGTGACCGGACCAGACGTAGATCCCGGCTCGGGCCATGTGAGCCGCAACCACCTCCGACCGGTGCCCTTCGACCCCGATGGCGAAGGTGGCCACCCGCCGTCGGTCCGCCGTCGGCACTCCATAGACCTTCACGCCAGGGAACGATGCCACCCCGTCGAGAAACCTCTCCGATAAGGATCGCTCGTGGTCGTTGATCAGGGAATAGGCCTGCACCAGGTGTTCCCGTCGCGACCCAGCGGTGTCTCCGGCGAGCCCAGCCAGGTATTCGACGGTGGCGGTGACTCCGGCCATCGATTCGAAGGACTGGGTGCCGGTCTCCAGCTTCCCGGGAGGGTCGGAGGGCGCCGGGCGAACCTTGTAGGCGTCGAGGCCTTCCAGACGATCCAGCCTGCCGTAGAGGATCCCGGTGTGAGGGCCGAAGAACTTGTAGGACGAGGCGACCAGGAAGTCACAGTCGAACGCCTTGACATCGAGGAGCCGATGAGGACAGGCGTGGACCGCGTCCAAATAGACCAGGGCACCCGATTCGTGGGCCATCGCAGCAATGGTCCCCACATCGACAACCGTGCCGATCGCATTGGAGGCGACACAGACCGCCACCAAGCGGACCCTGTCGTCGAGCAAGCGGCCCACCGCCGAAGGATCGAGTTCACCGGTGACCGGGTCAAACTCGGCGATGCGCACCTCGGCTCCCGCATCCGCGGTGGCCCGCACCCAGGGGGTGTAGTTGGCGTCGTGGTCGAGACTGGTGACCACGACGGCGTCACCCGGCGCCCAGGTGGTGGCGAGGGCTCGGCTCACCGCAAACGTGATGCTGGTCATGTTCTGGCCAAACGAGATCTCGTTGGGATCGGCGTTGAACATGTCCGCCATCGCCCGACGGGCCTCGGCGGTGATGAGGTCTGCGTAATCCGAGGTGGTGAACCCGCCACCGCTGTTGCTGATGCCGTCGCGGAGGACTGCCGACATGGCATCGATGACCTGTTGGGAGACCTGGGTCCCGCCCGGGCCATCCAGGTACGCCGCCTGTCGGGTGCCTTCAAGGCGGTTCAAGGCAGGGAACCGGGCGCGGACGGCCTCGACGTCCAAAGATGTCGTCAGACTCATGATGTCTGTGTAGCAGCCGTCGACCTCGACCGCCCAAGAGGCGAGAGAGTCGAGTATCTCGTCGATCACGGCGATGGTCAGCGGGCGCTCGAGGTGCATCTCGAAGCGGGCGATGGCATGGGCCCGGTCGGCTTCGATGGAGGCCGGGTCGAGCCATTCCACTGCCGCGGCTTCGACAAAATGGCTGAATTGGGCAATGACCATGCTGAAATCAGCGCGGCTCCGCAGCCGGCCCGGGCCACCCGCCTCCCGGTATGCGCCAACCAGAGCGGCGCCCCGTGCCTTGTCGCGGTATCCGAAGTCAAAGACGGGCATGGCTAACTCATGGCTTGGATCCTCGAGACCGCAGTTCTCCCAATCGACAACGTAGAGGCCACCGCCGGGAGTAGGGAGGATGTTGTCGGCCCAGAGGTCACGATGACAGCCTCCGCGGTGCTTCGATCAAAGCCTCGAGATCCATGAGATTGGGTAGCTCGGCGGAGAAACTTTCGGCAAAAGGGGCTTTGGCGTCGGTCAACTCGCGGTCCAGTTGACTCCAGCGGTCCACCCCGACCGGGTCGGTGTACCACCCATCGAGTGGTCGGGTCGTGGCCGATCCGGTGAATCGCAGCCACGGTTTCGCCCACCAGCACCGGATCGAGGTCGACCGTCATCGGGAGCAGGTCGACCCACTCATACACTCGGACGCGACGTTCGCCAGCATTCCCGAGAATGGTGCCGTTGAGCGGTCTCATCGGCTGGGGCATCGGGACCGACCCGGATGCCAGCACCTTCTCCTGATAGTCGAAATCGGCGGCGGCCTCCTTCTCGATCAACTCTTGAAATGACTCCTTGACCGCATAGATCCCGCGAGCGGTGTCGAGATGCCACACCTTCCCCTGCTCACCCCGGGCGGCGACTTCGAACCTGGTCGGCGACCCCAGTCCAAAGTCCGCGGCGATCTGATGCCAAACCGCCGCCCCGGATCCGCACCCAAGAAGGGTCGGTCGACCCTCCCCGGCGTTCAAGGAAAACGGCCAGATTTCCGATTAGATGCCATGACTCCCTTATCAGGCCTAACCATGCCTGAAGTTGGGTCGGAAGAACCCGACCGTCGGACCTCTAAGGACAGGCTGAGCCTGGGGATTCGGCCGGCATTGATTGCTGCCGTCGTGGTAGCGGTGACGGCCGGCGCCCTGTTCGGAGCCGTCCAGTTGAGTCGAAACGTGGCGCGAGCCACGGTCGAGCTCCACAACGCCGACGAGGCAGCGAGGGCGGCCACGGTTGTCCGCTCCCACATCGCCCTTGCTGCATTGGGGTCCGAGGATCAGCAGCAACTCTCGGCACAAGAGGCGACAACTGCGTTGGAGGCTCTCAACTACTCGCTGGCGAATCTCGAAGGGTCAGCCGACGCTGCAGCTTCGTTGGTGGCCGGTCTGAGGTTTGCTGACGCCGCCGGAGAGATCGTCGACACCATCGGAACGGTGGCGGTCGACCAGGAGACAGCCGATCTCCGATTTCAGGAGATGATGGCCGACCTCGACCAGCTCCGAGTCGGCTTGGTGGCCTACGTCGATCTCTTGAGTTCGTCCTACAGCGCGCTCGGCATCGTTCTCGGCGTGGCCACGGTAGGTCTTGCTCCCCTGGTGCTGGTCGTCTGGACCCGGTCCATGGCCCGCAAGTCGATGGAAGTGAGGGAGCTCTCCCTTCAGTTGAAGCACGAGGGTGAGATCAGAGACGCCCACAACTCAGTGTTGCGGACGGTGGTTCACGAGTTTCGGACACCTTTGACGGGGATCAGTGGGTTGGCCGCCGTACTGGAGGACCCATCTCTCAGGGCCTCGGCCGAGGCGGCCGAGATGGTCGCGATGATTCGTACCGAGGCCGAGGACATGTCTCAGTTGACAGACGACATTCTCGCCTCAGCCGGGTTGGAGTCGGGTCAGTTGGAGATCCGCGCCGAGCCAGTGGATATGGCGGAGATGGCGGAGAAAGCCATCGCCGTGTTTCATCGCCGTGGCATCGAAATCGACATGGCGGTCGACTCTGGGACCGTTGTGGCCGACGATTTCCGTCTGCGCCAGATTCTGAAGAACCTCGTCTCCAACGCGATCAAGTATGGCGGGCCCCACATCAGAATCACCGGCGTAGAGGGCCTTGACTCATACGAGCTACAGGTAGCTGACAACGGCGCGGGTGTGCCCGATGAGATTCTGGATCGGCTGTTCGACCCCTTCCCCCACGGGGGTAAGGGTGCCCCCAGCCAGAGTGTGGGCCTCGGGCTGTTCATCGTGCGGGAGCTGGCTGTGGCGATGGACGGTGCGGTGACCTATCAACGGATAGACGATATGACGACGTTCACGGTTCGACTTCCGGTTGAGGAGGTCGAGACCGCGAAGATAATTCCGCTGCCGACGATGAGCGTGGGAGCGTGAGTAAGACTCGTCGGTGCTCGGTCGGCGCCCTTGCCATCGTTATCGCTGCGGGTTTCACCGCTTGGGCGCCGATCCCGGCCGTAGCGGAAGTGTCGAACGTGAGTCCCTCGGTCCGACCCTCTGGGATCTTCTTCAACCACTGGTGCGGCTGGTGGAATGATTGGTGTAATTCCACTACTACCACCACCACGACGACAACCACCACGACGCTTCCCCCTGCGCCGACTACGACAACCACCACGACGCTTCCTCCTGAACCCACCACGACGACGTCGACGACTGCTCCTCCACCTCCGACCACGACCTCTTCCACGTCGACGACCACAACCACGTCAACGACGACGACCACTACGACAACGACCCTCCCAGCAGTCGCGGTACCGACACCCAAACCGCCTTCCACGACCACAACCACCGAACCTGTCTCCACGACCACAACAGCGGTTGAGGCGATCGGGCTTCTAGCCGCTCCCAGAGGCCCTGACGGTCCGGTGGGACCGGACATTGTCGCCAGTGGTGATTGCTGCTCCGGTGTCCAACTGCTCGTGTCCCTGGGCTCAGCCTTCATCGCCATGACCGTGCAGGGTCTCGGCTATTACCTGCTTGCTTTCTTGGTGCCCGTATTCGCGGTGATAGGGCTGTCGGTCAACCAGCGTCGGAAGGACGAGGCGGCCGACGTCTAATCGTGTGACCGGTTCGGCTTCCTGGGTGCCGGATAGGGGTTTCGGGGGTGGGCCCACGTGGACTTGAACCACGGACCTCATCCTTATCAGGGATGCGCCAACCCTTCCATGAGTGCGTCCTGACCTGGATATTCGGGGAAGATCCGTTCCTGTGTGTCACAGATGTGTCACGCCTCGCCGCCATTCCGCCATTCCGCCACTCGAGGCCGCCGGCACCGCCGCCGCGGTTCACAGCGCACTCACGGTGGCCAAGCCCGGGGGCAGGGTGGTGATGATCGGGATACCGTCCATGGACCTCGTTCGTCGCTTCCGTGGCGCGGCGAAAGGAGTTGACCCTGCGTCTCTGCCGGCGGATGAGCACGGGGGACCTGGCCCGTGCCGCAACCCTGGGCGCCGGGATCGGCCTGGATCGACTCGTGAGCCACACCTATGCCATGGTGGCGACCGAGGCTGCCTTTCGAACGCTGGTCGAGCGGCGAGGTCTCAAGGTGGTGGTCCACCCGAACACCTGGTGACACGATGCATTACCTATGCAGGCAACGCCATGCTGACAATCGTATCCATCCGTGGCGGCCCAGTCCCTGCCGGGGAGCACGATGGCTCGATAGGCAGGTAGTTTGTTCGGTGCGCCCACGCCGAAACGTCCTCAGGACGGAGGTGAAAGTAGTGACCCCCCGGGCAGGCCGGCCCGGCCCCGTGACCATGCAGGACATTGCCCGCGCCGCCGGCGTCTCCCAGTCGACGGTGTCGAGAGTGCTCAACGACACGCCCACCCCGGTGCCGATCGCCGGCGAGACACGGGAACGGGTGCATGAGGTGGCGCAACGGCTCTGTGGCGTCGGGGGTCGTCAGCACGGGTTTGGAGATGACGCTCAAGGGGATGGTCGAAGATCCGTCCAGTTCCCTGACAATCCGCGTCGACTGCTCCTCGACCTGTCGCAGCGTGTCCTCTCCGTAGAGAGACTGGCTTCCGGTCAGGAACCACAGCTCGAAGTCACCCCGATCGATCATCGATCCGCCTCCTTGCTCAGAAACGCGCTGGCGTCCATGGCCCTAACGCTCGAATTTCCGCTGGAGGACGGCGTGAGTCGAAACCGCGATGAGGATGATGGCGCCGTAGATCAGATCCGTGTAGAACTCGGTGAGGCCGGCGGCGACGATGCCCGCCCTGATCCCGCCGATCATGAACGCCCCGATGAAGGTACCCCATACCGTTCCCCGGCCTCCGAACACCGACGTGCCGCCCACGAAGACCGCCGCAAGTGTGGGCAGCAGGAACCCGCTCCCGATCGACGGGTAGTAGTTCGTGACCTGGAGGCTGATCATGACCCCGGCCATGGCCGAAGCTATGCCGGTGAGCACGAAGAGGATGGTCCGCGTCCGCTGGATCGGTATGCCCATCAGCTCCGCCGCCTGACGGTTGTCCCCGATGACGTGGGCGTTTTGTCCAAGACGATGTCGGTACAGGAGGAACCAGGTCCCGATAGTGGCGATCATGAGCCAGACGAACTGCATCGGTACACCGCCGAGCCTTCCGACCAGGAGCTCGTATCCGACCGCATCCCGTGTCTCTACGAGGGGGTATGTTCGGCCGCTGACCAGAACCAGGGCCAATCCGCGGTAGAGGAACTGGGTTCCGATGGTGACGACCAAGGCCGGGATGCCGATGACGGTCACGATGACGCCATTGAACAGCCCGGCGAGGGCGCCGACCGTCAGGGCGGCGAGGATGGCGAGCTCGACATTGCCGGTGGTCCTCTCCACGGCGACGAACCCGACCATGCCGAGGGCCATGATCGAGGGGAACGACAGGTCGATGTCCCCGCTCACGATGACCATCGTCAGGGCCAGCGCCGGGATGGCGAAGTACGACGTCGTCTGTGCGAACGATGTGTAGATGCGGCCGGATAGGAACGTCTCCGGCGCAAAGAAGATGAACCCCAGCCACAGCACGATAAAGGCGGCAGTGATGCCGATCTGGGACGCCCGGGTCGTGGCGAACGACCTTACGGTCCTGCGCTGCTTGACCGACACCGCTCTCGGCGCCGTGGGGGTCACGACCCACCCTTCCCTTGATCCGCCTCGATGGCGCGCATCGCGCTTTGCCGTTGCGGCTCGATGAAGCGGCCGCTCGCCGCCACCTCCTTCATGATGGCGGTCAGCTCGTCGAGCGAGTAGCGGGAGGTCGGGAACTCGCCGGCGACCCGCCCCCGGTCGAGCACGACGATGCGATCTGCGACGGAGTAGACATGGAAGATGTTGTGGTCGATGAAGATCGCCGACTTCCCGGCCGACCGAATCCCAGCCACGAAGCGCAAGAACTTGTCTGTCTCGCTGAGTGACAGACCCATGGTTGGCTCGTCGAGGATGATGATGTCGGCCTCGAAGTGCAGCGCCCGCACGATCGCCAGGCCCTGACGCTCACCACCGGAGAGCCCGCTGACATGGGTGTCAGGCGTCAGGGCAGCCGAGGTAAAGCCCATCGACTGGCCCATGAGATCGGCCGTGACCTGGCGCATCTGCCCGACTCTGAGAAACCCCATTGGCAGGCTCAGCGGCCTACCCATGAAGATATTGCGCCACATCGAGAGCTGCTCTGCCAGCGCCCGCTCTTGGTAGACGGTTTCAACACCGAGCTCACGAGCCTTCTGGACGGAGAGGCCGGCGACCTTCTTCCCGTTGAACAGGATCTCCCCCTCATCGGGCTGGTGCACCCCAGTGATGATCTTGATCAGGGTCGACTTCCCGGCCCCGTTGTCGCCGACCAGGCCGAGAACCTCGCCCTTTCGAAGCTCGAGACTCACGTCGCGCAGGACGCTTACCCCGCCGAACGATTTCGAGATGTTGCGGAGCTCGAGGGGTAGCTGTGTGTCTTCTTGCGCTGTCAAGTCGAGCTCATCGGTCTCCAGTGTCGCATCGAGTGGTGATGGCCGGTGCTCCCGGCCATCACC
>JBBDWM010000042.1:142279-235355 GCA_040902845.1 Acidimicrobiia bacterium
CCCCCCCCCCCCCCCCCCACTAGGCATTGCGTCCGGGATCAGCGGATCTGCTGCTCCACCAGGGGAGCGATCACGTCGATGTTCGACTCGTCGATGAAGCCTCCGCCCGTGTTCACGAACAGACCGCTGAACGCGTACTGGTTCGTCAGGCAGAGTTGCAGGATCCCCAGGAAGCCCTGGAGATACTGCTGCTGGTCGATGACCAGGTCGACGAACCCGTCCTTGACCCCCTGGATGGTGGCCGGCGAGAGGTCGAACCCTGATGCGTACAGGTCATCGGGCCCGAGGTTCGCAGCCTCCATGTAGGCCGGGACGGTCGAAGTGACGTTGCCATGGTCGAAGATCGCAGCCTTGACATCGGTATTCGCCGACACATAGCCGGTGAAGACGGGGATGCCTGCTGCAGGATCTGCGTTGGTGGCATCGTCGATCTCGAGGTAGTCCACCGTCATCCCTGCCTCTTCCAGTGCGTCGAGGATGCCCTGGGTCCGCTCACCACGTCCGGCCTGGGAAACGAGTCCCCAGACGAACACCCGGTCTCCGGCCTGGAGGCCGCCTCGAGCAATCGTCTCCTGCCCAAGGGCAAAGCCGGCGTCATGTAGCACGGCGCCGACGTATCCGGTGCCTTGGGCCGCGTACTTCGCCTCTGCGTCCGCGAGCTCCGTGTTCATCACGGTCACGATGATCCCTTGGCTGACGGCGTCATCGATCGCGGGATCGAAAGCATCGTCCCCGGGATGACCCATGATGGCGATGCCGTCGGGGCTTGTGGCAACCGCCTCGTTGAACTGGATGATCATCTTGGCCGGATCCCAGTCGGACCACTGGTAGGTGACATCCGGACCGAAGGCCGCCTCCGCCGCCCTCGCCCCGTTGTACACGACCGTCTCGAAGCCGCCGCCTTGCGTGCCGCCCGGGAAGAAAACGATCTTCGTCCCCTCGCAGAACTGCCCTTCGGCGGCAGGTTCACCGCCGGCCGTCGTCGTGCCCTCCCCGGGGGCCGTTGTTCCCTCCTCGCCCTCGGTGGTACACGCCGCGAGTATCAGCATCAGCGCTGTGAGCACCACGCCGATTCCCCGCCGGCGCGATGACCGACCGAGGTGGGTTGTCTTTCTCATCACAATCCTCCTTCCTTCCCCATCTTCGTGATAATGCCCAGTTCCGGTGTTGCGAGGCAGAGGCTAAAGACCCTGGCGGGCCGGATCCTCGACGGCTGTGTCGAACGGCCGGGCCAGTGCTCTCTCGGCGCTCGTGTTGGGGGCAATCGTATGCGCAGTGTCAAATACGGCTCAGCGGTCCGTAGAGAGGGGCATGAGTGTCGAGGCACCTTCGCTCGCCCTGCACACGTAGGTCGTGCAGATGCGGCCGGTGGACCGCTCGAAGTCGGCGGTCACGGAGACCTGGAACCGGGTGGTGGCAGACCGCTCCACGAGCGCAACCGCGCACCCGGCGAAACCCCCGCCGGTGAGCCGGGCCCCGAAGCATCCCTCCGCCCCTCGGGCTGCGTCGACGATGGCGTCCAGAGTCACGCTCGACACGTCGAAGTCGTCGCGCAGGCTCTGATGACTCTGATTCATGAGCCTGCCGACCGCCGCGGGGTCACCGGCGCGCAGGGCGGCGGCGGCCGTGACAGTCCTGGCGTTTTCCGTCACCACGTGGCGCGCCCGTCGCTCCAGGATGTCGGGAAGCCGGGGTCGGTGCGTGACGAGCTCGGTCTCGGACACGTCGCGAAGAGCGGAGACGCCGAGCGCCCGAGCCGCGGCCTCGCACTCCTCTCTCCGTTCGTTGTACGCGGAGGTCTCGAGGGTCCGCCGAGTGCCCGTGTCCAGGATGATCATGTCGACACCCTCGGGGATGGGGACCCACTCCAGGTCCAGCGACCGGCAGTCCAGCAGGATCGCGTGATCAGGGCGGCCTCTGGCGCTGGCGAGCTGGTCCATCGGGCCGGAGGCCACACCCACCCAAACGTTCTCCGCCCGCCGACACAGCCCCGCGATCTCGGTCGGCTCCCACGCGAAGCCCGACGTGACCTCGAATGCTCGGGCTGTCGCCAGTTCGATCGCGGCGGACGAGGACAGGCCGGCACCGACAGGGACGTCGCTAGCGACCGCCCCGTCCCAGCCGGTCAACCGGCGGCCCGACTCGGTCAGCGCCCACGCCACCCCCTGCACATACGCCCCCCATCCCTCGATTCTGCGGCCGAACGGGCCGAGGGCGAAAGTCGATCGGCCCCGTCCCTCGGTCCGGACGTCGATGACCGCTTCGGATCGGGGTCGGAGGGCGATGCAAAGGTCACGGTCGATCGCGGCCGGCAACACGAACCCGTCGTTGTAGTCCGTGTGCTCCCCGATCAGGTTGACCCGGCCGGGGGCCCGCACAAGCGCTCGAGGCTCACTCCCGAACTGCTCTCGAAACAGCCGGGCAGCCCGTTCGCTCGCTCGCATGGCTAACCGCCGCCGATGAGGTCGGTGCCGGCCAGGAAGTGGACCTCGGACTGGGCCCGGAGCCGCTCGGCTGCCTCCTCCGGCGTGAGGTCGCGGGCCGCTTCGGCAAACATCTCGTAGCCGGCCATGAACTTTCGGGTCGTGGCCGATCGCAGCAGTGGTGGGAAGAAGTGGGCGTGGAGCTGCCAGTGATGGGCGGCGTCTGCACCTCCTGGAGCGCTGTGCCAGCCCATCGAGTACGGGAAGAAACGCCGGAAGAGGTTGTCGTACTTGGCGAGGAGCCGCTGCATGAGCCCGGCCAGCGAGCGACGCTCGACATCGTCCAGGTCCTGCCAACGTGCAACGTGACGGCGTGGCATCACCAGGGTCTCGAAGGGCCACACCGCCCAGAAAGGGACCAGGGCGAGCCAGTCGGAGGTCTCGACGACGACTCTGACACTCTGGTCCAGTTCGAGTCGGGCGTACTGGATCAGGAGCGGCTCACCCGACTCTTCGTGTGCGGCCCGCTGGCGCTCGTCCTCGACCGCGGGCTCGTCTGGGAGGTGGGAGCTCGCCCACAGCTGCCCGTGCGGGTGGGGGTTCGATGCCCCCATCTCCTCGCCGCGATTCTCGAAGACAAGAACGGATCGATAGCGGCTGCCGAGTTCGGCGGCCTGGTCCACCCAGAGGTTCACCACGCGCTCGATCTCGGGAACCGACATCATTGCCAGGTCGAGATCGTGCCGGGGGGAGAAGCAGAGGACCCGGCAGGTTCCGGGCGCCGATCTCATCTCCTGCAACGATCCCGGCGCGCCGAGGATCTGGGCCGTGTCCGGGAGCATGGCGGGGTAATCGTTGGTGAAGGCGAACGTGGTCTCGTAGTCGGGGTTGCGACTGCCATGGGCCCGCCTGTTGCCCGGACACAGGTAGCACTGCGGGTCGTAGCGAGGGCGCGTCGGCAAACAGGATGCTTCGACCCTGCCTTGCCACGGCCGGGCGGTGCGTCCCGGCGAGACGAGGACCCATCTCCCGTTCAGCGGGTTGAAGCGACGATGGGGGGCCTCGTATAGCCCGGTGAGGTCGTCTCGTCCCGGTTCGAACAGCATCTCCCCGACAATACGGTCCGGACAGGGACCGTCGCGCCCGGATCCCCACCCACCAGACCTCGCCCCACATCGCCGCGATGTGTCCTGATGTATCGCGCCACATGTTGGCCCCACTATGAGCCATCCCAGTGACACGAAGGACTGCTTAAAGGGTCTCCAGTCGTGGTTATCCCGACAGCCGCGATCGCACCTCTACCACCTCGTAGGTGTCGGAACGTTCTCTGCATGCGTGCTGGCGAAGCGGACCCAGTTGGTCCACACCCCGTCGACCACGCGCACCTGATACTCCGCACCCCAAAGCGAGAGGCTTTTCTGCGCGATAAACCCTGCTGAGCCGGACCTGGCCTAGCTTCCTCGAAAGCGACCAATGGCCTCTAGCATCGCCTGCCATCGGGGGACGTGCCCACCACGGATCACGCCGCTCGCTGGCCTGAAGCCGGCCTAAGTCGTGTGCCACAGCCGTGCCACTGACGGTCGAGTGAGCAGCTCGGAACCCAATAAACAAGGGCGAATCGGGAGGGCGCGCGCATCCCTGATAAGGACAAGGCCCGCCGCTTCTGGTCCGAAACTCAGGCACCTAAGCCAGGCTCAGCAACGCAGTCCGCCTGGTTTCTGGACGTCTCTCCAGATCGGTGACTTGTGGGCCCACGTGGACTTGAACCACGGACCTCATCCTTATCAGGGATGCGCTCTAACCGGGCTGAGCTATGGGCCCTTGCAGCGGTCGCTGCGACGAGGTCAAATCTTATCCAGTCGTCAGAGCCAGGCGAACCCGTAAACTGAGCACCTCCAGGGGACGTAGCTCAGCTGGAAGAGCACCGGCTTTGCAAGCTGACAGCACTGAGCGCTGCACGTCGGGTCGGTCAAGGCTGGAAGTGTGTGACCAACCAATCCCGGGCCAGATCGGCCACTATGTCCAGAGCCCCGGGCTCCTCGAAGAGATGGCTGGCGCCGGGCACCACCTCGAGTCGGTTCTCGCAGGTCAACGCGGCTTGGGCGGCGCGGTTCATGTCGAGGACGACGGTGTCGAGGCCGCCCACTATGAGGAGCGTGGGCGAGCGCACCTTGGCGAGATGCGACATGGCCAGATCCGGCCGGCCGCCCCTTGAAACCACGGCTGAGATCTCATTGCCGAGCTCCGAGGCGGCCCACAAGGCAGCCGCCGCGCCGGTCGAGGCGCCGAAATACCCGATCGGCTGACGTGGCCATGCCTCTAGTCCCGTGAGCCAGCCGGTCCCTTCCACCAGGCGTCGGGCCAGGAGCCCGATGTCGAACACGTTCGCCCTGTCGGACTCCTCGGCCGGCGTCAACAGATCGAAGAGCAATGTTCCCAGTCCCGCCCGGTTCAGCGCTTCCGCCACATGTCGGTTGCGGGGACTGTGACGGCTGCTCCCCGACCCGTGCGCGAAGAGGACCGTTCCCATGGAGCCTTCGGGGATTGTCAGATGCCCACCCAACCGAACACCCCCGACCACGACTCCGACCTCTTCGTCGATTGCCGGCGGGTCATCGGCGGAGACGGCCGAGGAGACCGGATCCGCTGGAACCTTAAGGCCCGCCCGCTCCAGGATGGCAGTGACATCTGCGTCCGCCGTCTGGGAGAAGTTGAGATAGAACTGACCGATGGCATAGAAGGGATACGGTGTCTCCACCACGATCACCTCGTCGGCGTCCCGGCCCAGCCTGGCCTTGACCTCCCTTGGCGCAACCGGGGTGGCCACCACCACCCGGGCCGCTCCCAACTTCCGCGCAACCTGAGCCGCCGCTCTGGCGGTGGAACCAGTAGCGATCCCATCGTCGACGATGACCGCCACCCGGCCCTCCAACGATGCCCTCGGACGACCACCTCGGAACAGCCGCGCCCGTCGATCGAGCTCGACCCGCTCTCTCCTCTCGACCGCAGCCAGCTCCTCGCCACTCACCCCGGCCATGGCCACGATGTTCGAATCGATGATGCGCACTCCCTCCTCGCCGATCGCACCCATCGCCAACTCCGGCTGGTACGGGACCCCCAGCTTGCGAACGACGATCACATCCAGGGGGGCATCCAATGCCAAGGACACCTGATGAGCCACTGGAACCCCGCCCCTGGGAAGGCCCAACACGACAACGTCCTGATCCTTGAGATGAAGCAGATGCTCGGCCAGCCGTCGCCCTGCCTCGATCCGGTCCCTGAACATGAACGCGTCCTCCTATGCCCAAGCATGTCGTCGCAATCGGCGCAGACGTAGAGGAACAGGTCCCTATCGAGCCGTTACCTCGCTTCCCCCGGGCTCCTCGACGGTTGCGTTCATGTGACTTTCTCCCCTGGTCTGCGATCGAGCAGGGGAGTATCAAAGGTGAGTAGAGCCGAGGAGACCATATGTCTGGAGAACAAGTTCGCACCTTTCTGATGGAACACGGGGTCCGTTATGAGACTCGGGTCCATCCCAGGGCGTTCACCATCGGTGAGATCGCCGAGGCAGAGCATGTCCCCGGAGAGCAGATGGCAAAAGCGGTCATGGTCCATTCAGACGACGGATTGGTGATGGCGGTGCTTCCCGGGAACCAAGTGTTGGACCTCGACAAGGCAAAGACCGCGCTCCATTCCACAGCCGTGCGGCTCGCCTCCGAGGCAGAGTTCTCATCTCATTTCCCGGACTGCGAGGTGGGAGCTGAACCACCGTTCGGAGCCCTGTACGACGTTCCGATGCTGGTGGACCAAACGCTGCAAAGCAAGGAAATCACATTCAACGCTGGGACCCACACCGAGACCCTCACCATGGCCCTCAGCGATTACCTCGAGCTGACCAAGCCCCAGAGGGTCGATCTGGCGGCCATATAGCCAGGAATTGCGTGATCGACGAGGCGCTTCATCGCCATCCCCCCACGGGTGCGACAACCCTATTGACTGACGATCACTGATGCTCACTATCGACGGCGCCAGGGGCGAGGGCGGAGGTCAGATACTCAGAACCGCCCTGGCCGCCTCACTCCTCACCGGCAAGCCGTTCCAGATCGAGCGAATCAGGGCGACTCGCCGCAGACCGGGTCTGTTGCACCAGCATCTGGCAGCAGTGGAAGCGGCAGCCATGATCGCCGGTGCCGACACGCGTGGGGTGCGACTGGGCTCGCAGGCGCTCACATTCGAGCCAGGCGAAGTGCGACCAGGGACCTACAGCTTTGTTATCGGCACGGCCGGAAGCACCGGGCTGCTCCTGGAGACGGTGCTCGTTCCGCTCCTCGCAGCCGGCGGGGTGTCGGAGTTGGTGATCGAGGGCGGCACCCACAATCAGGCCGCCCCACCTTTCGAGTTCTTGGACCTCGCGTTGGCACCGTTGCTCCGTCGTATGGGCGCCGACCTGAGTCTCATCCTGGAACGACCGGGGTTCTACCCCGCAGGCGGGGGCCTGATCCGGGTCCAGACTCGAGGGGCGACATGGAGACCTCTCGACCTGCCGGAACGAGGGCCCATGCACTCGATATGGGCAAGAGCCATGGTCTCCGAGCTACCGATCACGATCGCGGAGCGGGAGCTGGCTGTCGTGAGAGGCGAGCTTGGCCGGCAACCGAGCAAGCTCTCGGCGGAAGGGGTGGAGGCAACCGGGCCCGGCAATGTTCTCCTCATTGGGGTCGAGAGTGAGCACATCACCGAGGTTTTCAGCGGATTTGGGAAGCGGGGGGTGCCCGCTGAGCAGGTCGCCGGGACCGCGATCGAGCAGGCACAGCGATACCTGACTTCGGGCGCGGCAGTAGGACCGCATCTTGCCGACCAACTCCTTCTCCCACTCACGCAATCTGGGGGCGGAGCTTTCCTGACTGTCCCGCCCACGGACCACTTCAGAACAAACGTCGACGTTCTTGCCGACTTCTTCGAGCTCGACATCAGAACGAGACACGTGGATGAGACGGTGATGATCGAATATGAGGCGGCCGCCATACCCGCCTGATGAGGCCCGCCCCTCCTCTCCGCTGCTGAGCTCGCATGCAACCTGATTCGGTACTTCGGGTCCTTTGACCCTTCCCGTCTGTTTTGAGCCGATGCACGATGGTGTGATGACTCAGAACGACGCCGAGCGGATGTTGGAGTTGGAGGAGTCGGCTGAAGGAGTCGACCTCTTTCGGGCGCCAGGCGAGCAGCTACAGATGGAGAAGGCGCGCGACCAGGCCGAGGCATCGGGCTGGATCCCGGAGAAGGAGGAATCGCCGGTCTCTAAGCGACGCCACGACCGGGCCCGGATCCGTCGCCATGAGCTTCGAGCGTCGACGGAGCGTTTGGAGTCGACCATCGCACGTGCCTCAGGGTCGAAGGATTGGCTCGACGCCGTCGAGGCCGCGCTGGCCGACCTCCGCGATGCACTCCGGGCTCACATCCGCGAAGTCGAGGCACCCGATGGGTTGCTGGGTGGGATACTCCAGAACAGCCCTCGGCTTGCCAGCGACATCGAGATCCTGAAGAAAGAGCATGTGGGGCTGATGGAGAGTCTGGAAAAGGCCGATCAGGCTTTGAGAGCCCAGAGTCAGGAACCACCGGAAATCCGGCGACGTGCCACGAATCTCCTCGGTCATCTGACCAGGCATCGGCAACACGGATCAGACCTTGTCTACGACGCCCACAACATCGACATATCGGCCGCCAACTAGAGGGTCAGGGGCCCACGACGTGTGCCCGATGGGCACAGGGTCACTCAGCGGTGATGAGGGTCTTGCCGGTCAGCTGACCGACCTTGTGCGAGACGCTGCCCATGAGGAGGCCTCGGATGTGGCCGAGCCCACGACGGCCCATGACGATGCAATCGGAACCCTGGCTCTCCGCGAACAGCACGATGTCGTGTGCCGGCTGCCCGACTATCACCATCTCGTTGTCCACCTTGCCCCCCGCCTGGCGGACCAGGCCCGCCACCTCGGTGACGACCTGCCGACCCACCGATTCGAGTATCTCTCTCCGTGTGATGTTCACATGCTCGAGTTGCGCGTGCTCATGAAGAGCGGCCTGAGGGAGGATGATGGGCTCCGGCGCGACGTTGATGATGTCGACCTGAGCGTTCATGGATCGCGCCAGCTCTCCGGCCAATCTCGCAGCACGTATCGAATGCTCAGGGTCAGGCGGCGCGCATGTCCTGCACCCCCTCGAGCTCGGTGGCAAGCGTCGCCATGGCCTCCGCGATGAGCTCACGCACTTGATGCTCGGAAAGGCCGACAACATCCGAGATGTGTGCGAAGGCCGCAGGCGGACGCCCGCCGATGCCGAATCGCAGCTCGATCACTCGCCGATGGATTTCGGGTAGCGCGGCCAGGCTTTCTGCGAGTGCGTCCTCAACCATCCTCCGCTCCACCTCGAGCTCGGGATCTGGTGCTGCGTCGTCCGCGATGAATTGTTCCAACGATGCCCCATCCTCACCGACCGGGGTCTCGAGAGCAACGGTCGTTGCCACCGATAGCACCTTTTCTACGTCACTCGGTTTGATCCCCGTCTCTCGGGCGATCTCGTCGACTGTGGCAGTGCGGCCGAGCTTGGTCCTGAGCTCCTCGGAGGCGATTCGGACCACCGGAATGATGTCGAAAACGCCCGCAGGTATGCGGATCGACTCACCGAGAGTTGCCCGGGCGCGCTGCATCGCCTGGCGGATCCACCAGGTGGCGTAAGTAGAGAACTTGAAGCCCTTGCGCCAGTCGAACTTCTCGACGGCCGTGATCAACCCCAGGTTCCCTTCCTGGATGAGATCGAGCATGTCGACCTTGCCGCCCACATAGCGACGGGCATTGGCGACAACCAGACGCAGGTTGCCTTCAACGAACTGTTTACGGGCGCGATGCCCTTCACGGACCGCACGCTCCAAACGCCCACGCTCGGCGGCCCCGTCGACCTCCCCGGCATCTAAACGGTGACGAGCCTCCTCGCCCGCCTCGATGGCCTGAGCGAGCCGGACCTCGTCCTCGGCGGTGAGCAGATCGTGCTCCCCCACACCTGCCAGATACTGGCTGAGTAGATCACCAGTCAACCGCCCGGCCTCATCGACGAGCTTCGAAGAACTCTCCTTAATCATCTGCTGCTTCATCACGTCTATTCGAACATCTGTTCGCTCGACTACATTCCTGAGTACCTGGCCCAATCTGCCCCTGCAAACCCCGTTTAGGGGCGACGGATCACAAGTGTCGATCGACACACAGCAACAACATATGGGACAAACGGCCCTGGCCCCACTCCTCGATCTCTGGTACTCGGGATGGTGCGGACCAAGGAGATTGAATCGTGCAAGGACCGTTAAGGCGCCGACGATTCCCGGCACCCGAAGCCAACGAGCAAACCAAGTCCGAATCGATCATGGTCGTAACGAGCGGCGACGTGTCAGACGACGACGTCCAATATGCGATGCGTCGTATCGGCACCCAGATCGAGAAGATCGCCGAACCGATCCTCTTCGCCCAACTGCGACTGACCCTGGTCGCCGACCCGGCGCGGGCGCGACCCGCGATCGCGCAGGTCCTGATAGACATCAACGGTGATCTTGTCCGCGGTCAGATTGGAGCGGAAGCGATGCCATTCGCCATCGACCTGCTCCAAGAGCGTCTGCGTGACAGGCTCGATCACCGCGCCCAACGCCGCAGGGCACTTCGAAGACGCCCCGACATCTCCGGGGCCGGCGAATGGCGTCATGGGGACCTGGCCAGCGCCAGACCCGACTACTTCGACCGGCCTATCGAGGAGCGTCGACTCGTCTCCCGCAAGTCGTTTTCGATCGACGAGCTCACACCAGACGAGGCGGTGTTGGAGATGGAGCAGCTCGACTACGACTTCTACCTCTTCCGTGAACTAGCCAGTCACGAGGATGCGGTCATTGAACCGGAGACCGGCGAGTCATACCGTCTGACCCGCCTGCGTTCGGCGACGGTCGATCCGGGGCCAAGCGCGACAAGGGTCGTCGTATCGGAGAGCCCGGCGCCGGTGCTCACGATCGAAGAGGCAATCGAACGTCTCGAGGCCATCGGCACGCGATTCCTGTTCTTCGCCGAGGCCACAACCCACCGGGGCCACATCGTCTACCACCGTTACGACGGCCACTACGGGCTGATCTCTCCTGAGTAACGCCTTGTGACGGCAACGCTCCGCTGCTGGAGCCAGCTCAGTGCTCGTCGTAGGCCGACCAGACCTCCCATTCCGGGACCTCGAGGCTCTCGGGCGTCTCGATGACCAGATCTTCCAAGCCCGGCAACTCCTCGACATAATCCAGCCGCTGGATGAGCTCATTGGAATCGGTCATCTCGAACGTGAGATAGCCAACCAGGTCATAGCCGGCCTTTTCCTGATCGAAGATCCAGAGCGCGGCGATCGGTTCTGAGCCAAGGTCCGCTCTGGTAGCCATCAGCGTCGAGTTTCGAAGCACAAGTTCGTTCAGCCCATCCATCACTCCGAATCGGGACGTCGAGTCAAGGAACTCCGCGGTCACGTCTGGCGCCAGAACCTCGGTAAGCCCCTCCAGGTCACGGGCATTCACCAGCTCGACGAACTCGTCTAGGAGATCATCGAGCCCGGCGTTTGCGATCCGGGAGGCCGGCCCGTCGACCGTGAATCCCTCCTCAGGCGCCGAGCCGGCGGCCCATTCGGTGTCCGAGTCGACTTCATCCCGTGCGGAATCTATTTCGTCCCCGATCTCCAGGACCATCTCCTCTTCCTCTGCCGGTCCGGGCAGTTCCCACTCCGTGTCGAGGTCGTCTCGGTGCATTGCCTGTCCCCGCTCTCTGGGTGAGGCAACCTTGCCTCGAGAACCTCGCCCTCCATAGAGGCGAAGGTCACCCCATTGGCCGGACCGGCGCCTGTGTTCAGAGTCTCTAACTGCAACGAAGGGACCCGGAAGACGAACAGATTGGGCCGAGGTGGCGGTCCGTTCGCCCAGATCGAGATCCTCCTGGACTCGATACCGCTCTCGGTCGCTGATGTCCGGTTACATCCACTGCTCGACCACCCTCCCATGTGAGACCTTGAAGTCGACCTCGAGCAACCCGGCCCCCACCTTCAACTCGACCCCGATGAGACCGTCACGCTCGTGCACGGCGCCCATCTGAGGACGCGGCCCGGAAAAGTCCTCTCTCATGCGGTCGACGACAGCGTCCCGGCCCAAGACGTCCTCTGAGCCCACATGGAGCACGGCTTCGGGTGCGTACAAGAGGCGGAGCGTCGACAAGTCGTCCAGGTTGACCAGACGTCCCCACTCCAGGATCACTTCGACCGGGTGGCCTTCGAACGCCCAGTCGATCCCGGGGCGATCGTCCGTCAAGGGATGATGGCCCTTCTCATCGGGATGGTGGGCTCCGGCGAGGTCCCCGAATCGGTGGTGACGAGGCGACACCCGGCGGCCACGGTGGAGGGTCACATTCACGGCCTGTTTCACGCCCTCCAGGCGTCTCACATCGAAATGAACTCGAGCCATGGGAACCCTGGCCGCCGGCTCGATGTCCGCAGCGTTCACGGGATACTCACGACCGTCGCGACGGATTCTTCCTTCGCCGGATCGGTCGTCGAACCAGCTGACCACACCTTTAGGCATGCTCCAATCATGGGGAATATCCGTGAAAGCGACTAGGGGAAAATGTCCCGATCGTCCTGGAATCAGGGAAGGTGCGATTCTCGATCAGACGCCGACAGCTCGCTCAGCGGCCTTTCGATCACGAGCCGGCCGTCGACAGCTTGGACCCGGGTGCCCAGCTCTGCACATGCGCTGACGAATCGCTGGCCGATCCACTGCGTCTCTTCACCTCGAGCGAGTCTGGTGTGACAGAAGTCCAGGGCCAGAGGGATGGCTTCGATCCGAACCGGACCCCTCGGTGTCAGGTCCACCAGGAATACAAGACCCAGGTCGTTTCGGAGTCGTGGATCGACGGCGTAGTCGTCGATGAAGTCCCCCATGTCGTAGAGGACCTGAGCCGAAACGCCATGAAAGACGTGGGCAGAGTGTCCCGCGACGAGTGTTGCCCCCCGCTCCACCAAAGCGGCTCCGGCCCGCACGACGTGAGGGACAGGGCGTCTGGTCATGTTGGGCCCCCAATGCGGTGTGACCAGGATGGCGTCGGCGTTTTCCTCGGTCATCGAGTCGAACACCCAGTCGGGGATACCGGATCGAAGGTCTGCATACGCCACACCTGGAACGCCGACGTCGGCCCGGTACTCGACCGGATGGTCGGTCAATCCCACGATCAGCAGCCGAAAGCCGTTGCGCTCGAGGATGATCGGGCGCCGAGCTTGTTCCACATCGGGTCCAGCTCCCACTGTCTCCACCCCGGCCGCGGAGAGGAGGTCAATGGTGTCGAGGAGCGCAACCCGCCCGCAATCGAGAGCGTGGTTGTTGGCGAGAGTCACGCAGTCCACGCCGAGATGGCGAAGCACGTCTACCGCAACCGGCGGGGCCCGAAAGAAGAACGGCTTCATCGGGTCGGGCCATCGTTCTCCCCGGTCCGATACGCAACACTCGAGGTTCAGCACGAACAGGTCGGCGCCACGCAATGCGTCCACCACCTCGTCGGAGAACAGCGCCTCGGGAGGCTCCCTTGACAGTGCGTCAGCCACCCCCCGGCCGAGCATCGTGTCACCGGCAAGCGCAAGCCTGATCCCGCCCGACATCGTCACCGTTCCCACCGGTTCGCAACGTCATGGTTGGCTGTGGCGGCAAATATGGCTCGGTGGAGATTCACGGCGCGCCGCTCACCCATCGACCCACTGCAATCGGGACGGCCGGCTCGATCACCACACCGTCTCCGCCACAGTACGGACATGAGTCCGACCCCTCCCCGGTGTACTCGTGCCGGCATCCCTCGCATTGCACGAGATCCAGCCCCTGCTCCCACGTGACGTGGGCGCTGGCAAGCGGCGTGTTGGCGGTGAGCGTCTCCCACGCCTGTGCTGCGATTGACCGCTCCACGCTCGGGCCCAGGACGATCTCGACCTCGCTGATGGATTGGCCGAACGTGAGGCTCCTCAGCGTCTCTAGCGCCTCCGCGACCAGATCCTGCTCGTGCATTTCTCACCACCATTCCGGGGCAACCTGCCGACAAAGCCATGTCATTTGATCACCCGACTCACCGGCCATCTGTACCTGGTGGCAGAGCTGGTGATTAGAGCCGTTTTGCCCTAAACGGCTCGTAGGGTGAGCAGAATGGCGTTCAGGATGACCCTGACTGGGGTCGGGGCCATGAATTCTCCCCGGTTCGCTCCAGCCGGGCTCCTCGTCGAGCATGATGGAGCCTGCGTGCTGATCGACGGTGGGCGAGATGCGGCAGGTGACCTCAATCTGGATGCATGGCTCGTCACCGACGACCGCTCAGAGCTCGTCCGCGAGATACGACTCGCCGCTCGAGCACGAGGCATCGACGCCGGGATCGGGCACTTCTCCTCACCGAACCTGACCGTAGAGCCCCTGCCAGTAGCACATACCTCACACAGCACGTATGGCTATCTGATCCAGGCCCAGCAACATCGCATAGTGTGGGCGCCGGAGTTCTACATCTTCCCGGAATGGGCCGCAGGCTGTGACCTCATGTTCGCCGAGGCCGCGGCGTGGGACCGCCCAATCCACTTCGTCGGGAAGGTGGGAGGTCATGCCTCCGTCCTCGACGTCAGCAGAGAAGCACTCGCCCGTCACGTCGAGCGACTGGTGTTCGCCCACATCGGGAGGCCCACGATTCGGGCGATGGATCGGGGCCAGAAGCCACCCTTCGGTGAGTATGGACGTGACAGAGCCAGATTCGAACCACGTCGATGGAGGCGATGATCCCGCGGTCTGTCCTGGAGAGCCTCAGCCAGCGAGCAAGTCACGCAGAAGCATGGCATTGGACGGCGCACGGGCCAGGCCGTCGTTGTTGAAGTAGGCGTACCCGTCCTCTCCCCGGAGCGCTTCCACCCACGGCTTCAGCTCCTCTGCGGTGTAGTCGTGAGAGAAATCTCCGTCGAGACCATGAAACCGGGCGTAGACGAAGGGTGCGGTATCGGTGAAAACGCGTGGCATGTGCTCGGAGCTCACCCATACCAGCGCAGCCTCATGGCGCCTCATCACGTCGTAGACCGACCGACGCATCCAGGAGGGGTCGCGAAACTCGACTGCTACCGGCACCGAAGCGGGCAGCTTGGCGAGGAAGCTGTCGAGAAGCTCTTCGTCCCGAAGCAGATCGGGGGGAAGCTGCCACAGGACGGCTCCTAGCCGTTCACCCAGTCCGAGCACCCGCTCATAGAACCGCCCGACCGCCTCATCGCAATTCCTCAGCCGAAGACGGTGCGTGATGAGCTGGCTCCCCTTCACGGCGAAACGGAATCCATCCCGGGACTTTCTCACCCACGCCTCGATGGTGCGCGCCGAGGGAAGTCGATAGAAGCTGTAGTTGACCTCGACCGTCGAGAAGACACTTGCGTAGTGGTCGAACCGGCGACTACGAACAAGACCCACGGGATAGAACAGGTCTGCCCAGTGGTCATAGGACCATCCGCTGGTGCCGACGGCGATTTTGCCCACGCCACAATTGTGGCGGCGGTGACGGTCAACGCGGCGATCCGAGACCGGGCTCATGATGTTTTGCGAAACATCAGACGAAGATGCGCCCGGTGAAGCTCTTGGCCTCCCCGGCGGCGAGGACGGCTCGGAGCTCGCTGTCCAACAGTACGGGGACGGGTTGCTCCTCCAGTCTTGGAGGGTCGACGCGGTCCATCGGGTTCTCGGATATCTCTCTCACGCTCCAACCAGGCGAACAGTGTGCGAGAGACGGATACCGTTGGTCGGCGGTAGCGCTTGCTCTGGTCTCGAGCACGCGAGCGAGGAACTCACGGATGGCGTCCGCGGAGATCGTGTCGGCCTGGCGAGGGCGGCCGTGGGCTTCGAGGTGGGCGACCAGCTGTCCGGCAGCGGGAGAGTACGTCTCAATCGTGCATTCGGATAGGCTGCCCTCGAAAACGTAGTGCAGCAACAAGACAGGGCCCAAATAGCGGAAATACCGTGTCAGCACTGATGAATTCTATGGGGACGTAGCTCAGTTGGAAGAGCACCGGCTTTGCAAGCTGATCAAGCCAAACGCTGTGCACGGTCGGAGAGAAGCAGCCAACGGCGATCAGCCCGATCGCCAGCCAGGTGGGTTTGAGTAGGGTGAAGTCGATCCCGTCGGCGTGAACGAGCATCGAGCCGACCACGGCAGCTGACGCCAGTCCGGTGGTGAGACGACGAAACCAGATCGGTCCGATCAGCCAGGGTGCGACCATCTGGTAGGCGCCGGCACCGATGACGCCGACTGCGGCGCCGAGCAGTAGAAGGTTGTAGGTGCCTCCCAATGTGACCTCGCCGATGGTGAACCCGTCATCGCTGGTGACGCCGACCACCCGGTCTGGGGAGGTGACTCGAATCAGGAGCATCGCCAGGCGGCTTCCCACGCCAGCAACGAGCACACCGACGGGAATCCCGGCGACGATGAGTACCCGCATTTCCTCGATCAGGCGCCTTCGATCCTCGCTGGTCGACTGCTTGGTTCTCAGTCATCGGCTCGGCTCTCTTGGAGAGGACCAACCGGCCCACAGCGCAACAAGCGCAAGCAGGGGCACGGTAACGAGTGAGGAGATCAGACCGAGCCTGTCGGCGGTGTTGTAGCCGTCGAGATATCCTGCGTGATAGGCGAGGTGAAGGGTGCCTTGTACGAGCCATGCGACGGCGACGGGCCGGGCCGCCGAATGGCGCCAGAGCGTCCACACGGTGACGATGATCAATGCGAGGATGAGTGCGCCGACGTCGCGTACCAGATGCTCGTTGTATGCGCCACCCTCTTGTTCGATCCAGCTGCGCCCTAGGGGGAAGTCTTCGAAGAATGTTCTCGGTGTGAGCGCGGCCTGGAGTCCAGCGGGCAGCATGAACACCGCGACGAGGCCTAATGCGACTTGTTCGGTTCGTTGTCGGTTCAATGGGGTTCCCCGTCGATTCGACCCAAGGCCTGGGGAGCCATGCGGCTAGTGGCGCTCGGGCCTGCCGTTCCGTTCGCGTTGGACCTAGGCGTGTTATCCCTCCTGATCAGGTGTTTCAACCCGGGCTGGTCTCGGCCAGCCTGACAGGTGCGGAGCCGTACGGGACTTGGCGCGGGCACCCCCGCCGAACGCCGGAACCGCCAAGGCCACCGCGACCAGCATTGCTGCCGCCGCTACGACCGTCGCGTGCGGAACCAGTCTCTTCATACCCCTTCTCATCCCACTCATTCCTACGTTCTCCCATCTATTAATCGTCCGGCTCGTATCGACGCGAATCGTCCTCGGTCGCTCCGCTCCGCTTTGGTGTTTCACTCCTTTCGCACGATCGAAATGCGGCGCAGCCGGTCTGAGTCCCGTCTCCACCTACAGACGCATAGGTCACTGGTTTGGGTGACACGTTTGCGAAATGGTCCGGCGTCCTTCACGAGCCGAACAGTGATCGGACTGTCGGCTAAACGAGGGCCGACGTGCTGGTGACCTCGTTCTCGATTGAGTGATGCGATCGCTGGCGTCTAAAGGCGAAGCCGAAACGCCCGTGGTGCTGGCGTATGCGCCCATCAGGTTTCGGTCCCGACTGGTCCAGAAACACCGGTCGAGCGGGCTCAGCGCCGCCCTTGCGAGTCAGGTTCTCCGCGGTCTGAGGTCGGCGACAAGTACCGCACTAAACACACCGGACCATTGAAGGTCGACCTTGTCTCGCATTTCATTCGTTCGTGTTCTCGCTAGCTGCCGTCGGAGGCGGCTTCTTCCTACAGGGTCTCGCCGAGCTGATCGCTCGCCTCGATGAGCCGTTGTCGCTCCTCTTCTGGTTACCTACGCTCTGGGGCGGCGCCGGATTCGTGCTCGTGGGTTCATTTCGGCCAGCCCCAGGGAATAGCTCTCAAAGGCGCTGGTCATCCTCGGGGGCAGTCTTCGGATTCGTACCGAGTGCCTGGACTTGTTGAGGCCCGTCCTAATCATCACACTCGTCATCCCCACCGCCATGAGCTCAAGCCCGTCAGGGCCCCACTGCTTCGATCAGCCGCGGCGAGCGGAGGGTCAGGAGCTCATGGTCGCTTCGAGTGCATCGGCGAGTTGATCAGACCGCTCGATCTGGGGGCCGTGGCCGCATTCGTCGAATCCGTAAAGCGGCCAGCCAAAGCGGGAGCTCGCCTCCTCTGCGATCCGGTAGCGCATGAGCCTGTCTTTCTTGCCCCAGATCAGGGAAACCGGCACCCCGATCATGCTCAGCTGGTCGGACGGGACGCGGCGAGTCCCGATCCTCCGCATCAGTTGGCCGTTGGCCCGGCTCACGCTCTTGTCACCGGCTTGCTCGAGGTCGTAGGCTTCCAGGGCGGTCCATCGATCTCCCCAACTGACCCGCGCTTTTTCCGGATCGGCGAGCACCTGACGGAGGAACCGTTCGCGACTCGCCGGGCTCGGGCGCGCACCGAAGCGGATAAGAGCAACGATCGTTCCAGGCGCGGGCCGGAAGCTCCCCAACGAGCTCGAATCGATCAGGACGATGCGGCGGAGACGATCACTGTGTCGGATTGCGAAGTGAGCAGCGACACTTCCACCCATCGAGTGCCCGACCAGGGTCGGCTTCTCGACACAGGTTCGTTCGATCAGCTCGAGCAGCCACCCCGTGAGGGTGGCTGCATCCAGGCGTCGCCCTCGAGCATCCGAGTCCCCGAGACCCGGCAGGTCAGGCACGATGACCCGGGCCTTTCCCACCAGCCGAGGGATCACCAGGCTCCACTCCAGGGAGAAGCTTCCGATCCCATGCAAGAGCACCACAGGAGGCCCCCCGCCACCCTCAAGCACTGGAGTTGAAATCCCACCGATTTCGAGGAAACGTTCGACGACCGGGAGCCCAGCCAGAAGCCGGACACGCGACTCGGACCGGGTCGTTCGGTCTCGGGCATCGCTCACATCCATCCGATTTCCTTCTAAGAAGGGGAACCCCTACCCGCGGGCAGATGTAACCGTATAGAGAAAGCGTACGGACCGTTGTCTGAGAACTCAGTAGGCGGGCGCCGGAAATTCAGGCAGCACCCATCGAAGCTCGGGGGAGCGGCGATCGACATCATCCGAACGATCCACAGGGACCTCTCTAGCTATCGGCCTGGATTTCCAACCCAGACCGTAACGCGGGCTTGCCTTGGTTACTTTTCGCCGAGTCGGACTCACACCCCACCCGCGTCGTGGTGTTCGAGTCGGGCGCGATGACGGCCTCCGCCTCACCATCGAGCACGCCGACAGCCAACCGGTGGGGTGCGGCTGACATTGAAATTGGAGGGGTGCGAAAAAGCAAAGGTGACCCTGACGATGAGGGCTGACAACGCCCCTTGAGGAGTCCCAGGGCCGGTCAGTGTCGGTTGGTGAAAACAAGATTGTCTGCAGACAGGATTCGCCACGAATGATCGCTCTGTGGCTGATATCTGTCGAGAAGCGTCAGAAGATCGGCCACCGCTGACTCGATGTCGGCCTCGGCGTCTTCGTGTAGCGCTTCGACGGTAATCAGGGCATTGGTGGTGTGGGGGCTGGTGGCGCTCTGTGAGCTTTGCCGCCAACACCAGCGACGGGCGCTGACGATGTCGTCGTCGTCGACGAATATGACCTCGCCCGGTGCCGGATTCGTCGTCCCCGTGGCGCCAAGGTCGGTGAATCGCTCCTCGCCGGTGGCGAAACGGACCGTGGTGGAGCCGTTCACCGTGGCCTGGTCGAAGACGGCCACGGGGAGCGCATACCGAATCGAGACCAGGTTTGCCATGTCGACGAGCGTGTTGATGCTGGGGACGTCGCCTGTCTTCTGCAGTCGGCGGAGGAGTGCTTCGGCCGCTACCCGATGCTGTGTCGGCTTCACTCCGAAGGCTGTGAAGGCACGTCGCCACGCCTCGATCGAAGGGATCTCCGCGATTGGTGTCTCATCAAGTTTCCCCCGGGCCACCCGCTGCTCTGCCAGAAACGCCTCCAGGAGCTCGGTGGGACTGGGGCCGTTGCCCAGACCTGAGGCACGGATCACGCCGCCGCGGATGGCGGGAAAACGCTCGGCGATAGCCGTGTCGTAGGCGAACAACGGACTCAGCGGTCGGCCACGGCCAGGCGAGCTGCGAAACCCAACAGGAGCGTACCCAACGCCCGCTGCAGCCAGGTCAGGACTCGTGGAGCGGCGAGAACCCGATCCCGGACCACGGACCCGGCATGTGCGTAGCCGATGAACACGACCAACGTCATCATCATGAAGATGCCGCCAAGGCCCATCAGGCGAGGCTCGAAGCCTGCAGCTGCGGAGTCGAGGAACTGAGGAAGGAAGGCGAAGAAAAAGACGGTCAGTTTCGGATTGAGCAGATTCAACAGGATTCCACGACGCACGACTCGGTACATGGATTCATCGTCTGCACCCCGTTCCCGGCTCGGCTGGAGCGAGCCACCCCCGCGGATCATCGAGATACCAACCAGACCGAGATATCCCACTCCGATCCAGCGAAAAACCTCGAAAGTGGCCGCCCCGGCATTCATGAGCCCGGACAATCCGACCATCGCCGCCGCCAGGTGGGGCACGATCCCCAAGGTGCAGCCGATTGCGGCGAAAACCCCCCGACGTCGCCCGCCCCCGATCCCGTGGGACAAGGTGTACACCACGCCCGTCCCTGGGATCAACACCACGATCAGCGAGGTCACCAAGAACTCGACCGATACCCCCCGCGGGGATCGTCCCGGCCCCAACGTGAGAACTGCCATCACCGCCAGAGAGAGCAGCACCGCCGAAGACACGACCAGCCCCGGACGAGCCGCCCGGAACCGCAAAACGATGGCGTTTCGCACCAGATCAAACACGTCGGCCGGTGCAATCGTGTCGCGATCGCTACCGGTTCCATCGAGCAGCACGGCCACGATGTCGTCCTCGTGCTCGGCGCGCCAGGCCTTCGGGTACAGCCGCAGGATGCGCCGGTATCTGTCCTCCAACGTCATGCCAGACCCGGATCGAGGATGCGAGCGAGCTGGCGTTTCGCGACCGAGGCATTGGCCTCGAGATGCTCCACCTCCCGGCCGAGGACCTCCTGACCCGCGATGGTGATCCGATAGTTGCGTCGGACACGCCCGTCGACCACCTCGTCACCGTCGCGCACTATCCATCCCTCGCTCACCATCCTGTCGAGTGCGGCATACAGCGTCCCCGCCCTGAGACGGACTCGCCCGCCCGACAGATCTTCGACCGACCGAAGGATCCCGTAGCCATGCAGTGGCCTCGGAGTCACCGCGGCCAGGATGAGAAACGTCGGCTCTCGCAGCATTCGGGCACTATATACCGAGCATCGGTATATGGACCGCTCTCCGACCGGAAGTCTGCCGCCTTCATGCCTCTATCTCACACTCTGCGTCTTGATCCCCTTTATCAGGAGCCAGAATCCCGTGAAAAGCTCGGCGATCAGGATCGGCAGCGAGCCCAATTAGACGACGAGTGCCGGAGAGTCGGGCACGATCAGCCGAGCGAACCAAAGCGCCGCGTAACACAGGGAAGCAAAGATGCCCCACGCGGACATGACTTTGTACGTTGATCTCAGGAACACGTAGAAGAAGATCGTCGATCCCAAGCTAAAGAAGATGGCGGCGATCTCGGTCGTCGCCACGGACGAGAACATGCTTGCGAGCGCCCCCAGTTGGTCCGCATCGAACGCGGTTGCATCACGTACGGCCAGACTTGCGTGAAGGACGGCGAAAGAAGTGGCTATGCCCACCGGGCCGACCACGGACTCTCCGGTTCGGAACAACAGGGCCATCGTCGCGAGGTTCCGGTCGACCGGTCTGAGGGTCGCATAGAGACCAGTGGCGAGCAGTACGGTGAACAGGGAACCGGCCAGAGAGCAAGCGAGCGCGATCCGATACAGCTCTTCGGACGCGATGATCCTCTGTGCTCTGTCGTCGAATGCCCCGTCGCCGGTGATGATCGTGACCAGCACAACTCCCGCGAGGTGCGTCGCCAGCACCACGAGATACATCAACCCTGCAAATCGCGCGTAGGCGCGTTGGGAACGTTCGGTGCCCGCGTCGTCGGTCATTGCGGTCATGTGATGGTGACGACGACCTTGCCGCGAGCGCGCAGGGTCTCGAGGTAGCGGATGGCAGCTCCGGTCTCGACCAGCGGGTAGGTGCGATCGATGACCGGTGTGATCTGCCTGGATTCGAGGAGGTCGAGGAGGGCGAGGCCATCTGTGTGGTTCACCTTGCCGATGAACGCCACCACCATCTGGCTCACGAAGCGGTTCATCACAGACGCGGTCAGGAACCGCTTGCCCGGGCCCAAGAGCCGCCCGCTGCTGCCTTCGCCGCCGCCGACGTTGACGAGTACGCCTTCACGCGTCAGGACACGGCGGCAGTCGGCGAACGACCGGTCCCCGGCGACGTGCAGGACGACGTGGTAGCGCCTCCCGCTCTCGGTGAAGTCCTCGACCGCGTAGTCAATGACTTCATCGGCGCCGAGCGATTGGACAAGGTCGACGTTCTGCGTGCTGCACACCCCTGTCACGGTGGCGCCCATGGCCTTTGCGATCTGCACGGCGAAGGTGCCAACGCCACCTGAGGCACCGATGATGAGCACCCGTTGGCCCGGCTGTGTGTTGCCGTGGTCGCGCACCGCCTGCAGCGCGGTGAGTGCCGCGACCGGACAACCGGCAGCCTGCTCGAAGCTGAGCTGAGGTGGCTTAGGCATCAGGTGGTCGGCCCGGACCGCCACGAATTCGGCGAATGCGCCGCCGTCACACCAACCCCACACCTCGTCGCCTCGCGCGAAGCGGCTGGCGCCGGTCCCGACCGCCGCGACGGTCCCGGAGGCCTCGAACCCGAGGATCTGGCGCTTTGGCTTGCTGAGCCCCTCCCCGAGTCGCATGACGAGCGGCTCGCCCCGTAGGTAGTGCCAGTCGATGGGGTTGACCCCTGCCGCGCGGACCCGCAAAAGGACCTCGCCCGGTTCCGGTACCGGGACATTGACGTCTCGCACCTCGAGCACGTCCGGCCCGCCGAACCGATCCTGCACCACCGCCCTCATGACCCTCCTCGGCCGACCCAGACCTGGTCGGTATACGACGTAAACCATAGAGATTACGATGTAAACTTGTCAAGTGCAGGACGACGATGGTGTCTAAGAGCTCCCAATCAGGTGCCCAGCCTCGCGTCCCCTTGAGCCGGGAGCGCGTGCTCCGCGGAGCTCTCGAGTTTGCGGACGCCCACGGGCTCGCCCTGCTGACGATGCGCGGGCTCGGTGAGGCGTTGGGTGTCGAGGGGATGGCCCTCTACAAGCACGTCGCCAACAAAGACGACCTCCTCGAAGGCATCGTCGATCTCGTCCTCAGCGAAGTTGACCTGCCATCGCCGGGAGAAGCCTGGAAGGCGGAACTACGGCGGGGAGCGCTCTCTACCTTCGAGGTCCTGATGCGCCACCCTTGGGCCTGCCAGCTGCTCGTGACAGGTGGAGGGGGGTCGGGCCCAGCGAGGTGGCGCCAAATGGACAACATCCTCGGGACCCTGCGGAAAGGAGGGTTCTCGGTCGAGCTGACGCACCACGGTTTCCACGTCCTGGACGTCTATGTCAAGGGCGTTGCTCTCGGAACTGTGAGCTTCCCCTTGCAGAAAGAGGATATGGCCGAGGTGGCCGAGAAATTCCTCCGTGAGTTCCCGGCAGCCGACCACCCCTATCTTGTTGAGCACATCAGCTACCACATCGACTCTGGCGTGCTCGGCGAAGGCGACTTCGAGTTCGGTCTGGACCTGCTCCTTGACAGCCTCGAACGGCTCCGCGACGCGGCTGCCACCGGAACATGATCAGAGACCCATCAACTTGGACGCGGGAGCAGAATGTTCCCGCGGGAACCAGATAGATCCTGTGCCCACGGAGTTCTGGTCGTTCGTTGCAGTAGCCACAGTCATAGTGATCGTGCCTGGGGCAGACATGGCGCTGGTAGCTCGAAACACCCTTGCCGGTGGACGATCCGCCGGGTTCCGTACCGCCGCTGGCACACTCCTGGGACTCGGCGTCCACGCCGGGGCGGCGCTGGTCGGACTCTCAGTTGTCATTGCCGCTTCGGCGACTGCGTTCAACCTGGTCAGGCTGGTAGGTGCCTCTTATCTGGTGTGGCTGGGGTTGCAGACGCTTTGGTCGACCCGCAATCGAGTCCCGATCGATGAGGCTTCCAGGAGGTCGTTGCCTCGGGTGGCCCATGCTCCGCTGATCCAAGGCATGCTCACGAACGTCTTGAACCCGAAACTGGCAGTGTTCTTCCTGTCGTTCCTTCCTCAGTTCGTCGACGTGTCCAGGCCCGCCACCGCCCAGATCCTCTTGCTGGCGAGCACCTTCATCGCCATGGGGGCGATCTGGCTCGTCATTTATGTTGTTGCTGTTGATCAGCTGTCCGGCGTGCTGGGTCGACCCGCAGTGAGGAGATGGGTGGACCGCTTGATCGGCACCACACTCATCGCTTTGGGCATCCGCCTGGCGATCGTTGAGACCGATTGAGAAGAACCCGGGTCTTGGAAGTCAGTTTCCGGGGTGGTTTGGGCCGGGACGACTGTGCCTGCCCAGCGCGCCTCAACATCGCAGGTGAGCACGAAGACCTAAACTGGCGGCCAGGGCCGGTCGCTGCTCGAGCGCTGTGCTTAGACACCACTGGCTTCCACGGACAGCAAGATCATCAGCTAGTAGTTGACAAAACGCGGGGACGTAGCTCAGTTGGAAGAGCACCGGCTTTGCAAGCCGGGGGTCGTGGGTTCAAGTCCCATCGTCTCCACCAGGGTCGCACCCGGGATTGATTCGATCCCGGCCAGTGTTTCCATTTGCGACGTCGAGCAAGGAGCCGAAAATGCCGAATGCCGTGATCATCGATGCGGTGCGCACCCCGATCGGGAGGCGGAACGGCGTGTTCAAGGACATCCACCCGGTCGACCTCGCCGCCGTCCCGCTCCAGGCACTCGTAGAGCGCAACCGACTCGATCCTTCCCAGATCGACGACGTGATCATGGGAACCGTCAGCCAGACCGGGGAGCAGGCCTACAACGTCGGGCGCAACGCCGCTCTCGCCGCCGGATTTCCCGAAGAGGTGCCCGGCGTCACCATCGATCGTCAGTGTGGGTCCTCGCAACAGGCCGCCCATTTCGCTGCTCAGGCGGTCATGGCCGGCGCCCAGGACATCGTGATCGCCGCCGGTGTCGAGAACATGACCCGGGTGCCGATGGGGGTCACCGCCCAACAGGGGCCCGGTCTTCCCTTTGGTCCCCGCATGTTGGAGCGCTATTCGCAGGGCCTGGTCCCGCAGGGGATCTCCGCGGAGATGATGGCCGAGAAGTGGGGGATCTCCCGCATCGAGCTCGACGAACTCGCCCTCGAGTCCCATCTTCGGGCGGACCGTGCCACCGAAGAGGGACGTTTCGAGGAGCAGATCATCCCGGTCGGTGTGACTCGGGAGAACGGGATGCGCGAAACCGTGTCCCGCGACGAGGGGATTCGCGCCGACTCCTCCCTGGAGAAGCTGGGGGCACTCCAGCCGGCGTTCAAAAGCGATGGGGTGGTCACGGCTGGCAACTCGTCACAGATCTCCGACGGGGCGGCGGCGGTCCTGATCATGTCCGAGCAACGGGCCGCCCAGCTCGGGCTCACCCCCAAGGCACGTTTCGTGTCATTCGCCATGGCCGGTGTCGACCCGGTGATGATGCTCACCGGTCCCATTCCCGCCACCGAGAAGGTGCTGGCGCGGGCCGGGCTCGGGATCGGCGACATCGACGTGTTCGAGGTGAACGAGGCCTTCGCCTCGGTGACCGCAGCCTGGAGGATCGAACACGGCGGTATCGACCCGATGGGGCTGTGGGAGCGGACCAATGTCAACGGTGGGGCCATTGCCCTCGGTCACCCGCTTGGAGCTTCCGGTGCCCGGCTCCTCACCTCACTGGTGTGGGAGTTGGAGCGAACCGGGGGCCGCTACGGCCTGCAGACCATGTGTGAGGGCGGCGGCATGGCCAATTCCCTCATCATCGAGCGGGTCTGAGCATTTCTCCCCCCAGTGAACGAAGCGAGCGTTGGGGGGAGTACCGCCGCAGGCGGGGAGGGGGGCTACCTGCCACGCCTCAGGGGTGCACCCCCCCCGACCGCACTTCGTTGGCGGTCGGTCCCCCCGCTGCGCAGGGGGACAACGGACCGTGACCGGTAACACCACTGTCGATGTGCTCCTTGCCGTGGCCCTTGGGGTGGTCATCTGGCGGGTTTCGATTGCGGTGATTCGGATGTTGGGCACGCCGCCACCCGAGATCGACCCCGACGACGTGGTCGCGGTCGATCAGGACTACAAATGCACGATTTGTGGCGCGGAGTTGACGATGCGAGCGGTCAATATGCAGGAGGAAGCCCCGCCCCGACATTGCCGGGAGGACATGATTCCCGTGTGGCGCCCGGCCTGAAGACCCGAATCACACCCTTGTAGTTTTCCCGAGGTTTTTCCACAGGATGTTGAGAACTACATCCATGTAACTCGAAACGGTGAAGGTTTCTGATCGATTACGCTCGCCGCCGTGCCCGAGTCGAAGCGACGCAAACCCAAGAGCCGTCCTTTGCCCTCTCAAAGCGCAGGGGCTGCCGCCAAGGCAAAGGATCCAAGCCCGACCTGGTACGTCGCCGTGATGGCTGGTCTTATGGTCGTCGGTGTGCTCCTGGTACTGAGCAGATTCGTCTTCCAACTCGATCGACTGGTCCTGGTCGGCGGTCTCGTCTGCATCGCCGCCGGTTTCCTGATGACCACCAACTACCGGTGATTGGGTCGCCCTGAGCTAAGGGCCGGGCAAGGTCGTCGAGGTCGTCGGTGTCGTCGTTGGTGGGGGTGTGAACTTACCAAGGGTCACCGTGACTACGTCACCGGGGAACACGGTCACCCCGACCTCGGGGAATTGATCCACCACCAGACCGTCCTGAGAGGCGTCGACCACCGGTTGGGTGCTGTTGGAGACGTTGATCACCAGGCCGAGGTCGCCCAGGATCGCCTCCGCCTGATCCGGGGTTTGACCAAGCAAGTTGGGCACGTCGACCGGCCCGGGGCCCTGGGATACCACCAACAGGATGGTGTCACCCGATCGGACCTCCACCCCGGCTTCCGGATCGGTTCTGATCACCAGACCTTCGCCGACAGTATCCGAAAACTCATCTTCGACGGTTGGCAGCAGGCCTAGACCTTGGAGTGTGCTCACCGCATCACGTTCGGTTTGGCCCTCCAATTCGGGGAGAACGTGGGTTTCGGGCCCGCTCGAGATCCACAGGTTGATAGCGGCTCCGGCCCCGGCCAACACCCCGGCGCCCGGGTCCTGTCTGATCACGGTTCCCTCTACGAAGGTCGCGTTCGGCTCCTCGACGACCTCTCCGAGGATGAAGCCGTTCTGGGCGATGATCTCCTCCGCAGCCTCCAGAGGCTGACCGACCAGGGGCGGGACCTCGAATTCCTCGAGCCCGGTGGAGTAGAACACCTCAACTTCTGAGCCCTCCACGGCGTCGGTACCCCCTGCCGGGTTGGTTCGAATCACCAGGTCGACCTCGACATCTTCGCTGGTTTCCGGGGTGAACTTGACGGTGAAACCTGCGAGTAGCAGACGGGCCTCGGCCCCTTCTCGGGTCAACCCGGCGACGGTGGGGATTTCGATCAGCTCGTCTTCCCCGGTGTCACCGCCGGCCAATCGGAGCAGGAAGAATATGAGAATGGCGAGGGCGATGAGAAGTGCGAAGGCAGTGAGGATGAACGGCATCTGCGACGAGGGCTCCTCCTCGATCCCGCGGTAGACCTCGTCGGGGGGGACTGTGGCCGGCGGCACCTGGACGGTCATCACCCGCGTGGCATTGTCACCGGCAGCGACTGCTCCGGCGGCTGCGGCTGCCACCGAAACCGGCTCCACACTTTGCCCCTTGAGCACCGACACCAGATCGGCCCGCATCTCGTCTGCGCTCTGGTACCTCCCGTTGGGATCCTTGCGCATCGCCTTGGTCACCACCGTGTCGAGCGCCGGCGGGACGTCTGAGTTGAGCGCAGAGGGGGCAGGGGCCTCGGTCGAGACATGCTGGAACGCGACCGACATCGGGCTGTCACCGGTGAACGGGGGTCGTCCACTGAGCATCTCGTACAGGACCACCCCGAGCGCATAGACGTCACTTCGGGCATCGGCGGCGGCGCCCTGGGCCTGTTCCGGGCTGAAATAGGTGGCGGTGCCGATCACTGCGCCGGTCTTGGTCAGCTCTGCGCTGTCATCCCACGCCCTGGCGATACCGAAGTCGGTGACCTTCACCGTCCCGTCCTTGGCGAGAAGGATGTTCCCCGGCTTGACGTCGCGATGCACCAGACCGGCTTGGTGGGCCACGGATAGTGCCGCTGCCACCTCGGAGGCGATTTCGGTGGCCCGGCGGGCGAGCAGTGCCCCCTCGGACTTGAGCACGTCACGCAACGAACGGCCATCAATCAGTTCCATGACGATGAAGTACGTCCCTTGGGCCTGTCCCCAGTCGTAGATGCCAACGATGTTGGGATGGCTGAGATTGGCCGCGGCCTGTGCCTCGCGTCGGAATCGTTTCACGAAGGCCTCGTCTGCCGAGTACTGGGCGTGGAGGACCTTGATCGCCACCTTGCGGTTGAGCAAGGTGTCCTGTCCCTCATAGACGTCAGCCATCCCGCCCCGGGCCACGTGGGACGTGATGTGATAACGCTCGGTCAGTTCGCTAGGGGTGTTCATGGAAGGCGATGGATTGTAGGAACGCCCTCGAGCCAACTCATTGGGTTCCCTTTAACCAGAGTGAAATCAGGTCGGCGGCGATCGGCGCCGCGACTGCCCCACCGGTGGCCGATTCTCCGAAATCGCCGCCACCGGCGATCAAGACCGCGATCGCGATCGTGGGGTCCTCAACCGGAGCGAACCCGATGAACCAGGCGTGGGGCCCGTCTCCGGCACCCTCGGCGGTCCCGGTCTTGCCGGCGACCCGGACGTCGGGCACCGTGGCATTACTACCGGTCCCGTCTGTCACCACCCGTTCCATCATCTGGGCGAGAATCGAGGCCGTGGCGGGGGCCATGGCCCGGCCCAACGAGAGGGGCTCGGTGGATTCGACGGTGTTTCCGTCGGCGTCGAAAACCCGGTTGACCAGGTAGGGACTGGGCACGAAGCCCTGGTTGGCGACCGCGGAGGCGACCATTGCCATATGCAACGGAGTGGCGCGCACGTCGCGTTCCCCGATCCCGCTCTGAGCCAGAGCAGCCGGGTCGTCGACCAGGTCCTCGACGGGGTAGGTGGCCAGGGGGACGGTCCAGGGAAAGTCGAGGTCGGTGTTGAAGCCGAGGGCAGCCACCGTGATCCCGATGTCTTCGGCTCCCAGTCGGACCGAGAGATCGGCGAAGATCGTGTTGCAGGATCTGACGAAGGCAACCAACAGCGTCACCGTGTCTCCGTCCTCACAGAACCCCCCGTTGAAGTTGGAGATGGTGCCCGTCGAGCCCTCCAACTCATACTCGAGGGGGTCGGCGAACTCGGTGCTCGGATCAGCCTCACCGGTGTCGAGGGCCGTGGCGGTGACCACCGTCTTGAAGGTGGATCCAGGGGCGAATAGCTCCTTGGTGGCCCGGTCACTGAGCGGGCTCTCCGGGTCGGCGAGGAGGGAATCCCACATCGCTTGCGCGTCCTCACCGAGCAGCGATTCGGGGTCGAAGGAGGGCGAGGAGACGGCAGCCAACACGGCGCCGGTCTTGGGGTCGAGAGCGACCACTGCGCCGGTCTGTCCGGCCAGTGCCTCGTATGCGGCTCGTTGCAAAGGCCCGTTCACGGTCATCTCGAGACTGTGGGGACGCAGGTCACGCCCCAGGATCACCGAGATCAGGTCGCTGATCGTCAGGTCACGCTTGGATCTGAGAACCGAGGCATAGGCGTCCTCCAGACCGGAGTCGCCGACGAGGAAGGAGTTGTAACCGACGATGTGGGCGAACGCCTCTCCCTCGGGGTAGGTGCGGACGAACGAGCGCGGGTCCATCGGGTCGACAACGGATTCGGCCACCACGGTGCCGTCGATGGTGACGATCAGACCTCTTTCCTTGCCCCTTTCCGACAGAGCCGGCCGGGCATTGCGAGGGTCGGCCTTGAGGGTGTCGGCATGGACCACCTGGATCCAGGTAACCGCCAGCAGCAGCACGCAGAACGAGGCGAAGACCCCGATCGCGACGCGGCGCACCGGGCCGTTCATGTCGCTTCCTCATGGCTGATCCGGAGCAGGAGGGCGATCAAGATGAGGTTGCCGACCAGCGCCGATCCCCCATAGGACATGAAGGGAAGAGTGATCCCGGTCAACGGGACCACCCTGACCACCCCCCCGATGATCAGAAGCGTCTGAACCGCGAACACGAACGTGAGACCGGCCGCCAGCAGCTTGCGAAACATGTCCCGGCTCCGGAACGAAATGCCGAGACCGACAGCAATGACAAGCGAGAAGAGGGCGAGTACCGACACCGTTCCGGCAAATCCCAACTCCTCACCCACCGCGGCAAAGATGAAGTCGGTTGAGGCGTTGGGGATCAGGTCAGGCCGGCCCAGACCCGGTCCCGCGCCCGAGAGACTTCCCGTCCCCATGCCGAAAAGCCCCTGGGCGATCTGGTAGCCCTCGTCGTCGTAGTGTTGAAAAGGGGCCAGCCAGGCGATGACCCTTCGCTGCACATGATCGAACATGAAATACGAAGCCACCCCCCCCGCCGCCGCCATGAACCCGCCTGCCACCAGATAGCCGGAGGTCCCGGTGGCGGCATAGAGCAGGAGCACGAACCCGGCGAAGAGCAACAACGAGGCTCCCAGGTCGCGCTGAGAGACCAGGATCAGGATGCTCACCAACCAGGTCAAGACGAGGGGTATGAGCTGTCGGGGCTCGGGGAACGGAATCGGGCCCAGGTGGCGGCGCGCCTCTCGCAGGGCTTTTTGATGATCGGCTAAGTACGCCGCCAAGTAGATCACGAAGCCGAGCTTGGCCAGTTCGGCTGGCTGGAACTGAAGCGTGGTGAAGCCGATGTCGAGGACGATCCACAGCCGCGACCCGTTCACCACCAGGCCCTTGAGCGGGAAGCCCCAATCGGTGGGCAGGTTGGGGAGCACCAACAAGATCAGGGAGACCAGCAGTGTGATGTTGCGATAGCGGCGGAGGATGGTGGTCGAACTACGGGCGAAGAGGGCGAGCACGGCCACGGCCGCACCTGCAGCTATCAGCATCCACCATCTCTGCAACCCCGCCTTGACCGGGTCGAGCCGGTAGATCTCAATGAAACCGAGGGCAGTCAGCGCGGTGATCGGTGCGATCAGCAGCGGGGTGGCCCGCGGCGCCCAGGTTCGAACCGCAAGGTGGAGCCCGCCGAAGGCGATCAGGAACACGAGAAAAGTGAGTGCCGTCTGGGCGTCGACACTCTGTTCGCGGGCGAAATTGACCAGCGTGACACCGAATCCGGCGAGCACCGACGCCGCGACCACGGTTGCGCCTTCGGCGTTACGTGTCATTCGCTCCGGGGAGGACGTCCACGATGATCACGGTGACGTTGTCTTGGCCCCCCGCCTTGTTGGCCTTCTCGATCAGGGCCCAGACGGTCTCGTCCGCCGACTCGGTAGCCAGGTTCTCCGCGATCTCGTCATCGGTGAGCATCAGGGTGAGCCCGTCGGAGCAGAGCAGGAGGCGATCACCAGGCTCGAGCGGCAATTCGATCTCGTCGACATTCACGAAACGGGTGAGCCCCAGGCACCGAGTGAGCATGTGGCTGTGGGGGTGATCAGCGGCTTCCTTCGGAGACAAGGTTCCGGCCGCCACGTACTGAGCCACCACCGTGTGGTCGTCCGTGAGTTGGCGAAGTGCCCCGCCTCGAAAGAGATAGGCCCGGCTGTCACCGATATGCCCGAAGTGGGCGGTGCCCTCGGAGGTCAGTTCCACGAGGGTGAGAGTCGTCGCCATCCCCTCCAGATCCGGTTGTCGCGCCACCTGCTCCCGGATAGCCCGGTTGGCCGCGGCCACCCGATCGGCGGGTGCGAGGTCTGACGAGGCGGCGGTGTTGACCGCGAGGCGGGAGGCCACTTCCCCTGCAATGTGCCCCCCCATTCCATCAGCCACCATGAGGACCGCAGGACCACTCGATTCCCCTGATGTCGCTGGGAAAACGGTGTCCTCGTTATTCGTCCTGACCATGCCCTGATGACTGGCGGCGGCCCATATATATCTCACCGCACCTCCATGACCGTCTTGCCCACCTGGATGGTGTCGCCCCGTCGCAAGGACGTGGGCGCAGTGACCCGGCGCCCGTTGACATAGGTGCCATTGGTGCTGCCCAGGTCGTGGAGAACCATCCCGTTCTCCTGAGCGACCAGCCTCATGTGGAATTCCGAAGCGTAGGGATCGTTGAGAAGCACGTCGGCCTCATCCGACCTCCCTAGAACGCTGACGTCATTCACTTCCAACTCCATGCCCTGTTGAGTGTCGGACTTGACGAGGACAATTTTCGTCCCCTCCCGCCGCCTGCGACGAAGAGAGATCCCCAAGTGAGAGCCGATGGCACGCGCCACCTGCCACACGAACAGATACACCAATCCCAAGAAGATGATGCGGAGCAGGGCGAGAATCAGATCAGGCACGGTCCGACCCCTCGTGGAATCTGAATCGATGGCCGGAGAACCCGATCATGTCGCCCCGGTTGAGCCGGTGCGGCCCGGAGCTGATCCGGATCCCGTCGAGCACGGTTCCGTTGACGGATCCGAGATCCTCGATCCAGACCTGGCTGTCGGCTCGCCAGATGAGAGCATGTCGGCGGCTCACCTCCTCGAAGGGGAGCACCACGTCCGAGTCGCTGGCGCGCCCGACCAAGGCTCGGTTGGGGCCGATGTCGTATGAGGTGGCACCGACCAGACGAGCCCATGGTGGGATCTTTCCCACCATGACGGAGGGGACACAGGTGAACTGACCGGGTGACACCGCATCCGAGGTTTCGATCAAGACGGTGGGTGGCCCTTCGAGACGCAACCCCGCCTCCGCGGCGTGCTCGGCCAGAGCGAGCTCGAGTCGTCGTTGCAGTCTGGTGGGGTCGACGTCCAGATCAGCGGGATTCACCTTCAACACGTACCGATTGGAGGTGGCAGGCCCGGATTCATGCTCGAAACTGGTCAGATCGGCCTCGCGGGCGATGCGACCGGCCATCTCCGAGGGGTGGAGGCGGCCCGAGAACACACGCCCGGCAGCACCTTCGAAGAGGCGTTCCAGACGGCGTTCGAGACTTCTGGCGAGGCTCACGCGGGAGAGGTTACGGCCGGTGGGGGATAGAGGAGGCCGACTACCGCAACTCCGGGAGCAGGGTTACCATTTCCCGGCCGTTACGGGCGAGTGGCGGAATTGGCAGACGCGCAGGATTCAGGTTCCTGTGACCGCAAGGTTGTGGGGGTTCAAGTCCCCCCTCGCCCACCAGGGGTTTCGGCCGCTACAGAGTTTCTGCTCGGCGGCGAGAAACTCCCGTTTGCAACTCGATTGCAACCATTTCAATCGCACGAGTGTTCGATCAGGGTCGTCCGGGGTCCCTCAGTCGAGGGCGAGGAAGGACGCCGTTTCGTCTTCGAGAAACGCCATGATCGTGTCGTGGCCGTCTTGGATCGCCTGCTCAATGTCGCTCGTCGTGCAGTTGCCCAACCGGACCCAGATCACTTTCGGTGGGGGCCCGGACACCAATGCCCTCTGATGGAAGTCTTCGTCCTTCGACACGATGACGAATCCGTGATCGAGCGCATACCTCCAAATTGCGTCGTCGGTCGCATCGCCTAGCCCGAGCAAGGCGACATGAGACGAGTCGGGGAAGGTCTCAGAGATTCGCGGTATCAGCCGACGCGAGATGTTCGCATCGAGGAGCAGCTTCACGCGCCGGAGACAAGCTTGCGTTCACGATCGGCAGCGAACGCCAGACATGCCCGGATGTCCTCCTGCTCGAGTTCGGGGAAGTCGCTGAGGATCTCCTCTTCGCTCATCCCCGACGCGAGGTAGTCGAGGACGTCATAGACAGTAATGCGCAGCCCTCGAATGATGGGCTTTCCGCCGCGCTTGCCCGGTTCGGTCGTAATGCGGTCCTGATAGTTCACGATCTCACCCGATTCTAGATGTCCTGGTGGCGGATCAATGCCAGGGAGGAAGGAGTGCGTTGCTCATGCCTCAACCGGACGACTGTTCGATGAGCGCGGCGACAGCCTCGGCCGCGGCGCGGTCCATCCCTTCGATCACGTGGCTGTAGCGGTCCATCGTGATCGAGATCGAGGAGTGCCCGAGCCGCTCCTGCACCACCTTCGGAGGTACACCAGCAGTCAACGCCAGCGTCGCCCAGCCGTGGCGCGCGGCGTCGTGCGGTGTCAACGGCTGCACCCCGGCCTGCGTAGCCTGCTGTTTCGTCCACCGGGTGAAGGTGGCCGGGTTGACAGGATCGCCAATCGCGTTCGTGAACACGAGATCGAGCTTGGCCCATGCATCCCCCGCCATCAAGCGCTCCTCGTTCTGCCGGCGGCGGTGCTCCTTCAAGGCGGCGATGGTTCCGGTGTCGAGGGCGATGACCCGCCGGGATCCTCGGTTCTTCGTTTCGCCGGTTCGGAGCACCGGTTTGCCTTTGATCGGGACGAGGGTGTCCACGATGGCGAGCCGTCCCTCCTCGAGGTCGACGTTCCGCCATCGGACACCGAGCACTTCGCTTCGTCTCATCCCGGTGAGACATACCAGTCGCCACGCCACACCGAGCCGATGCGCGGCGACATGGTCGAGGAACCTTCCCAGCTCGTCGGCGGTCCAGGTGTTCACCTCAGGAGGGTCCGGTCTTGGAAGCTCGACATGCTCGGCCGGATTCCGTGCCAGGATGCCCTGCCTCACCGCGTCCTTGAGGGCCTTGTGCACGACGGCGTGGGTGTTCTTAACCGTTGCCGGCGCCCAGGTCGCCCCGAGCTCTCGGCTCGAAGACGAAGTTCGTTGCCGTGCCGAACGATGTCGAGGACTCGGGCTGCCGTGTGGAGTCGAATCCCGAGGTCAGTGGCGTGGTCGGCGATCTCGGCGCTGACGTCGTGGTCGAGCATGTACAGAATCTGGTCGAGCGTCTCGAACACTGTTACGTCGGATTCCACACGCCGGAACAGGTAGGCGAACTCCATGCCGATCACTCCGCCGCCGATAACGGCCAGACGTCGGGGCGGTTGCTCCCAGCCCAGGGCCTCGACGTGGGTGGCCGAGAGTTCGATGCCTGCGATCGGTGGGCGGGGTGGGCGGCGTCCGGTGGCGATCAGAATGTGGTCGGCAGTGAATGTTTCATCACCTGCTCGAACCGTGTGCGCGTCAATCAGGTGCGCCTCGGCGGTCACGAGGCGGGCGCCATGGGCCACAAGTTGTTCCGGTTTGGGATCTGCGCAGCGGTGGACGATCTGCTGTGCTCGCTGAACGGCCTGCTGCCAATCCACAGAGGGCGTGCCAACATCGATAGCGAATTCGTCCAGTCGCCGGGAGAGGGTGAGGAGTTCGGTGACCCTGACCAGAGTCTGTTTCGGTATTCAACCGTAGTGAAGTCAGGTGCCGCCGAGATGGTCGCGTTCGATGAGAAGGACCCGCCGCTGGAGCCGCAAGGCAGTCTCCGCAGCGGCACCGCCGCCGGGTCCACCTCCGATGACGATCAGGTCGAACGAGTCGGGGGCAGTCATCGTTGTCTCCCACCGGTCACCGGTAGCCGAATAACGGATGAATCCCTCGACCTACTCGTTGAGATCCCCATCGACTGCATGGTGTGATTGCCGCCCACCTTTAGCCTGACTGCTACCACAGCTCTGTCCGATGTCGGCATGCAGCCCTCCTTCTTGGATCGTTCACACCCTACTCCCACCCGTACCCCGACTGGCCCCGAAGACATCGGCGGGAAACGAGCGCCGGGTCATACGGCAACGGCGGACGGTGTTCGCCCGATGAGTGCGGAGAGTGCGTCGGCGCCGGTGGGGGCGGTGGCCTGCCAGGAAACGACTGCGAGTCGATCGTGGCGGGTAAGGATGTCGGCCAGCCATCGTTGTTCGTGTCGGGCGCGTTCGGCGAGCACGAGGTGACGGGTGTCGGTGGCGGTCAGGGTTTGGTTGGCCACCCACGCGGCGGGCCGGATATCGGCGCGTTCCAGGTCGGCTTGCAGTTCGGCGGCTTCGTGCACCGGAGTGGGTTCGGGCAGAGTGACCAGCAGTAGTGTGGTGTATTCGGGGTCGCGCAGCCGTGTGAGGAGTCTCGCCACGTCGTCGCTGGTCTGGTCTTGGTGTCGTTCCACCTCCCGCTGGTAGGACTGGGCGGCGTCCAACAGGAGCAGGGTGTGACCGGTTGGGGCGGTGTCGAGCACGACGATGCGATCCAACGCCGCGCCGACTGTGGCGGCGAAGGCACGGAACACGGCGATTTCGGTGGTGCAGGGGGATCGGAGATCTTCTTCGAGCACGGCTATGCCGTCGGCGTCGAGACCGGCCCCGGCATCGGCTAAAACCTGGGCAGTGTACTTCGCGGTGGCAGCATCGGGGTCGATGCGTTCCACGACGAGACTCTCTGGGAGTGCGTCGTCTCCGGCGAGAGCGCCGGCGAGGTGACCGGCGGGATCCGTCGTGGACAACGTGACGGGCAGGCCGCGGCGGGCCAGGTCGACGGCGAGAGCCGCCGCGATTGTGGTCTTGCCGACACCCCCCTTGCCCATGGTCATGACCAGACCGTGGCCCCGTTCGGCGATCCGGTCGGCGATGGCGTCCAGGCTGGTCGTGGCGCCGGGGAAGTTGATCGTTTCGTCGACAGTGGAGGTGCGGTGGCCTTCGAGAAATCTGGCGAGGGCATCGGCACCGATCGGCGACACGGCGAGAAGGGGCAGCGTGTCGCGCGGTAGTTCGGCCAATCCGCGGGGGATGGACGTCATCGCGTCTGCGTGTAGTTCGGCGAGGGCTCGGGCCGTGGCATCGTCGGAGTCGTCGGAGGTGAACATGCCGTTCACGATGAGATGTTGGCTCCCGATGCCGATCGCGGCGAGTTCGCGACGGGCGCGGTCGGCTTCTTCGAACGAGGCGATCTCGGGCCGGGTGACGAGGACGAGTGAGGTCTTCGTCGAATCGGCGAGTGAATCGAGCGCCAGCCGGTAGCTGTCGTGGGCCTGGGTGAGTCCCGACATGGGCCCGATGCAGGTCACGCCAGCGGTGTTGGTGTCGAGAAACCCGGTCCACGCGCCGGGGAGCGCGAGGAGGCGCAGCGTATGACCCGTTGGAGCGGTGTCGAATATGACGTGGTCGTATCCGGCGGTGGCGTCGGGCTCGGTCAGTAGCCGGGTGAACTCGTCGAAGGCGGCGATTTCAACGGTGCAGGCGCCGGAAAGCTGCTCTTCGATGTTGGCGACCACTCCGTCGGGGAGCACTCCCCGGTAGGGGCCGACAATGCGGTCGCGATATGCGGACGCCGCCGCCTCGGGGTCGATGTCCATGGCATCGAGACCGAAGACGCCGTTCACCGGTCGTGGACTGGACCCGATCGGCGTGGCTAGTACCTCGGAGAGGTTCGATGCCGGGTCGGTGCTGACCAGGAGGACCCGTCGACCGTGCCGGGCCAGGACTACGGCCGTCGCCGACGACAGCGAGGTCTTGCCCACGCCACCCTTGCCGGTGAAGAACAAGAAGCGGTTGGGATCGGCGAGGAGCCCTTCGAGCATCAGCAACAGCCCGACGTGGGGGCGGCGCCCTTGGTGAGATGGATCGACTCCGCACTCCCGCTGCAGCAGGCGGAGCTTGCCGACTCGTCGGCAGTGTCGGCGCCTGCCGGGACAGTTCCACCGATAGCGGCGACCTCGACGTTCAGGAGTCGTGATGCGGTATCGAGCATGTTGTCGGCGGGAACGGCTTTCACGGTCTGAGCCGTTCGAACCGCCAATACGAGATCATCATTGGTGAGGCCGAGCTTGCGCGCTTCGGCGTAATGGAACTCGAAGCACGGTTCGCAATTCGACCCGACGGCGGCCCCGATGGCGGCGAGCTCGGCGATCACCTCAGCCGACACCACCGGCATATCTGTCTCTACCCACGAGGCGAGTTCATCGCGTGACGGGAAACGGCCCGATGACCGCAGTTCGCCATCCACATACACCGCGGGAAGGCCCGCCTCGCCCTCCTCTTCGAGCAACGCGCGCATGTCATCCCGGGCTGCGAAAGCGCCAGGCTCCTGACCGAGGTTGTAGCGACGCACTGCCACGCCGCGCTGTCCCAGCCAATCGAGATCGCCGGTAAACGATGCAAGGGCTGGGTCGACGCTGGTGCCGCAAACTCCCGTCGAACAGCACATGGCAGGGTCGTAGACCTCGAGGGTCTTCAGGTTGGTGTCCATTGTTGGGCGGTTCCTTTCCTTGGGGTCACGCGGAAACGGGTGCGTTGGCGACGAGGGTTTCGAGGAGCTCACGGAGGTGGCTCACATAGTGAGGGTTGGCGCAGTAGCAGCTGCGGGATCCGTCCACACGTCCTTCCACCAATCCGGCCTCCTTCAACACCTTCAGGTGCTGGGACACCGTCGCCTGGGCGAGAGGCAGCTCAGCCACCACCTCGCCACAAGTGCAGCTCGCCCGGGAGAGCAGGAGTCGGAGAATGCGAACCCGTGCAGGATGGGCTAGGGCCTTTGCGAGCCGAGCGATCGCCTCGTCGGGGTTCGCAGGGAGAGCCGGCACGTCCTGTTCAAGACAGCAATCAGTTGGTCCACATTCGGGCTGATCGCTCATCGTCGATATACGATAGCATACTCAAGCACCGCCGCTACGAGCGCGATCGTCCAGTGCGTGCGGGGTTATCGGTCAAGTCGGACAATCACCACGGGGCACAAAGCGTGCATGGCGACTCGATGACTGGCCGATCCGAGCAGGGTGCCGGGTATCGTGCCGTGGCCATGGGATCCCACCACTAGCAGCGACGCCTGGCGGGAAGCCTCGATTAGCGCCCCAGCGGCGTGGCCTTCGACGACCTCGATTCGAGCGTCGGTAGCTCCTGGGACCTCGGCGATCGCCTCCTCGACGACACGGCGGGCATACGCTTCGAACTCGTCCTTGGGCTAGAGGGGAGAGAGCCCTGGCACCCCTACGTACGGGAGGTGCCAGACATTGAGGGCTACGAGTTCCGCGTCGCGGATGCGTGCCTCCTGGGCTGCCCATTGAAGCGCCGCCTTCGAGCAGGATGACCCGTCGACACCGACGACAATCCGATTGCGTTGCCCGACTTCTGTTTCAGCCTGTAGGTACTCCTCTGTCGGAGTCATAAAGTCGCTCCTTTCGTCTCGGTCGTTTCACGGCTTGATCGCCTCATACAGCTTCCTTAGATTCACCTCGTACCCTTCGAGGATCTGAGGTTCGAGAGAAGCTAAGGGCCGTACCGACACGAGCCCCATTGCCTCCTCCAAGGAGAGGCCGGCGCGCATCGTGGCCACTGCCCCCGAGAGCATCCGTTCCATGCCGGTGTAAGCGGGGGTCTTGGCCAGCCCGAACTCCTCGGCTAGGGCTACGAGCTGGTAGAGCTGGGGCCAGAAGTAAGTGGGACCCATCGCGGTGAGGATGGCATACGCCTCGAGCTCGGGTTCGGCCACCTCGGGTGCTTCACCGAGGGGTGCCAGCAAGGCGGCGACCTCGGCCCGGTCAGCTGGCATAACCCGCTCGCCGAACACGACGGGGTTGTAGCCAGCGCCGACCAGCGAAGCAGCGTTAGGGATGACCCGGATGACCCGCGAGAACCCACCGAGCATCGAAGATAGCGCGGCGATGGTGAGCTTGGGGGCCAGCGACACCACAACAGTCTCTGGGCCGAGGGCCGCAGTCAGGGTGCCGCTGATGGAGCGAATCACCGGCGGATGCACCGCCAGAAACACCACCCGACACGCCGCTGCTTCCTCGATTCGGCGATCGACGACACGAGCCGTGGTGCCCAGGCCTTCGATCCGCTCGAGGGCGTCACCGTCCACATCGCACACCACGACATCGTCGGGGACCTCCCCGGCGCGCTGCCAGCCGCTGAGGATGATCCGGGTGATCCTCCCACCACCGATGAAACCGACCGATCCTCGCCTCGCCCCGTCTCCGGTCATCTCGTGCTCGACTCGGAAACGAGAACCAGCTCGTTGCCGCGGACCAGTTGGCGTACCTCAGCCATGAAGTCGCTGACATCCTCTTGTTGGGTGGAGACGACGTCGAAGGTCATGAACGACGGGGTGTGCTCGGCGGCGCCTTTCACTGTTGGGACCTTCAGGTTCAGCTCGATCACGTCGTACGGGCGGCCGGCGAGCAACTCTTCCAGGCTAGAGAGGAACCGCTTCTCCCCGAACTCTCCGGCCACTTCGACATGCACCCGTTCGGTGATGCGGGCTACCGCCTCCTCGGCCTCCGCTCGCACCCGCATCGCGTCCATCCGGCTCTTCTTCTCGCGGGACTCCTGTCGGGCGACCTTGATCACCCGGTGCTCGCGTTCGATCCGGTGGATCAGGTCTGGGGACGGGAAGCTGATCGCCCCGGAAGGGCACACCGTTGCGCAGGTGCTGCATCCCACCATGCAGTTGTAGGAATCGGCGACCACTGCCACATGGTTCTCGTAGTCGAAGTCATACACGTTGCGTCCGCATGTCGCATAACAAAGGGTGCATCCGATGCAGGTCTCGGTGTCCACTGTCGGATACCAGGGCACTTCTTCCCTGGGGATCCCATGCCACGGCCCCTTGAAATCAGCCATTACTACCTCTCCTTGTCGTTCGGAATACTCGCTTCACCAGAGATGGTGTCTGTGCGACCAGGATGATGTTGCGATTCTGAGTGCTGGTGGTGGCGTCGGGCCACGACCTCCCCGGTCAGGTCCACTGCCGCGGCCAATGTGTTGGTGATGGTCCCGAACTTGCGGACGTTGTGATGCAAGAGCTCGACTCGATGAGGTGGTTCGTCTGTTACCAGCTCGAGTCTGTAGTGCATCCTGGTCATCGCCGGAGGAGCGTCGCGCCGCACGGCGTCGACGACGACGCTGGCCAGGTCATATCGGAACGGCAGCAAATCCGAGTATCGCTCCACGTTCTTGAGCAGACAGGCGGCGAGGGCGGCACAAAGCAGTTCGGCGGGACCCGCGCGGAATCCGTCTGAGATGGACCCGGTGTCGGCCTTGATGTCGGTGCTGTTGCAGCGGATCTTGCCGTGGCCTCCGGGCCCGCTCACACCGTGCACCCGATAGGTTTGAGCTGAAGGTGTCATGGGCTCCAGGCTTCCATCGGCTTCGACCCTCCGCTCGGAAGTCACGATCGTTCCATGGCCGGTGTCGGGTAGAAGCGTCGGCGAGCCCAGAGGGCGACGTAGACGAGGCCGACGAGGACCGGGACTTCGATGAGGGGGCCTACCACACCGGCGAGGGCCTCCCCCGAGGTGACTCCGAACACCCCTATGGCTACGGCGATGGCAAGCTCGAAATCGTTGCTGCCTGCGGTGAAAGCCAGTGTCACGGTGCGGTCGTAAGGAAGACCCTGCATCCGCCCTGTGATGAATCCCAGGCCCCACATGATCACGAAGTAGAGGAACAGCGGGAGGGCGATGCGAAGTACCGTGAGCGGTTGAGTGGTGATGGTTTCGCCTTGGAGGGCGAAGAGCACAACGACCGTGAACAGCAGCCCCCACAGTGATGCCCGCCCCAGGCGGGGAAGCAGATAGCGCTCGTACCACTCCTTGCCGCGACGCGCCTCACCCCACAGTCGCGTGAGGTACCCGGTGAGCACCGGGATTCCGAGGAATATGAGGACGATACCGGCGATCTCCCACAGCGAGACGTCGAACAGCGCCGTGTCCCATCCCAGCCAGGAGGGGAGGATCTGGAGGTAGAAGTAACCGAGCACCGAGTAGAAGAGCACCTGGAAGATTGCGTTGAGGGCAACCAGCACTGCAGCCGCCTCTCGGTGGCCCAGGGCGAGGTCGTTCCACACCAGCACCATGGCGATGCAACGGGCAAGCCCGACCAGAATCACTCCGGTGCGAAACTCGGGGTAGTCGGCCAGCAGCCACCACGCCAGGACGAACATCAGCGCCGGTCCCACCAGCCAGTTGAAGACCAGTGATGTGGCGACGAGCTTGCGGTCGCTGGTCACCGAACGGAGGTTGCGGTAGTCCACCTTCGCCAGGACCGGGTACATCATGGCGAAGAGGCCAACCGCGATCGGCAGGGATACCGGCCCTATCTTGACCGCATCGAGCCAGTCGTTGAGGTTCTGAATGAGCCTGCCCAGCACCAGACCGGCCGTCATGGCCAGCCCGATCCATAGCGGGAGGAACCGGTCGAGGAGTGGTAGTCGTTCGAGGACCGGAGCCTCCGTGGCTGGCACCGAGTGGCTCATGACTGGACGCCGGCGAGGAGGTTGCGCAACTCGTTGACTGATGGGACCCGGCCCGTCACGACCACTCTCTCGTCGATCACGAGGGCCGGAGTCGACATCACGTCGTAGGCGACGATGCTGGGGAAGTCGGTCACCTTGTGGATGGGAGCTTGCAGGCCGAGTGAGTCGAGCGCCTCGACGGTCCGCGCCTCCAGCGCCTTGCAGTTGGCGCATCCGGATCCGAGCACTTTGATCTCCATTGTCTTCTTCCTTTCTCTCACAGGACCATGTTGAAAAGAAAGCCAACGGTCATGATGCCGGTCCCGACCACCGCCACGAAGACTGCGAGCAGCCGTGGTTTGAGCACCCGCCGCAGCAGGATCAGCTCAGGCAGGGACAGGGCGACGACCGACATCATGAAGGCGAGGACGGTGCCCATGGCCAGTCCCTTGGCGTGGAGGGCTTCGACCAGGGGAAGCACCCCGGCAGCGTTCGAGTAGAGGGGGATCCCGACCAGGGTGGCGACAGGGACGGCGAGTGGGTTGTCCGGTCCGGCGACCTCGGCGAAGAAGTCTTCGGGGACCCAGCCGTGGATGGCGGCTCCGACGCCGATTCCGACGAGGAGATACGGCCAGATCCTGGCGATGATGTTCCGCATCTCTTGGCGTCCCATGGCGAACCGGTCGGACCAGCTCAGATCCGCCGACAGGTCGATGGGCCGGCCCCGCAGGGTGGTCTCGAAGACGAACGGTTCGACCAGGGATTCGAGGCGGAGTCGTCCAATCACCCAGCCGGCGACGATGGCGATCGACAGGCCGGCCACGACGTAGAGCGCGGCGACGTGCCAGCCGAACAGGCCGTAGAGCATCACGATGGCCACCTCGTTGACCATGGGGCTTGCGATGAGAAAGCTCATCGTCACCCCCAGCGGCACCCCGGCGGCGACGAACCCGATGAACCCCGGCACCGCGCTACACGAACAGAATGGGGTGACCACACCCAAGCCGGCTGCCGCAACATTCCCAGCCCCTTCCCGTCTCCCACCCAGCAACGCCCTGGTTCGCTCAACGCTCATGAAGCTGCGCAGCACGGTCACCACAAAGATGATCCCCCCAAGTAGCAGCAGGATCTTGGTGGTGTCAAAGACGAAGAACTCCACCGCGGACCCGAAACGTGTCCCGGGGTTGAGACCGGCAGCGTCGAACACCACCCACTCCCAAAACGGTCGGTTGAGGGCGTAGAAGACGATCCAGAGGGCGACAGCAACCAGCACCTTTCCCCACGACCGGAGAATCGGTCGCCGGGAGACGGGAGGTTTGGCCAGGAGAGTCACGTTCCCACCCTCGATACCGGCCCAGGCAGGGTGTCGGCCAGACCGTCGATGACTTCCGGAGCCAGGTCGTAGTCGATCCAACGTCCCCGGCGGGAGGTCTCCACCAGACCCGCCTCCCTCAACACCCGCAGGTGATACGACAACAGGTTCGGGGCAACCCCCACCGCGTCCTGTAGGTCACATACGCAGCTCTGACCAGAGCAGAGCAGGTCGAGGATCCTGAGTCGGATCGGATCGCTCAGCGCCCCAAAAACCTGGGCTCTCGTCTCAAGCGATGTTGCTTCAAGATCGGTTGAAGTCATGGGTGAAGTCTCGGACCGATTCAAGGCCCGGAGTAGGGGATAAGGACCCTATGAGTGGTCCTCCGTCGTGGTGCTTCCCCGATACGCGAGTTGACGAGCGACTTTCTTGAGATGGCCGGTTGGAGCTCGGTAATCCGGCTGACCCTTGACCGTTAGGGTGCGTTGCTGTCTCCGTCTGTGGCTGCGGGCCCGGTCGGAGAGTGTTGCATCACTTCTGCGACAACTCGTCGGCATTCAGCCGGACACATGATCAGAGCCCAGATTGTTGGCCGGCTTCGCGGGCTGCTGGGAGGGCGCAATGGTCACCATTCGTCGATCGGCTTAAAGCGATCCTCGTGGTGACAGATTGGGATGGAGGGGTCCTCCGGATACGCGACTTGGCTACCGCTGTGAGTCGGACCTGGGTGGGTGCGATCGGTCGTCCACAGATGATTCTTGGTCACGCCTGGTCACAAACGCCATGAAACAGCCCGGTGCAGCCGGTCACTCGACGAAAAAGCGTGTTCGCGTGTGCCCTGATCAGAGCACCTGAGCGACATAGACCGATACCGGCTGAAACCCCAGATGCCGGAGTTCGAACCCCACGCTCGCCCCACACGCGATCCTGAGCCGCCGCCGAATCTGGTGTTCCGGTAGTCCTGCCCAAGCTCTCGGCATGGCGGAGAACAGGATCGGACCCCGGCTGCAACCCAATTGCAACCCAACGGGCTGCAACAGCTTGCGACAGCCTGGTACGGACTGGATCCGGGCTGTGAGAAAATGCCCTGAAATACGGACGTTTCACTACAGTCGGGTACTGCTCAGCACGGGCTTGTCAGGATTCAGGTTCCTGTGACCGCAAGGTTGTGGGGGTTCAAGTCCCCCCTCGCCCACAGTGAGATACAAGGGGGGACGACCCCCTTGTATCTCCCCGCCGGACCTCTCGGGGCGGCAGAAGGGCTTTTATGGTTCGCTTCCTGTCCTGTGAATCGACTCAGTGATCCTCGAAACACCTCGGCCCCGGAAGCGGGCGGTGGGCCGCTTTATTTGGCCGGTCCTCATCACCGCAGCCGCCCTGATCGCTGTCGCCGTGTCCGGCGCGGGTCGTGACACGCGCGCCGAACTGGAATATCTCGACAGCATCCAGGAACAGGCGGGCGCCCTCTCGACAAGAGGTGACGCCCTTCGAGACGTGATCTCACGTCTCGCCCGAATCGACAGGACCGAATTGGTAACATTGATCGACGGGACCCGGGCCGACATCGCGGTCGGGCTCGAGCTGGTCGCCGAGGCGCCGCCGTCACCAACGTTGTTCGCAGTGAATGCTCTCTACCGCCAGGCTCTGGAGGCATGGGATGCCGGGATAGGCGGCTATGCATCGGGTCTTCTCGCCGCCGCCGACGATGCCTCGAGCACGGTGGTGGTTGACAATATCGCCAACGCCCTTGTCGAGATTCGCAGCGGTGATCGTCTATATCTCGATCTGGTCGAGGAGATGGACCGCCAGGATGTCCCCGACGCGGTGGCTCCGATGCCCGTGGTTGTCCTGATGCCGGCCAACGGTGAGCTCTTCAGCCTTTCCCAGGCCTATGTGGTGGCGGCGCGGTCGGCGAACAGTGGTTTGGCATTGCGGCCCGGTCTATCCGTGAGTCAGGTGACCACGGTTCCCGAATGGGAGGTGAATCCCTCCGATGAGGTCATCCTGGGTGCCGCTGAGACCGTCACCTTCAATGTCGTGGTCTCCAATCTCGGCAACGTCATGAGCACGGTTGCCACATTGCGACTGGACCTGACCGGTGGGCCCGAGCCTGTGACGTTGGAACAACAAGTCGTCGTGCTCCAACCCGAGGCTATGACCACGGTTTCCTTCGCCGACGTGGTCGTGCAGCCGGGCGGGGAGTACGAGGTGACGGCGACCCTCGTTGGCGTCGCAGCGGACGTCGACCCGACGGACAATGACATAACGGTGGCTTTCACGGTGAGCGAGGGCGAGAGCTCCGGGTAGCCAGGCCGGTACCATCCGGCGCCGCATGATCGACTCAAGACTGCTTCGAGAGGATCCGGACCTGATCCGTGAGTCGTTGAGTCGTCGTGGTTCCCCAATCGATCTCGATGCCCTGGTCGTCCTCGAAGCAGCCGTGCGAGCGAAACGTCAGGAGGCGGAGGGTCTACGAGCCCGCCAGAAGGAGGCGGGACGTCTCATCGCCACTCTGACCGGCACCCAGAAGGAGGCGGCGATCGCGGAGGTCGCGGAGTTGGCCGCTGCGGTCAAGGAGGCGACCACCGATGCCGATCGGCTCGCGGCAGAGTTCGATCAGGCCTTGCTCGCGGTCCCCAATCTGGTGGCCTCGGACGCTGCGGAGGGCCAAACCGAGGCCGATAGCCTCGAAATCAAGCGGGTGGGAAGCCCTCGACCGGACGGTCTCGATCACGCCGCTCTCGGAGAACAGCTCGACATCATCGACACCGCGCGTGGCGTCAAGGTCTCGGGCAGCAGGTTCGGCTACATCAAAGGCAAGGGAGCCATTCTCGAGTTCTCCCTGGTCCGCTGGGCGATGGACCACCTGGTGGAGGCAGGGTTCACCCCGATGATCCCCCCGGTTCTGGTTCGCGCGGAGGCCCTGGAAGGCACCGGGTTCTTCCCCGAGGCGCGGGAGCAGGTATACGAGGTCCCGAAGGACGAGTTGTTCCTGGTCGGTACCTCCGAAGTCCCCCTTGCGGCCTATCACAGTGACGAGATTCTCGACGCAGGTGCCCTTCCGATGCGATACGCCGGTTTCTCCACCTGCTTCCGGCGTGAGGCCGGCACTTACGGCAAGGACACCGCAGGCATCTTCCGGGTTCATCAATTCGACAAGGTCGAGATGTTCGTTTTCACGGCACCGGAGGCTTCCCGCGAAGAGCATGACCGTCTTCTTGCCGTCGAGGAGACATTGGTTCAGGAGTTGGAGATCCCCTATCGGGTAGTGAACGTGGCTGCCGGTGACCTGGGAGCCTCGGCCGCCAAGAAGTACGACATCGAGGCCTGGTTTCCCGGTGAGCAGGCCTACCGCGAGATCACCTCATGTTCCAATACCACCGACTACCAGGCACGACGTCTCAAGGTGAGGATGAAGACCGAAGACGGCAACCAGGTGCTCCACACCCTGAACGGCACCGCGTGCGCGTTGGGCCGGACCATCATCGCCATCCTCGAGAACCACCAGCGCCCGGACGGGTCGGTCGAGATCCCGGAGGCACTGCGCCGCTACACCGGTTTCGATCTGATCGAGCCGTGAGCGAGGCCTCCGACCCGATCTTTGCCCGGATCGCAGCCCGCTACGACAGGATCAACCGGATTCTTTCCCTGGGTCAGGAGCGAGCCTGGCGCCGGCGGGGGATCGACATGTTGAGCCCTGGGGTGGTGTTGGATCTTGGTTGCGGCACCGGTGACACCGACTTCGGGGGACGGAGGGTGATCGGCCTCGACCCCGTGATGGAGATGCTGGCCTTGAGCCGGGCCCCTGAGCGGGTGGTGGGTGCGGGGGAGCACCTTCCCTTTGGCGCCGGGACCGTCGACGGTGTGTTCAGCGGGTTCGTGTTCCGGAATCTCACCTCGGTGGAACAAACCCTGGCTGAGGTGCGTCGGGTGCTCCGCCCTGGGTGCACCGCAGTGGTGATCGACCTCTCCCGACCCCGCAACCCAATCCTCCGGGTGCTGCACCGTCTCGGGACTGCGGTGCTTCTCCCCTTGGTGGGGTTGGTCTTCGCCGGCGCCCCCCGTGAGTACTGGTACCTCCACAAGTCGCTCGGTGCGCTGCCCCCACCGGAGGTGCTGTTGACCGGTCACGGTCTCGTCCTGGAAGAGGTGTGGCGTGCCGGTCTTTTCGGTTTCGTCTACGGAGCAAGGCTCCGCAAACCCGGCTAAGCACGCAATACGCAAAACGCAATACGCAATACGGTGAACGGTGAACGGTGAACGGCGAGCGAAGCGAGCATGATCGTGCCCCCGCCCTCGGGGCAGCGCGTACGTTGGTGACGATGGCCGCCAGCTCGGGTCAAGCCACCCTGCGTCACCCGGAACGATCCTCTTAGGGCTGCTTCCTTCCGGACCTGACCCAATTCGCGGTGTTCCGCCGCGCAGGACCCAACCGTCAACGCCACGTATCCACCCTCAGGCCGGCGTCACGCCGCCCCTCGGGCGGGGAGTTCGGTCCCGCATGTAGAGGGTTTCGGGTTCAGGGCACCCCTAGCGCCCCACCTAGCACGATCACTGGGAAGGCTACCGACGCCCGTTTCGTACAGCGAGATGGATGACTTGTCACGCCTGTTACCTTCGGTCGGCTGATGTCCAAGAATCGGTACGGGCCCAACTTCGGGAAGATCTTCGTCGCGGCGCTGCTGCAGGAGATCTCTTTCGTCCTGCTGGTCCACTTTCCTGGCTACCTGGACGGCATGGGCGTCACCGAGTCGTTGATCGGAGTCCTTTATGCGGGGGCTGCGGTCCTGGGTCTCGCCTTTCGTCCCGCTTTGGGAAGGATCCTCGACCTCACCCATCGTCGGACGGTCCTGCTGGTCACCGGTCTGTTCAATGCTGCGGTGGTCCTCGCGCTGGCCACGACCAGTGTCTGGGGGCCGTTGTTGTGGGGGTTGTTCCTCACCCAACGGGTTCTGCAGATCGCCCTTTTCACGACCATGCTCACCTACAGCGCTGACTCGCTGCCGATCGAGCACCGGACCCAGGGGTTGGCCCTGTTCGGTCTGTCCGGTCTTCTCCCCATTGCAGTCGGCGGAGTTGCGGGCGATCTGGTGATCGACGCCTTCGGGTTCGGTGCCTTGTTCGTGCTCTCTTCGACTGCCAGCGTCATCTCCTGGTTGCTGGTGTGGAGGCTCCCGATATTGCCCGTTCTCGGTCGCCGCCCCCGCCGCGGATTCTGGGCATCCCTTGCCCAACGAAATCTCCTGCCGTTGTGGTGGGTCACCCTCTTCTTCAGCATCGGACTGGAGACGTTGTTCACTTTCACCCGGACCTACGTGGACGAGCGCCAGATCGGGTCGACAGGGCTCTTCTTCGGGGTGTACGGGGTGACGGCCGCCACGATGAGGATTCTCGGTGGACGCCACTACGACCGAATCCCGCAGAGGCTGTTCGTGGTAAGCGCCCTCGTGTCCTACGGCTTCAGTCTGGGCATCTTGGCGCTGGCCGGTTCCGTCCCATTGTTGGTCACCGCGGCGATCTTCGGAGGTCTTGCCCATGGTGCGGTGTTCCCCATCCTCACCAGCCAGGTGGTAATCCGGGCTCGCACCGCCGAGAGAGGGTCGGCTATGGCCATATTCACGTCGATCTTCGATATCGCTTTGCTCGTTGCGGCTCCGGCGGTGGGCTTTCTCATCGATGGCTTCAACTACAAGGTGGCGTTTGGCTGCGTGGCGATCGCCCTCGGGTTGGGGGCGGTTGTCTATTCGATTTGGGATAGGCGTTTGGTCGCCGAGGCCGCCTTGGCCTAGCGCCGGTCCTCGAAGAACTCGGTGAGCAGCTCGCCACACTCGTCGGCCAGCAGACCCTCGACGAGTTCGATGCGATGGTTGAGCCGTCGGTCCTGGGGGATGTTGTAGAGAGACCAAGCGGCACCCGCCTTCGGATCTGGTGCCCCGTAGACGATGCGCTCGAGACGGGCCCACACCGCGGCGCCGGCGCACATCGGGCACGGTTCCAGGGTGACCACCAGGGTGTGTCCATCGAGACGCCAGTCGCCAATGTCGCGGGCACGCCGCGAGAGCACCAGCATCTCGGCGTGGGCGGTGGGGTCGGACAGCTCTTCCCGACGGTTGTGATCGAGGGCCACCGTCTCGCCTCCGGGGTCGAGAAGCACGGCACCGACGGGCACCTCACCGGCCTGCCCGGCTTGGGCAGCGGCGACGAGGGCAGCCCTCATCGGTGCGAGGTAGTCGGAGATGGGAATGGGTTCAGACACAGTCGTGGATTATCCTTTGCCAACCTGCCTGGTCTGGCGGGGTCTCCAGGAGGGATCGCATAGTCTGGTCTAGTGCGCGGCACTGGAAATGCCGTTGGGGGTTTACGCTCCCTCGAGGGTTCAAATCCCTCTCCCTCCGCCCGCGCCGCCGCTGTACGTTTTGCGTAATACGTATGACGTAGAACGGCGGTGGGGAGCACCGTTCGGAGGGGTCGCATAGGCCGGTCTAGTGCGCGGCACTCGAAATGCCGTAGGGGGCTGACGCCTCCTCGAGGGTTCGAATCCCTCCCCCTCCGCGAAGCGTCGCTGCAGGCGGCGCCCGTTGTACGTTTCACATATTGCGTATGACGCACCACAGCGGTGCGGGCACCGTCTGGAGGGGTGGCCGAGTGGTCGAAGGCGACGGTCTTGAAAACCGTTGAAAGGCCTTCTCGCTCTGCCGCTCTCCTCGCTAATCAGCTCTTCGACCAGGTCTTTTGCTTTCTCAGCGTTTCGCGTCATTTTGCGCCATTTCACCCCGGCTGCGGCCCAGGTGCGGCCCAACGTTCGGAGGCGGGCTCCACGGGCCGACGAGTCATGAGGGGCAAGCGGCCGCGTGTCGGCGGCACGATGTCGGACGGGGATCGACCAGGTTGACGGAACCCGACCGTCGACTTTGGCGAAACAATGTCAAGAGTCCACGACTGCGAGGAGGATGACGATGCGAAGATATGCGGCATTGGTAGTGCTCGTCTTGGTGCTGGCCTTGGCTAGTCCGGCGTCTGCGTCGGTCTGGGACTTCGGAACGACGAGTTGCGGGCTTCATCTCGTGGGTATACGTTCTTACTCGACGTACAGCACTTATCATTTCGTCCTCGAACCGAGTTACTACGAAACGGGATCTTGGAACAACGGTGCGACCTGGAAGGTCAGAACGTCACTGACGAACCATTACAACAACGTGGAATGGGGAGTCGAGGTCGTCGGTGGCTCCCTCAACGACCCGGGAACCTACGGGTACTGCACGTCCTACGGGTAGGCGCGGTCCCCACCGATGAGGCTTCGGCCACCTCTTGCTATCAGTTTGCTGGTGGTGCTTGCCTCGGCCTGCTCCAACGCGGCGACTGAATCCACGGCGTCCTCGCCCGACACGAGTACCTCGGTGGCGTCGGGTCCTCCTCGTCAGGCCGGAGGTTCAAGCGTGGCCCCCATCACTGGCTATGGCGACTTCTCAAACGTTTCCTCCTGGGAGGTCGATTGGATCGAGGTCACCGCCCTTCAGGCCGAATGCGCCAACGACAATGGAATCCCAGTGCGAGTCATACCTCCTGGTGACGGATTGACCTACGAGGAAGTCCCGCTGGATCAGCACCAGACGGCTCGTGCAGTAGTCGAAGCCTGCCTCGCCGGTCTTAACCTGCCCGACCCCGTCCCTCCTTCCCGGGAGCAAATGGAGGAGGTCTATAACGCGCTCATCGCCACGAAGCGATGTCTTGAGGGCGAGGGTTACACAATCGCGCCCCCGCCGGCACTGGAGACCTTCATCGAGGGCTACATCGCGTCTGGAACGTGGCATCCCTATAACTCGCTGCCGGACCTTCCTCAGGAGGAGTGGGAGCGTCTCAATGCGGTCTGTCCGCAGCCGTGAACTGTTGGGGATGTGAGGGTTTGCTTCCTGACGCTCCGCCGCCATTGCATGCTCGGTGGCCCATGCGCGTGCGCGGTAGTGGGAAGTAGCGCGGCTCCGTCGGCGAAGAGAAGAGCAGCTAGAAACCCCGGGCACGCGATGAGAACAAGCCGTCTCACAGTCTGCAGCTATGCGGCCGCGGTCTGTCTTGTACTTGGCAGTTGTGGTGGCGCTGAGCCGGTGTCTGACGAAGACTTGGCCAGCGCCACCGAACGCCTACGACCGAGGCTCACGGGGGTCGAAATGGACGACTTCATCGAGTCATGTCTTCATGACAACGCCGTCGTCTCATATAGCCGCTCCCCCAACGGCGAGGGATTCTTCGGAGAAGGAGTGACTGAGCGAGACGAGCAGGTGATGGAGGAATGTACGAGATTGCTCTTCGAGAAGCATCCGAACCCACCCGAGCCGGCCACGGATGCGGAGTTCATGGCGCTGTACCGCCTGTACGCGCGGTCCGTCGATTGCTTGAGAGGTTTGGGACTCGACGTCAACCAGCCGTCGTTCGAAACGTATCGCGACGAAGGGGGCGCATGGTCTCCTTACGGAAGCCTGCCCGAGCCCCAATCGGCGGAGGAGTGGGAGCGATGGAACGCTCTGTGTCCCCAAGACCCGTGGGCTTACGAGTCTGATGTCGGATCCGTCCAGTTCGGGATGAGTGCTTTCACTGCCAAGAGTCGAAGAAGGACCCATTGGATTCGGGCAAGTAGCGCGCAGACCGGCCACTCACGGGATGCGTAGGACCTTCACAGGGTTGCGATAGGCAGCGATCAGGGCCGGCACCGAGGTGCCTAGCACCACGGTCGCGACCGTGAGAACCCCGACCGCGACGGTGAACTCGAGGTCGGGTAGGCCCCCCGTGAGGTTCAGGACTACCAACCCACCTGCGATGCATCCAAATACCGTGCCGATCAGGGCCACCAGGGCGTTCTGGACGCCGACCAAACCAACGATCGTGCCACGGGAAGCGCCTAGAGCGCGGCGCCTCCCAAAGTCCTGCCGGCGCATGGTGACCGAGCTGTACACCACTAGCACGACGAGGATGAGCCCGACCCCGAGAGCCGTCAATACCAGCCGGCGGCTGAATTGCCCCAGTTCACCCGCTACTGCGGCGCGAACGTCGGCAAGTGTCTGGGATGTCTCGAAGCGGATTGCGGTCGAGTCCTCGGCACCGAGCAGGTCAGCCAATGCTGACGTCAGCGGCTCAACTTGGGCCGGAGTCGTGGCCAGAGCGTGAACTGAACGAAGTGTGGCCCTGGCCAACTGTTCCACCGTGGGTCTGGCCAGAATGCTGGTGTTGAGTGGAGCCAACGCGTCGCCGGCCGTGAAACCGCCGACGATTGCCAGCTGGGTGTCTCCGATGTCAACCGACCCGATCGGGACGTCGAGTCCCAGTGTGGTTTGCGCTTCGGAGCCCACTAGCGCCTCCCCCGGCTGAGGATGGCGACCATTGATCTCGACCTCGGGCGGCAGGTCGCCCCACCAATAGCGGATAGCGACGGGGGCGCCGCTCGGTCCGATGGCACTGTTCCTCCCGTCTGCGGCGTAGCCGAGCCCGATGACCCAGGTAACCGACGTAAGGCTGCCGAGGCGATCTACGGCCTCGGGTGGAATCTTGCCGGTGCCTTGGTCGTCGATGGCGGAGACCAGGCGGGTCCCTGCCTCGTCGATTCGGCTCAGTACGTCCTGCTCTGCCCTCACCGTCTGACCGGTGGTGGCGACGATGAAACCGGAGATGGAAGCGACGATGAGCACGGTTATGGCGGTAACCACAGGAAGGGAGAAGGCGATGCGCCATGCCTCGGAGATCAGCCCACCTAACCACAGTCGCGGTTCAGAGGGCGAGGACACGGTCTGACCGATCGAGAATACGGGGATCGTGGCTGGCGATGACCACGGTTGCGCCTTTGGAGGCAGCATCGCTCAACTCATCGAGGACAATGTCCGCTGAGTCGATGTCGAGGTTGCCCGTCGGCTCATCGGCCAGAATCACCTGTGGGTTCTTGATGAGAGCGCGACACAGACCAACACGTTGGGCTTGCCCGCCTGACACTTCGCCTGGCTTGTGGTCTTCTCGCAGGGTCACGTTCAGCCGATCAAGAAGCACCCGGGCGCGCTCATTCGCTTCAGGACGGTGAAGACCCGCATACAGCCCGCCTTCGGCCACATTGTCCAGGACCGATCGGGTCGGGTCGAGGGCTGCATCTTGGAAGACGAAACCGATCCAACCTGCTCGGAGTCGGGAGCGCTCTCTATCAGACAGCAGATTGGCAGCGGTGCCGGCGATTCTGACCACACCCGCGCTGGGCGTCAGCAGCAGTCCCAGAAGGTACAGGAGTGTTGACTTCCCCCGCCCCGATGGTCCGGTCACAACAGAAACCGACCCCGACGTGAACTCGTAGTCCAAGCCCGCAAACAACTCCTCTCCCTGGGGTCCATAGCGGAACTCGATGGACTCGACGCTGATCACGGTTCGTCAGAGTCCACCGGGAGCATGATCACGTCTCCGACCGCCAGCCCGTCGACGACGGCAAGTCCATCGGCCGCTGCCAGTATTCTGACCTGGATCTGAGAGCCGTCGTGGGCGGTTACCACCGTGGCACCGTCAGGGAGGGTCTTGATGGCAGCGACCGGCACCACCGGCCCGGCTGTTTCCGGCACCACGACAATCTCGCTGGGGAAGCTTGTCTGGCCTTCCAGGGAGACCTCACCACATTCCGAGCCGCAGACAGATCCGCCATTCGGCGCCTCCAGCACAAGGAGCAGCTCGCCCTGTGCCTCGTTCTCGACTGCCTCAACAACCACTGCCTGCCACACGGCTTGGCCATGAGTCACCAGCACGTCGGCCGACAACGGAACCAGACTGCGCTGTTCGGGTGACAATGGGATCCAGAATCGAACTTCCTCGGATACACGACGCAAGACTTGCTCGCCGCCAGCGAGGGTGGATCCAACCTTCACGTCTTCGGACAGCACCACCCGCGCCGGCAACTCCGGCACGAACACGATGTCACCGACCCTCACGACTCCATCGTCTGCAACGCCTAAGGACTCTTGCCATGCTCTAACCGCGCTACGAGTAGACGAATCGAACTCGCCGTCAGCTTCGCCCTGATATAGGCCGAGCTGGGCAAGAAGGTTCTGCAGTTGAGCCACATCCTCCCCCTCGACTCGAAGCGCTAGATCACGAAATGCCGGTATCGCCCCCTCAGCCGCCATCACCGGACGCAGGTTCACGGTGTACAGAACCTGGCCCGCCGAGATGGTGGCCCCCTGAGCCACGTCAATCGAGGTGACTATTCCCGATGATGCATTTCGGGCCAGATCCTGAAATGTCCATTCGGCAACCGAGGCAAATCGGAGCGACCGTCCAACCGTTCCTTCGTCCACCGTGAACAGGGTCTGATCCGCGTCAGTCAATGGGTCGGCTGGCGGTTCAAGGACGACCAATGCCGCCCACCAACCGCCGACGAAGAGGAGGGCGGCCGCTGCGACTCCCAAAACAGCCCTCGCTGTGCGCTTCATCGGATCAACCCGATGCCGCGGCACGGAAGGGGAACGTGTCCAGCATCGCAGGCACAGGCCGGACGCATGAGGGTGCGAGGATTGACGCTCTCCCACCCGAGCGCACGCCAGCGCTAGGATCGCTCATAGAAGTCCAGCCCACAGTGCGACTTGGCGTTCTCATACTCCTCGTCAGGCCAAAGCCAGTACTGAAGTCCGTCAATGGGCATCCACGGGCCATGAGGGCTCTGCCAGTCCTCAATGAACTTCTCGATCGACGGCGGATCCGCTGGCTGATACCCGAGGTTCACTAGACAGGCTCGTTGTCCAACCCAGTCGTCGTAGACCGCCTGGATCTCATCGTCGCTGAGAGGGGCGCGTGGGGGCTCTAGTTGGCGGCATTCGTCGATGATCCTGAGAGCTTCGTCAGTTGGTAGGTCCGACTCGAATTCGTAGCCCGCGTCGCGTCCTCCATCGGGCCGCGGGCTATCCCCCGAAATTCGGAATCCCCGTTCGACCATGCACTGGACATGACGGGGCAAGGTCTCCTCCCCGACGGGGGATTGGGTCGCTGGGTCCGAATCGTCAGGGCTCTGCCGGTTGCTACATGAGATCGATACGACAATCAACGCGGCGACCGCGAGTGCTCTATACGCACGCGCGGGCACAGCCATCACCACTCAGCCGTAATTGCGGCAGCCTGCCCATGTGTTGTCGAGGTCGAGTGAAGGGTCTCCAAGTGCCGTCCAGTCACCACTGTACGAGCCGTTGCGCTCCCTCACGTGCCATGAGCCGTCATTCTCAAGGTAGTAACCCGTTGAACCGCCTGGGCCGGTAAGAGCCGCTATGTCGTTGTAGCGGGCATGAACATACGCGATAAGGAGACCGCAGTTCTTGTAGCCACCCTCGGCCTGCCAAGCGAGCGCGGCCGGGGCAAACATTGCGACCCATACCGCCACTGCGACAGCTAGTGCGCCAACCCTTCTCATCATCGCCAAACCTTTCTTTCTCAGACCTACTTCGTTGGTCCCAGTGTCTATTCGCCGAGAAGTGGGACGAGGTTCCGAAAAAAGCCGGCGACTCAGTTGAACCGGCTTACCGCGTTCGTCACTCAACCCAGGGTGGGCACTCATCCTCAACTCGAAGCTGTTCTGCGAACGATTCGAACTGCGACTCGAGTCCGTTGTATGGATGCCAGCCAAGCTCACCCGACTCGAAGCCTTCGACGAATGCATCCATTGAGGGTGGTGCGGACGGGGTGTAACCAAGATTCACCAGGCAGGCATAGATCTTCGTGTACTCGGAGTAGACGCGTCGGGCCGTTTCGGGGTCGGTCCGTCGCTCCGGTGCGGGTCCGAGTTGTACCTTGCACTCGCTCATCAGCGATCGCATTGCCTCGTCGGACATACCGTGGCCGGGACGTGCCGAGAACGTGACCGGGTTGATCCAATCGACATCGCCACCGCCGCGTCTCAGGCACTCAACCAGGCGCTCGACATACTCCGAAGGCGCGTTGGCATCTGGGCTGGAAGTGGTGGTGTCAGAAGCACCCGCCCCGGGTGACCCGCAGGCAGCTACCCAGATAACCACGAACGCCGACCCGAGCCACCGCGATGCCCTGGAACTGCTCACTGCTTCCTAAGAGGCTGTCATCACCCGTAGGGCTGGCAGAAGGGGTATGTGCCGGTGAAATTCAGGTCGTCAGCACTTGCGACCCAGTTACCCGCATAGCTGCCATTCCGCGTGACAACTCCCCACCCCGAGCCGTAGTAGGTCCAGTATGTCGTCGAACCCCCGGGAGGCGTGTGCGCCAGGCCGCCCCAAAACTGAGCACGGAGGGCTGCAATGTGGAGTCCACAATTCTTGTAGCCGCTTTCGGACTCGATCGCCGCCGCGGGTAGAGCGAGGGACAGAGTCAGTGCGATTGTTGTGATGACGGTCAACACCTTTCGGTGCACCTGTGTTCTCCTGTCTCTGACCACCAGGAGGTCTTCGCCGATCGGCCTATCTAGGTTCCGATAGATCCCACTCCATCCGAATCTGGGCCGCAGGCGGGCGCGAGCATACGTCTCCTCGGAACTCATTCGCTGTCCGGCAGGTCGGTCTTCTCGGAAGCGGGGGTCAGAGATCGTCTCTGATTGAGGTGACGTCGTACATGGTCTCTAGAACCGTTGTTCCGGCAGGTAACCCGAGATCGGTGTCCGCATCGAGCAGGGTGGACGTTTCTCCAAGAAGATCACCCTTCTCATTGAGGGTGATCGTGTCCCGTGTGGGAAAAGGGTCCTCGTAGTCGAGGCCGATGGTTACGCCGCCGTCGTTCTTTCCCACCAGATCGACGGGTAACGCGGCGAGCACCTCGAGGACCGCGACGCGGAGCTCGGGTGGTGGGTCGGCTTCTCTGAGCAGGCTGGTTGCCAGGGCGAAGACCCGGGCGGGCGCGGGCCGCTCGTCGCCACCCTGCGAGGAGTAGTCGAGGAGTGCGGCATACAGGGTGTCGGCCTCAGTTGGCCACTCTTCCTCCTGAATGGGATCAATGGCGTTGGTGAACTGCTCGGTACGCGCTTGTCCCACTTGGTCGACCTCGTCCAATCCGAGTTCGTAATACGCTGCTTCATCATCGGGATCGAAGAACCTGGGCGATCCGTTTGTGGTCCGAAGCTGGATGAATCGAGCTTCGTGGTTCCGCCAGACCTCCCGTACCGAGGGGAGCAGGAAGGCGACATACTCTCGATCTGATCCGAACTCGGCTCCAGGTCTGATCGCCAGTTCGACTCGTTCCGACCGGGTGTATAAGAACGCACCCTCTGGGATCTCCGTGGGTGTTGCAGTCCTCGCGGCCTCGGCGATCTCGCTCAAGGCAGCCTCGGCCGGAGAAGGCCGAACCAGACCGATGCCGACGAGGATGATCAAGGCTGCGGCGGCGGCGATTGCGACCACGATCCTTCTTGAGCGATGCTCGGGTCGGCGGCGTGCGTTTGCTATTGCCGCCTGGAGGCGATCCCGGGCGCGCCTTATGTCTTCCTGGGATGGATCCGAGGTGTCCGCTGTCTGGCGAAGGACCTCGAACGGGTCTGGAACTTCGTTAACCATCGCTGCCTACTTCGCCGCTATCGATCATCAGGTTCCGAAGCCGGGTGCGGCCACGACTCAGTCGTGATCGTACGGTGCCTTCGGGAATGCGAAGGGCGGCTGCGATCTCCGAGTAGGAGAGGCCTTCGAGAGCGAACAGAAGCACCACTCGGGCTTCTTCGACCCGAAGGTGCAAGACCGCCGCTGCGATGTGCGGTCTCTCAACATCGGCTAGGACCCTTGCCAGAGCCTCCTCGTCGATGTCGGGTTCCGAGAGACTTGGGATCCCGATCCGGCGATAGGCCCTGAACTGTCGAGCCCGCTTGCGGTAGTAGTCGTTGATCAGGTTGGCGGCAATCCCGTACAGCCACGGCCCGGCGCTCTCATAGCGTGAGTCGAACCGGCGACGGAACTCGAAGGCCCGGGCGAAGACCTCAGCCGCGAGATCTGGGCCATCCGATCGGCCGACAGCACCGACTATGAACCGGTATATCGACCGATAGTGCCGGTCAAATATGGCCGAGAATCGATCGGGTTCGTTCAGAGACAGCCGGATTATCTCCGCATCCGTGACTTGATCGATCACACGGTTCAGAGTGTCGGACGACGCCGGCTCGCGCAAGCGCTGTGGTTCACGAAGCCCAGTACGAGACTGACTCTGTCCGGTTGTTCATCGACGAAGGCACATTGTGCGTGCCGACGCCGACCGTATCGGCATACGCTCCCGTCTTGTTTGGACCGTCATGATGACGCAGCCGGTAGCAGCCATTCCATGACGACGAGATGCGATTCGCCCATGCTGCCCCGGTGTTCCAGTATCCGCCGGTACAGGAGCTCCCGACAACGGAGATAGAACTACCGGTGCCGTTCAACCCATCGAAGTGGATCCCGAGCGTGAATGAGGCCATCGGAATGCTCAGGACGGGATTAATGGAATGATCCTCGTCCGGCGCGAGGTCCGGCGGTTCGACGCCGGGTCCCATCGACAGGGCACGCGCCAGTGTGTCGTAGCAGTCGGGCGGCGACGTAGTCAACTCGCCCGAGGCGGTCTGACCCACCACGTAAACGATGCAATGACTCTCCGGGGCTGACAGGCTCCCATTGGCGGGCAGTCCTGCCGCCACAACGACGAAGACTGCCGCGACGGCGGCAATCCAACGATGACTGGGCATACGTCCTCCACAGGTCGACTCGCGAGCTGATTCGCCGAAGTCATCCATCGGGTTCCGGAACTCAGAGCCTCCGATTGACCAAAGGAGAGACGAGGCGGGTCGACGGGAGTGCATCCCTCCACAGGTCGCTTCCCGCGCGACCCGCCTCTCAATCTGGCGTGGGGAAGCCTGCTTGCTCTCGAGACAAACCTCGGCCGAAAGTGCCTACCGCAGCCACTTTGGACTAGAGCGCCTATTCGGAGGATTCGAGCAGGGCATGACAGTGCTTGTACTTGAGGCCCGAGCCGCACGGGCACCGGTCGTTCCGACCCACCTTCGCCTCGACGCGAACGCTACTGCCAGCCGGTCGCAGCGTGCGCAGTCGACGGTCCCACTCGGCCAGGTGCGCCTCCTTCCTCTTCAGTATCTCGGCGCGGGTGTCGAGTTCCTTCTCTCGGGCGTCGAGTTGAGCGCCTCTCTCCGCCGCCAGGCGCCTCAGCTGTTCGGCAAACGCTGTGGCACGGTTGCCGTCGACGTCAACGACGGTCTCGAGCTCGTCGACGATGAGTCCGGCCACTCCCTCTCCCATCGACAACCCCATCGATTCGCAGTATCGGCGCCAGGTCGACCACACCGCCTCCGACACTGGAACCTTGACCGCATGGACACCGCCGGTGTGATCCAACTCGGCGAACACCCGCCGGTCGATCATCGCCAATCTGCCACGATCCAATGCCATCAGGCCACCTCTCGGGTTAACCAATCAACCGGTCGCAACTTGTTGCACGTGCGTGTGGTTTGAGAGGGGGTGGGTACGCGAAACGCGCTGGTTGCCGGTCGCATCCTCGGGCTGCTGTCTGGGCGTCGTACGTCTGTGCGTTCGGCTGTCGTGACTGACATCAGCCCGATCATGGTGTGAGGTGCTTTCATTTCGATCTCAGGCCGGTCAGCCGGTCCAGAACTTCCGAGAGCATGGCGGCGTCCTCGACCCGCTCCACTAGCGGAGGTCTGCTGCCATCCCCGACCGCAGAAGACACGTGAAGCCGATTCTGCGACCGGCTTGAAAGCGCGACTGCGAGCGGCACGAAGCCTCCAATTAGCCGGCAACCCTGTCCACAGAGTGTCCGTGACCCTGTCATCCGGCGATCATCTCGTGGCCACCGCCGAGAGGCTGTCCCCGAAATCCGAGCCGGAGATTGGAGGGTGGATGACATGGTTTCTGCGACTGGAATGAAAGCGTCCACCCGCAGAATGTCAACGTGGAAACTGCCGATCGCCTTCTCAGCGTGCAGGATCTCGCCGACTACCTGGGAGTGCCGGTGACCACCCTCTACCAGTGGCGGTACCGGAGAGAAGGACCGCCAGGGTTCCGGGTCGGACGACACATCCGCTACCGATGGCAGGACGTCCAGGACTGGATCCAGCGTCAACTCCAGAACGCGGGCCCGTGACCGAACCTCTGTCGCCTCTCCCCCTAGTACCCGTCCCTGGCGACGACTACCTTCGACCTGAGTATGGGTTGGATTCGTAGACGGCCCGATAGACCGGCTCCCTGGCGTGCCGGCTACCGGGGACCCGACGGGCGGGAGCACTCCAAGAGCTTCCTCCGAAAGCTGGACGCCGAGCGCTGGCTCCGCGACGAGCTTCAAAAGCAGGATCAAGGGGTATGGGTGGACCCCGCCGCGGGGCGCGTAACGGTGGCTGAATGGTGTGAGCCCTGGTTGGCGGGGCGGGTAGGCCTGACCGAGAAGACACGAGCCGGATACGGGGGGATCCTCACCAGCAGGGTGTATCCCACCTTCGGTCAGATGCAGTTAGGAAGGGTCAGCCGGGCTGCCGTCACGAATTGGATCTCCGAATTGACCGCAGAAGGACTTAGCCCGTCGAGGGTACGTAATTGCTTCAACGTACTTGCTGCATCCCTCGAGGCCGCTGTCAACCAAGGGCTGATCGGGAGGAACCCGGCGCGAGGTGTGGAGCTCCCCTCTCTGCCCCTCTATAACGACCGTCGGTTCCTCACCGCCGAGGAGGTTGATCGCTTGGCCGAGGCAACGGAATCTGTGGCTGACCGGGCGTTGGTGCTCGCATTGGCCTACGGGGGTCTCCGATGGGGAGAGTCCGTGGCGCTTCGTCGGGGTCGGGTAGACGTACTCCGCCGGCGGATCTCGATCGTTGAAGCGGCCACCGAGGTGAACGGCCGGCTCGTGTTCGGCGAACCCAAGACGCATCGGAGGCGTTTGGTTCACGTACCGACTTTCGTGGCCGAGGTTCTGGCCCGCCACCTCGCGGATCGCCCTGCCGACCCAGATGCTCTCGTGTGGGCCGCGCCGAAGGGTGGACCGTTGCGTTACAACCCGTATCGACAACGAGTGTGGGATCGTGCCACCAGGGAGGCTGCCCTCGATGGGGTCACGCCTCATGTGCTGCGTCACTCGTGCGCCTCGCTGATGAGGGCGGCCGGGGCCGACGTGAAACAGATCCAAGTGCAGCTGGGACACCGCTCCCCGGTGGTTACCCTCAGTGTCTACACCCACCTGTTCGAGGACGCCTACGACTCGGTGATGGACCGCCTTGACACCGAGCACCGGGACCTGGTGCGGCCCAAGAGCGGCCCAAACGTTGTCGAGCTTCCCGAGCGGAAGTCGTCACAGGTCTCTGACCAGGGGGTTTAGACACCCGGAGGGGTGTCCGAGTGGTCTAAGGAGACGGTCTTGAAAACCGTTGGGCCCAATAGGGTCTCGTGGGTTCGAATCCCACCCCCTCCGCGTGTTGGACTGAATCGTCTCTACAACTCGTTCGGCCGGGCCAGGCTGTAGCCCTGCGCCCACTCGATGCCGACCTCGGCGAGCGCCAATAGATCCCTGGCTGTCTCCACTCGTTCCGCAACGAGGTTGATCCCTGCCTCATGACACCACGCCGAACCTCTGGCAAGTTGAGCCATCCGTGTCATGTTGTCCGAAAGGCCGGCATTGACGTCCACCTTCAGATAGTCGGGTCGGAGCCCGCTCAGGTGCTGGCTCGCGTATTCCAGGTCGTAGATCGGGACATCGTCGATCGAGACCTTGGCACCGATAGCGTGCAGATCGTCGAAAACCTGCCGGGAACGATCGTCGAGTTCTGCGCCGTAAGGGATGTCGATCACGAGTCGTGATGCCACTTCGGCCTTCAGCGTCTGCGCCAGATCGGCAGCCGTGCTGATGGAGGCGTTGACAAAGAGGAAGGCGCCTAGAGGGAACTGAATCAGCGAGTCGATCGCCTTCTGGGCGGCGACCAACTCGAGCTCGACGCCTCGTTCCATGTCATGGGCGATCCGGAACCAAAGCCCGATCGGGATCCGGGGGGCGCTCGGAAACCTCGCCAGAGCCTCGTATCCCCGTGAAAGTGAAATCCCTGCCCGCAATTCGAATATCGGCTGGAACAGGCAGGTCAGGTCGCTGTTAGCGATCACGCCAGAGAGGAGCATGCGAACGCTTCTCTCCCATTCCCAGACCCTGGCTCGGGCCATCAGATCGGTTGGTGCTGCCCGGTGTTCGAGTGTGGTGATCACAGACTGGTTCCCACTTGCTGCTAATCGGCCATGCCCGTGAAAAACTTGAATCGAGGTGCCGCTCCACGGTCCGGCTTCGATTCTCCGCAACTCAAGCAACGTTCCGGTTCTGTCGATAACACCTTGTGTCAATCTCCAAGGCGATCTCAGCGCGGCAGCCGAAGGTCGACCTAGAGGCAGAACTCGAACGAGAAATTGGGTTGCGTCAGGACAAGGACGACTTTCTGGCGGCGGCCTCCGAATACATCACTACTCCTCTTTCGGCCGTTGTGGGCTATGCCGAATTGCTGGGTGACCGGAGTCGGGACTTCAACGCCGGAGTCCGCAATCAGTTCATCGAACTTCTCGCGATCCAGGCGCGGGAGACGATGCACTTAGTCGACGACCTCCTCATAGCGGCTCGCTTTGACCTTGGCGGGACAGTGGTAGCGGACGACGAAGTCAACTTGAGGGACGCTGTTGAAGCAGCCACCCAAGACTGGGCCAGCAAGCAAAGGGCAAAGCTGTCTGTTAGTGGCAACGCCCTAGCCAAAGGCGATGGCAAATGGGTCATCCAAATCGTTCGCAATCTGTTGAGAAATGCCGGGTCGTTTGGGGGGGAAAACATCTGGGTCCGGATAGCTGTTGGGTTCAGCAAGGTTGTCCTCGAAGTCGCCGACGACGGTGCTGGGATGGAGGTGACTGATCAGGAGAGGATTTTCGAGGCGTACAACCCGCGGAGGAGCGCCGACGACGTCACGCCACCGCTTGGAATCGCCCTATCTGTCGCTCATCGGTTGGCGCGGGGGATGGGTGGCGACCTCCGCTATTACCAGGAGGCCGGGGAGAACATCTTCGAGTTGTCACTGGCCAAAGTCGTGGACCGCAGTGACTTCGACCTCGACATTCCGGACGTAGTGATTGACCCGCTGGCGGGGAGGCCAACGAAAGACGCAATCGCAGGTCTGCTGGCGGCGCGCGGCCCCGAAATGATCTATCAGCCGATCGTCGACCTCCGTGGCACCGCTGACGGGGGGGTGAGGACCGCCGGATACGAGAGTCTTGCTCGGTTCCCGTTGGCAACACCTCCTGAGTGGTTCGAAGTAGCTGGCAGCGTCGGGTTGCGTCTCGAGCTCGAGTTGGCTGCGATCAGAAATGCGATCATCGGTTTCGCGCCTAACACCGAAGACGAATTCCTTGGTCTGAACATTTCCGACGCCACCCTCGTCTCGTCCAGTCTGGCGACTGCGTTGGACGGGATCGACCCGGGGCGGGTAGTGCTCGAGCTTTCGGAAGAAACTTTGATCACGAGCTACGAAGAGACCAGGAGAGCCCTCGACGCCCTTCGCGAACGAGGGGTCCGTCTCGCTGTCGATGATGTCGGATCTGGCGAGATCGATCTCTGGCACATCCTCAGCCTGGAGCCCGCTTTCATCAAGATCGACATGACTTTGGTTCGCGGAATAGGGCAGACACCGCGTAACCGGGCCCTGATCAGAGGGCTTTCCGCGATGGCCCAAGATCTCGGAATCCTGGTCGTGGGCGAGGGAATCGAAACCGAGGAGGAGCGGGACCGCCTGCTCGAGCTCGGGGTCCAATTCGGTCAGGGCTATTTGTATGGCCGTCCCCGCGCCCTGCAATGGAAGACCAAGGTCCTCTCCGCCGAGTAAGCCTTTGGTCTGCGCGTCCGAACATTCATGCTTTCCGGTGCCACATCCATCACGTATAACGTGCGTCCTGTCGCGCCCGTCAGCGCGGCATTTCGGAGAGGTGGCCGAGTGGTCGAAGGCGCTCGCCTGCTAAGCGAGTAGGGGGTGTTAAACCTCCTCGAGGGTTCAAATCCCTCCCTCTCCGCAACACCCACAAGTCGAAAGGGAAGAGGTTTCATGAATTGGACACTGGAAGTCGTTGTCGTCCCGGTGTCGGATGTGGACACCGCCAAGGCCTTCTACTCGGAGCAAGTCGGCTTCGACGTCGATCACGACACGAGGGTCAGCGACGAGATGCGCGTCGTTTAGCTGACTCCGCGTGGTTCGGGCTGTTCGATCGTCATCGGCAGTGGCATGACCGAGATGCACCCGGCTCCATAAATGGCCTGTAGCTGGTCGTCTCCGATCTGCCCAGGGCGCGCACATGAGTTGGTCGAGCGTGGGGTAGAGGTCAGCGAGATCCGAGTGCTCGACGGTGACTTGACTCGCCTGGAGCGTGGGGGAGAAGCTCTCGACAACGTCGGTGTTGTCCTCTTCAACGACCCGGACGGAAACGGCAGGGCCGTGCAGCAGATATCCGCCCGGGGCTAGTGGGCCGTTGGCTGAGACGAATGCTGCTCCGACCCCCGCAGCCAATAGCGATTGCCATGAGGCATATCCCCGCCGAGATGCCCTGAGCGTCGAGACCTAGGGCGCCACCTGCCCGCTGTTGGGGTCGATCATGAGCGACGACACGTTGACGGCCTCGAAGTCCGAGCCCTCGATGACGTCCAACTCGTGGAGAACGTCGTTGTCCCATCGCTCGTCAGGTGCTCCCGAGATGTACCAGGGCGACCCGTTGTCGGCGAGGATGAGCCCGTAGGTCTTCATGGCTTCCAGGATCACTATGGCCTGCCAGGAGAACCCCGACGTGTCGAACGACGCCTTGAGACGAAATCGCTGCCCCATCGGCGGGTAGGACAGATCGGTGAGGCTGGAGGCTTCGTGGCGGGCGGGCCACACGTACGCCGACTGCGTGTCGGGAGCGGTGAATCGAATCGCGTGTCTGATGACCCCGGAGGCAACCTCGTCGTAGCGGACTAAACCCGCGTAGATCGGCAGCCCTGCAGCATCCGCCGAGGTCCAATCCGCAGGGCGCAATGCATTGGACCGCAGGTTGTACCGGGCTCCGTTGGCCGCTTGCCAGGTGCCGTTGCCATTGGGGAAGGCATAGAACATCTCGTAAAGCATGCAGTCGGCGCCGTCGACCACGATCACGTGCCTGTCACCTGTGGCCGATAGACCGCCTTCGACCGGTGCTGTTGCCGGGATCGGGTACGGCCCGGGGTCGCTCTCTCCCGGCCACGAGGTGAACTGGACCGCCACGTCAGGCTGGCCCCCTCCGACCGTGACATAGGGGATGCCGATCGGGCTCGACGAACCAGGCGGCCATACTCCGCTCCCAAAATCGGCGTGGACGTTCGATGAGGCGCCGATCCTGGCCACGTACTGAGCCGACCTTGCATCCACGGGCAGCGAATCGACCGGAGTGTTCCAGATGTTGTCGGCGGGGAACACCGAGCACCCGCCACCGGGCCCGGTGCCGGGGAGGGCACCATAGGAACCAGCAACGGGGAGCCACGACGTCGCCCCCCAGCCGAACTGGGAATCGGCTACGCCTTGGGTATTGGTGTAGCGGAAGAAGAAGGTGGAGTTGGAGGGTCGGAAGATGGCGGGGGTGTCGATGTTGTCGACGATCCCCCAGTCGCCGGCGACCAGCCGGTCATTGGGGTTCCCGAAGAAGAACTGGGAGTCGGCTACGCCTTGGGTGTGGGATTGGCGGAAGTAAACGAGTCCGGTCGACTCCCGGTGCAGTCCGATGGTGTCGACCCCGTCACCGTTGAAATCTCCGACGAATGGTTTATCGCCCGGGTTGCCGAAGATGTAGGAAAACTCAGCGGCTCCGAGCCCACCGTCGTTGGCGCCGAGAGCGTTGATGATATAGATCCGGGATTCTGAGGGCCGGTAGATGGACACGGTGTCGCATCCGTCGTCGTTGAAGTCTCCAGAGATGGGGATGTCTCCGGGGTTCCCGAAGAAGAAGCGGATGTCGGCTATCCCTTGGCTGTTGGAGTTGCGCAGATAGGCGAAACCGTCTGACTGGCGGTAGAGCCCCGGAGTGTCGATCCCGTCACAGTTCCAATCCCCCACAAACGAGTAGTCACCGGGATTCCCGTAGAAGAAGCTGGTGACCACGCCGCCCTGGTCGCGTAGATACCAAAGACCGGCTCCGGGATCGACCAACCCCACCGTATCATCGGCATACACCGCTGGGGCGACCAGCCACATGGCGGTCACCAGCAGCACCAAACGTCGCATCCTCATCGCTCTGAGAAGATCGGCAGCTGTCGGATCGGCATAAGCAGCATGTCGCTATCCGATCAGAAACCACGGCGCCCGGGGCGTGGACGAAGTTTCCGGCCAATCTCGTCTGGTGCCGCCTTGTGACCTACCGGCGCGTTGGTCGGAGGCGGGTCTTGAGGCTTGAGATGCTGTTGCAGGGTCTGCCGGTGAAACGGGTTGGCGCTCGCGTCATGAAAAACCCAGATCACGACGGAGAGTAGATGCCAGAATCAGTCGCTATTGGCTGGCACATCGAACTGCGGAGTGCTCGATTCTTCTAGCCAACCTGGCTGATCCCGTAGCCCATACACGTGTTAATGACGGCACCGTCGAACGAAGGTTCGTGCATCGCATGCGGTTAACAGCGCAGCGATAGGACTCGAACTGGTCTCAGTCGGTCTCCTGAATTGATGTCGAGGATGCGCCCTCGATGGGTGGCATTGAACGATCGAAGACCGCCGCGTACCACAGAGCGCGGCGGGTATATCTGACCATCCGAAATCCGGCGTTGGCGAGGGTCTGCTGAATGGCATTCACGTCGTGGACATGACCAGGACACGTTGGGCGGCGGCGCGCTGCGTTCCAGAAGTTCTCTAGCCTCCAGCCGACGGTGTTCAGGATGCCCCGCCACCCCCTCGACTCGGGAACGGCAAAGGCCAGCCGACTGCCCGCCGCGCTCAGGGCATTGACGAGTAGACCCTCGGCGCTTGGGTAACAGCAGATGACCCGGTCCAGCAAGACCCAATCGTGAGTCTCTAGCTGTGCCGAAGCCGCGTCGCCCACCTCGAATCTGACTTGTGTCTGATCCAGCTCGGCATTGGCCGCCCGACGGAGCGCAACCTCGACACTGGCTGGCGAGAGGTCGATCCCGGTCACATGGCGGGCGCCACGCTGGGCAAGCCGGATGGATGTCGCTCCTGTTCCGCACCCGAGTTCGAGCAAAGTGGGCCGAACCTCGGCCACGTCGTCGAGCATCTCCAGGAGACGTGACGAGATCGACGAGGCCTCGGGCAAGGAGGCCATATCCATCGAAAGGTCTCTCGCCTCCCGGTCGAAGGCGCGAGCAATACGGTCGACTGAAGCTCGTTCCCCGGCTTCGTCTCCGGAACTGTCCCCGTCAACTCGCGTTATCTGCGACCACCTTCTTAACGAAGAATGCTACGTCGATCCAGCGCATCCATGCGGTTGACAAGGAAGATGCTGGGCTCGCCTCTATGGATCGTCCCGTTTCAAGTGGGCAATCACCCTGATCTCGATCAAACGACTTCCGGCTGGGCCTGACTGTCGGGCCCAGTGACCGTCTTCTCGGTGGGTTTGGGGTTGAACCGGTGCTTGAGGCTATCGAAGAGGCTGTAAACGGAGGGGATCACGAAAAGGGTGAGGAATGTGGAGCTGACCAGGCCGCCGATCACCACGGTGGCCAGGCTGGCAGACAGGAGGGCTCCCTCGCTGAGCCCGAGAGCGAGCGGGGTGAGTGCCAGGATCGTCACGAGCGCGGTCATCAGGATCGGGCGGAGTCGGGTCTCGGCACCGAGTTTCAAGGCTTCGAGTGTGTTGAGCCCCTCTTCTCTCTTGAGTCGCTCCACGAACTCGAGCATCACGATGGTGTTGGTGACCACGATTCCGATGAGCATCAGCAATCCGAGCATTGCGGGAAGGCCCAGCTCTCTGCCAGTCAATGCCAGAGCGGGAAACGCTCCGATGGCGGCCAGGGGGAGTGTGAGAAGGATGACGAATGGGGTGAGCAAGCTTCCGAAGGTGGCCACCATGGACAGGTAGACCAGGGCGACCGCGATCACCATGGCGGTGAGGATCCCGGCGAAGCTCTCCTGCTGTTGCTCGGCGGAACCACCGAGACCGGCCTCGACACCATCGGGAAGGGCGAGGTCGTCGAGCACGGCCTGTACTTCCATGTTGACCGCCCCGAAGTTGGGGTCGGTGATCGTGGCGGAGACCTCCGCCGACCTGTTGCCATCGAAGTGGGTGACTGCGATCGGGGTCGACGCCTCAGAGATCTCGGATAGGTCTCCAAGGACAACGCCGGGGGCGATCGGCAACGACGCCAACGCTTCGGGTGTCACGATGGCGGCTGGGTCGGTGTTGACGATGACACTGACCTCGGCGCCGTCGATGGTCAGGGCGGTCGCCGGTATCGGAGTGAGGAAGGACCGGACCGCTGCCGCGAGGGTCGCCGCGTTGAGCCCTGCCGTGGTTGCAGCACCGGCATCGACGTCGATGACGATCTCGGGTCGCTCGCCGAGGACATTGGAGGAGAGGTCGGCGATTCCGTCGACTCCGGCCAGCGCTTCCTGAACCGCTGCGGAGCCCTCTTCGACCGCCTCTGCGAACCCAGGAAGGAGCAGGCGGGTCATGCTCGTATCACCTATGGCCCCGCTTACAAGTCGGTGGCAGAATCGGTATCTAACTGGTCTCAGGGACCTCCGTGCCTTGATGTGTGTCGGGTGTATCGAGCGGACGACGGACCGGACGGACCGGCCGGCACGTGAAGGGGAGGATTGCTTCGATTCAGTCTCTGATATCGACAGTCATTTGGACGAGGTTCGAGGATTGACAGGGGCGTCGATACGCTGGGCGACGTGAGCCGACCCCTCGACAGTCTCCGGAAGCTACCGGCGGTAGGCGTGTTGGCAGAGCGTCAGATGGGTGGCTTCCTGGGGATCGCGGCACTGGTGGGGGTCGGAGCGGGTGTGGGTGCCGCTGCGCTCATAACGATTGTCCGATGGCTGCAGGAACTCCTTCTACCTCTCGCCATCGATGATGGGCGAGCCTGGATCTTCCTTACAGTTCCGACCGGCTTCCTCATCGCCTGGCTGCTCGCCAAACGTCTCGCTTCAGAGGTCGCCGGCGACGGCGTCCCGCAGGCAGTGGCGGCCTTGGAAGTTCAGGGGGGTCGGATGAGACCTCGTGTCATCCCTCTCAAAATCCTGGCGACGGCGGTGACAATAGGTGGCGGAGGTTCGGCGGGTCGGGAGGGGCCGATAGTCCAAATCGGCGCCGCGATCGGGTCGGTGGTCTCGAAGCGGTTCAATCTCGGGGAGGATCAGATCCGCTCCCTGGTGGCTGCCGGCGCCGGGGCTGGGATTGGTGCCACGTTCAACGCCCCAATCGCGGGGATGCTCTTCGCCCTCGAAGTGATCCTTTCCTCGTTCGCCGCTCGGCACATGTCGGCGATCGTCATCGCCTCGGTCACCGCCGCGGTCACAACCCAATCTCTGGTCGGTGACGAGTTGGCGATCAGGGCGGGGGTTTATGAGCTCGGCGACGCTCGAGAACTGTTGCTCTACGCCGGCCTGGCGGTCGTGATAGTTGCAATTGGCGTCCTTTTCCTTCGCCTGTTGGGTGGTCTCGATCGTTTCGTTAGACCACGGGAGGCGTCGTTGGGACTGCTGCGCCCCTTGATTGCCGGTGTGCTCGTAGCCGGACTGGTCTTTGTCGAGCCTGGCGTGTTCGGGACCGGGCAGGCTGTCACCAATAGGCTTCTGGCCGGAGAAGTATCAGAGGTGTGGTGGGTGTTGATGCTGCTCGCTTTGGCGAAGGTGGCTGCCAACGCTCTCACCCTTTCGTCGGGGGCGTCGGGTGGTGCGTTCATGCCCTCGTTGTTCACCGGCGCTGCGGTGGGTACTGGTTTCGCCCTGCTTGTCGAGCCGATTTGGGGTATCTCCACACTCAATACTGGTGCTTTTGCAGTGGTGGGGATGGCGGCGATGTTCGCCGTCGTCGGTCGGGCGCCTTTGACCGCGATCCTCCTCGTCTTCGAGGTGACCGGGGCCCGTGATTATCAGCTCATCCTTCCCTTGATGCTGACCGCCACCCTGGCCACCTTTCTCGCCGAACGTTTCCACCCGGACTCGGTCTATACGATGACTCTCAAAGCTATGGGGGTCAATGTCCGTCGAACCGGCGAGGTGGATGTCCTCGACACCATCGACGTGGGCGCGGTCATGACCCCTCCGGCGCTGATCGTGGGTCCGAATGACGATCTGACCGAATTGGAGAGACGACTGCATGAGCACCAATCCCATGGCGCCCCGGTTGTGGAGAACGGGCGGCTGGTCGGGATCGTCACCATCTCCGACATCGCCCGATCGAGGACCGTCGGCAAGGGAGGAATCGTTGGCGAGGCGATGACCCTGCGGCCGGCCACTGTCACCCCCACCACACGTGTATCTCGGGCCTTGGAGCGGATGGCGGCATTGGGTGTGGGAAGACTCCCGGTGGTCGCCGAGGACCACCCTGACTTGCTGGTGGGCATGTTCCGAAGAGAAGACGCCGTGCGCGCCTACCACGAGGCGCTGACGACGACGACCGACGTGGAACTGCACCGGGCTCGGCTCGCCCAACGAACCAGCGCCGGAGCCGGGTACTACGACTTCAGGGTGCCCCCGGGATCGATCGCCGACGGCCGCGCCATACGTGAGGTTTCCTGGCCCGAAGGATCCACCTTGGTGTCGATCCGAAGGGAACGAGATGTCATTGTCCCCCGCGGCGACACCGTTCTTCTTAGGGGAGACCTGATAACCGCCTTCGGCACCCCGACATCCAAGGAACGAGTGGTCGAGCGTCTCAATGCCGGAGCCGACGAGCCGACCGCTGAGATCTCACTTGCGGAAATACAGGCTGAAGGAGCCAGCCCCGGGGGCAAAGACCCTATCGGCGACGGCTAGGACCGTCCTCCGACACCGCAACGATCTGCCGCCGTAGCTTGTCGCGCTCATTTGTCTGCTGGGGTATCGACGCAACACCGCGACGCCCATCGGCTCGCCTGGTTTCAGGCGGCCCGGCTATGGTCTCTCGAATTGGCTAGCGGAGTGCCGGGAAGTCTGGTCGGCGGGACTCATGATGCGCGAAGGCACAAACCGCACGCTGATCCAACCGCTCCGAGACTTTCTTGCGACCGAGTCAGCAGGCGGCATTGCCGTCGTATTGGCAGCGGTCACGGCGATTGCCTGGGCCAACTCACCATGGCAGGCCAGTTACGACCAGCTGTGGAGCACGATGTTCGAGCTTCGCCTGGGGTCGTGGTACCTGACAATGGATCTGCAGCATTGGGTCAACGAGGCACTGATGACCATCTTCTTTCTCATTGTTGGCCTGGAGATCAAACGTGAGTTGGTCGAAGGCGAACTGAAAGAGGCCAGCCGCAGATCCCTTCCTGTCTTCGCTGCGTTCGGGGGCATGATCCTTCCAGCACTCCTGTTCGTTGCCCTCAACCCAAGACCTCCCGAGATCCGCGGGTGGGGAATTCCCATGGCGACCGACATAGCCCTCGCTGTCGGCGTCATCACCATCGTCGGAAGCAGGATTCGCCCCTCCTTGAAACTCTTCCTCCTCGCTCTGGCAATCGTCGACGACATCGGGGCCATCCTCGTAATAGGCCTCTTCTATACCGGTGGCCTGAAATGGGCAGGGCTGGTGATAGCTGCGGCCTTGATCGGCGTGACCATCATGATCCGGCGCCGGGTGAATGCACTCGCGGTCTATCTGGTGCTCGGAGCTGCGCTCTGGCTGACCTTCCTTAAATCAGGCATTCATCCCACCCTGGCTGGGGTGGCGATGGGCCTCTTGGCGCCAACCAAACCCCGCATTTCGCCAGAACTGATCGACCAAACCGAATTGGCAAACCTGGGCACGATCGAAGATGTGGTCACCACCAGACGTCTGGCGTTGTCGTCGGTTTCCGTCGTGGAATGGCTCGAACACGGAATACACACTTGGACCAGTTTTCTCATCGTGCCCCTATTTGCCCTGGCCAACGCAGGGATCCACCTCTCCGATGAAGCATTAGCCGGCGCGGCCTCGGCACCTGTTGCCTGGGGCATAGTGGTCGGACTATTGGTCGGCAAGCCGCTCGGAATTCTGGTGGCGTCGGCTATCGCCGTTCGGTCCGGCGCCGCCACCCTTCCCGACGGTGTGACCTGGACGGCAATCGCGGGTGTTGGGCTCCTCGCCGGGATGGGATTCACCGTCTCCCTTTTCGTCGCCGAACTGGCATTGATGCCACCGCTGACCCAATACGCCAAGATCGGGATCCTCACAGCATCAGTCCTCGCCGGCGGATTCGGATACCTAATCCTGCGACGTAGACCTGTTGGCCCCTCCATGACGAATGGGCAATAGGTCGCCACGGTCTGTTTCCGATGACCGAGGCTGGAGCCGATCCCCGACGATTGCGGATGAATGACGGTGCGCGAAACAGGTGATTCTCCCCATGCTTCTCAACCGTCGATCCGGCACTCTGGCAGGAGCCGGAGACGAAAGGAGATGACATGTCTCAGGAGAACAAAGAGCTGGTCCGCAGGTGGTTTGAGGCTTTGACCCGTCACGATGCCGATTCAGTAGCCGAGATGGTGGCCAGCGACTTCGTCAACAACAGTTCGACGAACCAGGGTCGCGACGGGGTCCGCGCGGAGCTCGACTACTGGTTCAGCGCATTCCCTGCTGCCTCTTTGTCGGTGGAAGATCTCATTGCGGACGGAGACCGGGTCGTGGCGAGGGTCACCGCCAGCGGAACCCATGGCGGCGATTTCATGGGTTCACCACCCACCGGAAAGCGGGTTTCGGTTCAGGAGGTCGACATCTTCCGCATTGAGAACGGCGAGATCGCCGAGGCGTGGGCGGCAGTCGATTTCTTCGGCATGCTCACCCAGCTTGGCCTGTTGCCTTCCGAAGAGCCCGTCGGTTGACCTCCCGCCTGGCCTAAGTAGAGGAGGAGGTGTCGGGGCCGAGGCGCAGCACATGTGCTGCGGCCTCGGTTCGGCTTCTCAGATTCAGCTTCATCAGAATGTTGCTCACGTGATTGCCGGCCGTCTTGGTGCTGATGAACAGCCGTTGTGCGATCTCGGCGTTGGTCAGACCCTCGGAGAGAAGCTCCAGAACTTCGACTTCTCTCCTGGTCAGACGCCCGAAACCCTTGGGACCGACTCTTCCTCGTTCACCCAAAGATCGAAGCAGAGCATCCGCCCGGTCAGCCTGACGGACAGCCCCAACCTTCTCAAATACGGCTGAGGCGGCTCTGACCTCGTTGACGGCGAGCTCGGTCTGACCGGCAGCTTCGAGAGCCTCGCCCAGATCCAGGCGGGCGTGCCCTGCATCGAGACTCATCCTGAGACGATCGAACCGCTCAACCGCTGACAGGAGCGCCTCAGCGGCCTTGCCCCCATTTCCCTGAGCCAGGAGAACCCGACCAGCCGCCAAATCACTTTCAGCCAGGGTCCGATCGTCACCAACTCGTTTCGCCAGTGACTCGATTGAATGCGCCGAAGTCTCTGCACCGTCGAGGTCACCACGGGCGATCTGAACCGTGACCAACATCGCCAGGAATGGGACCGCACCCACCGATTCTGACCACATTCTCCGCAGCCAACGATGAAGCACTGAGGCCGCAGGGGCCAATTCGCCTCTCTCTACGTGGAGCGCGACAACCGGGCGGATCGATTCGGGCCTGGTTTCAATCCCGGATAGGAGCCGTTCTGCCTCCTCGAACCGTCCCTGGGAGATTCTCAACTCCGCCAGGCGAGCTCGCGGGTCGACACACCTCGCCTCATGGCCCCCATTCTCCAGTCTTTCGATGGTCCAGATCAGCCACTGCTCAGCGGAGGCAAGCTCGCCGCGGGCAGCGAATGCCGCCCTATTGATTGCGAATTCAGGAAGCCGTGGCGTTGTGGCAATTGAGGATTCGGCGATCCGTGCTCGCGATCGGTAACAGCGTCTGATATGGCCCGGCGTGCTCGGTGTCGGGGCTGGTCTTCGCCGGGGAGCCCTGCGATACTTGGGAATTCCCCCGCCCGTAGCTCAATTGGATGGAGCGGCTGACTACGGATTATCCACCGCTGAGCGCTGTGCGGAACAGGGAAAACGCAGGTCAGCGATGAGCGTAAACCCCGGAATCAGACGCTGTATGTTCAGCGGCCTTCGCTGTCGTCGCCTTCCCCATTTGCATCGTCTGTAAAGACCAGTCTCGGCGCCGTCTGCTGCCCGTGAGTCCCGGAGCCAGACCCTCATTCAGTGCGGCCGTTGATCGGTGGACTCCCTTTGTGTCATGAACAACGGCGGGTATGGGCCGATCGGAGCGCCAGCCGTGTGAAATAGGCACCTCCTGACTTGCTCGGCGCGACGAACGCGCTCGTGGCTCATGAGAGGAACCGTCACACCGCTTGCTTTCACGACGATCCCATGGGCCCGTTCCGCTCCTGAATGCCATGTCGCGACTGCATTGAAACCGTTCCTGCGACTGATTTGAAAGTGGGTTGCGCCGTTGTCTCCACATGGACGCCGCGTACCAGCGGTTGCCCTTGCGAGCGAAATGGCCCTTCATGATCCTCGTCCTTTCCGGAGATCGACCTTCGGAAGCCGGTAGATGGACTGGTGGAAATCATCGACAGTGACAGCCTTCAGCGCCTTTCAGCGGGGGACGCTGGTATGTTTGCTGGTCCGACGGCGCGATGAGGCCCGCTCCTTGAATCGCCTGACTTTCAGGCTGATGGCCTCTACCAGAGTGACCTGCTGGTAGAGGTGGCCTCCTCCTTCTGCTAGCACAGAAGGAGGTGAGAGGTTGAACATCTACCTGGTCGCCGCCGCCTGGATGGGGCTGGCCTTGCTGGCCTCTCTCATCAGCATCCGCGTGGGGATCTCGGTCGCGCTGGTCGAGATCCTGGTGGGGGCGGTGGCTGGGAACATTCCGGCGGTCGCCCAGCATGTTCAACAGACGGAGTTCACCACGTTCCTGGCGAGCATGGGTTCGATCATGTTGACCTTCCTCGCCGGCGCCGAAATCGACCCAGTCTCATTGAAGCGTCATTGGAAGGCGAGCCTGTCGATCGGTGTGGTCTCTTTCCTGCTGCCGTTTCTGGGGGCGCTCGGGTTCTGCTATTTCGCTCTGGGATGGACCCTCGAGGCGGCAGAGATCGGCGGGGTGGCGCTGAGCACCACTTCGGTGGCGGTGGTGTACGCGGTGATGGTCGAGACCGGCCTCAACCGGAAGGATCTAGGCAAGCTGATCCTGGCAGCATGTTTCGTCACCGACCTGGGCACCGTGTTGGCGCTCGGTGGGCTATTCACCAGTTTCAACGCTCTGCTTCTGGTGTTTGCGGCTATTGCAGCGGCGGTGCTGGCGGTGTTACCGGCGACGACTCGGCTCGTCATCCGAACCATGGGCCACCGGGTGAGCGAACCGGAGATCAAGTTTCTCCTGTTCGTCCTGCTGGGTCTTGGGGCGTTGGCATCCTCCGTGGAGAGCGAAGCGGTTCTCCCTGCATATTTGGCTGGTCTGATCATTGCCGGGACTTTCCTCCAGGATCGGGTGCTGATCGACCGGATCCGCTCGATCGCATTCGCCCTGCTCACACCCTTCTTTTTCCTGCGGGCCGGTCTTCTCATCTCTGGTCCGGCGCTTGTCTCTGGTGCCGGGGTGATCGGACTTCTGTTGACGGTGAAGCTGGTGAGTAAGGGGGTCGGTGTGTGGCCGACCGCTGCCGTCTTTCGAATCCCGAAACGGGAGAGGGCGTATCTGACGCTGCTCATGGCCACCGGTCTCACCTTCGGCTCGATATCGGCTCTCTACGGGCTGACCAACGGTCTGATCGACCAACACCAGTACACGGTTCTGGTGACAGTGGTGATTCTCTCGGCTTTCGTGCCCACGCTGGTCGCCCAACAGCTGTTCCAGCCGACCGTGGTCGACCAGGAGAAAGAAGAGGCGCTGGGGGCAGAGGACGTGGCGCCGATGCGTCGGCGACTGCGCAGATTGGGTGGGAACGCACGCGCCAGGTTGGTCCGGGGCGGCGAGCGTTCCGATCAGGCGCGGGCTCCGTCGCGAGAGGTTTGACCAGGTAGCTGAATGGAGAACGTCGACGACGGAAAACTGCTCCGGATTTTCGTCGGAGCCGACGACCGGTTCGAGGGACGCCCCCTTTATGAGGCGATCGTGCTGTTGTTGCGTCGCGAGCATCTGGCCGGGGCGACTGTGGTGCGGGGGATCGAAGGCTTTGGAGCTTCGAGCCGGATCCACGTCGCGAAGATATTGCGACTGTCCGAGGACTTGCCGATCGTCATCGAGTGTGTCGACCGAGCTGCCAACATCGAGCGGGTCCTTCCCCTGCTCGACGGGATGATCGGCGAAGGGTTGATCACCGTGGAGAAGCTGGCAGTACGTATTTACCGGGGCCGCCCGGCGGCCAGATGACTGACGGCTCCACGGTTAGAGGACGGGAGCAGCTGAGTGGCGCCCTTGAAGACATCGCCAAGGTGGCGGTTGAACGGGACCTACCCAGCATCGCTGAGGTGGCCCGGGTGTTGGCCGAACGGCTGGTCGAGCAGCGGTTAACGGTGGTGGTGTTGGGCGAGTTCAAACGGGGCAAGTCCACCGTCATCAATGCCTTACTCGGAGAGGAGCTCCTTCCCGCAGGCGTGTTGCCGGTGACCGCGGTCGTCACGGTGGTCACTTTCGGTGATCGGCGACGATCTGAAATCGTGTTTCTTGACGGGCGGATCGAAGAGGTTCTCCCAACGGAGTTGGCCCGGTACGTGAACGAGCGGGAAAACCCTGCCAACCGTCTCGGTGTCGACCGGGCCGTGGTCAATCACCCGTCGGCGCTTCTGGCAGAAGGCGTCTATTTGGTCGATACCCCTGGGGTTGGGAGCGTCCACAGCCACAACACCGATATCGCACGGCGGTTCCTGCCCGAGGCCGACGCTGCCATCTTCGTGACGGCGGCCGATCCGCCTATTTCCGCCGCCGAGCGCCGTTTTCTGCACGAAGTCAAAGCCGAAGCTGCCCGGATGTGCATCGTCTTGAACAAGATCGACTATCTGAACCGGGCGGAGCTGGCTGAGACCGTTTCGTTCACTCGGAGCGTGGTGGCCGAGGCACTGGGTCGAGACGTTGAGGTGTATCCGGTGAGCGCCCGCCTCGCCCTGAATGCGAGAGCGGACGGTGATGAGGAAGGCTGGGCGAGTTCGGGTTTCGCCCGTTTCGAACACGACCTGGCTCGATTCCTCACCGAGGAGAAAGGAAACGCCGTTGTCGCCTCGGTGGCGGGCAAGGCTCTGCAACTGGTGGGCAACCTGGCCGATTCCCTGGCGGTTGAGGAACAGACCCGGTTCCTGCCGGCTGAAACGCTGGCTACCCGCCGCAGCGAGATGGAGCAGGTGTTCTCGGATGCGGCCCGCGCCCGCCAGGACATTGCCACCGCTCTCCTCGACCGGGAGACTGGGGCAGTGCTGGCGATGGTGGAGAAGGACCTGGCCGACTTCTACCGGACCGAGTCCGCCCGCCTTGTCGAGCGGGGCATCCAGGCCTTTGTTTCGGATCCGGGACGGACCGCTCAGGCGATGGCGAAGGCCCAGCATCTGGTCGAGGATGGATTACAGGAGGGGGTTGGCTCTTGGCGGTTGGAGGAGGAGCGGCGGGTGGCGGCCGCGTTCGAATCTGTTGCTCATCGCTTCGTCGGCGAAGCCAACCGCTTGATCGGGGAGACGGTGAGACTGTGCTCCGACTTGCTCGATCTCCACTTGGAGTCGCTCGACACACCGACGGCCATCTGGTTGGACTCCGAGTTCTCCTTCCGGTCCTTCGAGTTGCCTACCTCCCTCGATGTGATGCTGGCGGGGATCAGGTCCCACTTGCCGGCACCGCTGGCACGGAGGATCCTGACCCGGCGGTTGGCTGAGGACGTTCCCCGCCTGGTGGACATGCATTGTGGCCGGCTCCGTTGGGACTATCAGCAACGACTCGACCACAGTCGACTAGCACTGCTGTCCAGCCTCGACCAGGGGCTCGACGCCATCATGGAAAGCCTCCGGGCGGGAGTGCAGCGGGCCCAGGACCTTCAAGCAGTCAGCGAGGCCGAAGCGTCGGCACGCTTGGTCGAGACCGCGTCGCAGGGAATGGTCCTCCAACGCATTCGCAGCCTGCTCGACCGATTGACCTGATTGGCCGAGCCTTCGGGACCACCGGCCCGGGGCGCCGGGCGAGTGTCCACATTGAGGTCGCCGGTTCCTCTTCGAGCAGGGTCACTGATCCGGGTTCGCCCTTGGTCTGCGGATTGCCATCCAGGCCGCTCCGAGCCCAGCCAGCAACGCTCCCCATCCAAACGCCCATCCAGCTCCGACCGTCGTGTAGAGGATTCCGACCATGCTGCTGGCCACCAAATCCCCGGCACTGTCGATCACGCCGAGGACTCCATAGGCTCGTCCTCTCCGCTCGTCGGGGACCAGTTCGGAGACCAGCGCCCCCGAGCCGGCTTCGACCAGGCCGAGGGAGCTGCCGGCGAGCACGAACAGCAGTCCGATCGTCACCACGGAAGGAGCCAACAGAAAGGCGAAACCGGCCGATGCGGCGGCGAACAGGCCGTAGCCGAGGGCGACCACTGGCGATCGTCCTATCCGGTCCGCCAGCGCCCCGGCCGGATAGGACGACAGCGCGGCGGCGGCGTTGTGGAGGGTGTAGAGCAGTACTGCGGTTCCCGCCGCCGCGGTGAGGGGGCGGTCTGTCCCCAAGAGATCGGTTGCCCTCAATATCAGAAGGGTGGGGGCGAAGTTCCCCGCCGCGTAGAAGGCCAGGGCCATTGCCACATCCCTCAGCTCTGGGGGGAGGTGAAGCATCCTCCGCCAGGACCCAACCGTCCGTGGTCGACGTCCCCGGGTATCTTTGACCAGACGCCAGATGGCGAGCCCGGCCAGCACCTGGGGGACGGCAGCGGCCAGGAACACCAGCCGGAACGACCCCGACAGGGAGAGGATGAGCGCACCGATCAGCGGACCGATCACCGCCCCGATCGAATCCATTGCTCGTTCCAGCCCAAACGCCCGCCCCAGCTGCTGGGGGGGCACTGAGCCTGCGAGGAGCGCATCCCGGGGTGGGGTGCGAAACCCGCGGGCGCTCCATGCCACGGCCCGTCCCGCCGCCGCCCACCCCCAAGGTGGAGCCAGGGCGATCGTGGCCAACCCGACTCCGACCGCCAAATATCCGCCACTGGCAATCTTCTTACGATCCTCGGTCCGGTCGGCGATCTCACCTCCCACCAGCTTGGATAGCGACAAGGCGGCGTCGGCGATCCCCTCTGTGATCCCTAAGGCGGCGGCTGGGGCTCCGATGGCCCGGAAGAACCCGGGAAGCACTGCTGTGGCCGCCTCGTGACCAGAGTCCGACAACAGGCTGGCCAGCCCGATCCCCAAAACGTTGCGGTTCCGAGTCACCGGCTCGGACGGGGGACTCGTTGCTGTCTCCCGCTTCTCGTCGGGCTCTCCTCCCAATTGGATTTCACCTGACGTGAGCCCGATCGCTTCCAGAGCTGCTTGTCGGGGAAGAGTCGTCCCCTCCACGGCTACCCGGCCGACCACCGCCCACGCCTCGTCCCCGCCGATCTTTGCGAGTGCTCGGACCGCCGCTTGAGCAAGATGATGATCGGTGTCCTCAGCGATGATCCGGGTCAAGGCGGGTATCGCCGCTCTGCTGCCCCTCGCTCCGAGGACTCGGGCCGCCATCACCCGCCGATCCGCCAGCCGATGATCGAGTGCTCTTATCAACCGTTGATCGAATGTCTCGTCGTCGGTCAGGGCCGGATCGGATCCGCATTGTGGGCAGCGGTTGGTCGGATCGGCCAGCCGAGCGAAACAGTTGGGACAGAACCACTGCACCTAACGGCCCCCCGATCGGCGGATGATCGGTCGCATCACCTGCCGTAGGCCAGCGACGTGTCGTGCTCGATGGTGAGGAGGCGGTTGTACTTGGCGATCCGCTCACCGCGGGCCGGTGCACCCGTCTTGAGCTGCCCGCATCCGGTGGCGACGGCGAGGTCGGCGATGAAGGTGTCGGTGGTCTCACCGGAGCGGTGTGAGACCATCTGGGCGTAGCCGGCCTGCCGGCATACTCGCATCGCCTCCAGCGTCTCGGTGACGGTGCCGATCTGGTTGACCTTGATCAGCGCCGCATTACCGACGTGACGGTTGATGGCCTCGGTGATGATCGCAGGGTTGGTCACGAAGATGTCGTCACCGACCAGCTGGATCTTCTCTCCGAGCCGATCGGTGAGCTGCTGCCAGCCATCCCAGTCGTCCTCGGCGAGGCCATCTTCGATCGACCAGATCGGGTAACGGTCGATAAGCTCGGCGTACAGCTCGATCATCTGGCCGCTGGTCAACTGCTCATCGGCGACCTGGTAGCGGCCGCCGGTGTGGAATCCGTTGGCGGCGGGGTCGAGGGCGATTGCAATCCCCTGTCGGCCCGTTTGGTAGCCGGCGGTGGTGATCGCCTCGACCAACAGGTCGAGGACCGGGTGGGGTTTGGAAAGGTCGGGAGCGAACCCGCCCTCGTCGCCGAGACCGGTGGACATGCCCCGGTCGTGTATGAGCCGACGGAGAACGGCGTAGGTTTCGGCACCCGCCCGCAGACCCTCCCCGAAGGTGGGGGCGGCGAGTGGGGCGATCATGAACTCTTGGAAGTCGAGCCGATTCTGGGCGTGGGCGCCACCGTTGATCACATTGAGGTGGGGGACCGGCAGGCACGATTGAACGTCCGAGGGCCTCAGCCAGTCATGCAGCTGCTGCCCTGCCGAATGAGCCATTGCTCGGGCCAGGGCCATCGATACCCCGACGATCGAGTTGGCACCCAGCCGCCGTTTGTCATCGGTGCCGTCAAGCTCGATCAGCGCCTGGTCGGCCTCGGCGAGGCTCCTCCAATCCCGGCTGCACATCCAGTCGGCGATCTCACCGTTGACAGCTTGGGCGGCGACCGTGACCCCCGCACCGCCAAAACGTCTCGGATCCTGGTCGCGGAGCTCGACCGCCTCCCCTTTCCCCGTCGACGCCCCGGAGGGAACGCCGGCCACGGCGACGATCCCGTCGGCGAGCTCGACGGTCACCTCGAGCGTGGGCCGCGAACGGGAGTCGAGGATCTCGATTGCGCTGAGACGGACAATCCGATGACTCATGTCTGGGCCCTTACTCCCTGCCCTACGCTTTCTGATTTCGGCATCAGCTGTCGCGACCCCGGTAGAGCCGGATGTCGGCCTTTTCCACGGTGACCATCCCCTCTGTGATCATCGCATCCAGCTGGGGCAGAACCCGTTCGATGTTCTCGGCCCGGTCGACGCTTTCTATCACCATGGGCAGGTCCTCCGAAAGTCGCAGTATCCGTGCCGTGTGGATCCGGCTGGAAGCTCCGAAACCTTCGATCCCCCGGAGGACGGTGGCGCCGGCCAGTCCCTCACGCCGAAGCATGAGCACGATCGCCTGGTATAAGGGATGACCGTCGTACTGGTCGTCTTCGCCGACGAAGATCCTCAGCAGCTTTCCGTCGGCGATGTTCTCGATGTCGTGCATGGAACTCCCTCTCTATCCTGCCCACTCTGCCAGCCAGACCCCAGACCCGACGCCGATAAGACCCACAACCACCATGATCAAGACGTTGACCGCGGCCGCAGCCAGACCACTCCGACCACCTTCCTCCCCGAGCCGGGCGGCCTCGAACATCCACGTGGAAAGAGGGGTGAACCCACCCAGAAAACCAGAGACAGAAGCCGAACCGTGGATGATCCCAGTCGTGGGGAGGCGCTCACCAGTCCGAGCAGGAATGAGCCGGCCGCGTTGACGACCAGGGTTCCCCACGGGTAGGGACGTTCCGTCCTTCGCTGCACCCAGCCTCCGAGCTCGAACCGGGTCAGGGCGCCCAACCCTCCAAGCAGTGCCAGCCAGGTGACAGTCACCGTGCTTCCCCGATGCGAGCGCCCGCCACCGCGCAGGCCATGCCCAGACCAATGCTCACGGTCGTGTAGCCCACTGCCAGGAGCCAATGGTCGGTAACGGCCGACGTCCACACTTCCAACGCGAAGGTGCTGAAAGTGGTGAACGCCCCGAGGAGGCCTATGGCGAGCAGGGGAACCGTGTAGGTGAGTGGAAGGGCGCTTCTTTCCAGCCGGGCCAGCAACCAGCCGAGGAGCAACGAGCCGGCGAGGTTGACCGCCAGTGTGCCCAGGGGCCATCCCCGAACTGACGCTACGTTGCTGGTCACCGACGCTCTTGTTAACGAGCCGGCCGCGCCCCCGATCAGTACCATGAGGCGGCGTCGCCATTGCACCGGGACACGATCCACAACCAAGATACCAGTCGCCTAGCCGCGCCCTGGCCTGATCAACCGGCTGTCCCACGATCGCTGCGGGCGGTCGGAGCCATCGCCTGGTCTTGCCGCCACGACCTTCCCAAAGCCAAATCGTCATCGGGACCGAAGATCCGTCGGTACAAGTCCTCACCGAAGCTGGTGTCCAGCGGACCCGCCTCGACCAGCTTGAAGCTTCGACTGCCGTCGGAACGTCGCTCCGCCCTGAGGAACAACACCTCGGCGTCGGCTTCGGTCTCGAAACCGTGGGCAAGGTCGTAGAGATGCGTCACGTAGAACAGGTCAACTCCGGACTCGGTCATCGCCCGTGCCACCTGTCTCCCGATCTCCGACCCCTCCCGCTCGTTGGTCGATGCGAACGACTCGTTGCACAACAGCAGGGCACCGGGACGGATCAGGTCGGCGATCTCGCTCATCCGGCTCAGCTCCTCCTCGAGCTTGCCCCGCTCCATGGTGGCGTCCTCCTCACGCTTGTAGTGGGTGAAGATCCCGGTGACCGTCCTGGCCCGGAACGACGAGGCGGGGACGAACATGCCAGCCTGCATCATCAGCTGGGCCAGACCGACGCTGCGCAGAAACGTCGACTTGCCGCCCTGGTTGGCGCCAGTGATGAACACCAATCGTTTCCCATCGGCGGTCACGTCGTTGCCCACCGTCCGCTCTTCGAGGTGGAGGCTGAGCGCCACGTCGTAGAGGCCAGTGGCGGAGAACATCCGGTCGGAGTCGGCTGCGACCTCGGGGATGCAGATCGGCTCCCCGTTGGCGGTCAGATGTTCGGCCAGATTGAGACAGCCGACATAGAAGGCAAGCTCCGACCGTAGCGCCCGGAAGAACCCTCGCACATGGTCGGCGGACTGGGCGACCGCGTTGGCCACTTCGTTGAGGCCCCGGCCCCGCATCTCGCTGAGCGCCTGAAACCCGGCGTCGTCACGGGGCGGGATCTGGAAACCGTATGACGAGTGGTCGAGCACCGGTGGGATCCAGTCCCGCCAACCAGCCTTGCGTGGACGCAGCACCCGGTAGTCGACGGCTTCGCCGACCCGGCCGACGCCGGCAGCGAGCTCTACACCACGACGGGGCTGCAGGTTCCGGACGTGGGTTTCGACTGCGTCGAGGTAGATGTAGCTCAGCTCCTGTTTCAACATGGTGAACAGGCGGACGAACGCGGGTGAGGCGAAGGCGGTGAGATGCCGGTCGGCGACGGCACGCAGCTGACGCAGCATCGGCACTAACAACTCCAACAGCCGGATGCCTCCGCTCAGCGTCGAGTCCGGGTTGTCCCGGAAGAACCCGAAGTAGCCTTTCCGCTGGTCCTCTACCGCGGTCACGGCGATGTCGTACAGTTCGCGGATCACTTCGGGATTCTTCAAGCAGTCCACGACCGCTCGTTGCCGGTAGCGGATTGCCTCCGGATCGAGGAGGGGGCGGAGCAAAGTCTGGTTCGCCACCTCCCACAGGAACCCATCACCGGCGGCCATTGCCACCAGCAGGGTCCCCAGCTCCAAGTCGGCGGTAAGGATCTCAGCGTTGGGGACCGACATGGCTTCTGGGACACCTCTTTGCGGATGCAACAGCCGGACTCTCACGAGTTGATCCTCTCTCTCAACCGCTGATAGCTCACCCCGTACTTGCCGGCGATAGCGGCGGCGTAGGCGAGACCGTCCGCCGGCTGCCGCACGACCCGCAGCGTCCTCTGCGCAGGGTCATCAGGGTTGACGGTCGCCACCATGCTCACCGTCGCCTCCCCCAGCGACGCCAGCTCGTCCACGAACGTCACGTACACACCCAGCAGGTCCCGGTCGATCATCCGCCTGACCACCTCACCGCCGAGGAACAATGCGTCGGCAAGGGTGGTCGACGAGAAGCCCTCGTTGACCACGAAGACACTGTCGGCGGTTGCCCGGTCGAACATGTCACGGACTCGGACCAGCTCGTCGGCCAGCTTCCCTCTCAGCGTTTCGATCTTTTCCTCCCGCTCGAAGTGAGCGAAGATCCGGTCCGGCAACGACAGTTCGACTCTTTCACCGGGCACCGGCAATCCGAGAGCCGCCAGATAGTGGAGCTGACCGAACATCCGGGCGAAGGTGGTCTTGCCACCCTGATTGGGGCCGGTCACCACAAGAATCCGCTCGGCGGCGTCGAGCTCGAAATCATTGGGAACAACCTGGCGTCCGTCACGGGCGAGCTTGGCAGCCAGTGCCACGTCGAAGGAGCCGACCACTCGGGCCTCCTTGGAGGTGGTCGACATCTCCGGATAGCAGAACGGAAGGCCCGACGACCGGACCGGGGCGATGAAGTCGAGCCAGGCCAAGTAGAACTGGACCTCACGGTCGAAACGGGCGATCCGGCGGTCGATGAAATCATTGTGGGTGGTGCAGTAGTCGGCCAGCCGGCGGAACGGGTCGGGGAACAGCTCCGCCACCAGGTCCAACACCTGCGCCTCGACGTGGTTCAGATCCGAGAACGCCGAATACTCCACACGACGGTCCTTCACGTCACCCTGTTCGAACTTCGAGAACGTCTCCTCGACGTCGTGGCGGTAATCGTCGCCACCCTCGTAGCGTCGGACCGTCACCCGGCCACTGTTGATCTGAACCGTGTACCGGACCGCCGCCAGCTCCTCGTCGAGCGCCGCACCGTCGTCGGCCAGTGCCTTGTAATCGGGCGATGCCGCGTAGTCGGTCAGGTAGCCCCGCAGCGCCAACAACGCCTCCGAGGCCAGATCGGCCGCAGCCAACTCATCCCGCAAAGCCGCCACCGTGTCGCAGTACACACGAGCCGCCTCACGGAACCAGCGGAAACGGTGATTGCGGTGGCGCAGCTGCAGGGCGTGGCTGAGACGGCGTCTCATCACCACCATCCCCTCGGCGAAGCCGTCGACCGCCTTGCGAACCCGCTCGTCTTCCAGATCCAGGCAGGCCGCCTGCCGGTACCGCACCGCTTCCACATCGTGGAGCGGGGCATGGAAGAAGGCGCCGAGGTCGTAGGGCTCCCGCCGCGACACCATGGGAGCCACCACCTGATCCAGATTCAGGTCGCCGAAATGATCCGGCTCGCCACGGTCGTCGAGCCGGTCCTCGTAACGACGGAACAGAACACTGCCGAAGGTCACCGGTGCCCGCCCCTAGACGCGACACGCACCTGTGCTTTGCGTCGGAACTTCTCGCAACGTCTCACAAGCTTCCACCGTTTCATCTTCCGGTAGAAGCCATCAGCTGCGGGTCTGCTCACAGGGGAGCATCGCTTGAACAGCGGTTCAGGCGGGCTTCATCGCCTCATCTGTAATCATACCCGGCCACCTGAGGAACTAGTACTCCGGTGTCATACCGGCATCCACCATGTCATTGTGTCGGCCTGGTGGATCCAGCTCTGAACCGACTCCACCTATGGCTCAACTGATCGGCGACCCGCTTGAACGTCCCCTGCCGCGTCCCCAGCTCGACGCGGAGGTGACGAACCAGCCGCACCGCCTGAGCTTTCTCATTATCCGAGGACCGATGCGTCGTCGGCTTCCCTGGGTACCCATTCTGCTGCTATGACTTCATCCTCGTTTCCAAGGCCAGGAGGCTTCACGAATCCCAGGGCGATTCACCATTGAATCGGCGGTCCGGGCATATTGGAGCCCGGAGCCTGAGATGGTTGGATCTATTGCAGTCGGGATTCTCGGATTGGATATCGCCCTTTCGCTACCGACTCCAATGGGTCCCAGCCCGACGACCGAATCAGACGCTGTATCAGCGCTGTGCGATCGCGAAGTCCAGATGTCAGATCCCGAAAAACCAAGTGATAGTTGAGGACTCGGCTGATCCGGGCACCGATGGGATTGAGCGTCTGATATGGCCTAGCATGCTCTCTATCCGCTGGTCATCGCCGGAAACCCATGCGATACTTGGTGATTCCCGCGCCCGTAGCTCAATTGGATAGAGCGTCTGACTACGGATTATCCACCGCTGAGCGCTATGCGGAACAGGGAAAACCCAGGTCAGCGACGAGCGTAAGACCCAGAATCAGACGCTGTAACGATCCTCCGAGAATCGGCGGCGAACGCTACGTGCCTGGTGACCGAATTGCCGGTCGATGACCATTCTGATATCAGCCTTGGCCGCGCTTTCAAGCCGGTCGCGGGATCGCTTTCAAACGAGCCTCAACAAACGCGAGCTTTGTGTCGCGGCGGGTCAAACCTGTATCCGTTTCGATCCCGCACTAGCCATGCTCCGGTGCTTCTCAGCGGCTGATAATCCGACAGACGCTCTCCGGGGAGCATTCGGCTGGGTCGAACCGGGCAGCGGTGTCGGCGAGAGCGGTAAGTTCCTTGCGCAGTCTGCGTAGGTCTCTCATCCGCGTGTCGATGTCATTTATGCGACTGTCGATCAGGTCGGCGACATGGCGGCACGGTGATTCGCCTCGGTCTCTTATCCCGAGTACTTCTCGCAGCTCGGCCAGGGTCAATCCCACCGCCTGGCCGGCTTGGATGAACGCCAGCCGGTCGATGATCGCCGGGTCGTATTCCCGGTATCCGGCGGGAGTCCGGTCCGGCTGGGGCAGAAGACCTGACTCTTCGTAGAAACGGATCGCCGATGTGGCGACTCCGATCTTGCGTGCTACCTCACCGATCTGCATGACCACACAATAGCCACTTGACATTCAAGTGTACTTGAAGGTGTACGTTGTCGTCATGAGCACCAGACCCGAAGCAAATGACACCTCTGACGAGACGATTCGTCTCTCGGTCGGGGGGATGACCTGTGACCATTGTGAGACCACGGTCGCCGGGGCCCTCCGCCAAGCCGGACCGGATGAGTTGGAAGTGGACTGGCGGAGAGGTTCCGCTGTCGGCATCGCCTCGGCCGACTTCTCCACCCGCCGCGCCGCCGATGCCCTGGAAGCGGTGGGCTACCGGCTCGCCGAGACGGACCAGCCCGAAGCGGAAGCACCCTTGGAGCCTCAGGGTGGCGAGTACGACCTGCTGATCATCGGTGCGGGGTCGGCGGCGTTCGCCGCTGCCATCAAAGCCTCCGAGCTGGGTGCCCGGGTGGCCATGGTGGAACGGGACACCGTCGGCGGGACCTGTGTCAACATCGGCTGTGTCCCCTCCAAGACGCTGCTCGCAGCCGCCCACCATTACCACCGCGCCGGCCACTCACCCTTCGCCGGTGTCCCCACCACGGTGGGCACCGTCGACCTTCAAGCCCTGGTCGCTCAGAAGGACGAGCTGGTGGCGACCATGCGACAAGAGAAGTACGAGGACTTGATCGACATCTACGGGATCGACCTGATCCGCGGTGAGGCCCGGTTCACCGGACCTGACACCGTCGAGGTCGACGGCCGCCAGGTGCGGGCCGGGCGATTTCTTATCGCCACCGGGGCCGCCCCCTGGGCACCGCCTATCGAGGGACTCGACGACACCGGCTATCTCACCTCCACCACCGCCCTCGAACTCACCCAGCTGCCCGCTGAGCTGGTCGTGATCGGCGCCAACGCCATCGGCCTCGAGCTCGGTCAGCTCTTCCTCCACCTCGGCACCCGGGTGACCTTCGTCGAGGCGCTAGACCGAATCGCCCCCTTCGAGGAGCCGGAGATCTCCGCCGCTCTCGGAGAGCATCTCGAATCCCTCGGCGCTCGGGTCCTCACCTCTGCCACGGTCACGAAAGCCGGTCGCGCCGGTAACCGTCGCTGGCTCAACGTCAAAATGGACGGCAACAACGAGAGGATCGAAGCCGACCACCTGCTGGTCGCCACCGGCCGCCGGGCCCGCACCAGCGCCCTCGGACTAGATGCCACCGGGGTCGACACCGACCACCGCGGGCATGTCGTGGTCGACGAGCGGATGGCAACCTCCAACCCTGTGGTTTTCGCCGCCGGGGATGTCACCACACTCCCACAGTTCGTCTATGTGGCCGCCCTCTCCGGTGCCGTCGCCGCCGAGCATGCCCTCCGTGGTACCGGCCGGCGCATCGACCTGGCCACCATGCCCCGAGTCACCTTCACCAGCCCCCCGATCGCTGCAGTCGGACTCACCGAAACCGAAGCCAAAGAAGCAGGCCATCGTGTGATCACCTCCCTACTCCCGCTCGAAGTGGTCCCCCGAGCCCTGGTCGATCATGCCTCCAGCGGGCTGATCAAACTCGTCGCCGCCGAGACCGACGGACGACTACTCGGGGCCCACATCCTCGCCGACGGCGCCGGCGACGTCATCCAAGCCGCGATCATGGCCCTCAAATACCGGGCCACCATCGACGAGATCGCAGCCACCTTCCACCCCTACCTGACGATGGCAGAAGGGTTCAAGCTCGCCGCCCAAGGGTTCAGCAAGGACGTCAAGCACCTCTCGTGCTGCGCTGCCTGACACCGCATTCGAAGCTCTCGGCCAGATGAAGGTGCCGACCGGAACGCCGCCGGCTTCCACCCAAAGCACTAGAGACCACGAGCAACATGTCGCAGATGCCACCCGACCCGAAGTACTGAACTGCGGACCCGACGATCCTGTCGCAGGCTGGCGTAGGCCGATTCGAAAGCTAACCGGCCCCCCCGACCCGGCGAACGACTGGTTAGGCGTCTATCCGGAGCCGCTCGACCACTTCCCAGGCGTGGGATCTGGTGAATACGTCCGCAGCGGCGAGACGGCCCACCCATCTAGGAAGCACCTCGTCGGTGACTTTTTCGGCGACACCGTTGAGGTAGGTGTCGAAGACGAGCCAGGCGTTCTCGAATCCGCCTGCGTCCTCAGCCGCCGACATGAAGTTCGGCTCGACGCCCGCGCCGGGCCGGGCCGGAGAGGTGTCGTCCAGATACTTCATGGCGGTGTCGACCAGGTCTTGGAAGTAGGCCTGTTGTATCTCCACGTCGGATCGGGTCCCGAGGCGGGTGAGATGGCCCGGGACGAAGGTGTCGAAGTCGTAGCCGAGGGCGACGTCGTGCCCGCGGAGGAAGCCTCGGAGGTGGGAGGCCATGGCCAGGCTGGAGAACGGGACCCAGCCGGGGAAGATGACGTCGACGTTCATCAGTATCTTCTGGGCCGGGGCGTAGATGAAGATGTTGCCCGGGCAGTGGATGTCGCCGTGGTAGTCCAGCCGCAGACTCTGCCCGCCGACCTCGAGAGTGTAGGTGTCGTCGAAGGTCACCGTAGGGGCCGGCCGCTGTGGGTCTTCGGCTGATTCGACGTAGTCGGCGCACTCCTTGTGGGCGATGATCGTCGCCTCAGGTGGGAACAGGTTGGCCGAGCCGATGTGGTCCCGATGATGATGGCTGTAGATGACATGGGTGACCGGCTTGTCTGATATCTCGGCGATCGCCTTGGGGATGTTGTTGCCCAGGAAGTCGGAGCCGATGGTCGGCGGGGCGTCGACCACGATCAGCCCGTCATCATGCTCCGCCACCAGCATGAAATACCAGCCTTCGGTGACATAGTGGATTCCATCCCGAATCTCATGGGTGTAGAACCCCTTCGATCCCACCGCCTCCATCACCGCCTGACTCCGCTCGTCGTAACAGACCGACGGGATCGACGCATACGCAGCCGGATCCCCGTAGAAGCAAAGCGTCGGCAATTCACTCATCGCAACCTCCTCATCCCGGATCTCACGAACACGGCGATCCCGCATCAACTCCATCCACTAATGGTTAAGGGCCGCTGAGCCGTTAGCCTACGACTTGGTCGGTAGACTCGTCAAGGAGAAAGAGTGACGGATGAGAATCGACAGGAGCTTCGGCTGGCTAGGACGATTTCCACTTGCAGTGGACCTCGCCGACACGGTCCGGGTCGTCGCTTCCCAGGAGGTCGAGCTTCTGGTCGACGAGGATTCCCTGTCGTCCTGGGTGGCAGCCGAGATGCCTCGCTTCCCAGCAGCCAACGGAGCCCTCGGTCATCTATCCGAGGTCCGGGTGTTGAGAGATGCGGTCCGGGGTCTGCTGTTGGCACAGACGGTCGGAGGCCCGCTCGACAAACATCACCTGGCGTTGATCAACGAGGCGTCCGCACGGTGTCCGAGCTTTCCCCGGCTGACTGAGGGCAGGCAGTGGGTCACCGTTGAGCTCAACGACGACCCTCACGATGTGTTCTCTGCGGCGGTCGCCCGCTCGACCATGGAGGCGCTAAAAGAAGACGCCACATCTTTGGTGGTATGCCGCGCCCCGAGCTGTGGCATGTTGTTCGTCCCGGCGAATCAGCGCCAAGCGTGGTGCTCGGCTGGCTGCGGTAATCGGGCACGAGTCGCCCGTCACGCCGCACGCGCCGGTCACACTGCCAGGAACGGCTGAACTACGTGCTCCAGGCGGAGCACGTCATCCCAGCAGGTCATGCTCAGTGGTCGTGGGGGCCGATCTCCCACCCTCGTCTTGCAAGCAACCTTTCGGCAACGGATCTCGGCTGTTCCTCGAGGGTGGTGCCCATGGTGGCGTTCCAGCGGTTCATGAAGCCGCTGAACGCTATTACCCCGACGATCTCGACGATCGCATCGTCATCGAAGTGAAGGCGAAGCTGATCGAAGTGCTCGTCGGTCACAGCCGAAGGAGTTACACCGGCCGCCAGGGCCAAGCGCAGCGCCGACCGCTCTGCATCATCGAACAGCGGGCTAGTCTCGAATTCCCACACCTCGTCGAGCTTGGACTCCAACACCCCCTTGTTGACCGCCTTGGAGGCGCCGTGAGCCACGCAGTACTCACAGCCGGCGGCGCTGCTGGCAACCAGGAATATGAGACTCGAGAGGCCGGGTGACAGCTTCCGGGTCGCCGCGATGGCGTCGGCTAGTGCACCGTATGCTTCGGCCAGCGCTGGCCATCGGGCGATGGTCAAGGCGCTGTTCGGCAAGAATCCGAGCCCCTTCCTTCGCGCCTCCAAGAGGTGGGCAAGCTCGGGTACCTGGCTTGGATCCAGCGGTTTCACTCTGGCCATTCGACGACTCCCTTCATTGGTCTATGTCTCGGAGTGATCGCTGGGCTTCCTCATCGCCCAAGCGACGTTGGTCAAGCTCGTGTCCTCGCCCCCCATCGGCCATGGCCAGGGCATCGACCAGCACCAACTCTCCGCGGTCAATGCGAAATGTTGACTCGAGGATCAAGGTGCCGTCGAGGTAGCGCCGCCGGGATTCTCTCGCTCCAAGCGGCCGGATCGAGAAGTGGCCCGCTCTGTCGTCGAGGAGCCGGCCGAAGACCGAGGGGTCGTCGAAACGAGGGGCGCACCACCACACGACGGAGCCGGCCTTGTCCACGAGAGCCGCCGAGTGGCAATCGGAGAGCAGGGCATGATCCGCAATGGGGGTGTCACTCACCAAGACGACTCGACGCGCTGGTACCGGGCATCAGGTCGGTAATGGTGGCACCTCAGAGAGGTCGTGCTCGGTGTTCACCAGGTGATTGAAGTAGTTAGTGAGAATCGTCCGCACCACGTCGGAGTATGCGTCGAGGATCTCCTCGACTGTCCATCCCGCACCGATAGCTCTTGCCCAAACCGAATCGTCGACCCATCCCCGGTTGTCGGCGATCTGACGACAAAGGGTCAGGAGAGCGGTCAGTTTCGGCTGGCCTTCGACCTTCCCTTGACGAATCTGGATGGTCTCCTCGATGTCGAATCCCGCCGCCTTCGCTGCGCCGGTGTAGGCGGCCTGGCAGTAATCACAGTCGTTGACCGCGGCGACGGTGAGATGGATCGCCTGACGGGTGGCGTTGTCGAGATTCGAGTTCTTGGCGAGGTGAGTCTCGATCAGGTCATACATCTCGATCAGGACCGGGGAGTTGGCCATGGCTCCGAAGATGTTGATCACCCGGCCGATCCTCTCTGACTGACGAGACAGGGGCTCTCGACTGCCGATGGGTGCAGTTTCGAGGTCGTGAATGGGTACTTTGGTCATAGTGGGATAGCTCGCCTTATTGGTGGAGATCGTGGGTCAGACCAGGGAGGAGTAGGCCAGGGCCGCCACAACGCCGTAAACGACATGGCCGACGACCAGAGCGATCGGGGTCACAGCCCCCCATCGGGATCCGAAGATGCCGGGAGCACTCAGGACCACGGCGCCACCTGTGATGTCGACCGCGGGCTGTCTTGCCGCGGAGCCGGAGGACGTCATTCTCGGGTGGATCGCCGGCATCATGGGCATCGCCATGGCACCGACCACGATTCCATGAACCGCGCCTATCAGTGCGCCGGTGAGGGCGGCTGCGGAACCCAATCCGGCAAAGAGGGCGGCATAGACGATGCCGAATACGACCGTGCCCATGACGATGTAGTGGATCATGACGCCGAACCGTTTCGCTCGTTCCGGGTCTTCGCTCATCATGCTGCCTGCCACCAGGGTCATTGGTGGCATTTGGGTCAGACCGGCGCTGGCGGCCAGGGTCATCATGGCGGTCATCACGAGTGTGCCGGCTAACCCGGCAATCAGGGCTGCTAGAACGTCGAAGGTCAACTTGTTCTCCTTGAATGGTTCAACTGGTTCAACCGTGAGACAGGGGGCGGTTATCTCGTCTCTGTCGTGGTTACGACGTTCGTCGTTGCAGATGAGTGCGGTGACGA
>JBBDWM010000043.1:0-11195 GCA_040902845.1 Acidimicrobiia bacterium
ATCAAGACCTGTCTGGTCACCGACCTAGCCGGTGTCGACGATCGAAGCTTCAACGGCAGCGCCTGGCAAGGCGTCCAGGACGCCATTGATGCAGGTTATGCCACCGAGGACTCGTTCTACCTCGAGTCGACCGACGCCACAGACTGGCAGCCGAACATCGACCAGATGGTGTCCCAGGATTGCCAGCACATCGTCACCGTGGGCTTCGCTCTCGGTGAGGTGACGGCGATCAACGCTCAGGCTTACCCAGATATCACCTGGACCATGATCGATAATGTTCTGACGGACGCGGAGTTCGCCCCGTTGGCACTTCCAAACGTGCGTGAGCTCGTCTACCAGACCGACCAGGCCGCTTTTGCCGCCGGTTATCTGGCTGCCGGTGTGAGCCAAACCGGAGTCCTGTGCACCTACGGTGGAGCCAACTTCCCGACAGTTGCGATCTTCATGGATGGATTCACCCGTGGGGCCGCGCATTACAACGAGGTCAAAGGCACGGACGTCACCGTTCTCGGCTGGGACGTAGAAGCCGCTGACGGTTTGTTCACGGGAAGCTTCACCGACATGGATCTGGCGCGAAGCACTGCGGAGAGCCTCTTCCAGGAAGGCTGCGACATCATCATTCCGGTCGGCGGTGCCATCAATCTGCCGGCGGGTGACGCGATAACCGACCTGGGCCTCGATGCCGCCCTCATCGGTGTCGACGCCGATGCGTACTTCGCGATGGATGAGCAGTACCAGCCTTTGTGGCTGACGACGGTGCTGAAGGCGATCGCGCCACTTGTCACGTTGTCCGTGCAGGAGCATCAAGCGGGCACATGGGTTGCCGGCGCTTTTGTTGGCAACCTGAGCAATGACTCCGTTGGCCTAGCCGAGTACCACGACTGGGATTCGCGTGTCTCAGACGAGCTGAGGGCCGAGGTCGACCAGCTCCTCCAGGACATCAAGGACGGAGTCATCAAGGCCGACTACACCCCGGTTGGCTACTGAGCCGATCCGGCTGATCGAATAGTTGTAGTGGCCCCCCGGTGGGGGGGGCCCCACTACGTGTGCGGCGTGATTCTCGCCATGGATCTAGGGTGCGGTCCACGTAGGCGTCCGGGAGGGCTGTGGAGCTCGAGCTGAAGGGAATCACAAAGCAGTTTGCGGGTGTGCTCGCCAATGACGACGTCGATCTTCGCGTCGCCGAAGGCGAGATAGTGGCCCTGCTCGGCGAGAACGGAGCGGGTAAGACCACTTTGATGAACATCCTCTACGGGCTCTACACCCCGACTTCGGGTCAAGTGCTCATCGACGGTGAACCGCTCGAGTTGCTTTCGCCGGCTGATGCCATCGCAGCCGGCATCGGCATGGTGCACCAGCACTTCATGCTCGTTCCGGTGTTCTCGGTTGCCGAGAATGTTGTGCTCGGCGAGGAGCCCACGAAGAAGTTGGGCTGGCTGGACAAGAGCAGGGCACGCAGGGTCGTCAGAGAGATTTCCAGTCGGCACGGCCTCGATGTCGACCCTGACGCCATCATTGAAGATCTCCCCGTGGGGGTGCAACAGCGAGTCGAGATCATCAAGGTGCTCGAGCGCGAAGCCCGTTTTGTCGTGTTCGACGAGCCCACATCGGTCCTGACGCCGACAGAGGTCGAGAGTTTCTTCGAGGTCGTGAGGAGCCTCAAGGCGGCTGGGAAGGGCATCATCTTCATCAGTCACAAGCTCGGAGAGGCCCTGGATATCGCTGACCGTATCGTGGTCATGCGCCGTGGCAAGACCGTTGCCGAGGTGGTTCCCGCTGAGACTGACGAAGAGCGGCTGGCTGAGCTGATGGTCGGCCGCCCGGTTGACCTGACCGTGCACAAGGCGGAGGCGCGGCCGGCCGACGTGGTGCTCTCGGTCGAGCATCTCGTCGTGCTCGATGATCGCAACCGACGGGCGGTGGATGACCTTTCGTTCGAAGTTCGAGCCGGAGAGATCCTCGGCATCGCCGGCGTTCAGGGCAACGGCCAAACCGAGTTGGTCCAGGCAATCACCGGGCTGCGATCAGCCCTCCGCGGCGTCGTGCAACTCCGGGGGGTAGACGTCACTATCGAATCTCCTCGGGACCTCCACAAGCGCGACGTTGCTCACGTGCCAGAGGATCGCCAGAGGAGCGGCCTGATCCTCCAGTTCACCGTGACGGAGAACGTGATCTTGGACTCCTACTACGAGGAACCGATATCCAATGGCATCCAGATGGACTGGGATGCGGCTCGGGAGCAGGCATTACGACTCGTCGATGAGTACGACGTGCGCACTCCGAGCGTCGACACGTTGGTCTCCAAGCTGTCAGGTGGAAACCAGCAAAAAGTGATCGTGGCGCGGGAGTTCGACCGAGACGTGTCCCTGGTGATCGCTTCACAGCCAACTCGAGGGATCGACGTCGGTTCCATCGAGTACATCCACGCTCGCATTGTCAGAAAGCGTGACGAAGGTGCCGCGGTTTTGATCGTTTCCTCTGAGCTCGATGAGGTCATGGCTATCTCCGATCGGATCATCGTCCTGTTCGGGGGTCGCATCGCGGGCGAGTTCGACGGATCGGCAACAGCTACCGAGATCGGATTGGCCATGCTGGGCAGCCAAGGAGAGAGCGAGGCATCATGACCGACGGCGGTCCTCCCCCCGCGAATAGGCCGAGCGACCCGTCGGCAGGGGAGCGGGAGGCTCGCATCACCGGTGTCGGAACCTCGCTTGGAAAGGCTGTCGTCATTCCAGCCCTCGCCGTGCTCACAGCATTGCTCATTGGTGGCTTGATCATCGCCGTGACCGACCTGGACACTCTCAGCGTATGGGGAGATGATCCCCTAGAAGCACTCCGTTTGACGTTGAGCGGTGTCGGCGACGCATACAAGGCGCTCTTGATTGGTTCAGTCGGCTCGCCAAGAGCGTTAACCGAGACCCTCTACGCCGCGACGCCACTGATCCTCGCCGGCCTCGCCGTTGCCGTCGGATTCCAGGCCGGGCTTTTCAACATCGGTGTCAACGGTCAGATGCACATGGGCGGCATGGCCGCGCTGTGGGTGGGATTCAGCGTGGCTCTTCCCGGCATCCTCCACATCCCCCTGGCGATAGTCGCGGCAATTATCGGTGGTGCCATCTGGGCTGGCATAGCCGGCCTTCTGAAAGCGCGCACCGGGGCGCACGAGGTCATCACGACCATCATGCTCAATTTCATAGCTCTGTACTTGGTCGACTTCCTGCTGACGACATCGGCGTTCCAGGCGCCGGGACGAAACGATCCTCTCTCTAAACCGATCAATCCCTCGGCGCAATTCCCGACACTGGGGGATTACCGCCTCAACATCGGTTTCTTGATCGCATTAGCAGCGGTTGGCTTCGTTTGGTGGCTCCTGTATCGATCCACCATCGGATTCCAGTTCCGAGCCGTCGGGTTCAATCCGGATGGTGGCCGCTACGCCGGCATGAACGTGGCCTGGATATACGTCGGCGTCATGGCAATCTCGGGTGCGCTCGCCGGGGTCGCCGGGACGACTCAGGTTCTGGGCCTCGAGCCGTATCGCGGGATTTCGGGTTTTGCGGGGACGATCGGATTCGACGCGATCGCTTTGGCTCTGCTCGGGCGATCGCATCCGGTTGGAGTCCTCTTCGCCGGCCTCCTCTTTGGCGCGCTCCGTGCGGGGGGCCGCGAGATGCAGGGAGCCGCGGGTATCCCGATCGACCTGGTGCTCGTGCTCCAGGCCTTGGTCATCGTGTTCATTGCTGCGCCCGAGTTGGTGCGAGCCATCTACCGGATCAAAACGCCGAAAGATGAGACTGGAGTCACTATCTCGACGGGGTGGGGCGGGTGACGTCTCCGGATGTGACCTCGGGGAAGAGAATCGACCGTCGGGCCACCTCCGAGGAGCGGCGGGCCACGGTCATCGGGGTGGTACTGGTCATACTCGCGGCTTTCGTTTTCTGGGTGTTTGGTCTTGGGGTCGAATCCGGGGTCACGTCCATGTTCAACCTGTCGTTGCCGGGCGAACGGTTCCAGGATCTCGCTTGGGAGGTCAACTCCAAATGGCTGGCGTTCCTGGTGGCCGCCATTCTCGCCTTTCTGGGTGGCTTCGTCCTGCGCAAGTCCCACCTCACCCGGACGAATCTGGCGCTGGCCATCGGTTTGGGTCTGCTTGCCCTGGCATTCCTGACGTGGGCCGCAGCCGGTAACTCATTCAGCCTCGTTGGAATGCTTCGTTCGACGGTGGTCCTGTCAGTGGCGGTGACTCTCGGTGCTCTTTGTGGCCTGATGTGCGAGAGAGTTGCCGTCATCAACATCGCCATCGAAGGCCAGCTGCTCACAGCCGCATTCGTAGGCACGATCATGGGTTCGGCATGGGGGATCTGGGCCGGTCTGATCGGTGCAATGCTGACCGGGGCCATCCTCGGAGCCGTACTCGCGGTGCTGGCCATCAAGTTCCGTGTCGACCAGATCATCGCCGGAGTGGTCATCAACATCTTCGCTCTGGGTCTCACATCGTTTCTGGCCCGGCGTGTTCTCTCTGAGGCGCAGGACCTGAACTCGCCCGGCAGCTTCCCGTCCCTCAAGATCCCGATCCTGGGCGACATCCCGGTGCTCGGGGCGATGCTCTTTGACCACAGCATGTTCGTCTACGCGACGTTCATCTTGGCGATCGTGCTTCATTTCGGTCTCTTCTACACCCGTTGGGGCCTGCGCTCGCGCTCGGTCGGGGAACATCCCAGAGCCGCCGACACCGTTGGGATCAACGTTTACCGCACCCGTTATCGCAACGTGATCCTTGGTGGGCTCATCGCCGGGTTCGGCGGGGCCTTCCTGACCCTGTCCCAGGTTTCTCGGTTTGAGGAGAACCTCACTGCCGGCATTGGCTTCATCGGCCTCGCCGCGATGATTTTCGGGCGATGGATGCCGCTGGGTGCTCTCGGAGCAGGACTGGTGTTCGGATTCGCCCGCGCGTTGCAGCAAAAACTCGGCATCCTGGGAACACCCATCCCATCGGAGTTCCTGTCGATGACGCCGTATATCGTCACCATCATCGTCGTGGCCGGAGTCGTCGGTCGCTCTCGCCCGCCCGCCGCCGACGGCCAACCCTATATCAAGGAGTAGTGGCCGGTTTCCGGTCTTTGGGTTTCATCTGCCAAGAGCCGAGCCGCCGCCCTCTCGAACTGGCTAGCCCTCCGCGGTCGAGGGGCGGCCGATCACCGTGATCTCCTGGATCGCAAGCTCGGTGAAGACGTTGCCGTCGGTGACCTCGGCGTTGTAGGCGCTCTCGATGGTGATCTCGATCCAGTTGGTGTTGATCGCGGCAAAGTCGATCTCTGTGGTGCCCGGTTCGTCTTCGAGTTGGACGGGGACGGTGGTCAGGGCGTCCTGGGCGTTGATGACGATGCCATGGGCCCGGTAGTTCTGCCCGAAACGGGTCACGTCCTCGATGTTGGTCCAGTCGATTCGGGTTACGGTCATAGGCTCCCGGAAGGTGAGTGTGATCACCACCTTGTCGCCTTCGGGCAGGCCTTCAAACGTGACCTGATACTCGTCCTCTGTTCCCGTGATCAGGTTCTGACAGATGAAGGAGCCGATGCCATCGGGCAAGCAATCGACCCGAATCACATCGATTGGCCCGAGTTCCTGCACAGAGGGCGACGTGGAGCTGGCGGCGGTCAGGCTCGTCGATGATGGTGTGTCGTCGCCGCTGAAGACGTTGAAAAGAATGGCGACCACGACCACTCCGAAGAGGAGAGCACTGATTGCAAGGGCAGCTCTGACCCCTGCCGTCGCCTGAACCGCAGGGCGGGGCGCCGTTGGTAGCGGTCCCTGGCGAAGTCTGGCCCCGCATTCCTGGCAATGGCGGTTCGAGGGCGGGTTGGACGCCCCACACGACGGACAGGACACGCCGCCACGGTCTGAGGTGCCTTTCTCCCGGGTCGGGTCCTCGCGGGGCGGGTTGTCCAAGTTGAACTCTTCGTAGTTGCCGTCGGAGCTCACCGAGATGATGTTGTCTCGTCGCGCCGGCGGCTCCGGAACCAGTGGGTCCATGAACGAACCACAGGACGGGCAGAATTGCTCGTCCGGCAGTACGGTCGCGCCGCACTGATCACATTTGCGTGAAGCCACGTCCCTCCTAGGACCGTTATTGTGCCACGGGCATGTTGGTGTGGGCGGTCAGAACATACGAGCCCTGGACAGCAGGCTCGTTACTGGCCGGGATCATCCTTATCGTGTTCCTGGTGGCGGCGCTCATTCTCGCGGTGCGACGTCGCAATCGGTAACCGGATACGGTGTCCCTCATGGCTTTTCGATGCGAATCTTGCGGGCATCTCTCCCCGAAATGGATGGGATTCTGCCCCCAATGCGGGGTGAGCGACCCTCTGGTGGAGGACAAGACCCGTCCCGCGGCCTCGGTGGCTCCGGCGCGGACGGTGACCCTGACCGAAGCGGCGGAAGGGCCGGCCGAACGAGAGCCCACCGGCTGGCCCGAGGTCGACCGGGTCCTGGGAGGAGGGTTCGTTCCCGGATCGGTCTTACTCCTGGGTGGGGAGCCCGGTGTCGGCAAATCCACCCTGCTTCTCCAGACCGCAGCGGCGGTGGCGCAAAGGGGCCTTGCGGTGGTGATTGCCAGCGCCGAGGAGTCGGCGCAACAGGTGGCGATCCGCGCCCGGCGGCTCGGTATCGGTGACGAGAAGATTTCTCTGGTTGCCGACGACGATGTCGATGCCATTGTGGCGTTGGTCGAGCGAGAGCGCCCCCGTCTGTTGATCGTCGATTCGATCCAGGCGGTCTCGGTCCCTGAGATCCCATCCGCCGCCGGAGGCCTGGCCCAGGTGAGGGAGAGTGCCAGCCGCCTGGTCAGGTTGGCCAAGACGACGGGGACGGCAGTGGTCCTGATTGGTCACGTGACCAAAGAGGGCGGCCTCGCCGGGCCCAAGCTTCTCGAGCACATGGTCGACGTCGTCCTCTATCTCGAGGGTGATCCCGACCGGGGTTTCCGGGTGTTGCGCAGCATCAAGAACCGTTACGGAGCCACCCACGTTTCCGGGATGTTCGACATGCGCTCCGACGGTTTGCTCGAGCTGGACGACCCTTCGAAGGTGTTCCTAGAAGGCTGGCAACCAGAAGTGCCGGGGACCGTCATCTACCCCGCAGTCGAAGGGCGCCGATCGATCCTTGTCGAGATCCAGGCGTTGGTGTCGCCCACCAATCAGCCCCAGCCGCGCCGGTCGATCCGAGGTCTCGACCCCACCCGGGTCAACCAAGTCCTTGCCGTGCTCCATCGACACGCCCAGATCTCCCTCTGGGACAAAGAAGTCTTTGTGAATGTGGTCGGCGGTTGGCGTCTCGACGAACCGGGATCTGACCTCCCGGTGGCGATCGCCGTTGCCTCCTCGGTGTTCAACGTCCCTCTGGGCAGACTGGCCGCCTGGGGTGAGATCGGGCTCGCGGGAGAGGTCAGGTCCATCCCGTTCGAGGCCAGACGGGTCGAGGAGCTGGATCGGATGGGTCTCGACCATCGGATAGCTCCGATGGGGGGGCAATCGATGCGTCTCGGGGAGTCCCTGGAGCGCGCCGGTCTGTTTGGCCCTCCGTAATTTGGACCGTGAGGGGTCATATGCGGCCCTGACGGTCCATATTACGGGGGTGGACTTAGGGCAAAGTCGGCCGGCAACTCAAACTGATAGCCTGGCCGACGTGGGTGACCTATCGATCAACGAGACCCTGGAACGGCTGGCGCCGGGGACCCCGATGCGCAGGGCGCTGGAACGGATCATCCAGCAGGGCAAGGGAGGATTGGTCGTCCTTGGCAATGGTTCCGCCGTCGACGCAGCAAGCTCCGGCGGATTCAGCCTGAAACGAACCAAGTTCACACCGGCCCGTCTCGCCGAGCTATCCAAGATGGACGGGGGAATCGTTCTCGACGACGACTGGGAGATCATCATTGCGGTCGCCGTGCACTTCGTTCCCGACGGTTCGATACCCACAGATGAGACCGGCGCCCGGCATCGAACCGCGGAGCGCATGGCTGTGCAGACCGGGAAACCGGTGGTGGCCGTCAGTGAGGGGCGAAGGGTGGCCACTCTCTTCTATGGCGACCAGAAGATCGAGCTGGCAACACCGACCGAGGTCACAGCCCACGTCAATCAGGAATTGCAGAGTCTCGACAGGTTGCGCAGCCGTCTCAATGAGTCCGAGCTGCGTCTCACCCGTCTCGAGGTGACCGGGCTCGCCACCCACCGCTCGGCGGTGACCGTTCTTCAACGCGCCGAGCTCCTGGACCGGCTCGGCAAGGTGGTGGAAGCCCGCGCCCTGACCCTCGGCGAGGACGGAAGAATCGTCGCCCTCCAGCTCAACGACTTGATGGCCGGCGTCGACTTCACCAGGCGAGCGATCCTCCAGGACTATCTGAGACCGTTGAGGAGCAACTCCGTGGCTCGCGCCATCGGCCAGCTCAACGCACTGACCGGGACCGAGCTCGAGGACCCAAGTCGGGTGGGCTCAGAGTTGGACTTTCCTGATCTCGATGATCCCGCCCAACCTCGCGGTTTTCGCATCCTGTCACAGGTGGGGAGGCTTCCCGACTCGGTTCGCGACGACATCATCCGGCACTTCGGGTCGGTCTCGAAGCTCCTCAATGCCAGCCAGGTGGCGCTGCTCGGGATCGAGGGTGTGGGCGAGACACGGGCCGGTCAATTGAGAGCGTTTTTCGACCGTCTCCTCGACTCGGCCCACGAATGGGAGCCCGTGCTGGATTGACGGTGGCCGCCGGTACAATCCGCTCCGCTGATGGCACAAACCGCATCGAAATACTCGGTAGGGGACAAGGTGGTCCATCCTCAACACGGAGCCGCCACCATCCAGAAGAAGGTCAAACAGGAGTTTGCCGGCAAGAAACAGGACTACTTCGTCCTCAACATCGCCACCGAGCAGCTCACAGTCATGGTGCCCCTGGACAAGGTCGACGACCTGATCCGGCCGGTGATCTCCAAGACAAGGTCGAGAGACGTGCTCAGATCGCTCAAGGGCGAGCCCGAGGAAGCCGGCGCCAATTGGAGCCGCTGGTACAAGGTCCTCAATGAGAAGATGACCTCCGGCGACATCTTTCAGGTCGCCGAGGTGGTGCGGGACCTGTCTTTCGCCCAGCAGACGAAGGGGATCAGCCCAGCTCTGAAACGGATGCTGTCCAAAGCGCGGCTCACTTTGAGCTCTGAGCTCGCATTCAGCCTCGAGATCGACGATGACGAGGCGATCAAGAGACTGGATCGAGCCCTACCCACGGTCGAAACCGACGAGGAATGAGCCCGGAGGTGTCGCCGGCCGGCTTCCGCGTCGGTTGGGGCTTCGATGCCCACCCCCTCGACGGTGAGCCACCACTGCTTCTTGGTGGAGTCACCGTGTCAGAGACCGTTGGCGTATCGGCAACCTCCGATGGCGATGTTCTCGCTCATGCCGTCACCGACGCCATCCTGGGGGCCTGCTCGCTGGGCGACCTTGGCGACCATTTCCCATCAGATGACCCCGCATTGAGAGGGGCCGACTCCCTGGAGATCCTGGGACGGACTGTGGCCATGGCGGCCGGGTCGGGCTGGCTGGTCACATTCGTGGATGTGACGGTGATCGCGGAGTCGGTGCGCATCGCTTCGTTCCGGGCGGAGATGCGAGCCCGTCTCGCCGTGACTCTCGGCCTGGCCGTCGACTCGGTTTCGATCAAGGCCACTACCACCGATGGTCTCGGGTTCATCGGCCGGGGCGAAGGCCTGGCGGTGGTGGCTGTGGTCACGGTCGGTCCCCTGCCGTAACATCTGGCGATGCTCCGGGTCCACAGCACGCTGCACCGCGCGGTTGTCCCCTTCGAGCCTCGTGACGAGGGCAAGGTCGCCATGTACGTCTGTGGTCCGACCGTGCAATCCGAGCCTCACGTCGGTCACGGGCGCTCGGCGGTCGCATTCGACGTGATTCGGCGCTATCTCGTCTGGCGGGGCCTAGACGTGCTCTTCGTGCGCAACATCACCGACATCGAGGACAAGATCATCGCCGCCGCGGTCGAAGCCGGCGAGAGCGTGGAAACCCTGGCCGAGAGGATGGCGAAGAGGTTCTCCGATGCCTACGCCGCATTGGGGGTCCTCGAGCCCGACGTCGAGCCCAAGGCGACTGAGCACATCCCCGAGATCATCCTCCTGATCCAAACTCTTATCGACCGTGGCCTCGCCTACGAGTCAGAGGGCGACGTGTACTTCTCGGTGCGGTCGTTGGACGGCTACGGCAAGCTCTCAGGTCGGGACCCCGATGAGCTGCGCTCCGGTTATCGAATCGAGGTCGACGAGGCGAAGCAGGATCCGCTCGACTTTGCCCTGTGGAAGGCTGCCAAGCCCGGGGAGCCTTGGTGGGACTCGCCCTGGGGTTCGGGCCGCCCGGGGTGGCACATCGAGTGCTCGGCGATGGCGTCCAAATACCTGGGCGAGGACTTCGACATCCACGGTGGCGGCACCGATCTCATCTTCCCCCATCACGAGAACGAGATCGCGCAGAGCGAGGGCGCCACGGGGAGGGTCTTCAGTCGTTACTGGCTCCACAACGGCATGGTCAACCTCGGTGGGGAGAAGATGGCCAAGTCGACCGGGGTGGTGGTTGATCTGGCGACCCTCCTGGAGGATCAGGGGGGTCGGGCACTTCGCCTTCTCTACCTGCGGGCCCATTACCGCTCGCCACTCGACTACTCCGAGGAGCTCCTGGCCGAGGCCGCCGAGGCCCTGGACCGGTTGCAGAGGTTCCGGGAGCGGGTGGAGGCCGGGCCGCCGAACCCTGATGCGATTGCCCGTTTTGTCGAGGCGATGGATGACGATTTTGGGACTCCGCAGGCAGTTTCCCTGCTCTTCGACCTGGTCAGGGAGGGAAATCGGATCCTCGACGAAGGCGGGGACGCTTCTTCGATAGCCGGCGCCGTGGCCGAGATTGTCGAGGTCCTGGGGCTTGACGATGCCAGCGCGGCCGCCGACGAGTCCTTCGACCTGGCGCATCTGGCGGAGCGTTTCGGTGTAAGCGGTGATGATGACCAGATACTTCAGACACTGGTCGCGATGCGCAACCGGGCCCGCGTCGAGAAGCGATTCGACGAAGCCGATGCGATTCGCGACGAGTTGGACCGGGTGGGTGTGATCCTCGAAGACGGGCCGCATGGCACCAAGTGGCTTCGGAAATAGGGTCGA
>JBBDWM010000044.1:0-58840 GCA_040902845.1 Acidimicrobiia bacterium
CGATGACGCACTCCACGTCGCCCGAGCGTGCCACCAACCAGGACCAATCGGGAAATACCAGGTCGACCCCGAGCATGTCCTCCTCGGGGAACATCAGCCCACAGTCGATCAAAGCGATCTTGCCGTCGATCTCCACCGCGGCACAGTTACGACCGATCTCTCCCAGGCCCCCCAAGAAGGTGACAGAAACACTCATAGGCCCTGAATAGCCCCCACTGCCTTCTCGACTGCAATCAGGGTCTCCTCCGAGGCTGCGACCAGTGGCAACCGGACATCGCCAACCGACTCCCAGAGCCGGTTCATTGCCCCCTTGACCGGGCTCGGGTTGGTCTCGAGGAAACAAGCCTCACAAAGCGGCAGGAGCTCATGGTGGAGCCGACGTGCCTCGGAGATATCACCGGCGAGAGCCGCCTTCACCATCGCGGCCACCGTTCGTCCCGCCAGATGCGAGATCACCGACACCACCCCGATGGCACCGACCGCGATCATCGGCCAGGTGTGCGAGTCCTGACCCGAATACACGGGCAGGCCCGGGACCCGGTTGACCGTCTGACTGGTGAATTCGATATTCTCGACCGCGTCTTTGACCGCCACGATGTTGTCGTGCTCAGAGAGACAGGCCAGGGTCTCGACCTCGATCAGCCGTCCGGTTCGACTCGGGATGTTGTAGAGCATCACCGGCACCCCAACATCCGCGATAGCGGTGAAGTGGGCGATCAGCCCGGACTGTCCCGGCTTGTTGTAATACGGCGTCACAGCCAGGACCCCGTCACAACCCAACTCGCCGGCCTTTGCGGACAACTCGATCGACTCAGCGGTGTTGTAGGTGCCGGTTCCGGCGATGACGAAGGTGTCCTTCTCCTTCACCGAATCGACCACGGTCTTGTAGAGGGCGAGCTTCTCTGCGCCGCTGAGTGTTGGTGACTCCCCGGTGGTGCCGGTGATGACCAAGGCCTCCGAACCATGGTCGGAAAGATGTCGAGCCAGACGCCATGCCTTCTCGTGGTCGACAATGCCCGAATCGGTGAACGGAGTGATCATGGCGGTGGCGACATGCCCAAAGGGGGCCGAAAGCGAGAGACTCACGTCGCCAGGTTACCGATCGCCCGGCTAGAACCACTCCCATGGAGCTGCGTCTCCCCGCCCCAAGCCTCGTGGTGTTGGTCGGACCATCCGGCTCCGGCAAGACGACATGGGCTGAAGAGCATTTTCGGCCGGAGGAAATCGTCTCCTCCGACCGACTGCGCGCCCTCGTCGGGACCGGTGAGGACGATCAACGCGCCGGTCGGGCTGCATTCGAGATCCTCGCGCGAATAGTCGGCGAACGGATCGGGCGCCGATTGACAACTGTCGTCGACACACTCGGGTTCGATGCCCACGACGGGCCGGCTGGCTGCGTCTGGCCCACGACGCCGGGATACCGGTGCACGCCATCGTCTTCGAGACATCTGGAGAGGAATGTGAGCGAAGGAACGGCTTGCAGTCGAAGCCGATCCCGAAGACCGTTCTCCGCAGACAGATAGCGAGGTATCGCTTGGTGGTCGCAGAGCTCGAAGGGGAAGGCTTCGACGGGATCCACCGCCAGCAGCCGGTAGCCGTGGTGCCACCCGCCATCGTTTCTGCAGTCTCAGGCGAGGAATCTGCGCGTCCCGCGGGCACTCATACCTTCGGGCTTTCGGTTTCCCGCTTCGCCTGGGACGGGGGGGCGGATGCGATGGCATCAAACCTCGCCGACATCGCCCGGCGGGCGGAAGCGGCCGGATTCCGCGACCTCTGGCTGATGGATCACTTCCGACAGATCCCCCAGGTCGGCCGACCCTGGGAGGACATCCCGGAGGCCTACACCACCCTCGGATACCTGGCGGCAGTGACGACGAGGATTCGTCTCGGGACCTTGGTCACTGGAATCACCTACCGCAACCCGGCACTTCTCGGGAAGATGATCGCAACGCTCGATGCGCTGTCACGCGGCCGAGCGAACTGCGGGCTCGGCGTCGGTTGGAATGCCGATGAGCATCACGGATACGGATGGGATTTCCCATCGGTGTCCCAGCGTTATGCCTTGCTCGAGGACACCCTGGAGATGCTCCCGCTGCTCTGGGGCAAGGGATCGCCATCGTTCCAGGGCCGGGTCTTCTCCGCCTCCGAGCTCGTTTGCTATCCGAGGCCGGTCCAGGAGAGGATTCCGATAACCATCGGAGGCTCCGGGGAACGCAAGACCCTCGCTCTGGTCGCCCGGTACGCCGATGCCTGCAATCTCTTCGGAAAGCCCGAGACCGTGTCCTCCAAGCTGGAGATCCTGCACCGTCACTGTTCAGACGTAGAGCGCAACCCCTCAGAGATCGAGGCCAGCCATCTCATCACGGTGATGGTGGGCAGTGATCGCCAGGACCTTGCCGAGAGGGTTGATCGGGCCCGGGGCCGCGACCAATCGGCAGAGGCCTTCTCTGAGCGCAACAACGCCGGCACCGTGGACGACCTGGTGAGCCTGTTCGAGTCCTATCACTTCGCAGGCGCCACCCACTCCATCGTCACTCTCCCCGACGTCGGGGAGCCCGGGAGCCTGGAGACATTCGCCCATGTGATCGCACAGCTCGCCCAGCCGTAGACTCCGCAATCCCGACTTCAGCGGAAGGACCTGAAACCGATGGCTGTCACTTCAACCATGCTCGCTTTGGGCACCGAGGCCCCAGACTTCTCACTGCCCGACACTGTGTCCGGGCAAATGATCTCCCTGGCCGACTTCACCGACGCCCCAGCCTTGCTGGTGATGTTCATCTGTAACCACTGCCCATATGTCAAGCACGTCCGTGTGGAGTTGGCACGATTCGGGCATGACCACCTCGACAGTGGTTTGGCGATCGTCGCTATCTCATCCAACGATCCTGTGCAGTACCCCGACGACTCCCCCGAGGCCATGAAGATCGAGGCGCAGACATACGGGTACACCTTTCCTTACCTCTTCGATGGCGAGCAGACTGCGGCGGCGGCCTACACCGCGATGTGCACACCCGACTTCTTCCTCTTCGATCATGGCCGGCGGCTGGCCTACCGGGGCCAATTCGACGGGGCCCGGCCTGGCAACGACACCCCCGTCACCGGGAGGGATCTTCGCGCCGCGGCGAAAGCGGTCCTGGCCGGGGAGCCTGTGAGCGAGATCCAGCGCCCGTCGATGGGTTGCTCGATCAAATGGCGGAGCGGCAACACTCCGGCCTACTTCGTCGGTTGACTCATCCCCGTACCCGACCATTATCAGAAAGCAGACCAGCATGGCCAACCAATACCCGAGCCCACCCGACCTCCTCATCGACCTCGATAAGACCTACCGCGCAACCCTCGAGACAAGTCATGGTGTGATGGAGATCGAGTTCGACGCCGTGCGCTCCCCACTGGCCGTGAACAACTTCGTGTTTCTGAGCCGCGAGGGCTATTACGACGGGATCATCTTCCACCGGGTCATCGAAAACTTCATGATCCAGTGCGGCGATCCAACCGGAACCGGCACGGGGGGGCCCGGGTACAAGTTCCGTGACGAGTTGGAGGGTGAGGGCAGTTATGCCCGGGGCACGGTGGCGATGGCCAACGCGGGCCCCAACACCAATGGCTCCCAGTTTTTCATCTGTCACAGAGACGCCGGCCTGCCTCATTCCTATACGATCTTTGGAAAGGTGACCTCAGGTCTCGACGTTGTCGACTCCATCGCAGGCACCGAGACCGATCGACGCGACAGGCCAACAGAGGAGGCGATTATCAACAGAGTCACCGTCACAGAAATCTGACAGCTCTGTTATCCTCCCCGCCCTGTTGCTGCCTCGGCGGCGACTCGTTCTGATCTCCCGTTCTGAATGACTGGGCTGAGGACAAGGGTCGTACCGGACATTGCGACGTAAAGCCCACAAGGGCCACATAGACAAGGACCAGTCACCATGAACATCTACGTGGGAAACCTGCCGTTCAACGCAACGGCTCAGGACCTGGAGAACATCTTCGGCGAGTACGGAACCGTCGAATCCGCCGCGATCATCAACGACCGGGAGACCGGCCGTTCCCGCGGTTTTGGTTTCGTCGAGATGCCGAACGAAGAAGGCTCCAAAGCGATCTCGGAACTCGACGGGTATGACTACAACGGACGCGCCCTGAAGGTCAACGAGGCGCGACCCCGCGAAGAGCGCCCCCGCCGCGGACGCTAAGTCGAACGATCCCGATGAACGTGCCGGCCGGGTACCGGCCGGTGTGCCGGGTCGTCGATGAATAGTTGCCGACCCTCGACGTGGAGAAGGTTCGGCCCATAGGCCGCGGTTAGGTTCTCGACGGTCAGCACCTCAACAGGTGGGCCCCATGCCACCACCCTGCCCGAGAGCAGCAGCACGTGGTTGGCCACATGTGCCTCGGCGAGATCATGGGTCGTCATGACGATGGTGCAACCACGTGTGTTCTCGTCGTGTATCACGTCGTCGATGGCCTGGGCCGAGGTGATGTCGAGCCCGGTGAGGGGCTCGTCGAGGAGCAGGATGTCGTGTTCCTGGGCCAGACCCTGCGCCACGAACACCCGCTGACGCTGACCTCCTGAGAGGCCCCCGAGATGTCGATCCTCGAGGTCACCGATCCCCATGCGTCGGATGGCCTGGTCCACCGCAGCTACATCAGCGGAATCCAGACGCTGGTGACCACCGGTCGTCGCATAACGGCCCATGGTGACCACCTCCCGCACGGTTATCGGGAGAGCTTCGTTGACCTTTGTTGTCTGGAGCACATAAGAGATCGATCGGGCGCCATCCCCGCCGGTCACCACATCAATCGTCCCCGATGACGGCTCGATCAGTCCTGCGATGGCGTTCAAGAGGGTCGACTTCCCGGAACCGTTGGGGCCGATCAGAGCGGTGATGCCCCCAACCGGGATCTCGAAGCGTGAACTGTCCAAAGCGATCTTGGGCCCGTAGGCCAGGACCAGGTCGGTGGCGGTGACTACTGCTCTCACACACACCGGGCGCAACGCCCATGGACCTCGAGAGTGTGACCGCTGGCAGCGAAGGAGAACTCATCGGTCACGGTCTCGACCAGATGTTCGAGGCGGGCTTCCATGTCGGCTGAGAGCTCGATGTCCTCGACCGTCCCACAGATCAAGCACACCAGATGGTGATGATGACCGGCAAGCCATTCGGCCAGCTCGTACCTGGTGAGACCCTTGAGACTGTTGTGCGGCTCGAGGACACCGGCCTCATCGAGAACGCTCAGACTCCGATAGAGCGACGAGAGCGGTACGTCCTGTTCCATGTCCTGATGAAGCTCCGAGGCCGACCTCGGACCGTCCGCCCTGGACAGCGCCCCCACTACCGCCCGACGGGCGCGGGTGTAGCGCACCCCTGCTTCCCCGAGCCGTGCCTCTATTTCGCGATCGATGGTGTTGCCTGCAGTCACTTGATTTTGAGGGACATCCTAACTGGTGTTATCTTGATAATGATTCTCAGTTTCGATGGATGGAGAGTCTGGTGAAAGTACCTTGCATCAAATCCACCGCCACAGTTTTCCTGGCTGTCCTCCTGACCGGCTGCGCCACAACCAACGGCACGACCACCGAGGGCACTGCGGATGATGGGAACTCGCTCCGGGTAGTGACAACCACGACGATCCTCGGGGACATCGCCGCGACCATCGCCGGGGACGACTTCGTGGTCGAGGTCCTGATGCCGGCTGGTGCCGATCCCCACGACTTCCAACCCTCCTCGCAACAGGTTGCCTCGATCAACGACGCCGACCTGGTGATCACAAACGGGCTTGGCCTCGAAGAAGGGTTGCTCGACGTCATCGAAGGCGCCGAGGCCGACGGTGTCAAAGTCCTCGTAGTCGGGACGCTCGTCGATCCGCTCCCATTCGCCGAGGCCGGGCCCGAGGAACTCCAGACCGACCCCCATTTCTGGACGGATCCGCTTCGGGTGGCGACTGCCGTTGAGGTGATCTCCAACACCCTGTCCGAGATCGACCCCTCAGTCGACTGGGCAACACGGGCCTCGGCGTACGCAGATGAATTGGCGGCTCTGGACTCCGAAATCGAGGCGCTATTCGGCCCTATTTCCGAAGCCAGCCGGAAACTGGTGACCAACCACGACGCACTCGGCTACTTCGCCCATCGCTACGGGTTCCAGATCGTCGGGGTAGTCATCCCGGGCGGGTCGACCCTCGCCCAGCCCAGCTCGGCGGATCTGGCAGCACTGGTCGCCGTCATGGAGAAGGAAGACGTCCGTGTCATCTTCGCCGAGACCATCGCGCCGGCCGTTCTCGCCGATGCCGTCGCCGCCGAGATGGGTGGTGAGGTGGAGGTGGTCGAGCTCTACACCGACTCGCTTGGGCCGGAAGGATCGGGTGCGGAAACCCTCATTGACATGTTGCGTCTCAACGCGGAGCGAATCGCGGCCGCCCTCACCCGTAATTGAGACCCCCAGGGCCGTATATGACACCTGAGCGTCCCAATTACGGGAGGGGACCACTACCTTCACGGCCGTCATGGACTGGCTGACCGAACCCTTCGCACTCGCCTTCCAGCAGCGGGCATTGGTCGGTGGTGCACTCGCCGCTCTTGCGCTGGCCGTGGTGGGCACCTGGGTCGTGATCAGGGGGATGACCTTTCTCGGCGACGCCCTCGTCCACGGTGTGATCCCGGGCATCGCCCTGGCGATCCTGCTCGACTTCAACGTGCTCCTGGGGGCAGCGCTGGCCGCCACGGTCATGATCGCGGGAATCAATCTCGTCCACCGACAGACCACTTTCTCCGAAGACACCGGGATCGGCCTGTTGTTCGTCGGGATGCTCGGGCTAGGAGTGATCTTGATCTCGCGTAGCGATTCCTACACCGGCAGTCTCACCGGAATCTTGTTTGGGGATGCATTGGGAGTCACCGCCGAGGACCTGGTCCTGCTTACTGTTGTTGCCGGTGTGGTCCTCCTGGTCTCCACGCTCCTCTACCGTAGTTTCCTGGTGCTGTCGTTCAACGAGCACAAAGCGAAACTGCTCGGTCTCAATCCCCGTCTCGCTCATCTCGCCCTCCTCGGGCTGACGACGGTTTCAATCGTTGGCTCCTTCCAGACCGTGGGAACCCTCCTTGTTTTCGGTCTCCTGGTGGGCCCGGCTGCCACGGCAGCCCTGCTGGTGAAACGGGTGCCGGCGATGATGACGACCGCTGCGGTGATCGGTGTCCTCTCGGTAGCCGTCGGTCTGGTGATCAGCTACTACGCCAACACCTCCGGCTCGGCGACCATCTCCGTGGTCCCTATCGTGCTCTTCTTCGTGGTGCTGACCATCAGATCGCTGAGCCGAGGTGCGCCCGCGGTCGCTCGATAGGCGGTCCTTCAGCGGAGACGGGGATTCTGGGTGTAGGTGCCCATGACCGAGGCCTCGGCCAGAACATGGCCTTCGATCGCCTCTCTGACCTGTTGACCCGTGAACTCTCCTGTCACGGGCACCTCATCGAGGTCCAACGCGTAGAGCGTGAACACATAGCGATGGAGGATCGAGTCGTTCCAGGGTGGGGCCGGGCCGTCGTATCCGAAGAACTTCCCGGCCATGTCGGGATCACCGGTGAACCAGCCCGTGAAGTCATTGACACCCTGACGACAGCCACGGGGGCCCAGGGCGACGTTCTTGCCGTGGGGCATCACTCCTTCACAGAACTCCGTCTCGGCGATGGACCGAAGGTCGGGTGGCAACTCCACTGTGACCCAATGAAAGAAGTCGACCCGGGGTAGGTCGGCAGGCACCTCGCGGCCCTCTTGATTCACATCGTCGGCCCGCGAGGGGACGTCGGGATCGTGACATATGATGGCAAACGATCGTGTGCCTTCCGGCACCTCGTCCCAACTCAACTCCGGATTGACGTTCTCCGAGAACATGACGTGGGTGTCGGGATGGGGAGTCGCAAGGGCATAGCGATCTGGGATCGGACCACCGTTGCGAAAACTGGCCGTCGTCAGCTTCATGGCACCTCCGAGCCCGACCCTACTCAATCGAGAAGGCGGAGCACCTCACCCATCTCCTCCACCGTGCTCGAGTCGATCGGATCGAGACACAACTGAACAGTCCCGACCCCGGCTTCGGCGTACTCCCGCAAGAGCTGGGCCAACTCCTCCCGGGACCCGGTTTGAGCCCTGTCAGATTCGATCACACCCACACCTGTGATCCGACCCGATCCCCCGGGCAGTTGGATGTAGACGGCGGCCGTCTTCTCGAGCTCGCCCGGGCCCCGCCCCGCGGTGACACAGGCGGTGTCGATCTGGGCCAGAAGGGGGCGCAGGCCCGCCACGTCGTTGCCGAACGATGAGTGCCACGTATTCCAGAGCGCCACATAGGGGAGGGTGATTCCCAGCATCCGGGCGCCATTTGAACCAACGAGGAGCGGGAGGCCGGGCCTCGCTCGTGGTACCAGCTCACAGTCCTTGACCGTGTAGTAGGCGCCTTCGAAATCGATGTGCCCATCAGTGAGGAGGGTTCGGATGATGGTGAACGCCTCCTCGAATCGATCGACACGGTGATCGAAGGGGAAGCCAAAACCTTCGTACTCGACACGGTTCCACCCGGCACCCAGCCCGAGAATCAGCCGCCCACCCGAGATCTCATCGACCGTAGCCGCCTTCTTCGCCAACATCGCCGGAGCATGGAAAGAAGTGGAAGCCACCAGTGGCCCGAGGCTGACCCTCTCGGTCGCCTCCCCGAGTGCCGCCAGCAAGGACCAGGCTTCCCAAGGTCCCCGTACCCCGTGTGTCTCGTCGCGATAAAGGAGATGATCACCGAGCCAGACCGAGTCGAATCCGACCGTCTCTGCGGTTCGTGCCACGTCACGTATCTCGGCCCAACCGATTTCCCTCTCCACCTCCGGGAGTTGCACCCCAACCTTGAGCTTGTCTGGCATGGGCGCCATCGTACGGCGCCATACGGCGCCCTTCGGCACCCGTTTTCAGGATCGCGAGAGCGGAGCAGGGATCAGAGCGTGAGTTTGAGAACCATCACTGTGACCGTCGCCAGAACCAGCAACGTGTCGATGAAAAGGTGGCGAGCCTCCCGGTAGCAATGTCGCGGCAACCAAAGCTATCGAATTGGCAATGCCCTATCGCGGCATACCATCGCGGCCTCATGCCGAAAGCCAATGAACCACCAGGGTGTCGTGACACTGCGATAGCCACCGGCTTTCTTTTGGGCTTCGGGATCGTCATGTTCGCCATCGGGTTGACCCTGATCAACCGTGACAATTGCACCGGTGCCTGTGAGATCGCCGGTCTGAGCCTGCTCTATGCCGGAGGCCCGGTCTCGGCGATCATCGGCTTCTTCACCGACACGGTCGTGGTTGCCTGGCCTCTCGATGTGACACTCTGGGTGGTGCTCGGTTTCGGGGTGGCGCGGTGGGCCGGAAACCGTGATCGGCGCCCCCTCGGGCCCGCCCTGGTTGTCCTGATTCTCTTCGTGGCCTACGGACTAGTCCTTTCGCAGTTCGTCGAATTGACCGTTTAGGAAATCCCCGCATCACCTACCGTGAAAGGCGATGCAAAGATCGCCCGCAGTTCGCACCACCTCTCTCGCCCTGGCCGTCGTGGCTACGGCGCTCGCCCTGAGCACCACTGCCTTGTTCCAGGCGTCCCGCCCGGGCGGCGATCTTGCCCCTTCAGGTGGCTCCGAGAACCTGATCCAGATCCTCCAGGGGAACCAGAACGTCCTTTGGACCTCCCTATCGGGGAGCGTCACCAGCTATGTCGCGCAGGGTTGGCCCTCGACGTCTGGCGGCAACGAGCTTGGCGGTGCCTTGGTGATGGAACGCCCGGAGAACAGTGAGGCAGGTGTCATCGATTTCGGTGAGAAGCCGATGACCCTCCGGTTCGAAATCGACGGTTAGGCGACCAGGTAGGCCTCGAGGTCGGCCTCATCGAACGGGCCGACGGCACCGAGGACTCGCTCGCCCGTGAAGAGGTCGATCGAGATCCCCTGAACATCCTCCAGTGTCACCGCTTCGAGCTTGGCGAGTCTCTCGTCGACAGACAGATGAGGCATTCCCGAGAGCTCGTCACGTCCGAGACGGACCATCCTGCTGTTGGGGTCCTCGAGTGAGAGCGCCAGCCCGCCACGCATGGAGCCCTTCGCCCGCTCCAACTCCTCGGGTGTGATTCCCTCGGCCACCACCTTCGACAGTTCGTCACGAATCACGTTGAGAGCGGTGTCGGCCTGACTGGGCGTGGTTCCCACATAGACCCCCCAGGCTCCGGCATCGGCGTAGGCGAGTTTGAAACCGTAAACGGCATAGGCGAGCCCTCGCTCCTCACGGACCTCACGGAAGAGACGGGACGACATGCCAGAGCCCACCACATGATTCATCACCTCGAAGGCCCAACGTCTCTCATCGGATCGATGGAGTCCCTTGCCGCCCAGCACGATGTGGGCCTGTTCGGTGTCTCGACGTGTGATCGACACCGATGAAACCGGGGTGTTCGACCCGAATTCGTGATCGACAGAATCCCCCGACCAGTCGCCGAACCGTGACGACACCATCTCGACCACAGTCTCGTGCTCGAGGGATCCGGCGCCTGCCACCACCATCGAGCCGGCGCCATAGCGACGCTTCCAATAGCCGAGGATGTCATCGCGGGACATGCCCCTGATCGACTCGCGGGTCCCCAGCACCGGCGCTTCCAACGGATGACTGGCGAAGATGGCCGTGGTGAAGTTCTCGAAGGCGACGTCGTCGGGGTCGTCCTCGTTCATGTTGATCTCCTCGATGACGACCTGACGCTCAGCATCGATCTCGTTCTGGCGGAACGCCGGCTTCTGGATCATCTCGGAGAGGACGTCGAACCCGGTCGCCAGGTCCTGGTCGAGGAGCCGGGTCCAGTAACAGGTGTTCTCCTTGGAGGTGAAGGCATTCGACTCGGCGCCTATCGAGTCGAAGATCTCAGAGACCTCGCGGGCGGACAAGGTCTCGGAGCCCTTGAACAACAGATGCTCGAGGAAGTGCGACGCCCCCTGCTCGTTAGCGAGCTCGTCCCGGGTACCGGTGTCCACCCAACACCCGAGGGCGATCGATCGCAGAGAGGGCATGGGCTCGGTGATTACGCGGATCCCATTGGGAAGTGTTGTCAGGTCGTAGTGCACGCCGGGAGTCTATGGGCCTTCGGCCCCTAGACCGCGACCCGCAGAACGTAGAACGCAGAACGCAAAACGCAAAACGTAATGCGTTATGCGTACAACGAGTGTCAAACCCGGCGAAGCCAGGTTTGACACTGGTGAGACAATGACCCGCTATGCGCGGACGCGAACAGACCTTTCTCTCCGATCTGATCGGCCCCGAGGAACGGGCGATCGAGGCTGTCGTGAGCCGTTATCAGAGGGTGGCGCCGGCCGTCACCCGATTCGCCCGAACCCTCGCCAAGAACCCAAATCTCAGGGTACGGCTCGGGTCAGAGGCGGCGGCTTCGGATGACGAAGTGGTCTGTGACCCCCGGATCTTCCAGGCCGCCTACACCCGCAACGCCCCGGTGACCCCGGACGAGGTTGCGCTGGCCTCCGCTCTCCACGAGGTCATGCATCTGGTGACCACCAATCTCGATGAGACCCGGGAAGTTCCGGAGGGCTGGCCGATCGAGGGTGACAACCCACCAGACGGGGCCGTTGACGTTCTGACCGCCCTGGAACGGACCAATCGCCCGGTGGCCGAGATCCTGTTCTTCTCTCTCGAAGATGCCCGCCAGGAACGCCAAGGGCTTGCGGTCTACCCGGGGGCCCGATCGGTGCTCGCCGACCTCTACATGTCGTCGCTGGCGCATGCTATCTCCCGTTCCGGTGCCTTGAGCCAGTTCGTACTCGGGTGCTTCCTCCTCACCGGCGGCTATGTGGAACGCGACATCCTGGAACGGCGGTTCGAGGCCAACGCCGCAATGGCTCTCGACGACGGGTCCCAACATTGCGAGATGGCCGCCGAGGCCGGGGACCCCTGGGAGGTCGCCCAACTCGCCCTCGAGCTCGAGGCAATCGCCCGAGCTAATGGCCTGCTGACGGAGGTGCCCGGATCGGCGACCAATGCCCAACATCAGCTCGCCCAACGCGGGGATGCGGAGAAGGCAGCCGAGGGGGTGGACAGCGTGCGCTTGATCTCACCCATCGTCACCGACGCCGACTCCTACCAGGACACGAGACGCTCCGCCGAGGCCCGTTCCGGGATCTCGGATCGCCGGGGCGCCTCGGACATTGCAGGCGAGGACTCGACCGACCAGTTGCTGCGGGTCAGTCAGGCCCCGGACGTCTTCCTCCCCACCGGACAGGGCGGGAAGGTGGTGGTCACTCCGATACCGGCGAGTTTCGCCCGTTTCTCCGAAGAGGGCCTGGCCTCGCTTCGATCGGCTTCGAGACGGTGGGATGTCGCCCAGCGGAGGGTGTCGGGAGAGCTCTTTCCTTTGTTCACGGCCAATCAGCGACGCGGCTTGAGGTCCGGTTACGACCAGGGCGACGTGTCACCGCACGCCGCCCTCTTCATCGGGGCGGGTCTCTACCAGCGGCTGTACGAACGACGAGCGGTGCGGACCAGGCGTGAATACGCAGTCTCTTTGCTGGTCGATGCCTCGGCGTCCATGCTGAGCCCGAGACGAAACCCGGGGGCCAAATCATCCTGGGCAATGCCGGCTGCCCTCCTGGGAGCGTGGACCATGGCCCGTCTATGCGAGGAGCTTCAGATCGACTTCGAGGTGGCATTGTTCAACCGCGGCTTCGCGGCCGGGCCGGACGACACCGAGCACAGCTACCGGCACAAACGCTCGTCCGCCGCGGCCGGGCTCAAGCAGACACACGGCACAGCCGCCGACCGTCTCACTTTGACGGTCAATCACTATCTGGTCAAACCCTTCGAGCGCCGGTGGCGAGAATCAGAGCCGACCTTGGCCGGACTCTTCTACACGGCCGCCGAGCCGAGAGCGGCCGCCACCCTGGCGCGTCGTGATCCCAAGACGTCCCCTCCCGTCTCCCTATTCGAGAAGGCGGCAAACGTCGACGAGTTCAACGTGATCCATGCCGCCGAGCGAATGGCCCGTCTCGGGGCCCAGGTCAGAGTCCTGATGGTGCTGGCCGACGGGATGACCCGTGGATCGGTGGAAGCCCTCGCCAAGTCGGTCGCGGCCGTCGAGGGCGGGGGGACCACCGTTATCGGGCTCGGAATCGGTGACCACACGGTTGACCTCGCCTATCGCCGTCACGAGGTGGTGGAGCAGCCCGAGGGCCTGGCCCAGGCGATGATCGACGGCACCCGAAGTGCTTTGCGGCGCAGTCTCGCCTTGTGGGGCATGGACACCTGGTGGCTGCGCGCTCCTGACCACCGAACCAGACAGGAGAGATCCATTGCCTGAGACAGCCACCTTCCACGACCCGAGCGGAGAGGGCCCGACCATCGAGTTGGCCCGATTCGAGATACCCAAGGGTCTCGATGACAGGGATCTGCGGATACGCAAGATCCCGGAGCCGGATCCCTATTACATCGATCTCGGAATGCTCTACCGCTTCGCCCAGATCGAACAGGCGAGACGCTCTGGTGCCCCTGGTCTCGTGCCTCTTCATGTGGCCGTCCGTGGCCATATGGGGACAGGCAAAGACCACGATATCGAGCAGTTCGCGGCGGCGATGGGACTCCCCTACTTTCGGATCCCCCTCACCGGTGAAGTCCGCGACGTGACCCTGATCGGCTCCACCCGGCTGCATGGTGACGGCAAGGGCGGCACCGAGAGTCGCTGGGAGGATGGGGACATCACCCGCGCCCTGCGCGGGCCTTCGCTGCTCAATCTCTCCGAGTTGAACGCCGCCGGCGCCGAGACTCTGTTCGCCCTCCACGGTCTCCTGGACCGTTACGCCGCCCTCGACCTCCCGCACGGGGAGACGGTCGCCCTTCGTGACGATGTCCGCATCTTCGGCACCATGAACCCAACCGATCTTCGCGACTACGCCGGCACCCAGACATTGAACAAGGCCTTTGCCGACCGCTGGGTGATCTGGGAGAAGAGCTTCCCGGGAAGTGAGCAGGTCGAGGCGATGTTGACCCGCCGCTATCCGGAGTTGAAGCCAGAATACGTGGAGGCGATCGCTCGGTTGGCGGTCGAGGTCAACGCCTCCTTCGAGGCCCAGGACACCGGGATTCGGGTGGAAACCCCGCTCTCGTTGCGCTCGATCCTCGACCGGATCCCCACGGGCCTCATCGTCTACAAAGGTGGCTCCGACCCTCTGCGCGCCACCTGGGAGGAGTATGTACTCCCTCATGTCGACCTGTTCGACCGGGATCACTACGAGACGGTGTGGAATGCTGTGGTCAGAAAGGGCCCTTCGGTCAGTCCGTTCTGACCTCTCCCTCCAGCGAATGAGTGAGGTGGGGGGAGTACCGCCGAAGGCGGGGAGGGGGGCCCCTATGTCGCGAGAGGCCGTATAACGTCGAAGTCGATGGCCTACGACCTGGGGAACCCTGGACTCGACGAGAAGGTGCGGGAGCTGATCGCTGCCACCTCGACCCACGGCAACGAGGAGCTGATCGCCGAGCTGGTCACCACAGTTCTCAAGCTGCATCGCGATGGAGCCAGCAGGGCCGACCTCCGGATGATGAACACGACATTGAAGGAGATGCGCTACTCCAATCTCGTCTTCTCCCGTCACCGAGAGCCCAAGGTCACAATCTACGGATCGGCCCGTCTCGCCGAGCAAGACCCCAACTACCGTCTTGCCGAGGAATTCGCGGCCAGGATCGTGACCAGGGGATGGGGGGTCATCACCGGCGCCGGGCCCGGGATCATGGAGGCAGGCACCCGGGGAGCCGGCCAGGACCGCTCGTACGGGGTGAATATCCGACTGCCATTCGAGGCGGCCGCGAACCGCTATCTCGACGAACTACGGACCGTCAATTTCAAGTACTTCTTCACCCGCAAGCTGGCCTTTGTCAAGGAATCTCATGCCTTCGCCATCCTGCCCGGTGGCTGGGGAACCCTGGATGAGGCCTTCGAGCTCCTCACTCTTATCCAGACCGGGAAGAGCGACCTGCATCCGATCGTCCTCCTCGAGGCCCCCGACACCAACTATTGGGCCCCGATGATCGACTTCATCAAGGAGCATCAACTGCGGCGCGGGCTGATCTCGGGCACCGACCTTGCCCTGTTCTTCCACACCACCGACCCGGTCGAGGCCTGCGAGCACATCTGGCATTTCTACGCCAATTACCAATCGCAACGTTACGCCGGGGGCAAGTTGATCCTTCGTCTCGTCCGCGGCCCGGATGAAGCCCAACTCGAAGAGTTGAACCGGGAGTTTGCCGACATCGTGGTCGAGGGCGAGATCGAACGGGCCGAGCCTGCTCCAGCCGAGATCAGCGACGCCGACGCACTGGATGTCGATCGCATCGCCTTCGTGTTCGACCGCCGCCAATTCGGCCGTCTCCGCCAGCTAATCGACCACCTCAACGACCTGGTCGGGACACCGGAGACCTTCACACTGCCCGAGCCGATGACCGAGGAGCAGGCGGAAAGACCCTGGTGAGAGGTAGTTTCGCCTGGGAATAGCTTGCGGAGGGCTACTAACATTGGGACGTGCGCGACATCCTCTCCGACCTGGTAGCCGAGCAGCAGTTCCTGGATCAGTCCCTGCAGAGGATTCCGATCAAGGTCTGGGACATGGTCACTCCCTCCAAACCGTGGACTGTGCGCGACACGATTGCCCACCTCGCCGACTTCGAGGAGCTGGCAGCAGACACCATTGCCGGGGGCAACATGCTCCAACGCTGGCGCAACGCCTTGGACCTCGACGCCCTTCGCAAGGAGGCGATCAAAAAGGGGCGGGCCATGCGGCCACAGGATGTCATCGAATGGTGGCGGGGCGGTCGGGCCAAGGTCGTCGAGCCTCTTTCCCACATGGGCGCGGAGTCGAGGATCGACTGGATCGATGGGGACATGAGCGCACGCACGTTTGCCACGTTCCGTCTCATGGAGACATGGGCTCACGGTCTCGACATCTATGCCACTCTCGGCCTCGAGGTCGAGGACACCTCCCGCATCCGTCATGTCTGCTGGCTGGGGTGGAAGACCCTCCCCCACGCCTTCAAAGAGGCCGGTGAGGACTACGAGCCGGTTCGGGTGGAAGTGATCGGCCCTGGTTACGCCAAATGGGTCTACGGCCCCGCCGACACCAATCAGGTGATCAAGGGCTCCGCCTCGGATTGGGCCCGGGTGGCGGTCCGAAGAGGCAAGACCGAGGCCACCCGTCTCAAGTACGAAGGCGAGTACGCCAGAAAAGCCCTCCAGGTAGCCAAGGCCTATCTGTGAGTGGACTTCCCCACCTGGTGGGGATGATCCATCTGCTTCCTCTTCCCGGGGCGCCACGCTTCAGAGGATCGATCGACGAGGTGCTCGAAACCGCGGTCTCTGATGCCATGGCCCTTCAAAATGCGGGGTTCCCCGCATTGCTGGTCGAGAACTTCGGTGACGCCCCGTTCCATGCTGATCGAGTCGAGCCGGAGACTGTGGCAGCCATGACCAGGGCAATCGAAGCGGTCATTGCTGCTACCGGCCTTCCTCTGGGTGTCAATGTCCTTCGCAACGACGCCATGGCGGCGCTGGGAATCGCTGCGGTCACCGGAGCCAGGTTCATCAGGGTCAATGTCCTGACCGGAGTGATGTACACCGACCAGGGGCCAATCGTGGGCAGGGCGCCTGAGCTTCTCCGTCGTCGCACCGTGTTGGCCCCCGAGGTCGAGATTTGGGCCGACGTCCTGGTCAAGCACGCCACCCCGCCCCAGGGCCTCGAGCCTCGGCAGGCAGCCCTGGACACGGTGGAACGCGGCCTCGCCGATGCAGTGATCGTTTCCGGGCCCGGAACGGGCGAAGAGCCGGATGTCGAAATTGCCAGAGCAGTTCGCTCTGCGGTGCCAAAAGGCACCCGGGTCGTGGTGGGGTCCGGGGCGAATGTGGGCAATCTCGCCAGACTGGTCGACCACGCCGATTCGGTCATCATCGGGTCAGGTGTCAAGGTCGACAACGACGCCAACAATCGAGTCGACCAACTGAAGGCCGCCGCGTTCGTGGAAGTTGCAGCCGGCCACGGCCTTGTCTGAGATCACAATGGGTCTAGCGCACTACACAAAAGGATTAGTCCCGTCGACCCATACCCGTCTGACCGAATAAGGGCAGACTTCGCATGTGGTGAGCGAACAACGCGGGGTTGGTGAATGATGCTCAGGGATCTGCCCAACGACATCTTGATCAAAGTCATGGAAGACGTAATCGAAGACCTCCATGGCCACGTCCACCGTGTGTCCGACCTTGCGGTGGACCTGGGAAGCGGGCTGGGGCTCGGAGAGGACGACCTCGACCGTCTCGCCCTGGCCGGCATCCTGCACGATGTGGGCAAGATCCACCTCGACCCTGGGATTCTCGGCAAGCCCGGGCCGCTCGATGAGAACGAACGGGAGTTGATGCAGCGTCACCCCGAGCTGGGATTCGCGATGACTCGAAACCGCCTCGATCCCAAGGTCGCCGAGGCAATCCTCTATCACCACGAGCGTTTCGACGGCCGTGGTTATCCGTTTGGCCTCCTAGCGATGGAGATCCCCATCCTCTCCAGGATCGTGCTCGTAGCCGACGCCTTCGACGCCATGACTTCGACCCGGGCCTATCAGCCGGCTCTCCCCGTCTCCTTTGCAGTCAACGAGATCCGAAAGCACACCGGGAGCCAATTCGACCCGGCAGTGGTCGAGATCTTCCTCGAGCTGGCAGCCGTGGAACGTCTGCCCCTCGTGCTCAGCGCCTGACAGGCTGAGAGCCCAATTCCGGCCGACCGGCGTCTGTTCGCCCGAGGTGTGTAATTGGTTCGACCCTTCGCAGCAGCGGCATGAGCTTTAGCCGAAGGGCGAAGTCGGCCGGTATCAAGCGGTCGGCCGGAGCTACCGCCTCTGTCCTCGGTCAACCACTCGTAATTGGGAGCCACAGGTGCCACATGTGGACCTGTGGCTCCCAATTACGGGGCCGGACTTGTCCCCGGGCCCTGATACCTTCCCGGTGTGGACCCACTCGCCCGTTTCAACCCGGCGACCCGCACCTGGTTCGAGGCGTCATTCCCCGCGCCAACTGCGGCCCAACGCCTGGGGTGGCCGGCGATTGCCGACGGCGCACACACTCTGATCCATGCGCCTACCGGGTCGGGCAAGACATTGGCGGCGTTTCTGTGGACTCTCGATCGGCTGTTGTCCGAACCTCAGCCGGAACGCAATGCACGCTGCCGGGTCCTATACATCTCACCACTCAAGGCCCTGGCCCACGATGTCGAGCGAAATCTGCGAGCTCCCCTGGTCGGGATCCGCCATGCCTCGCAAAGACTGCAATCGGGGCCGCTCCCCGACCTGGAGACCTTCCTCCGCACCGGTGACACGCCGCCGGAGGACCGGCGACGAATGCAACGCCAGCCTCCGGACATCCTGATCACGACGCCCGAATCGCTATATCTCATCCTCACCTCCGCCGCCAGGGCCATCCTCGAACCGGTTCGCTGGGTGATCGTCGACGAAGTCCACGCCATCGCGGGCACCAAGCGGGGCGCCCACCTCGCCCTCTCCCTGGAACGTCTCGAGGAGATCACGGCGAGTCCCCCACAGAGGATCGGTCTCTCGGCCACTCAGAGGCCTCTGGAGACGATCGCTCGGTTCCTGGGAGGGGGAACCAACGAGGACGACAACTGGGTCCCCCGACCGGTGACTGTCATCGATGTCCCTCGCGACCGCGAGCTCGATATCGAGATCGTGGTGCCGGTGGAAGACATGACCGAGCCCGGTGCCCCGGATCCGCTCGACCCCGACCGGGCCCCTACCCGCTCGATATGGCCAGCCGTTTACCCAAAACTGCTCGAAGTGATCCAGGCCCACAACAGCACCATCGTGTTCGCCAATTCGCGGCGGCTGGCCGAACGGATCTGTGCCGAGATCAACAACCTCGCCGGCGAGGAGATCGCCAGGGCCCACCACGGCTCGGTGTCCAGAGAGCATCGTCTTCAAATCGAAGATGCCCTCAAACGGGGCGAGTTGAAGGCGGTAGTGGCGACTTCCTCATTGGAGTTGGGCATCGACATGGGCGCGGTCGATCTGGTGATCCAGGTGGAAGCGCCGACTTCGGTGGCCTCGGGCCTGCAACGTGTCGGCCGGTCCGGTCACCAGGTTGGTGGAGTCTCCAAGGCACGGGTGTTCCCCAAGTACCGAGGAGACCTGCTCGTGGCCACGGTCCTGACCAGCGAGATGACAAAAGGCAATGTCGAGACGACGAGGATCCCGGCCAATCCCATCGATGTCCTCGCCCAGCAGATCGTGGCCGAGGTGGTCAGCGGTGAAACTACCGCCGACAAGCTGTTCGAAATGACCCGAAGGGCCGCCCCCTACTCCGAGCTGAGCCGGTCGGTGTTCGACGCCACTCTGGACATGCTGGCGGGTCGCTACCCCTCCGATCTCTTTGCCGAACTGCGGCCGCGGATCAATTGGGACCGTGTCACCGGGGAGATCACGCCCCGGCCCGGCTCGAGACAGATCGCCGTGACCAACCCGGGAACCATTCCCGACCGCGGCCTGTATCGGGTCGTTCTCCCTGACGGGAGCCGGGTGGGAGAGCTCGACGAGGAGATGGTCTATGAGTCGAGGGAGGGGGACACGTTTCTCCTCGGGTCGAGCTCCTGGCGAATCATCGAGATCACCCACGACCAGGTCCAGGTCGTGCCGGCGCCCGCCGATGCCGCGGCCCGGATGCCCTTCTGGCACGGGGACATGCTGGGCAGGTCGTTGGAGACCGGGAAGGCGGTCGGCCGGTTCGTTCGCGAGACCGCCATGCTCGATCCCGAGCAGGCGGAGACGTTGTTGGTCACCACCCATCATCTCGACGGCCACGCCGCGGCCAATCTCGTCGCCTATCTCAACGAGGAGAGGGAGGCCACCGGCCTGCTCCCCACAGACCAGACCATCGTCCTGGAACGATTCCGTGACGAGATCGGCGACTGGCGTCTTGTGATGCTCTCCCCGCTGGGAGCCCGGGTCCATGCCCCATGGGCGATGGCACTGCGGCACCGCTTTCGCTCCCGGTATGGGACCGATGTCGATGTCATCTGGTCCGACGACGGCATCGCCTTCCGATTCCCCGACTCGGACGAGCCACCCGATGCCTCCGACCTCATCCTGGAGCCGGAGGAAGTCGAGCCGATACTCATCGAGCACCTCGGTGAAACGGCACTTTTCGCGGCGCGCTTCCGGGAGGCCGCAGGGCGCTCCCTGCTCCTCCCCCGCCGCCGGCCCAACCAACGAACTCCTCTCTGGCTGCAACGACGACGCTCGGCCGACCTTCTTGGAGTCGCCCGCCAGTTCGGCTCGTTCCCCATGATCCTCGAGGTCTACCGCGAGATTCTCCAGGACGACTTTGACCTCCCGGCCCTCCAGTCGGTGTTGACCGATATCCGGTCGAGGCGAATTCGAGTCGCCGAGGTGGAGACCGACGGGCCGAGCCCGTTTGCATCTTCGCTTCTCTTCGCCTTCGTCGCTGCCTACCTATACGAGGCCGATGCCCCACTGGCGGAAAGGAGGGCAGCCGCCCTCACCCTCGACCGCGACCTGTTGCGGGAGCTGCTTGGCGAGGGCGAGCTGAGAGACCTGATCGACCCCGAGGTTGTTGCTGCCGTGGAGATCGAGCTGCAGCATCTCACCGAAGGACGGCGGGCCACCAATCCCGATGGCGTCCATGATTTGCTGCGCGACCTCGGCCCACTCGGCACCTTGGACATCGAGATCCGAAGCAGTGGCCTCGACGTCTCCGCCGCGATCGACACCCTCGAGAACGCCGGACGGGTGGTCCAGATCGTCATGAACGGTGAGTCCCGGTGGGCGGCAGCAGAGGACATCTCACGGCTCCGCGACGGTCTCGGCGTCCCTCCACCACCGGGTGTCGCCCATGTCTTCCTCGAGCCGGTTGCCGACCCTCTCGGTGACCTCATCGGACGTTATGGCCGGACCCACGGCCCGTTCACGACCGGTGACGTCGTCTCCTACCTCGGGCTCCCGGACGCGGTCGCCCAGACAATCCTCCGCCAACTCCAGGCGGCGGGCAGAGTGGACTCAGGTGCCTTCCGGCCCGGTGGGGCCGGCCGGGAGTGGGTCGACCGCGACGTGCTTCGACGTCTGAAACGCCGCTCGCTGGCCGCGCTCCGCAGCGAGATCGAGCCGGTCGAGCCCGCCGCCCTGGCCAGGTTCGCGGTCGTCTGGCAGGGGGTCTCACTCGACCCTCCACGCGGGCAACACGCCTTGAACGATGCGGTTGGCCGGCTGGCGGCCACTCCGATCCCGGCTTCCGTCCTCGAGCGGGACGTCCTTGCGGCCCGGGTGGAAGGCGCCTCGGCCGGTCTGGACCGTCTCCTCCTCGACGGCAGCCTGGTTTGGATCGGGATGGGTGGTTCCGGCCTTGGGGATGGCAAGTTGGCGCTCTTCCCCAGGGACACCCTCGACATCCTCTGGACCGGGCCGGAGGCGCCTCCTGATCTCCCCGAGCACACCCGCATCCTCGAACAGCTCGAAGGGAGGGGGGCGAGTTTCTTCAGGGATATCTACGAAGGGATCGGCGGTGGTGACCCCGAGATCGCGCTCGACCGGCTATGGGACCTGGTGTGGGCGGGGCATGTGACCAACGACACCATGGAGCCGGTCAGAGCTTTCGTGAGCCGCCGTCGGGGCCGGTCCTCGGGACGACCTTCGATCTCGTCGCGCTTCCCGGCCCACGCCGGAGGCCGTTGGTCTTCGACCAAGCTTCTCCTGACAGGAGCGCCCTCAGACACCGAGCGGAGAACAGCTTGGGCCCAATTGATCCTGGACCGGCATGGGGTGGTCACCCGGACCACCGTGCTCTCCGAGGCTTACCCCGGCGGTTTCAGCGCCCTCTACCCGATCTACAGCCATCTAGAGGAGACCGGCCGTGTCCGACGTGGCTATTTCGTCGAGGGTCTCGGCGGATCACAATTCGCCTTGCCAGGAGCGGTCGACCGTCTCCGCCAGGACTCGAAGCCCGAATTGGTGGTTCTGGCCGCCACTGACCCGGCGAACCCCTATGGAGCGACCCTCGGATGGCCCGAAGCCGAAGGCATCCGCCTCGCCCGCGACACCGGGGCCTACGTGCTGCTCTATGGCGGAGAGCTGATCGGGTTCCTGGAAAGGGGCCGAAAGAGCCTCACTCTGCTCACCTCGGAGCCCTCTCATTTTGTGGAGGTGAGTCGGGCACTGGCCGTGGTCGCCGGACGCCACAGGCGCACCACTCTGGGCACGGTCAACGGTGGCCCAGCGCAGACTTCTCCCCTCGCTCCGGCCCTCGCCGAATGGGGGTTCGCCACCGCGGTGAAAGGCCTCACCTACCGGGGTTAGACGCGGTCCAACAGCTCGTAGACAGTCGATCGCAAAGCCGGGGTGCGACCGGCGGCCTCGATCACCTCACGGAACTGTTGCGGCGTCACCTCCTGGCCATGTTCTGCCCCTGCCGACCTGGTGATGATCTCGCCCATGAGCGTGCCACCCAGGTCGTTACAGCCGGCGTCGAGGAGGCGCCGCCCTCCGTCCAGGCCCAGTTTCACCCACGATGCCTGGATGTTGGGGACCAGACCGTCGAGGGCGATCCTGGAAACGGCGTGGATCAAGACCACCTCGTCCCAGGTCGGCCCGGGCCGGGCTCGCCCGCGGAGGAAGATCGGAGAGCCCATATGGACGAATGGCAGAGGGACCATCTCGGTGAAACCACCGGTTCGCTTCTGGATACGGGCGATCACATCGAGATGGTTGGCCCAGGATCGGGGGTGGTCGATATGGCCGAACATGATCGTCGAGGTCGCCCTCAGCCCGAGCTCATGGGCGGTGATCATGACCTCGGCCCATTGTGAGGTCCGGATCTTGTCCGGGCACAGATGGGCTCTGACCTCGTCATCGAGAATCTCAGCCGCCGTGCCCGGAAGAGTGCCCAGACCTGCCTCCTGCAGTTCTTCCAGGAACCGCCGAACCGGGATACCCAACGTGTGTGCTCCCTGCCACACCTCGAGCGGCGTGAACCCGTGGATATGCATGTCGGGCAGTTCGGCCTTGATTGATCGGACCACGTCGATATAGAAATTGCCTTTGAAATCGGGATGGATGCCACCCTGGAGGGTGACCTCGGTGGCCCCGCGAGCCCAGGCCTCTCGAGCGTTGCCCACGATCTCTTCGATCCCCATCAGATAGGGCTCCCCACGCAGGTTGAGGCTCTTCGGCCCCTTGGAGAAGGCACAGAACCCGCATTTGAAATAACAGAGGTTGGTGTAGTTGATGTTGCGGTTGACGACGTAGGTGACGGTGTCCCCCACCGCTCGCTCTCGCAACTGATCGGCCACGTAGGCGATCGCATCCACTTGATCACCGCGGGCCCTAAGCAGGGACTCCACCTCGGGAGTTGTCGGCCGGTGGCCTTCTAGCGACCTTTCCAGAACCGGGGCCAGGGCACCGGCCCCGGCTATCCCTTGCGGGGCGACACTGGTCACCCAGGAGCGATCCATCCACTCCGAAGAGAACCGAAACTCGGGCACCGGCGGATCCAGATCCTTGCCCGGGGCCCACACATAGCGGGGTCGGACCGCACCGGAGCCGTCCACCTGGCTCAACCATGTGGTGAAGACCCCGGTCGGGAGCCGATCCCTTGCCTCGTCGATTTCAACACCGGGAGGGAAGGCGGTTCGCTCGATGAGCATGCAGCCGCCCAGAGCCTCCCGCAACTGCCCGATCCGTTCCACGTCCCAGTCACGCAGCAAGAGGTCACCAGCCCCGAGATCCACCATTCTCACGGCCTGGACCACGTCGTCGACAAAGACCGACACCGAGGCCTCGATGCCGGGCAGGGCCACAAGTTGAGCCATCTCTTCAACCGTTGACCGGGTGGCTCGTAGAAACGCCGCCCGTGACCGGGCGAGACCGTTCAGGACCGCTTCCCGATCGCTGACCCCGGTGACTGTTATCCGCCACCCGGGAACACCTCTCTCCGCCAGGGTCAAAGCGTCGTCGGGCGACACCACCCAGGCAGCCGGTTCGACATCCCCGACTGTGGCTGCGGTGATGAGGATCCCTCCCGCGCCGGCGCCGGCCAGATCTTCGGCACCCGGATCAGCGAGCTCAACAGTGGTCGTTCCCTCGCGACGGCGGCTTTCCGCCGCGGGCTCGGCCAATGTCTCGGATGGTCTCACTCTCAGGAAGGTGATGGTCATGTCGCTCCGATGTGTTCGGGGATTTGGGCCAGGCCGTCGTCATCGGACGAGGCAACAACGTGGTCATACAAGCGGGGATCTATCCATTCCGGTGTAATGAACTCCGGATAGACAGGGAGTCTCGGGCGAAGGGAGAACCCGGCGCCTTCGGTCCGAGCCCGCAAATGGTCGAGATGGGGCCAGGGGGCCTCGGGGTTGACCCAGTCGATGGTGAGAGGCGATACCCCGCCCCAGTCGTTGATCCCGGCGTCGAGATAGATCTCGAAGCGCTCGGTGAGATTCGGCGGCACTTGGACGTTGGCTTCGGGCCCCATGATCCATCTTGCCAGGGCGAGGACCCTCGCGAACCACCTGGGTACCGGCTCTGCAGACCAACGCATCGGGGTGTCGGCCTTGGCCCTGAAATTCTGGATGATGACTTCCTGGATCGCCCCGGTCCGATCGGCCAGGTCTCTCAATGCAAACAACGAATCGACAATCTCCTGAAGTGTCTCCCCGATCCCGATGAGGATCCCGGTGGTGAAGGGGACCCGGTTCCTCCCTGCGGCCTCGATGGTCGCCACCCGGAGGGCAGGTTCCTTGTCGGGGCAGTTGTGATGGGGCATCCCCGGCTCCATGAGACGAGGCGAGATGTTCTCCAGCATGAGCCCCATCGAGGGGTTGGTGGGTCGGAGCAGCTTCATCTCGACATCCCCCATCAGACCCGGGTTGGCGTGGGGGTACAACGACGTCTCGGCCCTGACCAGCGCCGACATCTCGGCCACATACTCAATGGTCGACCCGACACCCTTTTCGGCGAGGAACTGGACCGCCTGCGGCCAGCGATCCTCGGGCCGGTCACCGAGTGTGAACAGGGCCTCGGTGCATCCGGCCTCATCCCCGGCTTGGGCCACGGCAAGCACTTCATCCGGCTCCAGATATACCCCTCCTGCGCCGGGCGGCTTGGCGAAGGTGCAATAGGTGCACCGATCCCGGCACAGCGTGGTCAATGGGATGAAGACCTTGCGGCTGTAGGTGATGGCCCGGCCGTGTCCCTGGTCGCGGAGCTTCCGGGCTTCAGTGAACAACGGCTCATCGGCGATCGCGCCGCTGAGATAGCGAAGAGCCAGGGCGGGGTCGGGACTGGGGTGCGTCACGAGTCTCTGATTCAGGCTATGCCGGACGACGAGGCTTCGTTCATACCCCCGTCAACCGGAAGAATGACGCCTGTAATCCAATCGGCTGCATCAGAGGCGAGAAACACAATGGCTCGGGCCACGTCCTCAGGTGTCCCCAATCTCCCGAGCGGGTGCATTCGGGCGGCAGCCTGCTCGTCGGCCCATAACATCTCGGAGAGCCTCGTCTTCACCACCGCGGGGGCAACGGCGTTGACACGGATCTCGGGGGCCAGCTCGAGCGCCAGTTGACGGGTCATGTGAACCAGGCCTGCCTTGGAGATGTTGTAGGCGCCGGTGATAGGGCTCGGGCGAAGCCCGCCGACCGATGCCACATTGACCACGGAACCGCCCCTCTTCGCCATCGAGGCTCGGTAAGCCGCCCGCACCCAGAGCAGGGGCGCCCGCTGATTCACAGCCCACGTTTTGTCCAGGGCGCCGAGGTCGACCTCCATGAGTGTGCCCGCCGAAGGGTTGGTCCCCGCGTTGTTGACCAGGATGTCACAAGAGCCGAAGCGCTCAACCGTCCGATTGACAGCGTCGTCAGCCGACTCCTCGGAGTCCGACCGCGAAGCCAAGGCCAGGAGACGATCGGGATCCACGCCCGCGCCGACCAGTTGCGCCGCCGCGGCCTCGATGTTCTCCGGTTTGCGCGAGGTGATGGTCACGCCCTCGGCCCCACTTCTGGCGAGTTCCAAGGCCGTGGCGAAGCCGATTCCCCGGCTCGCCCCGGTGACCAGAGCCACCTTGCCCTCAACCGAGATCTGCATGTTGCTCCTGCGGACCGACCCGTCCCCTGATCATCAACGCCCGCCCCTTCTCGCAACGACACGACCGGACTCGACACCCTAATCTTCGCCAGGTGCGCATCCTGATCGCCACGACCGGGGTCCTTCCTTCAGCACCGGTGGCAGATCTCTGCGACCGTCTTCGCTCCGAGGATGGTCAAGTCACGGTGATGACAGTGGTCAGAGTCCCCAGGTCGTTTCTCGAAGCGTTGGATGACGACATGCGCCGGTCCTTTCTCGACGACTCCCCAATCGAGTCGTCCGACGCCGAGGCCAAAGCCGCCCGCTATCTCGAAGAGCGAGGCCTACGAGCAGTGGAGCCGATAGTGGCCGCCCTACAAGCAGCAGGCATGACGGCCGAGGTGCGCTTTGTGGAAGGCGACGATCCCGCCGAGGCGATCATCAACACCGCGGAGGATGTTCGCGCCGAGTTGGTGATGATGGGAGCCACCCGCCGGCTGTTCACCGAGGAGGCATGGCGCAGCGTTTCGGCAAGGGTCATCGAAAAGTCCCATCTGCCGGTCCTGCTGGTCCCCGGGACCCGCATCGAGGACACCCAGGAAGTTCCGATAATCGAGCTATAACCCGTTATCCGTTAACCGTTAACCGTTCACCGTAAACCGCGAACCGCGATCGCGTGAACGGAAAACGGTAAACGGTGAACGGAAATCCGGGCTCTGCCCGGATTTCTTGTCACTGCCTCTCCGTAGCTTCTCCCTCATGGAGACGAAGCGTTCCGATTGCTGCGAGCACCAACCGTCCTGGGTCGGTCGCGTTGCCGTGACGGCGTGTGCCGACTGTGGCCAGGTGGACTGGTTCTCCGACGCCGGGCCCCTCGACGCGGCGGAAGGCATGGCGTATCTATTCGGGAGCTATGACCTGGTGGACCATCTCGACGCTCTGGCGGCCCCTGCCCCGACGGTCCTGGTCTATGCACCACCTTCGGCCCGCAAACGGCGCAACCTCGATGCGATTCCCAAACATGTCTGGCTCAAGGTGGGGCCCAATCTCTGGCTGTCCCACGATTCCCAGACGCTGCTGCTCGCCACCAATCAGCAGCTACTCATCGACAATCTGACCCGCGGCGCCTGAGTCAGGCTGAGGCCGGCTCGGCGAATTGGGTCCGATACAGCGAGGCGTAGAGACCGCCCTTCGCCACCAGAGTGGCATGGTCCCCACGTTCCACGATCTCGCCCTCATCGAGGACCAGGATCTGATGGGCGGCCCGAACCGTCGAAAGACGGTGGGCGATGACCAGGGAAGTCCGCCCTGCCATCGCCACCTCGAGCGCTTCCTGGATCAGGGCCTCGGACCGGGAGTCGAGATGGGATGTCGCCTCGTCGAGAATCAGGATCCGGGGATCCTCGAGCAGAACCCGGGCTATGGCGATCCGTTGCTTCTCACCTCCCGACAGGCGATACCCGCGCTCCCCGACGACGGTCTCATACCCATCCGGGAGCTTCGAGACCATGTCATGGATGTTGGCTGCCCGTGAGGCCTCGATCAGCTCATCGAGACTGGCGTCGGGTTTCGCGTACCGGAGGTTGGCAGCGATCGTGTCGTGGAACAGATAGGTCTCCTGGGTCACGACCCCGACCGAGGCTGCCAGCTCGCGGAGGGCCACATTCCGAACGTCGTGGTCGTCGATGAGGACGACGCCCTCGGTGATGTCATAGAGCCGTGGCACCAGGTAGGAGATGGTGGTCTTGCCCGCACCCGACGGACCGACGAGGGCAGTCAGGGTCCCGGGCTCGGCCACAAAGCTCACATGCCTCAAGGCCCATTCCCGGGTCGAGGCCGAAGTCGGCATCGGTCTGCTCTCGTCACTCTCCACATCCCAACCGAATCTCTTCACCGCATCCAAACCCTCAGGACCGTCGCTCTGGTAGCGGAAGGAGATGTCTCTGAGCTCCACCCGACCCATCAGGGGAATCAAGGGCTCGGGCTCTCCGGGGTCGGGGATGTCGGTCTGCAGGTCGAGCACCTCGAAAACCCTCTCGAAAGACACGAGTGAAGTGGCGAATTCGACCCGGGAGTTTGAGATCGCGGCCAACGGCCCGTAGAGCTGCACCAGCAGGGTTGAAAACATGACGATGGTCCCCACCGTCATGTCTCCCCTGATGACTAGCAAGCTCCCAACCCAGAAAACCATGGCAGTTCCCACCGCGGAAACCAGGCCGAGGGCGGCGAAGAAGCCCCGACCCACCATGGCACGCCTGACCCCCAGATCACGGACCCGCGCCGCCTGCTCGCCGAACCTTGCCGCTTCTTCGTCCCAACGACCGAACAAACGCACCAGAAGGGCACCACTGACATTGAAGCTCTCCTGGAGGATCCCCGACATCTTGGCCTCGTGCTCCATCTGTTGCTGGGTGGTCCGCCGCAGGACTTTGGCCACCCTGCGCGCCGGGATCACAAAGAGCGGAAGAGCGGCCACTGCAAGCAACGTCAGACGCCATTCCGCTTGGAGCATCACCACCAGGATGAAGGCCACCGAAACCACGTTGGAGAGGATGGTTACCAGAGTCCCGGTTATCGCCTGCTGGGATCCGACCACATCGCTGTTGAGCCGGTTCATCAGCTCGCCGGTGCGGGTTGCAGTGAAGAAACGGAGCGACATTCGCTGTAGATGGGCGAACAACTCGCGTCTCAGATCGAAGATGATCCCCTCACCCACCCGAGACGACCACCAACGCTGGGCGATACCGACCAGGGCACTGACGACGGGAACGGCGATCATCCCCAAACCCAACATGGTCAGCTGGCGGATGTCACCCTTTGGTATTGCCTCGTCCAAGAGAAGCCGCATCAGGTTGGGCGGAACGACCCCGAGCCCTGAGATGATGAAGATGGTGACCAGGATGCCGATCAGCCCACGCAGATACGGGCGCCCATAGGTCCAGACACGACGCAGCAGGTCCCGATCGATGTCGGGGCGATCGTGCTCCTCGTCGTACTGCAGATAGCTCCACCAGCCACCGGAATGGAAGATGCGCCGCCTCCTGGGTTTGGAGGTTCGAGGTTATCCCGAGAGCGGCTCTAGCTCGGCGAGTGACAGCGACTCGACCGCCATCTGCTGAAGGGCGATCATCGGCACGAATGTCCTGCCGAAGAGCTCGTAGCGATACGTCCCCTCGAACCAGACCAAGGTCGTTCCGTTGTCGGCGGTGAGGGACCATGCCGGCATCCCCTCGATGGACAGGCTCTCACAGACCTGTGTCGCGCGGTCTGCGAAACGGGCGCAGGACACATCGGCATCGGGTTCTTGAATCGACGCCGCCGCCTCAGGGTCGGAAGCCACCTCGAGCACCGCCATCTGCGCCACCGAGCGGGACCTGGTGTACGGCTCGGAAGACCAGATCCCAAAGGTGGCGACGGGATCGCTCGACAGCTCCCCGTTGTTGTCGAAGACCACCTGTGAAGTCACGTATTCGGCGAGAAACGGCACGGTGACCGGGAATCTGATGTCTGGCAACAGAGCGATGATCTCGGCGCGGCTCGCCTGTATGAACAGATCGCCTGCCCTGCGATCGAATATCTCGTCCTCGACAGCAATCGGATCGTCGAGTGGCGCCCTGGTGACGATGGTGTCGTTGAACCATTTCAGGATGTCCGAGCCGACCACCGATGGCAACGTGATCGGCACTGTGGTGGTGGTGACGATCGTGGGCTCGGAAATCCAATCGGAACTGCGACGACCCAAGGATGCAAACGGCGCCTCGCTGCATGCGACCAGCATCGTGGCCGCGGCGAGCAGCACAGTCAGACGTGACGCCTTTCGCACGCACCCTCCTTTCGATTGCCCCTCACCCGCAAGATCAACGGGCGAACCGGCCCTCGACGTTCCCGATACGGCGCGGTCCTCAAACGGTAACAGTCGACTCCTTATCCTCTTGGTGTGCAGAGACTGATGCTTGTCGAGGACTCGTACCCGGATCATCCGGCGATGGACGTGGCGGTCAGCCATGCGACCCTGTCGGCGGTGGCCCGCGGCGAGATCGGCGGGGTCTTCCGTCTCCATGTCCCGGGATCGGTCGTGGCCTTCGGTAGGGCAGATCGGGTGCAACCGGGTTATCCCCTGGCGGTGAGGGCGGCCCAGGCCCACGGGTTTGCTGCGGTCGAGCGTCTCGCCGGCGGTCGAGCCGCCGTCTTTCACGGTCTCACCCTTGCCTTCTCGATGGCTTTGCCAGACGACGACCCCCGGGTCGGCATTCGAGACCGATTCGAGGCCATTTCCGGTGTCATGGTGAAGGCCTTTCAGACCCTCGGGATCGACGCCCGGATAGGTCAGGTTCCCGGCGAATACTGCCCTGGCTCCTGGTCGGTGAATGTGGGTGGCCGGGTGAAGGTCATGGGTGTGGGCCAGCGTCTGGTGCGAGGCGCCGCCCATGTCGGCGGTGTAGTGGTGGTCGATGACGGGAAGGTCATCCGCGATATCTTGATCCCCGTCTATCGGGCCCTTCATCTCGATTGGGACCCGAGGACCTCAGGGGCGCTCGCCGACCGCTCTCCCGGTCTCGACAACTCCAAGGTGATCAAGGCGATCGTGAAGTCCCTGTCCGGGGTCTACGACCTGGAGCCGGGTCGATTGCCGGCTGAGTTGGCTGAAGAAGCCCGCAGACTCATCCCCGACCATCTGCCGCTGGTTGCCTGATGAGGGTCATCGTCCTCAACGGGCCCAATCTGAACCTGCTCGGAAGCCGTGAGCCTGAGGTCTACGGGTCGGTGACGCTCGGCGACCTGGAGACTCAGATTTCCGAATGGGCAGGCACGCTGGGGGTCGAGGCCTCCTTTCTCCAGTCGAATCATGAGGGAGAGCTGGTGGAGGCCATTCACGATGCGGCGGGAAGTGACGGGATAGTCATCAACCCGGGGGCCCTGACCCACACTTCGCGGGCCCTGGGCGACGCCCTTCACTCCGTTGCCGCCCCGGCGGTCGAGGTGCACATTTCCAATGTCAAGGAGAGGGAATCGTGGCGGGCGGTCTCCCTGGTGTCGCCGGCATGTGTCCGCACCATCTACGGCCGTGGGATCGTTGGATACCGGGATGCAATCCGCCATCTGGTCAATCGGGCGGCCGTGCCTCATGAGACCCTGCGTTATGGGCCCCACCCCGACAACGTCGGCGACCTCCGTCTCCCCGCGATGGAGGCGGCCGGGCTGGGAGTCCTGGTCCACGGCGGTTTCTGGCGCCAGGAATACGAAAGGGATCCCATGGAGACGCTGGCCGTCGACCTGGTCAAACGAGGGTGGGCCACCTGGAACATCGAGTACCGGCGTCTTGGAAGGGGTGGGGGCTGGCCCGGATCCGGGCAAGACGTCAAGCTGGCTTTGGATTACATCCGCCAGCGCCCGGACATGGGATCACTGGCCGTTGCGGCAATCGGGCACTCGGCGGGCGGCCATCTGGCCCTTTGGGCCGCCAACAAGCCGTCAGTTCGACCGATCGGTCTCACTGTGGGCCTGGCCGCGGTCACCGACCTCGCATCTCTGGCGGCGTTGGGGGGCGCGGGCAGCAGCGAGGCGAAACGGCTTCTCGGCGCTGGGGCGCCCCCGGTCCTCGACGCCCCGTCGCCGACCCTTCTCGTGCATGGCGACCAGGACGAACTGGTGCCTGTTTCCCACAGCACCCGTCTCGGTGACGTAGCGCGGGTCGAGATCTTCCCCGGGCTCGGTCATTTCGATTTGCTGGATCCCACTCGCGAGCATTGGTCGACGGTTTTCGCGGCCTTGGAAAATGCCGAAAGCTGACCAAATCCGAGTTGTCGCACTTATCCACAACTGGGTAGGGTTGCCGTTCCTTGGGCAGCGGTTTGAACCGCTGGTGGAGTCGCTTCATATGCGTTTGAGACGCTTGTCTTTCGTGGCCGGCTGGGCCGCGGTGGCCCTTCTGGCAATGGCCGGCTTTGCCGCGTTCGATACTCCCAATCCCACCGTCGACGAGATCGAGACCGAAGCCGCCGCAGCCAGCCTGGGACATACGACCGGGGCTTACGCAGGGCTCACTTTCGCCCTCCTGACCGGAGACCCGGCCGGGGTCGAGCAGGCAACGGGCTCGGACGACCCGGCGAACCTCCAACAGCCCGGGGATCCGAGTGATCCGTCTTCGGAGGAGGAGCCGTCCACCGGTTCCATGGTCTCGGCGACGTCAGGTTGGCTGTCCCAGGTGCAGGTCAGGGCACTGGTTTCCCGATATTTCACCGCCGAGGATGCCAACAAGGCGGTGCGGGTGGCTTGGTGTGAGTCGAGATTCGACCCCAACTCGACCAACCTGCGAACCGGAGCCGTGGGGCTATTCCAACACCTTCCCCAGTACTGGGAAGAGCGAGCTTCCTCCGCCGGGTTCCCTGGGGCAGATCCCACCGATCCCGTTGCATCCACGGCGGCCGCGGCCTGGGCTGTGTACAACGGTGGCGGCTGGGACATCTTCGCCTGTAGGGGCTGAAACCGTCGTCATGGCCGATCGCAACGTGCTCGGCGGTGATCTGGAGCCTTGCGGCATCGATCCACTCACCGGCTTCTACCGGGACGGCGCCTGCGTCACCGGACCGGAGGACATCGGCAGTCACACCGTTTGCGCGGTGGTGACCGCGGAGTTCCTAGAACATCAGCGCAACATCGGAAACGACCTGAGCACCCCAATGCCCCAGTATCTATTCCCCGGCTTGGTGCCCGGTGATCGCTGGTGCGTGACCGCCATGAACTGGCTGCGTGCCCATCACGACGGGGTGGCGGCGCCGGTGGTCCTGGCCTCCACCCACGAACGGGCGCTCGACCTGATCCCGTTGCAGGTCCTTCACCAGCATTCGGTGGACGTCCCTGCCGATCCCGGGATCCTCGAGGCCTGATCGCCAGCTGTGATGGCGTGCGGAGGATCGCGTTGACACTGCCCGAGGCGGTGGCGCTGTCGAATGGCCAGGAAACCTCGCAGTGGCAGGTCAAGGACCAGGGGTTCGTTTGGGAGAGGCCCCTGCGGCGCGCCAGCGAGCTACCACGAAGGTCAAGAATCTGGAGCACCCTGCGAAAAGGGGCGTCGGTCGCCAATACTCATATGATCTCGTAGAGGTGTGAACTGCCCCGGTCCAAATGGAAGTTGAGAGCCGGTGAACCGAAACATGATGCTTCGCGCGGAGATCAACGGGCTTACGGTGAGTTACCAGCGAACCGGTGACGGTCCGGCTTGTCTTCTATTACACGGGTTCAGCCACGACTCACGGGTGTGGAGGCCCCAACTCGAGAGCCTCTCGGACCAGTTCACAGTCATTGCTTGGGACGCGCCCGGTGCGGGTCAATCGCCCGACCCTCCGGGGACTTACGGGATTGAAGACTGGGCGGATTGCCTTGCGGTCTTCCTGGACGACGTCGGGGTTCAGGGGGCGCATGTCGTTGGTCTTTCCTGGGGAGGGCTCCTCGCCCAGGAGCTCTATCGACGCCACCCTGCCCGGGTGTGGTCGCTGGTGCTGGCCGATACCTACGCCGGCTGGAAGGGCTCCCTCCCCGAACCGATCCCCGAGGAGCGCTTGGCGGCCTGCCTGCGAGATGCGTCGCTGCCATCCAACGAGTTCGTGGCGGCGTACTTGCCGAGGATGTTCAGCGAGTCTGCAACGAAAGAAGTCCAAGAAGAGTTGGCAGGGATCATGTCCGACTTTCACCCGGGCGGTTTCCGATTGATGGCTACTGCTTTGGCGAATGCCGACACCCGTGATCTTCTTCCGAACATCGCGGTACCCACCCTGCTGGTCTGGGGAGACGCCGACGCCAGGTCACCAATGAACGTCGCCCACCAGTTTCGCCATGCGATACCCGGCGCCCGGCTCGCAATCATCTCCGGGGCCGGGCATGTCAGCAACCTCGAGCAGCCGGCCCAGTTCGATACGGAGGTGCGCAACTTCTGCTTGTCTGTCTCGAACAGATGAACTTTGCGACGACCTCCGCTCCCGGGACAGGGTCACCTGAGAGCAGCCAAGGAGGCTGGAGATGAAGCCGAGGGTCCTCACCTACCAGATCTCGGGGGAGGGCGATCCACTCATCCTGGTTCCGGGGGGACTGACGGGATGGTTGTCGTGGATTCCTCATCAAGAACGCCTTGACGCCCATCACCGGATGGTCAGGGTCCAGCCGCTCCACAATGAATTGGGTTCGGCCGGGAAGCCCGGTGATCCCGGCTACACGGCCGAGGTCGAGCGAGAAAGCCTCCGCCTCACCCTCGACGAGTTGGCCATCGACAAGGCCGACTTCGCCGGTTGGTCGGGCGGGGGACGGGCCCTGATCGAGTTCGCCCTGGCTTATCCCGACAAGGTGCGATCCCTGACCCTGGTGGAGCCCGCCGCCTACTGGATTCTCCAGCAGATCGGCGAGGAAGACGCTGTGATCGCTGAGTTGAACGAGTTCATTCACGGTCTGGCAGGACACGAGGTGACCGAGGAGGATTTGGCCAGGTTCCTTGGATACGCCGGATTCGTGGAGGATCCCGCAACGGCTCACCACAATCCCAATTGGGAGCGCTGGGTGCCCCACCGCATGGCCCTCTCGTGGCAGTCGGAAAAGTCGGATCGCTCGGGAAGGTCGGTGGAGGAGCTCTCATCGGTGACCTGTCCGGTGCTGCTGGTCAAGGGAACCGTGACCCAGCCCTGGCTGAAACGGGTGGTGGACGTCCTCGGGGAGCGAATCCCTGATGCAAGAGTCGTCGAGCTACCCGGCGACCATGCCTGCCATATCCAAAGCATCGACCAGTTCTTGGAGGAACTCGAAGCGCATCTACATCGAGAACGTTGACACCTACGCTAGCGAAAATCCCGCGACTGGACGGTCTGGACCCCGATCGGCTTGAAGTCCCGGGCCACGATGTTGGTCACCCCGTCGTGGAACTCGAGGCGGCCTTCGATCACCAGCGCCGGGCTCTTCCGGACCACCTCCCGATGCTTCGCCCACACATCAGGCAACACCACGATGTTCAACAGCCCGGTCTCGTCCTCCAGATTGAGAAAGTAAACACCCTTTGCGGTGCCCGGCCGCTGACGGTGGGTGACCACCCCCGCCACCTTCACCCGGGCCCGATGCTGCTCCACCTCCAAGGCTTGGGCCGCGGTCAGACAGCCCTCCAACTGATCCCGGATGAAACTCATCGGATGACGGCCCGATACCCCGGTCGCCCAGAGATCGGCCCGATGGGTTTCCTCGGCACTCATCCCCGGCAACTCGGGCGCCTCCACCCCCGGGGACAACGCCAGCCGCTCGGGGTCGATCTCGGCCAGGGCCCCGGCAGCCCACATCCCCTCCCGACGTCCGAGCCCGATCGACTCCAGCGCCCCCGACCCCGCCAGGCCTTCCAGTGAGTCCACCCCCAAACCGGTGCGAAACGCCAGATCCTCCGGCGACTCGAACAACCCACCCAAGATCCGGGCCGCCACCCAGTCCACGATCGACCGATAACCATCGGCGTTGTGTGACTGTCGGTTCTTCTTCTCCCGAATCGCCGCCATCTGCACCCGCCCGATCGTGCCTCCGCCGTCCGTCAGCTGTCGGGCAGGTGCTGTCAGAATCTCCTCGCCTGACGGGTGCGGGGCCGCACCGGGATTTGGCGCGGCTCCGCACGCTGCGGTTGGCTAACTCAAATCGGCGCAAGCGATCTTTTGCCCCCCGGGAGCAGGGGCGTGGATCACCACCGACACGGCTGTGTTGCCCGCGTGCTCACCGACCATCGCCTTGCCATTGGCGTGGCCGGCGGCATTGGCGGTGAAGGGCCCCGGCCATATCTCGCTGTTGGGGCCGGGACCAGCGCCACCCACGACGGGATACCCGAAGCTGTAGTGCACGCCGGCGTCTCCAGCGGCGCAGGATTGGAGGTGCACGTGGGAGCCGTAGGTGAGGCCCGGCCTCAGGCCAGCTACTTGGACGCTTACGATTGTTTTGCCGTCGCCGGTACGCACCATCTGCACCCGTCCGGTTACATCGGTGTAGCCAAGGCTCGGTCCCAAAGCGAACTCCGTAAGGTCACCGCTGGTGACCTGGGCGCCACCGCCGAGCGCTGGCACCGCGAAGGCCACCGCGACGAGCATTGCTATCGCCGTTAGGACTACCGCGTGCGGAAGCAGTCTCTTCATACGACTCGACATCCCACTCATTCCTATGTTCTCCAATCATTGATCGTCCGACTCAGATCGATTCGAATCGTCTTGGGTCGCTCAGACCCGCTCTGGTGTTCCACTCCTTTCGCACAGTCGAAATGCACAGTCGGTCTGACCAACTGTCTCCATCTACAGACGTAAAGGTGACTGGTTTGGGTGACGCGTTGGCGAAATATGCCGGAGTGCATCACATACTCCAATCTCGGTGTGAGGCAAACACGATCCGCCCACTCTCGGATTCGCCAGGGCTCGGTTCTCCGATGCAAGCGGCTCCCGCAATCATCCCGACGGAGAGCAAATACGACTCCGATTCGGCTTCTCGAACGTCTCGTGGCCATTTCTGCCTTCCTGAAAATGTCAGATGTCCGGCAGGGCCTGTTTATGACGCTCCTCTATCTGAAGTCCCGCGACTGGACGGTCTGGACCCCGATCGGCTTGAAGTCCCGGGCCACGATGTTGGTCACCCCGTCGTGGAACTCGAGGCGGCCTTCGATCACCAGCGCCGGGCTCTTCCGGACCACCTCCCGATGCTTCGCCCACACATCAGGCAACACCACGATGTTCAACAGCCCGGTCTCGTCCTCCAGATTGAGAAAGTAAACACCCTTTGCGGTGCCCGGCCGCTGACGGTGGGTGACCACCCCCGCCACCTTCACCCGGGCCCGATGCTGCTCCACCTCCAAGGCTTGGGCCGCGGTCAGACAGCCCTCCAACTGATCCCGGATGAAACTCATCGGATGACGGCCCGATACCCCGGTCGCCCAGAGATCGGCCCGATGGGTTTCCTCGGCACTCATCCCCGGCAACTCGGGCGCCTCCACCCCCGGGGACAACGCCAGCCGCTCGGGGTCGATCTCGGCCAGGGCCCCGGCAGCCCACATCCCCTCCCGACGTCCGAGCCCGATCGACTCCAGCGCCCCCGACCCCGCCAGGCCTTCCAGTGAGTCCACCCCCAAACCGGTGCGAAACGCCAGATCCTCAGGAGATTCGAACAACCCACCCAGTATCCGGGCTGCCTCGATCCGGGTCACCTCCCTCTCCCCCAGGTTGCGCACATAACGAAGCCCCATCCGCACCCCGACCGGGGGACGGATCGGGTCGTCGGCGGTCCCCCGTCCCCTCCGCCACTGCTCACCGAGATACGACACCACGTCGTCGCGGTCGGCCTCGACCGGTTCGATGGTGCAGTCGTGCCACGACACATTCACATCCGGCCCCAGGACCACCACCCCGTGTCGTTGCGAGTCCTGGACCAGGGAGTTGGGGCTGTAGAACCCCATCGGCTGGGCGTTCAACAAGCCGGCCAGATACTCGGCCGGGTAATGGAAGCGGAGCCAGGCAGACATGTAGACGATGTAGGCAAAGCTGACAGAGTGGCTCTCCGGGAACCCGAAAGCGGCGAAACCCTGCAGCTTCTCCCAGATCTCGTCGGCGGCGGCACCGACTATCCCGTTGGCGGCCATCCCGGCAAACAGATCGTCGCGGAGCTTTCCCATCGCCTTCTCCGAGCGTTTGTGAGTCATCGCCTGACGGAGCCGGTCGGCCTGGCCCCCGTCGAACCCGGCACAGATCCGGGCTAGTTCCATCAACTGCTCCTGGAAGATGGGGACCCCCAGGGTCTTGGCCAGGATCGGCTCGGTCGAAGGATGGGGAAAGCGGACCGGCTCTTCCCCACTGCGCCGACGCAGATAGGGGTGGACCGATTGGCCCTGGATCGGGCCGGGTCGGATCAGGGCCACCTCCACCGCCAGGTCGTAGAAGGTTTTCGGTTTCATCTTGGGCAGGGTCGCCATCTGAGCCCGGGACTCGATCTGGAACAGGCCGACGGTGTCGGCCCGGGTGATCGAGCGGTAGATCGCCGGCTCCTGGGGGATGACCGCGAGGTCGATGTCGATCCCGTGGGTGTCCTCGATCAGGTCGTGGGCGAGGTGGAGTGCGTTGAGCATCCCCAGACCGAGCAGGTCGAACTTGACGATCCCCACCGCCGCCGAGTCGTCCTTGTCCCATTGCAGGACGGTCCTCCCCTCCAACCGCCCCCACTCCAAGGGCACCACCTGCCACAGAGGGCGGTCGGCGATCACCATCCCCCCGGAATGGATCCCGAGGTGCCGGGGGTAGCCGTCGAGACGCCAGCAGATGTCGTAGATCATCTCGCTGGTCATGCCTTCGGGAAGCGGGGTGTCGAGACGGAGTTGGGCCGGATCGCGGGTGTCCACATACTTGGAGAGCCCATCTACCTGGGCCTGGGTGAACCCGAAAGTCTTGGCCACGTCCCGCAGCACCGATTTGGCCCGATAGGTGATGACGTTGGCCACCATCGCCGCCCGCTCCCGCCCGTACTTGCGATAGCAGTATTGGATGACCTCTTCGCGCCGGTCGGCCTCGAAGTCGATGTCGATGTCGGGTGGCCTTCCCCGCTCTTCGGAGAGAAAACGCTCGAAAGGGAGTTGGAGCCGGATCGGGTCGACCCGGGTCAGGCCGAGACAGCGACAGACCGCCGAGTCGGCGCCCGAGCCCCGGATCTGGCAGTAGATGTCCTGAGAGCGGGCGAAGTCGATGATGTCCTTGACCACCAGGAAGTACCCGGGGAACCCGAGTTTCCCGATGATGTCCAGTTCGTGCTCCAACCGCCGTCTCGCCCCGGGGTCGATGCCGTCGTCACTCCCGGCGTAGACCTCCCGCGCCCCCTCCCAGGTCAGATGACGCAGATAGTCCATCTCGTCCTGGAAATGGCCGGGCATCGGGAAGTCGGGGAGGTTGGGAGCGACCAGACCCAGATCGAAAGCCAGACGCCGGCCCAGCTCCCCGGCCCGGGCCACCGCCCCCGGATAACGAGCGAACCTCGCCGTCATTTCCACAGGATGCTTGAGATACCGCTCGTCGCTGGCCGGGCGAAACCCGTCAGCAAGCGCCAGGGTGCGTCTCCCCCCGATGGCGGCCAGGACCTCGGAGAGATAAGCGTCCTTGCGCTGGTAGTAGTGGATCTGGTTGGTGGCGACCACGGGGAGGGCCAGTTTTTGTGACACCTCCCACATCAGGTCGTTGCGGGGATCGTCTTCGGGCATTCTGTGATGCCACAACTCGAGATGGAGCCGAGCCCCGAACAGCTCCCTCAGCTTCGAGCTCTCCCTGATGGTTGCCCCCAGGTCCCCCCGCGAGGCGGCCTTGGGCACCGCCCCAAAATGACATCCGGTCAGGGCGTGGACATCGGAACCCTTGGCCACCTCCGCCAGATCGTCCCAGACATATACCGGGTGGTCCTTCTCCCCTCGGAGCTGGGCCTTGGTGACCAGATTGGAAAGGGCTCGATAGCCATCTGGTGAGCCGGCAAGCAGCACCAGGTGATCGGTCTCGGGGAGATCGGTCGGTTTCGTTCCGTGGGCCCGGACACTGCGGCCCCTTCGTAACCGGCCCTGGGCGCCCTTGGTCCGGGCGTGCCGCAGTTGATCCCAGTCCTGGGCCCGGCTCACCGGGTCATTGGCCCCCCTGGGGTCGGCCTCCAACCCGATCTCCACCCCGTAGATGGCGGGCAAACCGGTCTCCTTGGCCGTCTGCCAGAACCGGGACACCCCGTAGAACCCGTCGTGGTCGGTGACCGCCAGCGCCTCATAACCCAGTTCGATGGCCCGCTCCACCAGATCCTCGGGGTGGGATGCCCCGTCGAGAAACGAGAAATTGGTATGACAGTGCAGTTCGGCGTACCCGCTCACCCACCGTATCATATCGAACATATGTTCGATGTGTGGAGAAGGAGGACCCGGAAAGCTCGTCTAGGTACGCGGTAGCCCGCGTTGAATCATGAACTCGACTTCTGGGGATGCGTTGACGATCCGGAACTCTGTGCCCGGATGGTTGGAAGCCCACACACGAAGCAACTCATCCACGAAACCCTGGCCCACTCGCCTGACACCGCGAAAGTCCAGTTCAACCATTCCGTAGAGCTCCAATCCCGATGCCAACCGCTTGGCCTCAGACCTGCTGATGAACTCGTCACCATGATCAGAGAGAGCCACTCTGATGTTCGTCCGGACTATCTCATAGGTTCCGACGTCGCTAAAGCGATCAAACACTTCCTTGGGGCGTCGATCTCGGCCCCTTTCGGTTACCAGTCTCACCGAAGTCCCACGGCGGCCCGACCCGGGGGAGATCGTCGAATCATCGCGGAGATTGTCGACAGTCCAGGCGTATGTACCCGAGTCAAGTTCAAACAAGTCGAACAGCTTGGATGTGAAGAAGAGACCTTGACCAGAATGACGGGCGGGATCTGTTGTCTGTTGACCCTTCGCTATATGCGCAATGGCATCAAGCTCACTCGGAAGGTCGAAATGGGCAACGACGTGCTGAAACGCGCCTACCCCGTTGTCGGCGATCACCAACTCGACTTGCCGCTCGTCAGATCGGCCACGCAACCAGATGTTCGTACCGCTCGAGTGGTCGATGGCGTTGTTGAGCATTTCGGTAACGCCGTAATTGAAGCAGGCCAATGTTGATTCGCTCACGTCGAGTGGGCCGAAGTCCTCGAGGAACTGATGCCACATGGTGTCTTCCTCCAGTGGCTGGTCGCCTAGCTCCCAGACCAGGATGACGTCGTAGATCGGCTCCCATTGAGCTGCTCTTGCTTTCCCAACCTGTCTGACCAGCCCCCGATCTCTCAGCTTCTTCAGGTGGTAATGCACGGCTTGTCGGGAAAGGCCAAGTCTTTCAGCCAGTGCAACAGAACCTTGCGGTCCTTGAGCTTGAAGTACCCGAATGATCTCTTCTGTGACAGATTCAGCCAATCAATATCTTTTGACGATTTGACAATACTACTTCAAATCGTCAAAACGTAAAACAACTTGCAGAACCTTCTCACCTCCCGGTAAACGAGAAATGCATCCAGTCCTTGAGGGTGTCCCAGTTGCCACCCCAGCCCCAGCCCATGTCGGCGAAAGCCTCGGTCACCACATCACCGTCGAAGATCATCCCCGGGCGGACGTCCTCCCGGTCGGTGTAGGCCGAAGCAAGTTCGGGTAGGACCAGGTCGCCCTTCAGATAGGGATTGTGAAACGGGTTGACGTCGATCGCCAGGCCGGAGGCATGCTGGGACCACGAAGTCGATCCCACGGCCGGGCGACACACGAACGAGGTGGTGTCGTTCCAGTCACCGGTGGGAGGGGCGTCGATCTCCTCCTTGGTGATCACCCGCATCTGCTCGATCGGGAACCGGGCCTCGTGTAGGAGGCGGAAGACTTCGACCACCTCTTCGGCGAATTCCTGATTGACGATGATCTCCCCGGTGTGAAATCGGCCGTCGAACCCGTAGTGACCGACCGTCAGATACGAGAGCTCATCGAGGGTGACCGGGCACTCGGGCACCCAACTGGAGCGAGCCAGCACCTCGGGCGGAATAGGGCCGAGGGTGAAGTGAAATGCCTCATCGGTGGGCGGAGCCAGGACATCGGGGGTCTCTAGCGCACGGGGATCGAACTCAGACGGCGTCGGCTGGACCTCGCCGTAACCGTCGGCGCGGAGTGGCAACACCCGGCTACCCATCCACTCCGGGCGGGCGAAAGGATCAAGGGTGGTTGTGGTCGCGGGGACCGTGGTGGTGGTCGGTGCCGTTGTTGTCGCTGACCGGGCAACGGAGGTGGTGGTCACAGCAACCAACGATGTAGTCGAGGTTGTCGTTCCCTCACCAACGAGTGAGCACGACGACACCAACACCATGGCTGCGAGCAAGCCCCGTCGCACCACGCGACCATAACCAGGCCTGCTGGAAGCGGCACCGACCGGTGGGCCTACGATCCCGCCATGACCAAGATCTCACAAGCAGTCCGTGACCTTCTCGCCACCGGACCGCTGGGCCACGTCGTCACCATCGATCCCGACGGGGCTCCACACGTCACTCTGGCCTGGGTGGGTGTAGAAGGCGACGAATTGGTCTGGGCCACCTTCTTCGATCAGCACAAGATCGATTGCCTCCGGAAGGATCCGCGAACCGCGATCTCCTTTCAAGCCCACGAGCACACCGGCCAAGGCCTGCACCCATATCTCGTGGTCCAGGGCACGGCGCGCGTCGATGAAGGAGGTGCGCTGGAGGTGATGGATCGTCTGGCAGAGGCGTACATCGGCCCTGGAGCCAGTTTTCCGGTTAGGGACTTCCCAGAAGGGCTCGTGATCCACGTCGCCGTGGACCGGATCTACGGTGTCGGCCCTTGGGTCGAGACCGAAAGCAACTGAACGCAGAATGCCAGCCGCCTTGATCCATTTGACCGGACGTGGTGAGCGACGCCGTGGAGACTCCGAACCGGTCATCCGGCGTAGACCTTGGAGGACTTCCTCACCGCCCATCCCAAGAGTTTCCAGCGGCACCTGCCCTAGGGCACCTACTAGAGGCCCGGCTCAGGAATCGGTGATCGTATCTCGACGTCGACCGGTGGCGGATTGCCACACCAGGCCTGCCCACGAAAAGGTGCGGCTGGGTGAGGTATCGACAGCAATCCCCATTGAGACCTCTCTTTGTCCCAAGGAAGGCGACTCAGCCGCAGCCAAGGGGGTTCCCAACGAGCCGCCATCACCTAGGCTGACCGCTCGTGCCGATCATCGCCATCGAGTTCCTCGACTGGCTGGATCCCGAGAAGCTGATACAGACCGTGGGTCTGTTCGGGGTCTTCGCCGTCATCTTCGCCGAGTCCGGTCTGCTAATCGGATTCTTCCTGCCCGGCGACTCGCTGCTGTTCACCGCCGGTTTCTTCGCATCGAAGCCAGAATCGATCCCCGAGGCGCTGCACCTCCCCTTCTTTCCACTTCTGATCGGAGTTCTGCTGGCGGCGGTTATCGGTGACCAGGTCGGCTATCTATTCGGGCGGAAGGCAGGCCCCGCCCTCTTCAATCGCCCCGACTCCCGCTTCTTCAAACAGGAGTATGTCGATCGGGCCCATGGCTATTTCGAGCGGTACGGGCCGAAGACGATCGTCCTCGCCCGATTCATCCCCATTGTCCGCACCTTCGCCCCTGTCGTAGCCGGGGTCGGTCGAATGGAATACAAGATCTTCTTCCGATTCAACATCGTGGGCGGCGTGCTCTGGGCACTCGGTGTCACCACCCTCGGCTACTTTCTGGGTCAGATCGACTTCGTGGCTCGCAATCTCGAAGTGACGATCATCGTGATCGTTCTCATATCGATCACCCCGATGATCATCGAGATCCGCCGAAGCCGCAGGGAGCGAGTTGCGGGGGTCGAGGCCTCAGATGAGCACGACCACGAGGGCACCAGTGCCGAAGGCGAGTAGCCAACTTGCCAGCGAGCCGACGAGGACGTATTCCGGGTCGATCGCGGCCGGTTTGCCGCTGATCTCGGGGAAGCGGAGGATGCTCTTGGCCGCCACCACCAGCCCGGCAGCCGCTGCAGCCCCAGACAGCATCAAGACGTAGATCAACAACCGCTCCAGGATCCCGATCCAGCGGCCGGCCTGGTTGTGAGAAGGCGTTGTCTCCTGCCGGGTGAGTCGGAGAACCTGTCTCACCAGCCAGTTCGCCGGCAACGTGAGAAGGAGCCCACCGACCGCGATCACTGCCAGGTCGGACCAGCTCATGAACGGGCGGGGATGGTGAATGGCCTGAGGTCGCTGGCATCCATCAACGCCAGTATCCCATGGGCGTGCGCCCGCCGGCTGACCGAGCTCTTGTTGATGGCGAGCCTCGATGCGAGCTCGGTCTGGTTGAGCCCGTCGAGCAGTCCGATGGCGATCTCGGTATCCACTTGATCGAATCCGTCGAGCACCGTATCACGGAGCAACAGGTAGCCGTTGAGGATGGCGTCGAACGACGAGTCGGTTCGTATCACTGTCCGCACCTTGACTGGGCGGCCCCTCGGTGCCTGGTCCAGGGCTTCGATCGCCTCGCGGGCCCGCCACCAGCAGGGCCCGTCCTGGCCGTACGGGGACCGTTCCGGATCCTCCGCCACCAACTCACCCCATCCGATCCCGATCCGGAGCCTCGTCAGGTGACTGGCCCGGAGATGGAGTTGCAAGGTGGCCTCGAGGGCCTGAGTGATCGTCGGGAAGCGTGCCTGAAACTCGTCACCAATGGTGAAGACCGGGTTGCCGCCGACCAGACCGTCGACGGTCTCAAACACCGACTCCATCCCCCGTTGCAAGCCAGGTCTGTCAGTCGCTTGCCGGGAGGCCACCAGGTCCCCGATCAGGGCTGCTACCCGGGTAGTGGGTTGCTCCATAGACGCAACTCTAGCCGAGTTGCTCTACAATTGCAACTCTGTTGCGCGTGAAGACCAACTATGACGAAGTTGTGACCAGCACGCAACTACTGGGCGAGAACGGCCTCCACGGCAAGCTTCTCCCCCTCCCGATACACAATGACTTCGGCGCGGGCGGCGGCCCGGAGGTCGGAATCGGCCTGACGTATCCAATCCAGAACTTCGGCCGGAGCGGTGACCGTCACCGATTCGACCTCGGATGCCATCGAAGCTTTCGCCTCGGACTTTTGCTTCCGAACCGAGGCGATGACCAGACCCGCCATCCCCAGAACGCCCAGATCCCCGCCAAACGCTCTCAGCTCCGCGCCGCCGGGCCATCCTTCACGATGCACCGACCCTTCCCGCCACCATGACCAGACCTCCTCGGTCACAAACGGCAAGAAGGGGGCGAACAACCGGAGATAGACGTCGAGACCGACCTGTAAGGCGGCATGGGCCGAGGCCCCCGCCACTCCCCCGTCATAAGCCCGGCCCTTGACCAGCTCCAGATAGTCGTCGGTCCAAGTCCAGAACGACTTCTCGGTGATCTCGATGGCGCGGGCGTAGTCGTACTTCTCGAATGCGGCTGTCGATTGAGCCACCACCTCGGAGAGCGAGGCCAGCATCGAGCGGTCGAGTGGCTCGGTGATGGCGGCGAAGTCGACGTCGTCGGCAAACCCGAGCACGAAACGGGCGGCGTTAAGGATCTTCAGCGCCAGTCGGCGCCCGATCTTCATCACCCCGAAATCGACCGCGGTGTCGGTCCCCGGGCGGCCGTTGCAGGCCCAATACCGGACCGCCTCCGACCCATACTCGTCGATCAGGGGGATCGGAGTGATGACGTTGCCCTTCGACTTCGACATCTTTTTGCGCTCGGGGTCGAGGATCCACCCGTTGATGGTGGCGTGGCTCCACGGCAGCATTCCATGCTCATAATGAGAGCGAAGGAGGGTGGCGAATAGCCAGGTGCGGATGATCTCGGGTCCCTGGGGCCGCATATCCATCGGGAACACCCGGCCGAAGAGATCCGGGTCGTCGTCCCAATGCCCCGCGATCTGGGGAGTCAGCGAGGAAGTGGCCCAGGTGTCCATCACGTCAGGGTCGCCGGCGAAACCACCGGGAACCCCTCGCTGAGATTCTTCGTAACCGGGCGGGGCATCGGTGGTGGGGTCTACAGGAAGGGAGACCTCGTCGGGGAGGATCGGATGCTCGAAGTCGAGTTCACCTTCGGAGTCGACCGGGTACCAGACCGGAAGCGAGACCCCGAAGAACCTCTGGCGGGAGATCAGCCAATCCCCATTGAGGCCTTCAACCCAGTGCTTGTACCGGACCCCCATGAAATCGGGGATCCAATTCAGCTCCTCTCCCCTGGTCAGGAGTTCGTGGCGAAGATCCTCACCACGACCGCCATTGCGGATGTACCACTGACGGCTGGAGATGATCTCGAGAGGGCGGTCGCCCTTCTCGAAGAATTTGACCGGGTGGGTGATCGGACGCGGCTCACCATCGAGATCCCCAGAATCCGCGAGCAACTCCGCCATCTTCCGTTGTGCCTGATTGGGGTACAACCCGGCAATCTGGGCATAGGCGGACTTTCCAGCGTCGGTTTCGATCCACTCCGGGGTGTCCTCGCGAAGCCGCCCGCTCTGTTGGATGACAGCCCTCGTGGGCAGGTCGAGCTCGCGCCACCAGGTCACGTCGGCGGTGTCACCCCAGGTGCAGATCATGGCGATGCCGCTCCCCTTGTCAGGGTCGGCCAGCTCGTGGGCGACCACCGGAAGCTGCACTCCGAACAACGGAGAGGTCACCGTGGTGCCGAAGAGGGTTCGGTAGCGGTCGTCGTCGGGATGCGCCACCAGGGCAACACAGGCGGAAACCAGCTCCGGTCGGGTGGTCTCGATGTACACCGGGTCTCCGTCCGGACGATGGAATGCGATCCGGTGATAGGCACCGGGGCGCTCCCGATCCTCGAGCTCGGCCTGAGCGACGGCCGACTTGAAATCGACATCCCAGAGCACGGGAGCCTCCTGGGAGTAGGCCTCGCCACGTTCCAGATTTCGGAGAAACGCCCTCTGACTGGTCCGCTGACAGTGCTCGTCGATGGTGGCGTAGCTCTGGTCCCAGTCCACCGACAACCCGAGGGTCCGCCACAGATTCTCGAAGACTTTCTCGTCCTCGGCCGTGAGACCGTGACAGAGCTCGATGAAGTTGCGCCGGCTTATCGAGATCGGTGGGTCGGGCGGCTGATCGGGAGGTGTGAAATCAGGGTCGTAGTGGAGGGTGGGGTCACATCTGACCCCGTAGTAGTTTTGCACCCGACGCTCGGTGGGGAGCCCATTGTCGTCCCACCCCATCGGGTAGAACACCTCCATCCCCTTCATCCGCTGGTAGCGGGCGATCGCGTCGGTCTGGACAAAACCAAACACCGATCCCATGTGCAGCGACCCCGAAACCGTGGGAGGAGGGGTATCGATGGAGAAGATCTGGTCTCTTGATTTGGAGCGATCGAACCGGTAGGTGCCCTCGGATTCCCAACGCTCGATCCATTTCGCCTCTATCCCCTCGAGGGCAGGCTTGTCAGGGACGGTTCGCGTCATGGAGCGTGAAGGGTAACGGTGGCGAAGTGCCAACCCGTTCTGGTGCGATCGTGGTCGTAACGCTCCCGGAACGACCGTCCTCTAGCTTCAGGGCGTGAGCATGCCCATGGTCAAGCGCTTGAGAACGTCTGACGCTACCAGGGAAGGAATGGCCCGACCCCTCCTGTTGGGGCTGTTCATTGCCGCCCCTGTGGCGGTGCTCGCCCTACAACTCCTCGAGCCCGAACTCGAGTTCGACGTAACCGTCGTCCTGTTCTCCGTTCCGTTCCTCGCCGTGGGTTGTTTGGTATTGGTGCGCGCCGGATGGCATCGGATGGGATGGCTGCTGGTGACGACCGGACTTTTTCTCACTGTGGCTCTGGCAGGTTTTACCCGGGGTTCCTCCTGAGCATCAAGACCAGGCCCAACCGTGGACGACCGTCTTCGCCCTGTTCACATATATCACACTGGTGTTTCCCACAGGCCGTCTGGACTCGTGGACCGGGTGGCGGGCGACCCTGGCCCGTTTGGTTGTCGTCGTGCTCGGGATCTTTGTGCTGGGCGACGTGATCGGGTTGACGATGACGGTGCTTCGAGGCGAAGTCCCGACCGACCCGACATGGGAGGCAGTGTTCGGGGTGGGGTACGTCGGGACGTTGTTGCTCCTGGTGGGAGGGGCTCTGTCGCTGGTATTCCGTTTCCGGCGGAGCACCGGCGAGCGACGGGCGCAGCTGTCCTGGGTGGTTGCCGCTCTCACCCTGGTCATGGCAACGCTGATACTGACCGAGTTGTCCGCAATCGTCATCACCGAAGTGCTGGGTATGCCGTCCATCGGGGACGACATCTATGCGGGTGTGGGAATTGCCTTCCTCACCGTTCCGATCGCCATCATGGTGGCGATCCTCCGCTACCGCCTTTACGACCTCGGTCGGTTGGTGCGGCGCACCGTGTCCTACACGCTGGTGATCGGGGCGTTGGCCCTGGTCTATACGGGCGTGGTGTTCCTGATGCGCCAGCTGTTGCCAGCCGAGGGAAACCTTGAAGTGGCAGGGTCCACGCTGGCTGTCGCCGCCCTGTTCAACCCGGTGCGGCGGCGAGTGCAAGACAGAGTGGACCGCCGATTCAACCGGTCCCGTCACGACGCCACACAGGTGGCCGAGGAGTACGCGCGGAGTCTGGGCAACCAGGTCGATCTAGACCGGATCGTCGAAGATTGGGTCGCGGTGGTTTCCGAGACCATGCAACCAGTCACAGTCGGAGTCTGGGTGAGACCAGGGTAGGAGGAGTAGACGCTCTTGCGGCCCGCCGACGTTCACGATTAGGCTCTTTATCCACATGAACCGGCTTTTCGCCCACACCCACCATCATCACCACCCTTCACGGGTCGGCTGATAGTGGGCGCATAGCGAAAAGCAACAAAGCAACCACACGCCGACCCCAGCGGTCGGCGTTTCTCGTTACAGGGCAACCCACCGCAACAGTCGGCGGGAAAGCGCCCCGTATGACCTCCTTCGACAATCGACAGATAACCCACCTCGCGGTCCCCAAGGGCCGAATCGAGCCAGGCGTGACCAACCTGCTCGCCGCGGCCGGCATGGAGCTGCGCTCCGGGCCCCGTGGCTATCGCCCGGTGCTCTCGGTGCCTGGCTACGAGGTCAAGATGCTCAAGCCCCAAAACATCGTCGAGATGCTGGCGGCGGGCTCCCGTGATATCGGGTTCGCCGGCGCCGACTGGGTGGCCGAGAAGTCAGCAGACCTGGTCGAACTTCTCGACACCGGGCTCGATCCGGTGCGGATGGTGGCGGCGGGACCCGAGTCCCTTCTCGAGAACGGCGCATTGCCGTCGAGACGCCTGGTCATCGCCAGCGAGTACGAGCGTCTCACCCGCAACTGGATCGCCAAACAAGGTCTGGACGCGACCTTCGTCCATTCCTATGGCGCCACCGAGGTCTTTCCCCCTGAAGACGCCGACGTCATCGTGGACATCACCGCCACCGGAGAGACCCTGGCAGCCAACGGTCTCGTCGTCGTGGATGAGCTCTTGCGCTCGTCGACGCGGCTCTACGCAAGCCCACAGGCCCTGGACGTTCCCGGCAAGAAGACCGCAATCGAAGGACTGGTCCTCAGCCTGCGCTCCGTGATCGAGGCCCGGGACCGGGCAATGGTCGAGCTCAACGTCTCCCGGGACGATCTTGATTCGGTCATCGCCATCCTGCCCTCGATGCGGGAGCCGACTATCGCCGCCCTCCACGGCGGAGGTGGCCTCGCGGTGAAGGCGGCGGTTCCTCGCTCCGACCTCCCGGCCCTGATCCCATTGCTCAAGGAACGGGGAGCGACCGACATCGCCGTCTCCCGGTTGGAGCAGATCGTCCCATGAACAGGCCCGCCAGCTACCTCCCTCAAGGGTTCAGCGTCCCAATCGACCTGGATCTATCCAAGAACGAGGGCAACACCCGCGCCGATGAGCTTCTCGCCTCGATCGGCGATCCGCAGCAGGCGGTGAGCCGTTACCCCGACACTTCCGCCCTCCGGGAGGCTCTGGCCCGCCTCCACGGGCTGCCCGAGGATTCGATCCTGGTCAGCGCCGGGGGGGATGATGCTCTGTTCCGGTGCTTCCTGGCACGGGTCCGTCGCGGGCGAGAGGTGGTGTCCACCTACCCCACCTTCGAGATGATCTCCCGCTACACCGAGCAACGGGGCGCAGTCCTGATCGAGACCCCGTGGTGGCAAGGGGCCTTCCCCACCGAGGCCCTGCTCACATCCATCAGCGATGAAACCGATGCCGTCTTCATCGTCTCTCCCAACAACCCGACCGGGGCCGTGGCCACCGAGGCCGATCTGAGGAAGGTGGCCGCCGAGACCCCGCTGCTGGTCCTGGATGCCGCCTACACCGAATTCGCCGCCGAGGATCTGACCCGGTCGGCCCTCGAACTGGACAACGTCCTGGTGATCCGGACCATGTCCAAGGCCTACGGGCTGGCCGGGCTCCGGGTCGGCTATCTGCTCGGCCCGCCAGACTTGGTGACCGATGTCGCCTCGTACGGCAACCCCTTCCCGGTTTCGGCGTTGTCGTCTGCTCTGGCGGTAGAGCGCCTGGATCGACCTATTTCCGAGCTGACCGATTTCGTCGACGAGGTGAATCGGGAACGGATCGACCTGACCGCCGTCCTCACCGATCTCGGCACCCAGCCCTTTGCCTCCGAGGCCAACTTCGTCCTCACCGAATGTGGTGACGCCTCGTGGCTCACATCCGCAGCCGCCGCGCTCGGGGTGGGGCTCCGCTGGTTCCCGCAACGATCAGGCCTGGAGACGATGGTCCGCATCACCCTCCCTGGCAACCAACCCGACTTCGAGCGGCTGACCAACACTCTGGGGGCAGTCCTTTCCCCTGAGGCGATCATCTTCGACATGGATGGGGTCCTGGCCGACGTCAGCCGGTCACAAACGATGGCGATCATGGAGACAGCCCGCAGCTTTGGCGTCGACCTCACCCCCGCCGACATCGAGAGGGCGAAGTCGGTGGGCAACGCCAGCGACGACTGGGGGTTGACCCGGAGCCTGTGTCTGGAACGGGGTGTCGAGGCACCGCTCGACGAGGTCATGGGCCGATTCGAAGCTCTCTATCAAGGCACGGACCGGGCTCCCGGGCTCAAGATCCACGAGACCCCGATCGTCGACCCTGTCACCTGGGCCAGATGGGCCAAGTCGAGACCCCTGGCCGTCGTGACAGGGCGGCCACGCACGGATGCCGAAGAGTTTCTGGAGCGGTTCGACCTGTGGAGCGACGTCTCTGCCCTGGTGACCCGGGACGATGCCCCGCTCAAACCTGACCCGGCGCCGATGCGCATGGCGCTGGAGCTGCTCGGGGTCACCCGGGCCTGGATGCTCGGTGACACCCCCGATGACTTGAACGCCGCCAGGGCGGCAGGCGTGGTCCCAATCGGAGTCATCGCCCCCGGTGACGATCCGGACCGGGCCCGGGAGAGCCTCCGCAATTCGGCGCGCATCCTCGACAACACCAAGGACCTGGAGGGCCTGTTGCCATGACACGAAAAGCAGAGATCACGAGGGAGACCTCGGAGACCAACATCGAGTGCCGGCTCGACCTCGACGGCAGCGGGCGCTCCGAGGTCAAGACCGGGCTCGGGTTCCTCGACCACATGATCACCACACTCGCCAAGCACGGTCGATTCGACCTCGAGCTGGTGGCCGATGGTGACACCCACATCGACGACCACCACACGGTCGAGGACTGCGCCATCGTTCTGGGGAGGGCGATCAACGAGGCTCTGGGCGACCGGGCCGGGATCACCCGGTTCGGCTATTCGTATGCCCCACTCGACGAGTCGCTGTCACGTGCGGTTGTTGACCTCTCGGGACGACCCTGGCCGGAGATCCACCTCTCGTTGGCTCGGGACACCATCGGGGACGTGGCCGCCGAGAACCTGACCCACTTTCTTCGATCGCTGGCGATGGAGGCCCGGATGGCCCTCCATGTCGACGTGATCCGGGGAGACAACGACCATCACAAGGCCGAGTCCGCCTTCAAAGCGGTGGCCATCGCCCTCCGCGCCGCAGTGGCCGTCACCGGTAGCGAGGTCCGGAGCACCAAAGGGTCATTGGTATGAGACAGGTAGTGGTCGTCCCCACCGGAACTGCCAACACCGCATCGGTGATCGCCGCCTTCCGACGGCTCGACGTCGAGCCCGTCCTGGCCGCCAACCCCAAGGAAGTCGAGGGGGCAGACCGGGTCGTCCTCCCCGGGGTGGGCGCCTTCGCTCCAGCTATGAACCGCATCGACCAACTCGAGATGCGTGGGGCACTGACCACCCGTATCGAGGAGGACCGGCCCACCCTGGCGATCTGTCTCGGGATGCAACTCCTCTTCGCAGCGAGTGAGGAGAGCCCCGATACCGCCGGGCTGGGGATTGTGCCGGAGACAGTCACGCGGTTCTCTAGCGATCTCCGGGTTCCCCAACTCGGGTGGAACATGGTCGAACCCGATGAATCGACCTCGCTCGAACCGGGTTGGGCCTATTTCGCCAACTCCTACAAAGTCCCCCGGCTACCTGAGAGCTGGTCGGGCGCAACCACCGACTACGGCGGGAATTTCGTATCGGCTATGGAGCGGGGAGCAGTCCTCGCTTGTCAGTTCCACCCCGAGCTCTCGGGCGCCTGGGGATCCAACCTGTTACGACGCTGGCTCTGGAAGGTGGCCTGATGCTGGCGGCACGGGTTATCCCATGTCTCGACATCAAGGACGGGCGGGTGGTCAAGGGTGTCCGGTTCCAGGAGCTTCGAGACGCCGGCGATCCAGTGGAGAACGCGGCTGCCTACGAAGAGCAGGGGGCGGACGAGATCATCCTCCTCGATGTCTCGGCGACACCGGAGGACAGGGGCAACGCAGTCGAGACGGTGCGCGCGGTCCGCTCGGTCCTCTCCATCCCATTGACCGTCGGCGGCGGTGTTCGCCGCGAATCGGACGCCGGGCGATTGCTCGACGCCGGTGCCGACAAGGTCGGAGTCAACACCGCAGCGGTGAGCCGTCCCGATCTGGTGGCCGAGATCGCTTCGCGTTTCGGATCCCAATGCACGGTCCTCGCCGTGGATGCCGCATTTCGCGCTACCCCACCCGTAATTGGGACGTACAGGGGTCATATCCGGACCCCTGTGTCTCAATTACGAGGCGGCTGGGAGGTCGTGGTGCAAAGCGGGGCGAATCGCACTGGTCTCGATGTCGTGGAGTGGTGCCGGAAGGCGACCGCACTGGGGGCGGGAGAGATACTGCTCACCAGTTGGGACCGCGACGGGACCCGTGACGGCTACGACGTGGACCTGATCGCGGCCGTTTCGGGTGCCGTCACAGTCCCGGTGATCGCTTCCGGCGGAGCGGCCCGCCCCGAACACCTGATCGCGGCGCTCCGTGCCGGAGCCTCGGCGGCTCTGGTCGCCTCGATTCTCCACGATGGCGACACCACCGTGGCCGATCTCAAACTCGCGCTGAGCCGGGCCGGGATCACGGTGAGACGATGATCATCCCCTCAATCGACATCTCCGGTGGCCAGGCGGTCCAGCTGGTGGGTGGGGAAACCCTCGCCCTCGAAGCCGGCGATCCGTTGCCGATCATGGATCGCTTCTCGTTGGTTGGCGAGGTGGCGGTGATCGACATCGATGCCGCTCGGGGCGAAGGTCACAACCGGGAGCTGATAGCCGAGCTCTGCAAGCGAGGCCGGGCCCGGGTCGGAGGCGGCATTCGCGACCTCGAGACCGCAAACCGTTGGCTCGACCTCGGCGCCGAGAAGATCATCATCGGGACCGCAGCCACCCCTGAGTTTCTCTCCACTCTCCCCCGGCACCGGGTCATCGTGGCCCTCGACTCCCGGGACGGCGACGTCGTCAGCCACGGATGGCGTCAGTCCACTGGCGGAGCTCTCCTGGATCGAATCACCGAGTTGCGAGGTCTCTGCGACGGCTTCCTCGTCACCTTCGTTGAACGGGAAGGACGGCTTGGTGGTACCGACCTGGACCGGGCAAGCGAGGTCGTAGCAGCCGCCGGTGAGACCCGGGTGACGATCGCCGGCGGCATCACGACTGTTGAAGAGATCGCGGCTCTCGATCGTCTTGGTGCCGATGCCCAGGTCGGGATGGCGTTGTACACCGGCGCCATCTCGCTTGCTGATGCCGTCACCGCTCCCCTGGTCTCTGAGCGTGCGGACGGTCTTTGGCCCACGGTGGTCGCCGATGAGACAGGTATGGCTCTTGGTTTGACCTGGTCGAGCTTCGAGAGCGTTCGTCAAGCCGTCGAGACCCGACGCGGGATCTATCAGAGTCGATCGCGGGGTCTCTGGGTCAAGGGGGAGACCTCGGGCGCGGTTCAGGAACTGCTCCAAGTCGATGCCGACTGCGATCGGGACACCCTTCGTTTCACCGTTCGCCAGCATGGCCCTGGGTTCTGTCACACCGGGGATCGGACCTGTTGGGGCTCTGACCACGGGTTGGGGCGGCTCCAACGTCGCATTCTCGACCCCGAGAAGGACCCCGACTCAAACACCAGGAAGCTGCTCCACGACCCGACGCTCCTTGCAGCCAAGATCCGGGAGGAGGCCGATGAGCTGGCCGAGGCCGCGGACCGGGAACAGGTGGTGGCCGAGGCGGCCGACCTTCTCTATTTCCTCTTGGTGAAGACAGCGGCCTCCGGTGTCTTCTTGGACGAAGTCGAATCCGAGCTCGACCGCAGGGAACGAAGTGTGACCCGGCGGCCGATGACGGCCAAAGAGGCCCGATGAGCCACCTTCGACGCGTTGAGCCGGGAACCGTCCCAGTTGTCCGTCGACCGGTCGAGTTGGAGACGCTTCGTCTAGCCGCTGCCATCGTCGAAGACGTTCGACTTCGCGGCGAGTTGAGCCTGCGCGAGCACGCCGAGAGACTGGGGGACCTGAAACCCGGAGACGAGATGGTCCTCGACCGCAGCCATCTCGAAGAGACCCTGACCTCCCTCCCCGATGACACACGGGGTGTCCTGGAGCGGGTGACCGGCCGGATCCAGTCATTCGCCCAGGCCCAGCGTGATTCCCTGAAGGACATCGAGGTCGCGGTCAGCGGCGGACGTGCCGGTCATCGTTGGATCCCGGTTTCCTCGGCAGGGGCCTACGCCCCAGGTGGGCGATACCCCCTCCCCTCGTCGGTGTTGATGACGGTGATCCCGGCGCGAGTGGCGGGCGTGGAATCGGTGTGGGTGGCCTCACCCAGGCCGACACCGGTCACCCTTGCGGCAGCGGCGGTTGCCGGAGCCGACGGCCTCCTGGCAGTCGGTGGGGCGCAGGCGATTGCGGCCCTCGCCTTCGGGACGGTGACCCCTGCGTGCGACCTGGTGGTCGGACCGGGCAATCGTTGGGTCACGGCGGCCAAGAAGTATCTTTACGGGGAGATTGGGATCGACGGTCTGGCCGGGCCGAGCGAGATCCTGGTCATCGCCGACGATTCAGCCGATCCGGAGTTGGTGAGCGCCGACCTGCTCGCCCAGGCCGAACACGACGACGACGCGCTGCCGATGTTGATCACCACCAGCCAGACCCTGGCCGACCAGGTCGGGGAGGCAATCGGCCGCCAGTTGTCCGATCTCCCCACCTCCGGGACCGCATCCCGGGCGTTGGAGAACGGGTTTTCAATGGTCGCGGGGTCTCTCCACGAGGCGGTGTCGATGTCGAATCGGATCGCCCCTGAGCACCTGGCGCTTCATGTCGACAACCCCGACGAGCTTGCTGACGAACTTCGCTCCTACGGATCGCTCTTCGTCGGAAGTGGCACTGCGGAGGCCTTCGCCGATTACGGAATGGGACCCAACCATGTCCTGCCCACAGGTGGTGGCGCCCGATACCAATCAGGGCTCTCGGTCCTCACGTTCTTGAGATCACCAACCTGGTCGACCCTCGATGACCCTGGGCCCCTCGTCGACGACACGATGCTGTTGGCCCGTCTCGAAGGTCTCGAGGCGCACGCCCGAGCGGCCCAGATCCGACGACGTTCATGACCACCACCGGTGTTCACCCGGTCGCGGCCTGCCACCCCTGGAGCAAGGCATCGACCAACTTCTCCTCCCAACCGTTGTCAACATCCCTCACTGGCTGAATGAGTTTTCGGAAAATCGCCGGACCGGTGATCATGTCCACCGCTAACTCCACGTCCAGATCGGGCCGCAAGGTGCCGATCTCGATGCCGTGACTGATCACCCGGCCGATCATGTCGCGCCGGGGGAGGATCACCGCATTTGCGTAGTGCCGTCCCACCTCACTGCCTGACGCCACCTCGCCGACGAGCCACGGGAAGATGCTCCCGCCTTTCACGTCCGACATGAAGACCCGCAGCCGCAGGAGCATTGTGATGAGATCGGTCCGGATGTCGTCAGTTTGTGACACCTCCACCGCCGCCACCACGCCGGCAATGGCGTCGATCACCATCTCTTCCTTGGAGCTCCATCGTCGGTAGATCGTGGCCTTGCCCACTCCGGCGCGAGCCGCGACCGCATCCATGCTCATGGCGCCGAGACCGACCTCGTCGAGCACCTCCAGCACGGCCTGCATGATGGCTGTGTCGACCGAAGCATCCCGTGGCCGCCCCGGCTTCCGATCAACGGTGGCAAGGTCGAGATTCATCCGGTGGCGAGGTTCGGTTCCTCACTACCGGCGACCTCGTCCGCCTCCGACCAGTCGAGTGGCCGGGCGGGGAGGAACATCCCTGTGATCACCGCTCCGAGCAGGGCGACCCCGGCCGCCACCCAGACCGCGATCTCCATCCCGCCGATGAACGCCGCACTGGCCGCCTCGAGAAGCGGCGCCCCGGCCGCACCGATTTGGGAGGCGACCGCCGCCGCCCCACCAACCGAGTCGCCGGCCACCGCCGCGGCCTCAGCCGGGAGATTGGCCACCACCGGGGCCATTGACGCCGAGTACGAAGATGCGAGAACACTCCCCAGGATGGCGACACCAAGAGCGCCACCGATCTGACGCGTGGTGTCGTTCATCGCCGACCCCACCCCGGACTTGGCCAGGGGAAGTGAGCCCATGATGGAATCGGTCGCCGGCGCCATCGCAGTTCCCATCCCAACCCCGAGGAACGACAAAGCCAGTGCAACCTGCCCGTATCCGGAGTCAACCGAGATCGAGGCCATGATCGACATCGCGGTCGCGACGATCACCAACCCGGTGGTCACTACCCGCTTGGTGCCGAACCGCTCTGTGAAACGCGCGGAAAGGGGGGCGGCCACGATCATGGTGGCGATCGGCATCACCCTGAACCCAGCCTCTAACGGGCTGAATCCGAGCACGAACTGTAGGTACTGGGTCAGCAGGAAGACGGTTCCGAACATGGCGAAGAACACGAGAGTGATGGCGACGCTCGCCGCGCTGAACCTGGGGTTCTCGAAGAAGCTGAGCCGGAGCATCGGATGCGGTGTCCTCGTCTCCCACCAGAGAAAGACTGCGATCAACACCGCGGCCAGGCCAAACGCCGTCAGGACCAGCGGATCGGTCCAACCCCGCGCCGGCGCCTCGATGATGCCGTAAACCAATGTCACGAGACCCGCGATTGACAGCACGGCGCCAAGCGGGTCCAGTGGTGTGGCGTCGGGGTCCTTCGACTCGGGCACCAGGACCGCCCCGGCCCCGATCGCAACGATGACCACAACCACGTTGATGAGGAAGATCGAGCCCCACCAGAAGTTCTCCAGCAGCCATCCACCAAGCACCGGGCCCAGGATGATCCCGAGACCAGCCACCGCCGCCCAGGCGGCGATCGCCCGGCCTCGTTCCGGCCCCTCGAAGACGTTGGTGATAATCGAGAGGGTGGTGGGCATGATCAACGCCCCTCCGATCCCCATGATCGCCCGGGCGGCGATCAGGGTGTTGGCCGAATCGGCGAAGGCCGCGGCTATCGAGCTCAGCCCGAACAACACCAAGCCGACGTTCAAGGCCAACTTTCGCCCGAACCGATCGCCCAGCGCTCCCATGGTCAGCAGTAGGCCGGCAAACACCAGGACATAGGCGTCGACCATCCACTGCAACTGGCTGGCGGTGGCCCCCAACTCCCGAACCAACGTGGGCAGGGCGACGTTGAGAATGGTGTTGTCCAGCCCGATGATCACGAGGCTGAGCGAGAGCACGACAAGTGTTGCCCACCGCCTCCGATAGATGGTCGCTGCGTCCATGTTCTGAATCCGTTCGGTCGAATTACGAAACTGAACGGTATCGTATCACATGAGCTGCCATGATCAGAATTCTCGCGGCGGTGAGATCACCACGTCCCAGTAAGACGACCCTTCAGGCACCGTTCCCAGATATCGATCGTCCGGCAAGGTTGCCACCCGCCACCGGCCCCGCGCTCGCGGCATGATGAAACCAAGGAATCCCTGCGGGTCGTCTCCGACGATCAACCGTGTGTCATCTGAGATTACTTCACCATCTTCCAGAATGACCGCAATTTGATCCTGAGGGCAGGTGGGCACCAGAACCATCACCTCATTTGCAGAAAGAGCACTCCCTGATGGATCTGTCGTTATGCCATTGGGCAAGCCCCCGCAGGACTCCTCGCTCGATGGAATAAAGTCTCCTTCAGCGATCACCAGTCCTTTGGTGTTGCATTCGCCTGTCCCTGATGAGGCTTCCGATCCGCTGGGGTCCGCAGCCAGGTGTTTGTGAATACCGATCAAGCCTTCGCGACCGACCACCCCTCCGTCATCGATTTCAAGGATCTGCGAGAACACCGTGAGACAGTGATCACCAGGCTCCAAGTCCTGGAATGTCAAGACCTGGACTGTGGATGACGTGGCATCGACACGGTTGTCGACAACAAGCTCAGTGGCATCGGCCAAGGCACTAAAGCGATAGTCGAGGAGCGCAGAACTCCTAATCAGGAAGGCTCGTGTTGTTGGACAGTGTTGAGAACTCGGACACAACCGTTCCAATTGACGCAGGTGCGTTGTTATCGTTACCTCAAGAAGCAATGCTCCTTGAGTAGACACGAGACGAGTATCGGCCTCGATTCCCGCCACATCTGGTGGCCGCGAGATGTCCGAGCTCGGAGTCGATTGCGTACCCGAAGGCGAGGTTTGGCTGTTATCGGCACTACATCCGTCAAACAGCACGGCAAGAAGCGCGAGCCATAGAACTCCGATTCGGAGCCTAGAACCTTGACCCTGCGC
>JBBDWM010000045.1:0-57637 GCA_040902845.1 Acidimicrobiia bacterium
AGGGGATCTCTGCGCTCCGGTTCACCGTGGGCTGCAAGGGCTTTCGGCTGCCAGGTCCACCGTCCGCACGGGCCGACTTTTCGTCTGTAGACCAGGGTAGGGCTGATCTCTCCTGTCGGCCACGCGGCCCTCACTATTTGGGTCCGGAAAGCGGGCGGGTGCGGTCAAGGAACCCGCCCGGGCTCACGCGGAGACCCCCTGTTCTCAACTCCCGTAGTGTCGCGCGCCACGTCTGGCCTGTCCAGGGAGATTCTGGAAGCGCCCCCTAGAAGGTGTCGAGAAACCCTCGAAGAGCATTGTTGAACCGGGCCGGCTGCTCCAGACTTGGGAACCAACGACCACGGCCGACCCGATCCCGAGATGGTCCATGACGGCGAGGGCGTCGGTGTGATCGGAAAAGGGTTCGTCGAATAGGCGCTCTGCCCGAAACCACGCATGTCGTAGGCCACGAGGTGATAGTCGGGGGCGAGGTAGCTGAACTGGTGCTGCCATATCCGGGTGTCGGCCCACCCCGGCGTGGATAAAAAAGATGGTGTCGCCTTCACCCGTGTCTCGTAGTGGAGTTGGGCTCCTCCAGAGGGGGCAAAGCCGCCAGGCGTCTCGGGCATCAGGCGAAGCTAGCTCGCGCCGGGTGCCGCGAATTGCCCAACTCGGCCCCGCCGGTACAATTCCGACCTGCAACTCCAATAAACCTCGGCCCAAGACCGTCGGTGTCCCCCAGGGACTGAAAGGCAACCGCCGCCAACGCAGGTCGCTCCTTCAGGAGCCCCTTGTCCCATGGTCGAGGGGCTTTGTTGATGTCTACCGGAGGAGCGAGATGCCAAGACCAGAGAAGGTCCAGGCTGTTGCCGATATCAAAGAGAGGCTCGAAGGTGCCGAGGCGGTGTTCCTGACCGAATACCGCGGGCTGACCGTGAAGGCAGTCCAGGCACTCCGACGGAGTCTGCGTGAAAGTGGCGCCGAATACAAGGTCGTCAAGATGACTCTGGCCCAGCTTGCAGCAAGCGATGCTGGGTTAGACGGTCTCAACGAATACTTGGTCGGCCCCACCGCCATCGCCTTCGCATTGAGGGACCCGGTGGCCACGGCCAAGGCTCTGAAAGACTTCTCGAAGACCAACGAGGTCTTCGTGCTCAAGGCCGGCCTGCTCGCGGGGAACTTCCTCACCCCTGAGGAAGTCTCCAGGCTCGCCGACATCGAGCCCCGTGACGTGTTGCTGTCGAAGATCGCCGGTGCCGCCAAGGCACCACTCGCGAAGGCCGCCGGGTTCTTCGCGTCTTTCAACCGCAACGCCGCAACGATGTTCAACCAACTACTGGACAAGAAGAGTTCGGGCGAAAACCTGGTGGAGGTGGCTACGGAGGCCAGTCTCCCGGCGGATGAGCCCATGACAGACACGGCCGACTCGGCCGAGGAGGAATGATCAATGGCCAAGATGACCACTGATGAGCTGATCAACGTATTCGAGGAGATGACAGTCCTCGAGCTCAAGGAATTCCTCGACGCGTTCGAGGACAAGTTCGACGTCACCGCTGCCGTCCCGGTCGCCATGGCGGCCGGTCCCGCGGGTGGGGACGGTGCCGGTGCCGCCGCCGTCGAGGAGAAGGACGAGTTCGATGTCGTTCTCACCAGCGCCGGTGCCCAGAAGATCCAGGTGATCAAGGAAGTCCGTTCCTTGACTTCGTTGGGTCTCAAGGAGGCCAAGGACCTGGTCGACGGTGCCCCGGCCAATGTGCTGGAGGCTGTCGAAAAGGAAGTCGCTGAGAAGGCCAAGGCCGTCCTCGAGGCCGCCGGCGGCAGCGTGGAACTCAAATAGATCCGTTTTACGTTTTACGTTTGCGTTTTGCGTAGAACGGAGTTGGCCCCCCTTCGGGGGCCAACTCTATTTGCCGAAATACTTGGTCACCACCGGTGTCTCCCGGGCGCGGAGAAGGACATTGGCGTCCAGCAGCTCCAGATTCTGGGCGAGACTTGTCGCAGCCTCCGGTAGCGGTGTCTCGGCGAAGAAGGCTTTGACGTCGGCGGCCACCTCAGGTTGTGACAACCCGGAGAGGCCTTCGGTGATCCGACGCTTGGTGAGACCTGGCATCTTGGCCAGGACTTCTGACCAGCGGGTGCGGGCGCTCTCCCAGGCGGCTTGACCGCCCTTTCCCACCAGAAGGCGGGCCAGGACCCAGAAGCCGTCCTGGGTGCGGATGTCTCCGCTGACGATCCGATCCACCGTGGTCACCACCTGATCCTTCGCCGGGACCGCGGCCACCGACCGGAGATAGCGGACCTGGTCGAGCGGCTCGGTGGCAGCGAGATACGTCTCCCACAACAGGTCGTACTCGTCGGGCCCGCCGTGACGTGCGTAGACCGACAGCGCCGCGGTGGCCACTTCGGGATCGATGGATGCTCCTCCGAGCAGATCAGCGGCTGCCGCCCTCGCTCGCTCGATGGTCTCTTCGTCGTTACCGATGTTGCCCATGGCGGCTATGAGGTCGCCGCGGAGCTTTCGGGTGAGGTCACTGTCGTCGGGTCCGTGATCCCAAGCGAGGCGATCCAACGTTGGGCCGATCAGGTCGCGCACGAACCGCTGGAACGAGGGTCGCGCCTCGTCGGAGAGGGCGTGGTGCTCGATTGCAGCCAAACCGCCGGTGATGACCGACCAGATCGCCTGTTCCTTCTCCTCCCGGAACGCCCCCACCAGGTCCAGGAAATCTGATGCCGGTACCTGGGCGGCCCGGATCATGGCCCAGGTGTCTGATACCAGGCCGTAGCGCTCGATGTCGTCGAGGAGATGGAGGTTGGCGAGGAGCCCGGCGAAAAGCGGCTCCGAGTAACGAGTTCGGTAGAAACCGTGCCCGCCGGCGTTGGCCACCAAGAACTCGACCTTTCCCCCAAGTTCCACCACTGTCTCGTCACCCTCTAGAAGGACCTTGTGGTCGAAGGGCTCGCCTCCTACCACTCCACGCAACTGAACCGGCACCTTCCAGGTGGTCGTGTCGGTCTCGTCGGGGAGGGCGAGGAAGCGGCGCTGGCTGAGCCGGAATCCCTGATCAACCAGGCTGACTTCGATCTGAGGAAATCCACGCTGGTAGACCCAGGTGTCCATGATCTCACCTACGGGCCAGTCCGAGGCCCCGTCAAGACCTTCCCAAAGATCGGTGGTCACCGTGTTGGCGTACTCGTGCTTGCGCAGATAGTTGCCCACTCCCTGGCGGAACTGCTCGGTGCCGATGAACTGCTCGATCATCCAGAGCACGGCCGATCCCTTGCCGTAGGTGATGGCGTCGAACATCTCGTCCACCTCACGCGGCGAATTGACCTCGAACTCGATCGGCCGGGTGGTGTGAAGTTGGTCGGTTCCCATCGCCCACGGGATCTCGAGGTTGGCGAATGAGAGCCATCTCTTCCAGACGGGCATCTTGGCGTCCGTTGCTTTCAACTCCATGAAACTGGCGAAGGCCTCGTTGAGCCAGGCCCCCTCCCACCATCGCATCGTCACCAGGTTCCCGAACCACTGATGGGCGACCTCATGGCCGACGACGTCGAGGGTGTTCTGAAGCTCGCTCTGGCTCGCCTTCTTCTTGTCGACGATGAGGTATGCATCCCGATAGGTGATCAAGCCCATGTTCTCCATCGCCCCGGCAGCGAAGTCGGGGATCGCGATGTGGTCCAACTTGTCCCCCGGGTAGGGGATGCCGTAGTAGTCGGATAGGTACTCGAAGCAGAACACCGCGTTCTTCATCGCCACATCGGTGAGGTGGAGCTTGCCCTTGGGCACGATGATTCGGATCGGAGTACCCCGAACCACGACCGGTTCGGTTGCCTCGAAGGCGCCGAGAATGAAGGCCAGCAAATAGGTGGACATCTTCATGGTGGGGGCGAACACGAACTCCACACGGCCGTCGCCCAGGGTCGTGCGGCTCACCTCCTGGGTGTTGGAGTAGGCCTCGAGCCCGTCGGCGACCACAATCGTGGTCTGGAAGGTGGCCTTGATGTCGGGCTCATCCCATCCCGGAAAAACCCGTCTGGCGTCTGTCGCCTGACATTGTGAGGCGGCGATTACATGTTCGACGCCGTCTCCGTCCTTGAAGCTGGACCGGTACAGACCCCGAAGTTGATCGTTGACGATGCCCGTGTACTCGATGTCGAGCTGATACGTCCCCGGGGTGGCAGGTGAGGCCAGGGTCAGCCTCGCAAACTCGAACTCCTCGTCATAGACGATCTCCCCGACCTCGATGGTTGCCTCCCCCGAGACGAGATGGGCCGATTCGATGTCGAGCTCGGCGCAGTTCAGGACGATGACGTCAACGGTTTCGACGGCGCCCAGGGTTATGGAAACGGACCCCTTGAAGGTGAACGATTCCAGGTCGGGCTCCAGACGCAGGTCGTAGTGGCTGGGGATGACCTGGCGCGGCAGACGATAAGGGTTGTCAGACACGGATAGCCTCGAATCCTCAGTGGACAGGCCCGATGGTACCGACTCGGGCAGCCCTGAGACCGAATGACGGTCATCCTGCCCTATGGCTTTACCCTGATGGCCGATGAGCGAGCGCTCCACAATTCTGGTCGCGGTCAACGGCCCTGACCGTCCCGGAATCTCCGCCGGGTTGATGCAGGTACTTGCTGATTCGGACGCAGAGATCTACGACGTCGAGCAGATTGTGGTCCGGGGCCGTCTCACGCTGAATGTCCTTATCGGAGTGTCGGGTGAGCGGGCCACCATCGGCGATCTCCTCTTTTACGGATGGCAGCAGGGCCTCCACGTCGACTTCGAGGTGGTCGACGACAGCCCGACACCGAACAGATCGATGTCGGCCGTGACCGTGATAGGGATGAAGATCGGGCCTGAGGAGTTCGGGGCCGTGGCATCGGCAATCGCGGCCGGCAACGGCAACATCGAGCGGATCTTCAGATTGTCCCGTTATCCAGTGGTCTCCTATGAGCTGCTGGTATCCGACGGCGACCTCTCGGTGATCCGCGAGGGGCTGGTCCTCGCCGCCACGCAGCTTCCGATGGACGTGGCGATCCAGCCCGATGGCCTGGAACGGCGCGCCAAGCGGATGGTGATCATGGATGTCGACTCGACCTTGATCCAGCACGAGGTGATCAACCTCTTGGCTCGCGAAGCAGGGGTGGAAGATCAGGTGGCTGAGATGACACACCTCGCACTCACCGGGGAGATGGATTTCGAGGAGTCGTTGCGAGAGCGGGTGTCGCTTCTCAAGGGCCTCGACCAGGTGGCCCTGACCCGGGTCTTCGAGAACATCGCGCTCACCAGCGGTGCCCGAACCTTTATCCGCACTTTGAAGCGACTCGGCATGGTGACCGCGATCGTCTCCGCTGGTTTCACCCGATTCACCAACGTCCTCGCCGCCGATCTCGGAATCGACTATTCCCTTTCCAACACCTTGGAGTCCGTGGACGGCGTCCTCACCGGTGAGTTGACCGGGGAGTTCGTCGACGGGCCCCGGAAGGCCCAGTTCCTGAAGGCGATCGCCGACGCCGAGGGCATTCCGGTGGCCCAGGTGGTGGCCGTCGGAGACGGGGCCAATGACCTGGACATGCTGGCAGCGGCGGGGTTGGGGATCGCCTTCAACGCCAAACCCGTGGTCCGGGAGCGGGCGGACACCAATATCTCGGTTCCCTACCTGGACGCCATCCTCTTCATCATGGGGATCCGGCGCCAACACGTCGAAGATGCCGACGACTCAGACCCCGAATTCAGCGTTCCCGACCGCATCGAAGTCCCCGGGATCCCGCCGGTCTAATTGCCGGCCGACTGCTTGATAGCGGCAGACTTCGGCCTTCGCTCAGGCGGCGGTGTACGACAGCTTGAGTCTGGGGTGGGTGTCACAGCTCGGCCGAACAGACGCTGGTCTGCCGCACTACACACGTCTCTCAGGTTCGGGTTTCACCATTGCTGGTGGAAGAACTCACCCCGGGGACGGTCGACTCGTTCGAAGGTGTGGGCTCCGAAGTAATCCCGTTGCGCCTGGATGAGATCGGCGGGTAGCCGGGCCGAACGCATCGAATCGAAATAGGCCAGCGCGCTCGAGTAGGCGGGTGCGGGGATCCCCGCACTTACTGCCCCGGCCACGACCCTGCGCCAGGGTGTCTCGGCGTCGAGAAGAGCCTCTGCAAAGAACTCGTCTTCCGTCATGTCCGCCAGGTCGGGGTCCCGACGATAGGCGGCGGTGATGTCTTCCAGGAAGGCGGCACGGATGATGCATCCCGCTCTCCAGATCGAGGCAATCGACCCCGGGTCGAGATCCCATTGGTGTTCGGTCGAGGCCCTGCCCATCAGTCGGAACCCCTGGGCGTAGGAGATGATCTTCGAGGCATAGAGGGCCTGTTCGATGTCCTCGGTCGTCACGTTGGGCATTTCAACGATCGGTGTTGGGAAGACCTCCGCGGCACGGCGGCGTCGCTCCGGGTCGGAGCTCACGATGCGCGCATAGACAGCTTCGGCGACGAGCGTTGTCGGCTCGCCGAATTCCATGGACGAGATCACCGTCCACTTCCCAGTCCCTTTCTGGCCGGCGGCGTCGAGGATCAGGTCGACCATTGGAACGCCGTCCTCGGTTGCGGCGAGGATGTCGCGCGTGATCTCGATCAGGTAAGACCGGAGACGATCGTCGTTCCAGCCACCGAACACCTGAGAGATCTCCATCGGGCTCATCCCCCTCCCACGACGCATCAAGTCGTAGGCCTCCGCGATCACCTGCATGTCCCCGTATTCGATCCCGTTGTGCACCATCTTCACGAAATGACCGGCGCCACCGGGGCCGATCCACTCACAACATGGAGCGCCATCTGGGGCCCGGGCTGCGATTCCCTTGAGGATGGGCTCGACCCGTGCCCAGGCCCCAGGGCTGCCCCCTGGCATCAGAGAAGGGCCGTGTCTGGCTCCCTCTTCGCCACCGGAGATCCCCATCCCCAGATAGAGCAATCCAAGACCTTCGACCAGGGCCTGTCTTCGCTCGGTGTCGGTGTAGAGGGAGTTACCCCCGTCGATGATGATGTCCCCGGGCTCGAGGTGGTCGGAGAGGGTGGTGATCAACCCGTCGACCGCCGGACCCGCTTTGACCATCAGCAGGACCACCCGGGGGGACTCAAGCAGGGACACCAGTTCCTCCAGGGAGCCAGCCCCGACCACTTCTTTGGTGGCCGCCTCCCCGCGCATGAACTCCTCTGTCACGGCGTGGGTCCTGTTGTAGACCACGACCTTGTTTCCGGCGTCGGCGAGGTTGAGAGCCAGGTTGGCGCCCATCACGGCCAGGCCCACCACGGCGATATCAGCGCGTTCACTCATCAACAGCGAGGCTAACGGCCCCCGTTCCCGCGCGAGAACGGAGATGAGGCGGGCCACCGTTCTGGCGCGGAGATCTCGACCCCTAGGTCGAGATCTCCGCGCCAAAACAAGAAGTTGTCCTACCCTCGCCGGTCGTGGCGAGGATTCGGATAGGGATCGACGTGGGTGGCTCCGGGGTCAAGGGCGCCCTGGTGGACACTGGGGCGGGCGAGTTGGTTTCGGAGAGGATGCGAGTCGACACTCCCCACCCGGCAACACCGGCTGGAATTGCCACCGCCGTGGGCACCCTGGTGGAGAGGCTGGGTGGGAAGGGCCCAATCGGCATCGGGTTCCCGGCCGTGGTCAAGGAAGGCTTGGTGCTCTCGGCGTCGAACATCGACCCTTCATGCATCGGGGTCGATGCGGTCGAGCTCTTTGCGGGGGTAACCGGCCGGGAAGTCACCGTGATCAACGACGCCGACGCTGCCGGTTTGGGCGAGTCCAGATTCGGAGAGGCGAGAGATGTGGCCGGGACGGTGATCATGCTCACCTTTGGGACAGGTATCGGCAGCGCCATGCTCATCGATGGGAAACTGGTTCCCAACGTCGAGTTGGGTCAGATCGAGTTGCGGGGGGTGAAACCCGCCGAGCTCTATTTCTCGGCCAAGGCGATGACCGAGCAGGGTCTGGAATGGTCGCAATGGGGTGAGCGGGCCAACGAATTCGTGAGCCACATCGACAAGGTGTTCAGCCCCAACCTGATCGTGGTCGGAGGGGGTGTGGTCACCAAGTGGAAGGCGTTTGCCTCTGCCTTCGATCCGCTCCTGCGCGTGGTGCCTGCCGGCTTGGGAAAGAACGCCGGCATCATCGGAGCCGCCAGCCTGGCGGCCGGTCTCCCTAGCGACTGAACGCGGCGAACTGCCCGAGGGCGCTCTCCGGGATCCTCACCTCGAGGATCGTGCCCTGGTCGTCGTGCTTCTCTTCCACGACGTCTCCGACCCTGTGCGCGGCGGCGACCAGATCACCGCGGTCGTAAGGGATTTCGAGGGTGAGTGTGACCATCGGTCGTTCCACTAGATCGGCAACCCGGGCCAGCATCTCTTCGAGCCCGAATCGCTCCAGCGCAGAGACCATCACCGCGTCCGGGTACAGGTTCTGCAGTCGCTGTCTGGCGATTTCTGACATGGTGTCGACCTTGTTGACCACGATCAGCTCAGGAAGTCCGGCCGCATCGATTTCGAGGAGCACTTCTCTGACCGCGGCCAACTGACCTGCCGGGTTCTCATCGGTTCCGTCCAGCACCACCAGCAGCAGGTCGGATTCCCCCACCTCGGCCAGTGTCGATTGGAAAGCCTCGACAAGATGGTGGGGCAGCCGTCTCACAAATCCCACAGTGTCTGCCACCAGGGCACTGCGATGGTCGGGTAGGACCAGGCGGCGCACGGTGGAATCGAGAGTGGCGAACAGCCTGTCTTCGACCAGGACACCGGCATCGGTCAGGGCGTTGAGCAGCGTCGACTTGCCGGCATTGGTGTACCCGACGATGGCGACCTGTGGGATCTCGGCCTTCTTCCGAGATTTGCGCTGCGTGGCCCGATGTTGCACGGTGGCCTTCAAGTCCCGCTCCAGCTTCGAGATCCGTTGCACGATCCGTCGTCGGTCGGTCTCCAGCTTGGTCTCACCAGGTCCCCGGGCGAGGACGCCGGCACCCTGCTGGGAGAGAGTCTTTCCCTTGCCCCTGAGCCGGGGAAGGTAGTAACGGAGCAAGGCCAATTCGACCTGGATGGCGCCGACCCGGGAGGTCGCGTGCTGGGCGAAGATGTCGAGGATCAATGCCTCGCGGTCCACCACGTCACATTCGAAGAGTTTCTGCAGGTTTCGCTGTTGGGCCGGGGCGAGGGGGTTGTCGAACACCACCAGGTCGATGTCCAGGGCTTTGGTCAGGATGGCCAGCTCCTCCGCTTTTCCCGAGCCCAGATAGGTTGCGGGATCGATCCGTCGTCTGTGGACCAGCTCTCGGTCAACCGGGTCTGCGCCTGCGGTGTCGGTGAGTAGGGCCAATTCGTCGAGGCTGCGCTCGGCTTCCACACCGGTCATCCCGGGGAGCTCGACACCGACGAGAAAGGCGCGTTGAACCCTTACCTCGAGGTCGGTGACGGTGGCGGTGAGACGGCGTCGGCTACGTGACGTGGGTTCTCGAGTCATGGGTGGTCATCTGGCTGCAACGAGGATGATTGCCGACCGATTCCCCAGACGCGGGTGGATTTCGCCCGCTCAGAGATACTGGCCTTCATCTCCGACGTGCTCCAACTGTTCCTCGGCGATGATCTGCGACTCGCGCACTGCGATGACCGGTTTCCCGGACGCCGGCCAGATGAAACGCCAGGCGCCGGTTGGCACGGCCCAGAACCGCTGTCCGGTGTTGACGTCCATAAGGGCGAGGGCGTCGTTGCCGTCCTTGGTGCCGATGGGCACCAGAAGCCCCGAACGGGTGGTCGACTCCTCAGGAGCGTGGCCGACACGCCAGCCCGGCATCACCTTGTAGCCGTTGTCCTGAAAGATCGGCAGGTCTCTGGTCACCATTTGTCAGCTGGATTCTCGCAGGTCGGAAACCCAACGGCGAAGCCGTGGGACGGGAAATGCCTGATTTCCGACACTGGCGAGAACCGGAGCCTCAACCCCAGGTAGGGTTCCTGAGCTATGGCCGACAAGACAAATTTCTCCGAAGCCCTCGACTACCACGAGAACCCGCGCCCGGGGAAGGTCGCCATCCGGTCGACCAAACCCACCGCCACCCAGGCCGATCTGAGCCTGGCCTATACCCCCGGGGTCGCCGAGCCCTGTCTGGTGATAGCCGGCGACCCTGAGGCCGCCTTTCGATTCACCAACCGCGGAAACCTGGTCGCAGTCGTCTCCAACGGGACTGCAGTTCTGGGCCTGGGCAACATCGGCCCTCTTGCCGGGAAACCGGTCATGGAGGGCAAGGCAGTCCTGTTCAAGCGATTCGCCGACATCGACGTGTTCGACCTCGAGATCGACGCCACCGATCCCGACGATGTGGTCAGATTCTGCGAGATGTTGGCCCCGACCGTCGGGGGGATCAACCTCGAGGACATCAAGGCGCCGGAGTGCTTCTACATCGAACAGACCCTGCGTGACCGGCTCGAGATCCCCGTTTTCCACGACGACCAGCACGGCACCGCGATCATCGGGGGCGCCGCTTTCATCAACGCGATCGAACTGACCGGCCGCGACATCACGGCTACCAAGGTGGTTTTCGTCGGAGCCGGAGCTGCTGGCATCGCCTCTGCCAGGTTCTTCATCGAGCTCGGGGTCAAACCCGAGAACGTGCTCATGACCGACACCCGGGGCGTGATCCATTCGGGCCGTGACGACCTGAACGACATCAAGCGCGAGTTTGCGGTCGAGACCGACGCCCGCACCCTGGATGACGCCCTGGTGGGCGCCGACGCACTGGTCGGAGTCTCGGTGGCAGGGACGGTGTCCAAGGAGATGGTGCAGTCGATGGCGCCCGACCCGATTGTCTTCGCCCTGGCCAATCCGGATCCCGAGATCTCTTACTCCGACGCTCGGGCGGCTCGAGACGACGTGATCATGGCCACCGGGCGCAGTGACTATCCGAATCAGGTCAACAACGTCCTCGGTTTCCCCTTCATCTTCCGGGGCGCTCTGGATGTCAGGGCGAGGGCGGTCTCGGAGGGAATGAAGAAGGCGGCTGCGCACGCACTGGCCGATCTGGCCCGGGAGCCGGTGCCGGACTCGGTGCTGCGGGCATACGACCTGGAGCGTCTCCAGTTCGGCCCCGAGTATCTGATTCCCAAGCCGTTCGACCCGCGCGTGCTGTGGAGGGTGGCGCCTGCGGTGGCCAAAGCCGCGATGGACGAAGGGCTGGCGGGGACCCCGATTGCAGATTTCGACGAGTACCGAGCCCAGCTCCAGACCAGATTCCGGGCCTCCCACAGCTTGATCAACGCCATCACCACCAAGGCCATGGAGCAGCCGAAGAGGGTGGTCTATCCCCACGCCGAGGACACCCGCCTCATCCGGGCCGCCCGCCGGGTCTTGGACGAGGGGATCGCCAGTCCTGTGCTCCTGGGCAACCTCGCAAGAATCGAAGAGCTTGCACTCGACTCCGGTCTTTCACTGGACGGGATGGAAGTGATCGACCACATCAACGAGGACGCCGAGCGGGACCGTTACGCATCGATCCTCGAGGATCTGCGCCGGCATCGCGGCGTGTCGCTTCGTGAGGCGAGAAGCCAGACGGCGGACCCCAACATGTATGCCTGTCTCATGGTCCGTGAGGGAAAGGCGGACGCCGTGCTCGGAGGTCTCAACACCTACTACCCCGACACGATTCGACCTGCTCTCCAGGTCCTCAAAGTCGAAGAAGGCCGAACGATCGTCAGTTCGGTCTATCTGGTTGTTGTCCAGGGAACGGCCTTCTTTTTCACCGACTGTGCCGTGAACATCGAGCCGACTGCCGAGCAGCTCGCTGAGATCGCTCTGGCGGCAACGGCGACCGCCCAGAACGAGTTCGACCGGGACCCCCGCGTCGCCTTCATCAGCTACTCCGATTTCGGCTCGGCCGGGGGCGCCGAGCCTGCCCGGGTGCGCAGGGCTGTGGAGCTGTTCCGTCTGGCCCGCCCGGACATCCCGGTGGACGGGGAGATGCAGGCAGACACCGCGGTTGTGCCCGAGTTGCTCGCCGACCGCCGACCCGACGGCCCCCTCAACCGAGCCGCCAATGTCCTGGTCTTCCCCAACCTGACCGCCGCCAACGCCTCCTACAAACTGCTGAATCGTTTGGGGGATGCAGAGGTGATCGGCCCCATCCTCAGCGGCCTCTCCAAGACCGTCCACGTGCTGCAGAGGGACGCATCGGTGAACGACGTGGTCAATATGACCGCCATCGCAGTTGCTGAGGCGCAACGTCGGGAGCGAGCCGGCTCCTGATCTCGGATCAACGGTCCTTCCAATACTCCTCGTTATGTAGCTCATCTCAGCGACTAGTTCTCGTCGTTTCGCGTTGGTGCTGGAAACGTGCTCTGACCTGCGGAAATGGGAATTACACCTTTGTGATTACTTCGCGTTCTATCGCGCTGTTTGCCGTCTTTTCGCGGAATATCCGCGGAACGCGAGGAGCCGGCCGAAACCCGCCCCTTATGGTCAGCACGATTCGGCGGGCCCGCATGCGCGGTGTTCTACCTATCGCTGTTTGGGACCGCGTTCGCGGATCCGGCCGTCGAAAAGTTCGAGCTATCGATACTGGGTGCCAGCCGCCCCGTGATGATCGGCGAGTCGGTGTCGTGCTTCCCATCGACTGGGATGAACATCGTCTCTCGCGTGAACCCCCTCGACCGCAGCCGCCTGTGCCGTGATGACATTCACGACGGTCCTTTTGAAGCGGTGGGCTTCCCTATGACTGAATCGTTGGCGTGGTTGATCTGACCGGGGATCGTCGCCCGTTCCCTATCGGATCAGGCGGATCCTCGGCTCCCTGCAGCCAGTTAGGTCCGACTGCCGTCGAAGCGCCACAGCCGGGTGCTGCGAGCGGATAAACGAGCGCGTACGTGCCGTTCACGAGCACTCCTTGGGTAGGAGCGTTACGGGGAGAGATTGAGTGCTATGGATCACATGGGTCTTGACACGGTTATCCAGTCGACTGCGTTTGATCGTCTGCCGCCCATCGATGGTTCTCTGTCGGGAGAGATTTCCTCTCCCAGAGGAGTCGCTCCCGGTGCGGTCCGCATGAGCGCGTGCGCCGGCCCGTCACCCACACTCGTTCACGGGTACCCAACTTCTTGGTTGGGCGATGGGCGTCACGCAACTACTGGCGTCGCCCGACGTCGCTCGAGTCCGCCGGGCCGTGTTCATTGATCCTCCGTTAGCGATCTTGGGCGAAGAGCCAGCCATCGGGGGTGGGTCAGTTTGATCCGCCGCGTCCCTTGATCTAACCCCGCCCTTTGCCGTAGGTAGGTGCATGGCATAGCCGTCCATGCAAGCCTCGGGAATTATGCGACAGCCTGTCGCTGATGATTCCGTCGATGTGTAGGTTCAGGCGGACCTGCGTCACTCCCGGTCATGCTGACCGACGAGGCCGAGCGCTGGAAGGAGTGTGCGATGTCGCTTCCGCAAATAACCGGTGGCTACGCCCTGGGGCCCAATGAGGGCGAGGCGGTATGGTTCAACGGCGGATTGGGCCTGCTCAAGGCGATCGGGGACCAAACGGAGGGACGCTTCGCAGCGATGGAGCTGTTGGCGCCCAGGGGATTCGCTTCACCGATCCATATCCATCGGCAGGAGGATGAGTTCTTTGTAGTCCTCTCCGGTGAGGTTCGTGTCCAGCATGGTGAGGTTGTGATCGAAGCGGTTGCTGGCTCATTGGTCTATGGGCCCCGCAACATCCCGCACGGCTTCCGGATCGATTCGGCGGAAGCGCGTCTGCTCTTGTTCTTCGGGCCGTCCGGTGTTGAAGGTTTCTTCCGCGAGGCTGGGAAGCCTGCGCGGTCTCTTGGGCTGCCGCCCGCCGATGAGCAGTTCCTCGACAAAGAAGCGCTAATGGAGATCGGCCGCCGCTACGCCCAAGAGTTCGTTGGTCCACCGCTCCCGCCGAAACCCTGACGCCTTAGGAGCTATACAAAAGTGGTCGGGTGAGGGGCCAGGAGTTCAGGAAGGACCCAGACGCCTAACCGGCGATTTTGCCAAGACGGCCACTCTCGTAGCGGTACTGCTCGGCACCGTTGTCACTTCAACCGTCGCACTACGCCGTGCGAGCCTCAGGTCGGACAAACGCCACATCGCTGAGTTGTCGAGACCTAGCGCAGATCGCTCAGAGCCTGACCCCCGAAGCGGCTGATCCACCCGCGCGCTATCCGGCACTAGGCGCTACCGGCCGGCCAGGCCGTGGCAGTGTTTGTGCTTGAGGCCCGACCCGCACGGGCATCGCTCATTCCTACCGACCTTGGGGCCGGTCTGTCGGGAACGGAGAATCGCGTTCGAAGCGATCTCGATCCGCTGCTCGAGGATCTGGAGCTCCGCCTCATGCCGCCTGAGTCGTTCCGTCCTTCCCCGAAGGCGTTCTTCTGCATCCCCGACAGATTCTTCACGGCCGGCAACCTGTCGCTCCCGGGCGGCAAGCTGTTCTTCGGCTTGGTCCACCAAAACAGCTACCCCCGCGTGGCTGCCTTCACCGAGCGCGTTGACTAGTTCGTGTTCGATGAGGACGGCTATGGCTCGGCCCATCGAGATGCCGGCTGCGTCGCAGTAACGCTTCCAAGTCGACCACGTCGCGGCCGTCACCGGCACCCTCACCATTCGAGACGACTCGTCCCGGTCGAGCCCTGCCAACAGTCGTCGGTCGATCCTGGCCAACCTGTTCCGCTCAAGACTCATCCCAGTCTCCCCTGTCTGCATGTAGACCTCGCGCAACTTGTTGCATGTGCGTGTGTGGTGAGAGACCGTGAATGCGAGGCGGGTAGAGCTGTCGGGCGCGTCGTCGGGAGTCGCATGCTGGTTGTGGCGGTCGTCAAACATCAATTGCTTCTTCATTCGGGTCGATGGCTGTCATCGTGGAATCGGACCCTCCCAAAACACTCCCAAAACACCTCCCAAACCGGCCAAGATTCAGGTCGACAAGTCACCGGATCAAGAAGACCAGATCACCCTGTCAACCTACTGTCAGGAACCCTGTCAACTGAATCTCGAAACCCTCCCAAACCTCTCTGACCAGGCCCGATACAGCCATCTCCAAATCGATGATGTGGGACGCGAACAGATCGGCCAGCGTGCGGTACCTCCACAGCCGATCACATACTGGGAGGGTGAATGAGAGTGGTTTGAGTGGGTGCCCACCGATGATCGAGGGCATGGAGCGTCAAGACCGCCTTGTCACCGTTGAGGAGCTCGCCGACTATCTCGGAGTGCCGGTCGCCACCCTCTACTCGTGGCGCTATCACGGCAACGGACCACCAGGACTCCGAGTCGGCAAACACCTCCGTTACCGGTGGGACGACGTGCAGGAGTGGGTACAGGCCCAGATCGGGACGTCACAGCGCCCCCACTACTGATCAGCCGCCGACGTGCGGATGCCTCGGTGGCGGGTGGCACTCCTCCACTATGTTCGACCGACATGACCCACTGGCAACGGGGATCAAGAGACAACCGATCCGGGGCGAACAGGAAGGCCCTACATGGCACACATCAGAGATCGCGGGAGAGACCACCAACGACGCTCGCAAGCCCGCTACCGCGACCCGGCCGGCAGCGAGAGATCGAGGAGCTTCGCCCGGAGGATCGACGCTCAACGGTAGCTCGACGAGGTGACCGCCGATCTGGTGACCGGCCGCTATGTGGATCCTCGGGCAGGAAAGGTGACGCTCGAGTCCTTCGCATGGCGATGGTTGGACTCGCAGACCTTCGATCCTACGACGAGAGAGGGGACCGAGAGACGGCTCCGGCTCCACATTCTTCCGACCCTTGGTCGGATCGAGCTGCGCAGCCTGAAGCCGTCGATGATCCAGGCGTGGTTGAGGGGACGGGAGGGGGCGGCGCCAGCGTCGATCCGCATCATGCTGGTCAACCTGTCGGCCATCCTGGGCGCCGCTGTGGAGGACGGATTGATTCCGGTCAACCCCTGCGATTCGCCATCCGTGAGCGCGCCGAGGATCGACAAGAGGCGGGTCGTGCCGTGGACCGTTGAGGTGGCCCGAACCATCGTCGATAGCCATCCTGACGAGTATCGGGCCGCTCCGGTGCTCGGGGCAGGCTGCGGGCTCCGGCAGGGTGAAATACTCGGGCTGAGGGTCGAGAACGTCGACTTCCTCCGTCGAGTGATCCATGTCATCCAGCAAGTGAAGATCATTGGCGGCAAGCCGGTGTTGGCCGCACCGAAGGGGAGATTGGAGCGCTCGGTCCCGATGCCCGACGTAGTGGCAATGGAGCTGGCCGAGCACATGCGTCGGACCGGGATTAGCCAGGGTCAGCTCTTCGCGTGGAAGGACGGCGGGCTGATCCACCGGACCTACTTCAACAATCGGATCTGGAAGCCCTCGCTGACCAGGGCAGAGGTGAGCCCGACCCGGGACAACGGTATGCACGCTCTTCGTCACCACTACGCATCGGTGCTCCTCGACGGAGGAGTGTCGATCCGGGCCCTGGCCGATTACCTGGGCCACTCCGATCCGGGGTTCACGCTCCGGGTGTACGCCCATCTGATGCCCGAGTCAGAGGACAGGGCACGGGCCGTGGTCGATGCTGCATTCGCTGCTCCCGCTGAATCTCTGCGGAACAAGGGCATCGCGGACGGCGGAACCGTCAACTAGTAGCTGGCGAAACTCAGCGGTCCTTCCAGTACTCCTCGTAGTGGACGTTGCCGCGTTGCTTGCGTTGATCGATGGTGAACCCCCGCTCGTATAGGAGCTGGCACACCCCCACCGTCTCGGGGAACACGATGTCGTCGTCTGCCCATTTCGGCAGGCCGATCATGGACGGGTTGCCACAGAGATACACGTGGGTGGTGGCAGGGTCGAGCGGGGCGCCCAATTCCGCTTCTAGTTGGCCGGAGGTGATCAGGCCCTGGATGTAGACCTTCTTTCCCTCATTCTCCGGTTCCCGGGTGGTGAGGGTGACAAACCGGTAGTTGGGATAGCGCCTCTCGACGATCGCCTGCTGCTCGGTGTATGCCAGGTCCCCTCGAAATCGGACACAGACCAAGTTGAGGATGTGTCCCGTGTGCTCCCGTCTGAGGAGCTCGGCAGTCATCTTGTTCTGCGGCGCCTCGCCGGTCCCGGTGCTGAGGAATATGACGTTGTCAGTGGGCTTGACTCCTTCGAGCGTGTAATGCCCGGTGAACTTGCGACCCATGAAGATCCGGTCCCCGACTCCCTTCAGGAAGATGCGCGGGGTCAGGGCAGGGATCTCATCCTCTCCGGGGCGGACCTTGACGATGTAGAACTCGACGTCCTGGGGGTGGGGCTCGACCAAGTTGCCGTTCTCGTCGACGATGGAACTGGAGACCGAGTACGAACGTCGGGCCAGCTTTTCGCGCTGGCCACCGGCGAAGCCTTCAACTGCATCGTCGGCACGCGGCTCCCAATAGCCTAGGGCCAGGGTGGTGTACTGCCCTGCCTCGAACGGGTTGATCGGCTCGTCGGGCCGGACCTTCAACACCCATAGATCCTCGTTGTGAGCCCGAATCTCGGTGAAGGTGGCGTTGTAGTGCTGACGGCGAAGCGCCTCGTCTCCTTCATCCGACACCTCGCCCTCGGTGGGCGAGTAGTGGATGAAAAGCCCACTGATGACTCCTGTGGCGTCACCGAGGGATTCGTCATCCCAATCATCTCCACGACGCACCGACACCGTGTTGGAGAGGACATAGACGTGATTGATCGAGCTGTCGGCCTGGAACAGACGTCTGGCAAGCTCGGCGGGAGGCTCGGCTCCATCGATTGAGTCGGGGCGAAACCCCACGCCGTCCTGTCCTGTCAACGAGCGATCAGTGGTGAACAGCGCCACGGATCCCATCGGCACGGCTGAGACCTCGATCCGTTGACCCATGTGCTCAACCTACCTGCTCGGGAACATTGCGACAGTGAACCATGTTGGCGGGATGATGGATACCAGAGTCAAAGAGGCGATGGACCGAGGGGGCCTCGCCGACATCACCACCACAGGGCGTAAGACCGGCCTCTCCCGCAGGGTGGAGATCTACTTTCACCAGTTCGACGGTGATTACTACCTGACGGGCCGACCCGGGTTCAAACGGGATTGGGAAGCCAACATCAAGGCCAACGCCGAATTCACCCTTCATCTGAAGCGTGGGATCACCGTCGACGTGTCGGTGGTTGGGGAGACCGAGGCCGATCGGGAGGAGAGGGGGGCCATCATCTTCAGGGCACTCACCGAGAGTTGGGGCACCGAGCCCGAGAAGGCGCGCGCCAACTTGAGCTACTACGTGGACACGGCACCATTCATCCGATTCAAACCGGTCTGAGCAGCTTGCTCTGGGATGGGGGCTTCCGACGTCGACGTTGATCGGTGGACATCAGGCCCGACCAGGGCGGTGGACCCGAGCAGTCAAACCCTGGTTCGCTGCTCTACGTCGCGGATTCCCAGGCCGATGAGGACAAAGATGAGGCCCATGCCAAACGCCATCCCCGCCACACCGAATGCCACGACTGAGGTGAACAACGAGGCCTGGAGGAACGAGGCGGTCGCCGCGGTCGCTCGCAGAGGATCCTCCCGGTCCATTTCTGCGTAATACAGGCCGTCTGTGGCTTCCAGTGCATGCTGTTCGATCACTTTCGCCTCGCAATACGCGGTGAAGGGACCGGCCACAGTCCGGCCGGGCAGGCAGGCGTCTTCGGAGGTGACGATCTTCTGTTCGGACAGGGTGTCGCTCACCGCAACCCAGGTGGCGATGCCCCCGATGACCATGAGCACCCCCAGGACTATCGATGCAATCGATGCAACTTTTCTCATGTGACCCTTTCTGGTCGGACTTCTTGAACTTAGTCCCCTAGGCGGCGTTTTCGAGGGCCTAAAGTCCTGTGTTCTCAGGCATACGGCGGCGTGATTCGGGCTGTCACCGTCACAGTTGGCAGGTTAACCTTTGAGCTTCCGAGGAATCACGGACGTTGGACCATTCAGGACAGATCCAAGGGGGCGGCCAGGAATCCGGCGCGCCCTGGACGCTCGCTGTCTGTCAGCTGACCGACGACTCAGTTTCCTTCATGGTGAACGGCCTCGAGGTGGTGAGCCTCCCGCGTGCCAATGTGCGGTTCGAGCAAGGGGGGAGTCTTTCGGTTGTTGGGAGGCGATGAGCTGATCTTCTTTGTCCCGGACCATCCCGAGTCGTTTCGGTTGGATTGGGCCCCGGGGACCGGATCGCTCTCGCGGCCGCGATGGAGGCGGCGACGACAGCCCCATCCCCACCTCTGACTGCCGGAGTCACGCCATACGCGCCTCCGCCGAAGTCGAGGATCGCTGCCGCCTTGCTCGCCATCTTCTTGGGGGGTTTCGGGGTCCACAAGTTCTATCTGAACCAGACCGGCATCGGAGTTTTCTATCTCGTCTTCTTTTGGACCGTGATTCCTGCCCTCGTCGGATTCATCGAAGGCATCATCTATCTGTTCATGTCAGACGAGGCTTTCGCGCGCCAATACGGGTGACTTCTGTTCCGAGGCTCGCTGGGTTGGTCGAAGGCCGATTCGGGTAAGAGCCATAACCGCAATTCGTTCCCACTTGTACCATCGAAGGATCAATGCCTGAGCGTTCCTTTGGAAGGACTATCCGATATCGCCGCACCAAGCTCGGTTTGAGTCAAGCCAAACTGGGTGAGCTGGTTGGCCGCTCGGCAACCACGATCCGGGCTTGGGAGCGTGACTCCTCACTTCCCAACGACGGTTCGGTGATAACGGCGCTCTCTGCGGTGCTCGATGTCGACAGACGCTCACTTTTCGAGAAGGCCGGACTCGAAGTCCCGGTTCAGGAGACCAGCCCCACCATGGAGGAGGCATTCGCCAGTCTGGCGGCCGAGCCGAGGCCGACGCAGGTGCTCCTCGATCCTGAGCCGGCGCCGAGCCCTCTGGTCGATGAGACCGAGCCCGACATCGAGCTCGACCTCGAGTCGGAAACCGAGCCCGAAACAGGAGCGGATACGACAGCCGAACCGTCCGAGGATTTGAAGCCAATAGAAGAGCCCTATCCGGTTTGGGAACCAATATTCCCCGAGGAGACGTTGGTCAGATCAATCCCTGTAGCTTCGACAGTCGTGACCCCATACCTCCCCGCCCCAGCATTTATTGAGCCGCCTGACCCCTTCGTGATGGTTGCGGCGACACCGCCGATGGTCGAGCCCTCGTACATGGAAGACACGACTCAGCGGCAGCTCTATCGGGTTCGGAACCTGGCAACCGTGGTGCTTCTCGTGGGTATGGGCATCGTGTTGCTCTGGGCGTTGTCCAGCACCTTCGACGCCTTCGGCTCCTGGTGGGAGAACTTCATCGGGACGCTGAAGCTCTAGCGTTCGGCCGTAACTGGCCATGAACTCAGGTCCTCTCGACATACTCATTGTTGGCGGAGGCCCATCCGGGCTCTATCTCGCGACCCTGCTCAAGAAGGGACGCCCCGAGCACAAGGTCCGGGTCCTGGAGCGGAACAGGCCCGGAGACGCCTTTGGATTCGGGGTCGTCTTCAGCGACGAGACCCTGGACAATTTCCGCGACGCCGACCATCCCAGCTTTGAGGAGTTGGCCCGGAGTTTCCAGAGGTGGGGCGAGATCAAGGTTCACCATCCCGATGGGAGGGCTTTCGTCTCCGGTGGCCACGGGTTTGCCGCGGTCGGTCGCCGCCGGCTGCTGGAGATCCTCACCGCTAGGGCCGCAGAAATGGAGGTCGAGCTCGAGTTCTCCACCGAGTTGACCGATCTCGCCGATCTGCCTCCGGCTGACCTGATCGTGGGCGCCGACGGTGCCAACAGCATGGTGCGTCGAAGCCTTACCTCCCATATCGAACCGTCGATCGACCTGAGACGCAATCGCTACATCTGGTTCGGAACCCCGAAGGTCTTCGACGAGTTCAACTTCATATTCGAGGACACACCGGCGGGGATGATTTGGGCCCACGTTTACCCCTATAGCGGGGAGGGCAGCACCTTCATCGTGGAGATGGCCCCTGAGTCCTGGAAGGCGATGGGGTTCGACCAGGCCCAGGATGGGGCCCCGGCCCCTGGTGCCAGCGACGAATTCGCGCTTATCAGGTGCGAAGAGCTGTTCGAACGGCATCTCGACGGTCGGGGGCTGATCGGGAACAACTCGAAATGGCTCCAATTCCCCACCATCTCCTGTGCCCGATGGCACCGCGGAAACGTCGTGCTGATGGGGGACGCGATTCACACCGCCCACTTCTCGGTGGGCTCAGGCACCAAGCTGGCCATGGAGGACGCGATCACTCTCGCCCGTCTCCTACTCGACGACATCGCCATCGACCAGGCTCTCGACGACTACGAGCGGCTTCGCCGTCCCGAGGTGCAGAGTCTGCAGCGGGCGGCCCGGGCCAGTCTGGAGTGGTTCGAGGGCGCAGATCGCTATCGGGGCGTCGCGCCCGAGCAATTTGTCTTCAGCATGCTCACCAGGAGCCAGCGGGTCACCTATGACAACCTTCGTGTCCGCGATTCCGTCTTCATGGCAGAGGTCGACGCCTGGTACGCCTCCTCCGAGCACGGTTCACCGGTGCCGGTGGGCCCCACCGTCCCGCCGATGTTCCACCCGTTCCAACTCCGGGGCCTGGTGCTCCCCAACCGGATCGTCGTCTCCCCCATGGATCAATACAGCGCGGTCGACGGGATGCCAAACGACTGGCATCTGGTCCATCTGGGCAGTCGCGCCGTTGGCGGCGCCGGCCTGGTGATGACCGAGATGACATGTGTCTCCCGGGAAGGGCGGATCAGCCCGGGCTGCACCGGGATCTGGACCGATGAGCAGACCGCCTACTGGACGAAGGTGGTCGACTTCGTCCACGATCGCACATCAGCCAGGATCGGGCTTCAGATCGGGCACTCGGGGCGAAAGGGCTCCACCAAGTTGATGTGGGAGGGCGAAAACGAGCCCCTCGCGGATGGCAACTGGGAGATCGTTGCGCCCTCACCGGTCCCCTATCGGTCGGACAGCCAGGTGCCCCGGGAGATCACCCGGGCCGAGATGGAGCTGATTCGTGAACAGCATGTCGCAGCCGCGATACGAGGGGACCGCGCCGGCTTCGACCTTCTCGAGCTTCATTTCGCCCATGGCTACCTGGTCTCGAGCTTTCTGACCCCGTTGGCCAACCTCCGCAGCGACGAATACGGAGGTTCCCTGGAGAACCGGATGAGATACCCGCTGGAGGTGTTCGCCGCGGTGCGCGAGGCCTGGCCGTCCCACAAGCCGATCTCGGTGCGGATCTCGGCCACCGACTGGGTGCCCGGTGGGTTCGATGGTGACGACGCCGTCGTGTTTGCCGCAGAGCTCAAAGGTTTGGGGTGTGACATCATCGACGTCTCGACCGGTCAGACCACAAGCGAGGCCCTCCCCGACTACGGCCGTCTCTATCAGACACCTTTCAGCGACCGGATCCGGCGCGAGGTCGGGATTCCCACGATGACGGTCGGTGCCGTTTCCAGCATCGACGATATCCACAACATCTTGGTGTCGGGGCGGGCAGACCTCTGCGTCCTGGCCAGACCGCATCTGGTCGACCCGTACTGGACGCTCAACGCTGCCATCGACCTCGGATACGCCGATTTCGACTTTCCGGATCAGTACCTATCGGGGTTGAACGCGAGGCGACGTCTACAGGAGCCAATTCCCCCGGATGTGTTCCGTGGCTGACGGCCTAGTTGGTGCCCGCGATCAACGAGACGATGGCGTCAGGATCGCTCTCGGAGACGGTGATGTAGAAGCTCTCGGTGTCGGTTGTCACCGACCACGTCTTGCTCCTGGGAGCCGAGCTCTCCATGGTGGTCATCTCGCCGCCGGTGCCGTCGACAAAGCTCTGATAGGTGGACACCAGCGAGTCATATTCCGAAACGGGATAACTGATGGTGACACTTGAACCATCCTCAGAACTGATGGCCATCGCCACCGTGCCCCCATCTGGGACCGGGATCGGAAAGTCGGCGGGGACCTCTCCACCACCGATCACGACCGACCCCTCGCCGTCCTCGTCCTCGACTTCGATTTGCACCGATCCGTTGTTCTCATTGATCTCGACATCGCCAACACCCTCCTGGCCCTCCAGGATCTCTTCGGCGATGTCGGCACCCGAGCAAGCCGTGAGCACCAATGTCATCGCAGCGAGCAGGACAAAGACTCTTCTGTTTCGCATCTGGTCTGACCCCCTTTTGGCTGGCGAGAGGCTACCCGACTCGATCTCGATTCTGTGAACGCCACCGGGCCAGATTGGAGTCCTGCGAAAATCCTGGCCTCCAACCCCTCCTGCATGGCAAACTGTCGGGACCAGAGAAAGGAGGTGGTCCTAAGTTGTTAGAAGGTTTACGGACTCTGGAGGTGGTCCAGCGCTGAGCGGCGCTGACCGCACGCGCCGCTCGTCCCAACGGGACCGGTGGCGACTCCATCTCGGACCACCCTGCTCTGGCTACCACGGGATTTGTCCCCCCGCGGCGGATTGATCCGAAGCAACGCCCGAGCCGACTTGGAGAGCCCCAGGGGGATAGCCCCTGGCTAATCGCCAGGGGCTCTCTCATACTTCGAATCCTCTCTCGGTCAACCATTGGTCGTTGAAGATCTTCGAGAGATATCCCCGTCCCGAGTCGGGGAGAATCACCACCACGAGGGCGTCATGGTCTTCGTCTGCGATCTGAACCGCGGCGTGGGCGGCCATGCCACAGGAGCCGCCGACAAGGATCCCCTCTTCACGGGCCAGCCGCCGGGTCATGGCAATCGATTCGGCGTCGGTGACCTTCACCCAACGATCGATCACATTGAGATCGACCGTTTCGGGATAGAAGTCTTCACCTACTCCCTCGACCGCATACTGATGGATCTCTGCCTGGTCCTCGGCCGTGTAGATCGAGCCCTCGGGGTCGGCACCGATCACCTGAAGCCCCGGCTTCATCTCCTTGAGGAACCGCCCGGTGCCGCTGATCGTGCCCCCGGTCCCCACTCCGACCACCAATGCGTCGATTTGGCCGTCGGTCTGACGCCAAATCTCGGGCCCGGTTGTGTCGTAGTGGGCCTGTGGGTTCGCGGGGTTGGTGTACTGATCGGGGTGGAAGGCGCCATCGATCTCAGCCGTCAGCCGTCTTGCCACTGCGTAGTAGGAGCCGGGGTCCTCAGGGAGCAGGTTGGTGGGCGTCACGATCACCTCGGCCCCATATGCCGCGAGCAGGTCGCGCTTCTCCTGAGAGACCTTGTCAGGGACGATGCAGATCACCCGATAGCCGCGAACTGCACCGATCATGGCGAGGCCGACACCCGTATTGCCTGAGGTCGGCTCGATGATCGTTCCCCCAGGCTTGAGGAGGCCCGCCTGTTCGGCGGCGTCGATCATCGATACCGCGATCCGCTCCTTGACCGAGCCGCCGGGGTTCATGTGCTCGAGCTTGGCCACCAGATTGCCGGCCGGGTGGATTCGGGCGAGACGGATCAGCGGCGTGTTGCCGATCGCAGCTGCTACGTCGTCGAAGATGTCCATGGCCGGAGGAGGCTAGGCCCGCCCGTCGGAAGGCGGACCGCGAGGCGGCTTCTAACCTGGCACCTGTGACCCGGATCGCTCGTCTCGCATGGTTCACCCTGGTCTTCAACGTGGGCGTGATCCTGATGGGCGCTCTGGTGCGATCGACCGGATCGGGCGCCGGATGCGGTCGCTCCTGGCCGGTGTGCCAGGGAGAGGTGCTCCCGGAGTTGGAGGGGGCAACTGCGATCGAGTTCGCTCACCGCGCCGCCAGCGGTGTCGCCTTGCTCCTGGTGATCACCCTTGCCCTCCTCGTGTGGCGGCAGGTGCCCGTCGGGCAGCCGGCCCGTCGTGGGGCCCTCTACTCGGTCGTATCGATTGTCGGAGAAGCCCTGATCGGAGCCGTGATCGTCTTGGCTGAGTGGGTCGCCGACGACTCGTCCGTCGCCCGGGTGTTCGCGGTCCCCCTTCACCTGGTCAACACATTGTTCCTCCTTGCCGCCCTGACCCTCACCGCGTTCTGGCTGTCGGGTGGGCGGCGCCTTTCTCCAAGTTCCAACCCGAATGTGTGGCGATGGGTCCTCGCCGGTGGGGTGGCCATCGTGCTGCTGGCTGCCACCGGGGCGGTGACGGCGCTGGCCGATACCCTGTTTCCAAAGGATGGGACCGGTCAGGTGGGCTCCAGCGAGACGCATTTCCTCACCGATCTCAGAATGGTCCATCCCCTCCTGGCCATCCTTGCCGCTTCCATAGGGTGGTGGGTGTCGGGGCGAATCGAGGGCTCGCGCTCGGCGGCCGCCAAAGCATTACCTGTGTTGGTGGGAGCGATGATCCTCACCGGGTCGCTCAACATCCTGCTCGGGGTCCCGGTATGGATGCAGCTGGTGCACCTGTCGTTGGCCGACGCTCTCTGGATCTCCTACGTCCTTGCCTCCGCTCAGGCTCTGGAGGTCCCAGTAGGCGTCAATCAGCGGGTATAGCCACCCGTTCATCACCAAGCAGATAGCGAGGACCGGAGCCCTTCCTAGCCACTGCATCGGAGGGGTTGAAGATGGCACATGATTTGAGGGAGAGACAGCCACAACCGATGCAGTCGGTCAGCTCGTCACGCAAAGCCTGCAGCTCGGCGATCTGTCCGTCGAGTCGGTTCCGCCAGGATCGCGAGAGCCGTTCCCAGTCGCGCTTGGTCGGCGTCCCTTCGACGGGGAGCGTCTCCAGCGCAATCGCCACTTCTCCCAGGGAGAGGCCGACCTCCTGCGCTGCCCGGATCAGGGAGACCCGGCGCAGGGTGGCCCTCGGGTACCGCCTCTGGTTGCCCGAAGTTCGTTCCGAAACGATGAGCCCTCGGGATTCGTAGAACCTCAGAGCCGAGGTGGCGACTCCCGCCCGATCCGCTAATTCTCCGATTGTCAGCATTTCCATGGTCGCCCAGCTTAACCCTTGACTTCAAGCGAACTTGAAGTTGTACCTTGACGGTATGACCACCAAGCAGGGCCAATGGGTAGCGGCCACAGGGATCGACGACCTCGCGGTCGGCGGTCGCAAGCTCTTCCGCCACTACGACAAGCGGATCGCCATCTTCCGGACCGAAAGAGACGTTTACGCCGTCGACAACCGCTGCCCGCACCAGGGCTACGGGCTGCTCCAGGGAGACATGAGGGGCGAGACCCTCACCTGTGCCTGGCACAACTGGAAGTTCGAGTTGGACGAAGGCGGGCACTGCAGTTTCGGCGGGGAGGCAGTGCGGTCTTACCCGGTCAAGGTCGGCCAGGGGCAGGTGTTCGTCGATGTGACCGACCCCACCGCCGAAGTCCTGGCGCCGCAGTTGTTCCAGAGTCTGTTGGAGGCGATGGGCGAGGTGGATATTGGAAGGATGGCGCGGGACACCATGCGTCTCCGCCAGATCGGGCGACCGCTGTCGGAGGTGGTGCGTGAAGGAGTGATGTACGGGGCGCCCCGCATGGAGTATGGGTGGAACCACTCCCTGGCCACCCTCACCGATTGTCTTCATCTCGCAGCGATGTTCGAGGGTGAGCTCCAGACGTTCCCGGTGATCCAGGGAATGTCGGTGGTCGCAGAAAACGAGGTTCGCCGGCCCTTCCGGCCACGGCCCGAGCCGGTTGATCCAGTGGCTGCCTACGGCAGCGTCGAGGAGGCCCTGGCCGCCTATCCGGTCCTGGTGGACGAGGAGAGGGCGGACGAGGCGGAGGCGGTGCTTCGGGGGCTGATCCTGTCCGGTGTCGACCGGGCCCGCATCCGACATGCTCTTCTGTCTGCCATAACCGAGCATTTCCTTGGATACGGGCATCCCATGATCTACGCCCAGAAGGCGTTCGAGATGCTGGACACGATCGGCTGGTCCGAGGCCGACACCGTGCTCGGTCCTCTCGTGCCGAGCACAGCCCTCTCCACTCGCTACGACCGTCTCCCCTACATGCGCAAGTTCTCCAAGGCCTACCAGGAGGCGGCGCCTGACATGAGCCTCCAGGTGGTCGCCCGAGGGGGTGCCGTCTTCGACGAAGCGAGATTCACTACCTCCGTCCTCGATGGTGACGAGCAGACTGCCTTCAGCGGGCTGAACGACGCTTTGAATGCCGGCGTGGCGGTTCCCCGGATCCTTGACGCCACGTCACGCATCGCCGCCGAAAGGCTGCGTCGATTCGACATCGATATCGACACCGACGACACCAACGAATGGGGCTGGCTCGACGTGACCCACAATCTGACCTATCTGGATGCCCTGCGCTGGGCCTGGACGGTCGACCCCGGCCCCGAGGTGTTGCGTGGTGTCTATCACGCGGTCTGGTTCGTCAACTTCACGCGCCGCTTCGATGAGCGAATTCCCCGAGTGCGACCGGAGCCGTGGGCCAACTCGGATGTCGACACCGTCCTGGAGGCGATTCGGCGCAAGGATCCCGAAGGGGTCGAAGCAGCGATCGCCGGATACGAGGGCCCGACCGAAGACCTGAAGGGCGCCCTGGCTCAGGGTGCGTCGGAGGACAACAGCGTGGCACCCATCATGGTGGCTCATGCGGTGAAGACCGCTCGAGCCGCGATCGTAGAAACGGAGATCCTCGGTGATCGGTCGCCGATGGTCGCCGCCGGTCGGTTCCTGGCATCCCCGAAACGGGAGCGATTCGTTTACAACGCGACGTTGGAGGCGATCGATTTCAGTCGGGGCAGGGCCCGCGGTGAGGACAGTCAACCGGATCTAACCTCGCCGGGTGTTCGATGAACTGGCCGATGGTGTCTTTCGGAGGCGTTTCGACTCTCTCGATCTGAATGTCGGAGTCGTCGTCGGTGGTGAAGGCTTGCTCATCGTCGATACCCGGGCTTCCCATCGCGAGGCCGACCAGCTGATTGACGAGCTGAAGAGTTTTTCCGATTTGCCGGTGGCCTGGGTGGTCAACACCCATTGGCATTGGGACCACACTTTCGGCAACTACCGGTTCCCGGGTGCCGATATCTGGGGTCATCGGCTTTGTCGTGAGGCCCTGACCGAGCGATCCGTGGAAATGATCGAAGACGTTCTCGGCTGGCTTCGGGAGGATGGCGACAACGCCATGGCAGACGACATCGAGGAAGTGATCGTCGTCCCACCAGGGCTGGTCTTCGAGGAGTCGGCCAGCATCGATCTCGGCGGGCGAATGGTGGAGTTGACCTATCACGGATTGGCTCACACCGACGCCGACATAGTGATCAGGCTTCCCGAGACCGGCGTGGCCTTCTTTGGTGACATGCTCGAGAACGGGGCGCCCCCAAGTTTTGGCGACAGCTATCCGCTCGTATGGCCGGAGACCCTGAGTTCGGCCATGTCATCCCTGGATCGCGTGATCGTCACCGGTCATGGTGATGTGATGACCCAGGTCGATGCCGTCAACCAGCTCGAGGAGTTGAAAGAAGTGGCCCGGGTGGCCAATACGTGTGTCGTCGAGCAGGTCCCGTTGTGGGAGGCGGCACGGAGCGGTCCCTATCCCCCCGAGGTGATGACGACGGCATTGCGTCGGGCGTTGGAGGTCGCCGGGTCAGGCTGAGAGCTGGGCCCTGACCACGTCTGGGGCCGCGGTTGGCAGATTGCAGACGTGACCCTTGCAGACATAGGCCAGGGTCAATTCCGATACGCCGCGTCCGGCAAGAAGGGGGATCCGGTCGTCAGACTCCTCAGTCGTGGCAAGCACGACGTGGGGTCGGAACTGCTCCCAGAAGACATCGGCGAGACGACGCCGGTCAGACCCGACGAGGGCCAGCTCGCGGGTCCTTCCGACGCTATGGAGCACGGCGAGATGATGACCCACCATCGACGGAAAGCGCTCGATCAGCGTCCTGGACGCGGCCAAGGCCCCGATGGAGAGGTCCCTCAATTCCGCCTCCCCGGTATAGGAGGACAGGGTCAGCAGGGCCTCGGCTGCCATGGCGTTGCCGGAGGGGAGCGGGTTGTCACTGAGGCTCTTGGGACGTTTGATGAGACTCTCAGCATCGGCTGCGGTTTCGAAGAAACCCCCGGCGGGGTCCCGGAAACGAACTGGTATCTCTCTGGTCAGACGCTCTGCCGCCGCGTACCACTCGTAGTCACCGGTGGCGGCGTATAGGGAGAAGAGACCCAGGGCCAATGAGGCATGGTCCTCGAGGAACCCGGGCACCTTGACCCGACCCTCTCGCCAGGATCGCATCAGGATGCCTCCTTCGATCAGATTCGCTACCAGGAATCGAGCAGATCTCACGGCTGTCTCCAGATAGTGATCGTCGCCAAGCGCCGCCCCGGCTTCGGCCAGAGCCCGAAGGGCCAACCCGTTCCAGGAACTGACGATCTTGTCGTCTAGCCCGGGGCGCACCCGACCACCCCGGACGGCCAGAAGCCTTTGTCGGATCGATTCGATCCGATCATTCCACGGCTCGGCGGTAGGCCGGTACAGGATGTTGGAGCCCTCGAAGTTGCCGTGAGGGCTGGCGCCGAAGAAACGGGCTGCCTCGGCCGCGTCTTCTTCGCCAAGGACCTCAACCAACTCGGCGGCGCTCCACACGTAGAACTTGCCCTCAACACCCTCGGAGTCGGCATCTTCGGCAGAGAAGAAGCCACCCTCGGGGTGACCGAGTTCGGTGAGCAGATAATCCAAAGTCGAGCGGGCCACTTCGAGCAGTCGAGGCTCGCCCAACTCCTTGCCGGCCCAGAGATAGATGCGGGCGAGTTGTGCGTTGTCGTAGAGCATCTTCTCGAAATGAGGCACCCGCCACTGGTTGTCCACCGAGTATCGGGCGAAACCACCACCCAGGTGGTCGTGGATCCCGCCGTCGGCCATCTCGTTGAGTGTGATCCGCAACATGTCGTCGGCTCGAGGCGCCCAGGGCTCACGGCGGGCCCGGAGCAGGAACTCGAGGATCGGCTGCTGAGGGAATTTGGGAGCATCGCCGAAGCCTCCGTTGATCGGGTCGAAGGACCCGGCGATTTCCCGGTAGGCGTCTTCCAGCGCCTCCTCGGATGGGAGGTCGCCCGTCGACGGGATGGTGCGATTGATCGCTTGTGTGAGCCGCTCCGATTGGTCGAGGACCTCTTCCCTGCGGTTGACCCAGGCGTCAGACACGGCCGCCATCACCCGTCCGAACGACGGCATTCCCTGACGATCTCTGTTGGGAAAGTAGGTACCGGTGTAGAAGGGCCGACCATCAGGCGTCAGCCAGACCGTCATCGGCCAGCCGCCGCGACCGGTCATCGCCTGCACAGCCTCCATGTAGATGGAGTCGACGTCGGGCCGCTCCTCACGATCGACTTTGACGTTGACAAAGAGCCGGTTCATGACAGCGGCGGTCTCCGGGTCTTCGAAGGACTCATGCGCCATCACATGGCACCAATGACAGGCCGAGTAGCCAACGCTGAGGAGAACCGGCAGGTTGCGTTCTCGTGCTTCGGCAAACGCCTCGTCACCCCATTCGTGCCAGTCAACAGGGTTGCCCTGATGTTGCAGCAGATAGGGCGAGGATGCGTTGGCGAGACGATTGGGCACGGTGTGACCGTACCGGGCCGACCGGATAGTCGGCAGGGACCTGATGATTGATCTTGGCCCGGTTGGCTAGGTTCAACCAATGACCGACAGCAATATCCAGGAGTTGTACCAGTCCGCCGAGAGAAGGTGGCTGCAGCACTGGCTCGACGGCCCCACGCTGCCTGGGAACCCGCTCCGTCGCGGTGACCATGCCCCTGACCTGGAGCTGATGGGTGAGGACGGCTCACCGGTGGCCCTGCGTTCGTACTGGTCGCAGAAGCCGGCTCTGGTCATCCTGTGGCGGCATCTCGGATGTGGCTGTGGCCTGGAGCGGGCCGAGCAGTTGGGTAGGGACTACCCCGCATACGTCGCGGCTGGCCTGGACGTGGTGGTTGTTGCCCCGGGGGAACCGGAGCGGGTGGCGGCATACAAGGAGAAATACCGCGTCCCGGCGCCGATGCTGGCTGACCGTGATTACTCGACGCACCGAGCGTTCGGGCTCGGCCACTGGTCGCCAGAGCAAACTCTCTACGACGCTCCGGAGGAGTACTGCGATCTCGACGAGGCGACCGGCGTCGCTTTCCAGGAGGCACGTCGCCTCCTGGGCCGACCGTTGGTCGATGATCCGTGGATGCAGGCCGGGGAGTTCGTGGTGGGTGTCGACGGTGTCATCCGCGTCGCCTACCCCTACAACTACTGCGAGGACTTCCCGGATCCTCGGATCTTCACCACCGCGGCCCGTCTCGCCGGCTAGGCCTTGGTCCCGCCGGTGAAAGCGGCGGCCACTCCGAGACCGGTGTAGATCGTTCCTGCCACATAGCTCTGACCTCGACGCCATGAGTCGGTGCGGAGGAAGCGCGCTCCCGCGGCACCGGCGACCATGGCGTAGGTGCCGTCGCTTATCAACCCGGCGCCTATGAACACGCCGCCGAACACGACGAGTTGGAGGGTGGTGTTGCCCAGCGTGGGGTCGATGAACTGTGGGACGAAGGCGAGGAAGAAGAGGGCTGTCTTCGGGTTGAGGATGTTGACCAATGCGCCCTGCCAGAAGATGCGCCGGGTCGACATCGGCTCGAGCCCGGCGGGGCTATCCGGTTTGCCGGCTGAGCGGAACGCCATGATCCCGAGATAGATCAGGTATCCGGCCCCGGCCAGCTTGATGAGGGTGAAAGCGGCGGCGGAGGCTGCGATCAGGGCGCTGAGACCTGCCACGGCCGCCGCAATGTGGACCAGGCTTCCGAGATGGATGCCGAGCACCGACACCAGACCGGCCCGTCTCCCCTGGGTGACGCTTCGGGTGACGATGTAGAGCACCGCCGGGCCTGGCACCACAAGCAACAGCAAGGTGGCACCGAGAAACACGAGGAGTGTGGATGACTGGGGCACCGGGTGAGGCTAGACCGGCTCCAGCCGCCGCCAGCTCAATTTCGTAGGCTGGCGGGAGTGAAGACCATCCTTCTGATGCGACACGCCAAATCTGATTGGGATGCGTCCTATGCGGCCGACCACGACCGGCCGCTGGCGCCGCGAGGTCATCGCAGCGCAACGGTCATGGGCCGGGTGCTGGCTGCGTGGGATGAGATCCCCGATCTTGTCATCACGTCTTCGGCCACCCGTGCCCGGGCAACAGCTCACGAGGCCGCCCGAGCCGGTTCCTGGGATTGCCCGATCATCGTCGACCCCGAGCTCTACGGAACCGGGCCCAGCAGCGTGCTCACTGTTGCGGAGCAAAGCGTCACCGACCAGGAGCGAATAATGCTGGTCGGCCACGAGCCGACCTGGTCGATGCTGGCCGAGCAGATCACCGGCGGTCGGGTCGAGATGAGGACGGCGGGGGTGGCTGCGATTGACCTCCTGGCCGATACCTGGCACGGGCTCGGCGAAGCCAGAGGGTGGCTCCGGTTCGTGGTGAATCCCCGGATGTTCTTCGGCTCCGAATGGGACCGCGACGATGTTGGAGGAGGCCCATTCGAAGCTTGAACCGAGCGATTTGCGTGGCGTGAACTGGCGATTGATCGGAATTCTCGATGGCGCCGGGACGTTCAGTCAAGTGTTGGGAGATGTGGTGATCACCGCCTTCTTCGACCAAGAGGACCGGGTTTCGGGCAGCTCCGGCTGCAACCGATACACAGGTCCTGCCATCCGGGACGGAGTCGGGATCAGCGTCGGTGTCGTCGCCGGCACCAGGATGATGTGCTGTGATTCCCAGGTAATGGCTCAGGAATCGCGGTATCTCGGCCTCCTGGCCCAGGTTGCTGCCTACCGGCTTTCGGTGGGCGCCGAGGGCGGATTGCCGAGCTTCTCGATGGTGAGATGAGTCGAATCCTGGCGTTCGTGGAGGATGGATGATCCGGGAACCCCACCCGATCTCACCACGTCTAACTGTTGTGGAAAAGAGGGGGGTTCACAAACCGCCCTACTTGTGTCATAGTTGGTCGGCCCGGGATTACTGCATCCCTGCCCAACGGGCCCCCAGGAGGACTTAGATCTTTATGGCCGCTGCTGAAACGCGTATCGAGAAAACTGAAAAGCCACGTCCGCGGCTTCATTCGAAGCTGACGGACGAACGCGGCCGTCTCACCACCGACCTCGTATCCCAATACCTCACTGCGATCGGTGAGTACGACCTGCTCACCGCCGAACAGGAGGTTGAGCTTGCCCAGAAGATCGAGGCCGGCGAGGAAGCCGCCGAGAAGCTGGAGAAGGGGGAGTACAGCGGCAAGCGGGAAGAGATGGAGCTGCGGCGCCTCGCCCGGCGTGGTGCCCAGGCCAAGGACGACTTCCTGACTGCCAACCTCCGACTTGTGGTGGCCAATGCCCGCCGTTACGCCAACACCTCGGGGATCGACTTCCTCGATCTGATCCAGGAGGGCAACCTGGGCCTGATCCGCGCCGTTGAGAAGTTCGACTGGCGCAAGGGCTTCAAGTTCTCAACCTACGCAACGTGGTGGATCCGCCAGGCGATCACCCGGGCCATCGCCGACAAGTCGCGCACGGTCCGGATCCCGGTGCATCTCCACGACACTCTGGCCGCGGTCAGGGCGGCTCAGGCCTCGCTCAAGGCCGAGTTGGGTCGTGACCCCAGACCCGAGGAAATCGCAGAAGAGGCCGGTGTAACCACCGACAAGGTGGAGCTGGCCCTAAGCGTGGCTGACACCGTGTCGCTCGAGCAGCCGATTGGTGAGGATGGAGCGCAACTCGGTGACTTCATCGAGGACGAGGACGCTGCCGACCCGGTCCAGATGACAGAGGAGATGGACGTCGCCAACTCGCTGCGGATCTCGATTGAACGGCTCCCGGAGCGCGAAGGCCGGATCCTGGCCCTCCGCTACGGCTTCTACGACGGTGTCCCCCGGACCCTCGAGGAGATCGGCGACGAGTTCAATCTCACCAGGGAGCGGATTCGCCAGTTGGAAAAGCTGGCCCTCTGCCGGCTCCGTCACCCCTCCTTCGGGATCAGAGAGGCCGACCTGGTCTGACCCCTCCGTAATTGGGAGCGTGGGGTCCGTATATGACCCCTGTGTGTCTCAATTACGGGGCAAACTTGAAGTTGTGGGTTCCACACTCATGTCATCCGACAAGAACACCCCCTGGTCGGTGCTGCGCGACGGGATTCGCCTCATATGGCGGTTCGTCAAGGGGCATCCGGCAGCGTTCGGGCTCGCCGTCTTCGGCGCGGCCCTGTTCGCCGGCGCCATCATCGCCTCGGCGTGGGTCATCGGTCGGGTCACGGACCAGGTGATCATCCCGATCCTCAACGAGGGATCGAGCCCCGAAGGTCTGCTGCTCCCTGCAGCCGCAGCGATCCTCACCGTGGCGGTGATCAAGGCATTCGGCATCGTGATGCGGCGCACATCGGCGGGGTGGCTCCAGTTCCGAACCCGCCAGGATGTCCGCAACGAGCTCCTGGACCACCAGTTGTCGCTGCGCATGTCATGGCTCAATCGGCAGTCGATCGGGGACCTTCTAGCGGTGGCCGACGCCGACGTGGATCAGGGCACCGGTGTCCTGGGGCCCCTGCCCTACGCCACCGGTGTTTCTCTCCTGTTGGTGGGGACGATCGTGATGATCGCCCTCATCGACCCCTGGTTGGGTCTGGGTGCCACGATCGGCTTGATCGTCGTGGTCATCGTCGACATCCGGGGCAGCTGGGTCACCTACGCGCTCTGGGAAAAGGTTCAAGAGTCACGTGGTGAGGTGGCGGCGGTGGCCCACGAGTCCTTTGACGGCGCTCTCACCGTCAAGGCGCTCGGGCGGGAGAACTACGTCGCTCATCATTTCGGAATCGCATCCGATGTGTTGCGGGATCGGTTGATCAAGGTCAACTCGACCTGGGCTTCTTATCAGGCGGTGATCCGCGCCCTGCCCCAAGCCCTGATCATCGCCTTGCTCGCAGTCGGAGCGCTTCGGATCCAGGCCGGTGCCGTCACCCCCGGGGACGTGGTCACCGTTGCCTATCTGCTGGCGCTGCTCGCCTTCCCGATTCAGCTGATCGGGTTCGTGCTTTGGGACCTCGCCGGCAGTCTTGCCGGGTGGAAGCGGGTCCAGGCGGTGTTCGACGCTGACGAACGGATGGAATATGGCGAAGAGCTAGCTCGGGCCGGTGCCGGCGCCGCACCGATCCGGGGGGAAACCGTCCACTTCTCCTACGACGAATCAGGACCGGTGTTCGAGGGCCTCGATCTTCATCTGCGGGCCGGGACGACCCTGGCGGTGGTTGGGCCCACCGCCTCGGGCAAGTCGACCCTGACCCTGTTGTTGGCTCGTCTCTGGGATCCGGCGGCCGGGGTGATCCATCTCGACGGCGTGGATTTGCGCTCCTTTGCACCCTCGGAGCTGCCCAAGGAAGTCTCGTATGTGACCCAGGACGCCTTCCTGTTCGATGACACCGTGGCGGGAAACATCACCATGGGTCAGGAGTTCTCCGAAACCGAGGTCAGGTCTGCGGCCCGGCTCGCCGGCGCCGAATCGTTCATTGCCGAACTTGCGGAAGGTTTCAACACCCAACTCGGAGAGCGGGGAACAACCCTCTCGGGCGGGCAGCGTCAGCGGATCGCTCTGGCCCGCGCCCTGATTCGCAAGCCACGGCTCCTAGTCCTCGACGACGCCACGTCGGCGGTGGACCCGTCGGTTGAAGCCGAGATCCTGCGCAGCCTGCGCTCGGCGGCTCTCCCTTCGACAATCGTCGTCGTCGCCTATCGGCCGGCTTCGATCCGGTTGGCCGACGAAGTGGTGTACGTCGACGAACGGCGTGTGGTCGCCCACGGCCCCCACGATGAGCTCCTGGTGACGACGCCGGGATATGCACGTTTGGTGCAGGCTTACGAGGAGGACGCCCGGAGGATGGCAGGGGAGGCGTCATGAGCGAGTCGAGGTCGAGCAGCAGGATATTGGTCCAGGCGCTGCGGGTCGCCCCGGCGCTGAAGCACGGTCTCCGGATCACACTGCTGATGGCGATGATCGGACAGGCGATCACGGTCGTAACCCCCATTGTGATGCAATTGATCATTGACGACGAGATCCTCGCCCCAGGCGGGGTCGACATGGCCGGGGTGCTTCAGAAGGCCTCCATCGCCCTGGGCGCCCTGATCGCGGGGGCGATCGTCGGTCGTGCCGCAGTGCTGCGTCTGATTCGGAGCGCTTCCACGGGGCTGTCCGATCTGCGGACCATGACCTTTGGGCATCTGCTCCGGCGTTCGGTGCTTCACACCGAAGCTGATCGGCGCGGGGACCTGGTGTCGCGGGTCACCTCAGACGTAACCACTCTCGAGGAGTTCATGGAGTGGGGTGGGGTCGGTCTGATCATCGCCGGCAGCCAAGTGTTGCTCTCGCTCGCGGCTATGTCCTTCTACGAGTGGCGGCTGGCCCTGGTGGCCTTGATCGGAGTCCTGCTCTACCTCGGCATGATGAGATGGTTCCAAAAGATGTTGTCCCGCAACTACGACCGGGTTCGTTCGGAGGTGGGCAACTCCCTGGGAGTGCTGAGCGAGTCGATCACCGCAATCCCCGTGGTCAGGTCATATGGCATCGAGACTTCGACCAAGGAGAAGGTAGCCCACGCCCTGGAGCGCCGGTTCGGGGCGGAGTTCAGGACCGCCCGCTTCGGGAACATCCTGTTCTCAACCGCCGAGATCTTCGCCGGAACATTGACCGCCGGCATGGTGGTGGTCGGCATCATCGTCGGCACCAGTCAGGGAATGACTGCTGGAACCCTGATCGCCTTCCTCTTTCTGACCAACCTGTTGATCGAGCCGCTTCAGATCGTGGTCGAGACCCTCGAAATGGGTCAGAGCGCCGCTTCCGGCTTGCGTCGGATGCTGGAGACCCTGGACAGCGAGATCGAGGTGGTCGACCCGGTGGATCCCGATCACTTGAGGCCGGGCGGGCTCAGCGCCCGGTTCAATGAAGTGAACTTTTCCTATGAGGAGGGTTTCGAGGTCTTGCGAGAGGTGACCGTGGACATCCCGGTCGGCTCGCGGGTCGCGGTGGTGGGAGAGACTGGATCCGGCAAGACCACCTTCGCCAAGTTGTTGGTCCGGCTGATCGACCCGACCGAGGGCAGTGTCTTCATCGGGGGTGTCAACGCCGCCAGACTGCCTTTAGAAGAGCTTCGAACCCGGGTCGCCTTCGTCCCCCAGGAGGGCTTCCTATTCGATGACACGGTGGCGGGGAATGTCCGATACGGGAGCCCGGAAGCCGATGACGCCGAGATCTGGACCTCGTTTCATGAGTTGGACCTTGGTGAATGGGTCGCCGGTCTTCCCAAGGGTCTCGACACGCCCGTAGGTGAGCGTGGGGGCAACCTGTCCGCCGGCGAGCGTCAACTGGTGGCCCTGGTTCGGGCCTGGATCGGGTCACCGGATCTGCTCGTGCTAGATGAGGCCACGTCCGCAGTCGACCCGGTGTTGGACGTCGCACTTCGCCACGCCATGCAACGGCTGACCGAGGGTCGGACCTCGGTGACCATCGCCCACCGCCTGGCAACGGCGGAGGGTGCCGACGAGGTGTTGGTCTTTGACCGGGGCCGTCTCGTCGAGCGGGGGCACCATCGTGATTTGATCGCACATGGCGGGGTGTATGCCTCGCTCTATCACGACTGGGTGGCGGGCACCAAGACTGTGTGACGATTGGTGCGGACATATCGCGACTGATGCTATGGACTACGAGTCAGTGCAGCAGAGGATGCAATGACCGACCGAAACCAGGGCTTCGTCGCAGAGCCACCGCTTCCAGGTACTGGTCTCAATCAGCTTGCGTCGGTGCGTGACCACATTGCCCGCGAGTTCGCAACGGCCATCCAAGCTTTCAACCGTGAGGGCTAACGGCGCCGTCCCCGAAGATCAGAGGGTCGCCGACCACTCCGAGGTATCAACCACCGGTTCGGTGAGGTCATCACCGTCGACCTCAGAGACGCTTCCCTCCAACGAGGTCGAGGTCGAGGTCGAGGTCGAGGTCGAGTCGGTTTCCGGATTGGCCATCGTGATCCAAAAGCTAGCGCTCACTGGTGTGTACCGAGGCTGCGACCACACACTCCTAGCCAATGGCCCGGGCGAGAAACGTGGCAATCTCCGCCATGTCATCGGCGAAGCAATCCTTGTACGGCAGTGGGAAGGGTGACGGCTCTCGCGAGCAGGTTCGCCGCTATTTCTCAGGAGGAGGGACGTAGGTCCCGGTGGTGAACTTGCCTCCGTCGACGTTCACCTCCCAGGTCGAGCCCTTCGAGCAATAGAAGCGGGACTCGATGCTGAGACCGGCCCACATCAGCCGGCTGAGGATGGAGGGGATCACGTCGCCGTGGGAACACAGAACCGTGTTGTAGCCGATCATGGACTCGACAAGCTCCCAGGCGGCATCCAGGTCGGACTTCTCGGCCAGGGTGTCGCTCAATTCGATCGGCGCTCGGGTCAGTTTCGACAATGGCTCCATAGTCAGTGTGCAACGGTCATAAGGGCTGCTGAGGATGCGCTCGATACCCCTCGGCGCCAGTCTTGCGGCGATGGCCGCCGCCTGGTGCACACCTGATTTGGTGAGCGGGCGTTTGAGGTCGTTGCCCTTCCACTTGGAACGATCGCCGGCTGTGGCGTGGCGGACCAGAAAGAGAGTCCCTGTCCTGGCCAGTTTGTTGAGATCGGTCTCCATGACCAGCTCACGGTCGCGCTCGTAGTCGAGGAGTGCGGCGGCCTTCTTGCGGGTCAGCCACCGGATCCGGTCGACCTCGAGGTTCTTGGTGAAGCCCTGACTGTTCGGGAGCGGCCGCATCGCGAACCAGGCAACTTCCTTGGTGCCGCCATTGACTGGATACCGGGTCTTCCCGAGGGGGGCGATGATCCGGCAGTGATAACCGGTTTCTTCGAGGACCTCGCGGACCGCGGTTTGCTCCGAGGTTTCTTTCGGTTCTGCCTTGCCTTTGGGCAACGACCAGTCGTCATAACGAGGACGATGGGTCATCAGGATCTTGAGTCGGCCCTTATTCGTCGGCCGTAGAACGACACCCCCGGCGGCTCGGATGAGTCGTGGCACCAGGGTGAGCTTAGAGGTCCGAGACCGCCTATTGCTGGGCGGGGGTGAGTTCAGCGAGGGTCTGGCGCTCGATCATCCCATCGATGGTGAGCTCGGATCCGGTGAGATCAATGGTCACGTAGGCACAGGTTTGACACACTCTTCGCATGATCCCGGCACCGATGTGCTGTCCTTCTGCGTAGTTGTGCCCGCCTTTGCGACAATCTGCAATGCGTCGTTTTGATGGTTTCATTTCTGGGCGAATATGGGTCATGACTCATCGAGAGCCTAGAGCGGGCGAGGAGTTGTCAAAGCACCTCCAACTGACCGAGTAGCCAGTCGACTCCCTCGTCGGCGTTTTTTGCCCAGTAGATGGCTTCGATTTCGGCTCCGATGAGAAGGACTAGCGCATCAGCCACCTTTTTCCATTGCGCGCCGACAGCCGCACTGGGGAAGAGCCGATGCTCGCTCCTTCGGTTGATGTGATTGATGTTCCACGCCATCAGCAACTCGGTGGCGGTGCCCAAGGAGCCGGGGAGGGAAAGGGTGGCATCTGCCCTCCCCATCATCACGTCGATTCGATGGGCGAGGCTCGCCGCCTCGATCAACTCTTGCACGTGAGGGTTAGCCCCGACCCGGTCCGGGAACAGTGACGGGGCGGTGACGCCGACCACGCGCCCGCCGGCACGGGCCGCACCCATGGAGACCGCTTCCATGGTGCCCCCGTAACCACCGGTCACCACCACGAATCCGGCTGAGGCGAGCCGGGCTCCCACCGACACCGCCTCGGCCCATTCCGCGGAATCGAGCTCGGTTTGCGACGATCCGAAGACCGCAACGGTCCGAGACTTGTTCAACTGTGGACGGCTTCCTGGATCCCGGCGACCACTCGGTCAGCATCGATCAACGCGTGTTTCTCGATGGCGAACTGCGGCCAGGGGACGTCGAACCCGGTGACCCTCACGATCGGGCCCTGAAGGTCGTAGAGGGCTTTCTCCGCAACCACTGCCGCAACCTCGGCGGCGACGCCGGCCGACCCCTGGGGCTCTTGCACCAGTAGGAGCCGACCCGTCTTGGCCACCGATTCGAGAACTGTCTGTCTATCCCACGGGAACAGGGTCCGCAGGTCGATGACCTCGACCGAGGCGGCAACCCGGGCCGCCGCCTCGAGCGCCACCGGCACCATCCCACCGTAGGTCACGAGTGTCAGGTCGGTCCCCGCTCTACGAACTCGAGCCCGCCCGATGGGAATGGTGAAGTGCTCGGCAGGGACGTCTTCTCTCCCCGCCCGGTACAGAACCTTTGGCTCGAGGAAGATCACAGGGTCGTCACCCTCGAGGGCCGCTGCCAGGAGGCCCTTGGCGTCGGTGGGGGTGGACGGGCAGACAACGACCAGACCGGGAGCATGCACGAAATAGGCCTCTGGGGAGTCGCAGTGGTGCTCATGGGCGCCGATCCCGGCGCCGCTGGGAAAGCGGACGACAACCGGGACGCTGGAGTTGCCCCGGGTCCGGTAGCGAAATCTCCCGAGGTGACTGACGATCTGGTCGAAGGCCGGGTACACGAAACCCTCGAACTGGATCTCGGCGACGGGCCGGGCACCGGCCAGCGCCATCCCCACCGCGGTCCCGACGATTCCCGACTCGTTGAGCGGTGTGTCGATCACCCGCCCTTCTCCATACCTGGCCTGGAGCCCTTCGGTGATCCGGAACACACCGCCACTGATGCCCACGTCCTCGCCGAGGACGATCACGTTGGGGTCACGCTCCATCGCCTGGTCGAGGGCGGCGTTGATGGCGTCGGCCATGGTCCAGGACTCGGTAGGGCCGGTGAGCGGCTCATCGTGGCCGATGCTCCAGATCTCCTCGGCGCCAAACGAGGTCGGCTCTTCGCCATGAGCCCGTTGCATCGTGTGGAGTTGGTCGACAACATGACCGGGAATCCGGTGAAACCCATGTCGGATGGCATCGTCCCGACCGGGAAGGGGCTCGGCCTCGATCGCGGTTATCGCCGCTTCAACCTGGTCGGCTGTCTCCCGGGAGACCTTCTCACCCACCCGCTCGTCCCACTCACCGCGGCCTTCCAGGAAGCGCCGAAGCCTCTCTATCGGGTCCCTTTGCTTCCATTTGTGCTCCTCTTCACGGGACCGGTAGCGGGTGGGATCGTCAGCTGTGGCATGGGGGCCGTACCGGTAGGTCATCGCCTCGATCAGAGTTGGCCCCTGGCCCTTTCGAGCCCGTCGAACGGCGATCCGCGTTGCCAGGTACATCGCAATCGGATCCATGCCGTCGACCCGGAACCCATCGAAGCCGTAGGCCGCCGCCTTCTGAGCGATCGTCTCGGAGGCGGTCTGTTTCTCATACGGAACCGAGATCGCATATAGGTTGTTGGCGCAGATGAACACCGTCGGGGTCTTCCAAACTCCGGCGAAGTTCATCCCGGCGTGGAAGTCGGCCTCCGACGTCGCACCGTCACCGAAATAGACGGCGGTGACAGTGTCCTCACCGCGGAGTTTGGTGACGTAGGAGTAGCCGACGGCGTGGGGGAGCTGGGTGGCGATGGGAACCGTGACCATCCCGGTTCGATACTTGTCCAGGTCCCACCCTGCATTGGGCAGTCCCTTCCAATAGGCCAGTAGGACCTCGATCGGCAGGCCACGGGTCACCTGGACCGCGTGCTCCCGGTAGGAGGGAAAGACAAAGTCGTCGGGTTTGAGGGCGAGCGCGGAGCCGATCTGAACCGCTTCCTGGCCTTCGAGCATGGCGTAGGTCCCGAGTCGCCCCTGACGTTGCAGGGCGAGCATCCTTCGGTCGAGGGCCCGAGCCAGGACCATCTTCTGGTACATCTGTTGGTAGAGCTCGGGGTCAAGACCGGGGTCCTCACCAACCAGATGACCATGCGCATCGATGATTCGGAGCAAGCGCTTTCTCGAATGCTCAGCATCCTCAGTCGGTATGAGCGACTCGAGACCGCGACCCAGTCCGCCTCTCCGTGCCAATGCCTGTTCGCCTCCTCTCGACTGTTGGAATCCGCTAGTTGGATGACGGTAGGCGATGCTACGTCCTGGCCTCAAAACCGCCCATCATCCGGTCGTTGTCCCTCAATTCTGCATATGGGGCCGCCGCTAACGTCACCGGATGCCAACCTTTCGGCAGGACCTGTCGACGATCGGCGCCTACATCCCCGGGCGCTCAATCGAGGATCTCGCCGGCGAGATGGGGATCACACCCGACCAAATCGTCAAGCTGGCCTCCAACGAGAGCCCCGACGGCCCCTTCCCCGGCGTGATCGAAGCTGCGGCCGGCGTTCTCGCCAACTCTCATCGCTATCCCGACAATGACGCCACCGCTCTCTCCGTCGCCCTCTCGGAGTGGCTGCAGGTTCCCGCGGACCATATTTGGCCGGGAGCCGGCAGTGTGGCCCTATTGGGGCACGTCGCCCTGGCCGTGGGTGGGCCGGGGACGAGCGCGGTTCTTGCCTGGCCCTCTTTTGTCATGTACCGCACTGCGTCGCGGTGGGCGATGACCGAGACAGTGGAGGTCCCTCTGACACCCCATCTATTCCATGACCTCGAGGCCATGAGCGCCGCGATTCGTGATGACACGACCGTGGTCTATCTGTGCAATCCGAACAATCCCACCGGAACCATCTTCAGCGGTGATGCGATGGAATGGTTCGCAGACTCCGTCCCGGAACGGGTTCTGGTGGTGGTCGACGAGGCCTATCACGACTTTGTCACCGATCCCTCGTATCGGAGCGCCCTTCCGCTTGCCCTGGACCGTCCCAACGTGATCGTGCTCAGGACCTTCTCCAAGATCTTCGGGCTCGCCGCGCATCGGGTTGGGTTCGCGGTTGGCCGGCCTGCGACCATCGCCGAGCTACGCAAGACCCAGACCCCATTCAGCATCAGCGAGGTGGCCCAGACCGCCGCTGCGGCTTCCCTGGGTGACGTGGTCGAGCATCGCCGCCGGGTGGAAGCCAATACGGTCGGTCGTCATCATCTGTTGGGCGTTCTCGAAGAGCGCGACGTGCCCCACTGCGAGAGCCACGCCAACTTCATCTATCTGCGGATCGGCGAGGACTCGATGGCGGTGAGCGATGAATTCATGAGACATGGGGTGATTATCCGGCCGATGTCTCGCGGTTGGCTTCGGGTCACGGTTGGCAACGATTCGGACAATGAGATGTTCGCGACAACCCTCAACGAGGTGCTGGCTCGCTGAGCCGGCGGAACAGGCGCGGTGAGTATTTGTGTTGACAAGAATTGAGGGGTAGGCAACCTGTCGCCTTTCACAAATGGACGCACATCGAATCGCCGCCGAAGCATCTCGCCTCCTTCCCCTGGCCCGCCAGGTCCTGGAGCGCTATCCGTTCGAGGTGAGGGAGCTCGAGCATCTGGCTACCCACTCAAACGTGATGTATCGAGTGGTCACCAACGACGGAAGACAACTCGTGCTTCGGGTCGGTGATCCGTTCGGCAACTCCCGGGCCAACATCGAGTACGAGGTCGATTGGCTCTCGGCGCTGAATCGGGAAACCTATATCGACGTGGTGAACCCGATCCCGACCGGCTACGGGGCACTGATAGTCGACGCTCGTGAGCCGGAGAGCGCACTGACCCGCCCGTGTGTGCTCTTCTCCTGGGTCCCGGGTGTGCCGCTGGCGGACGGAGCTGGAGCGTTCGGCTACCGCCTCCTGGGATCCATGTGCGCATCGCTGCAGGCGCATGGGAAGACGTGGCAACCAGAAAACCCGGAAGGCATGCGGAAATGGGATCGCATCTTCTACTACGACCAGGGTTTGGACCCGATCATCATCTACGACTCCCGGTTTGATCATCTGTTCAGCCCCGGGAGACGGACGATCATCGACAAGGCGGGCCAGGCTGCCACCAACGTGATCGACGCCTCTTTTGAGACGGGGGTGCCTCAGGTCGTTCATGGCGACCTGCACGAGTGGAATGTGCACACGGTGCGCACCAGGCTTTATGCGTTCGACTTCGAGGACGTGATGATGGCCCTCCCCGCCCAGGACGTCTCGGTTTGCCTCTACTCGTCGCGAACCAACGATCGAGCGGGCGACATCCAGGCTGCGTTTCGCAAGGGATTCGAGGAGATCGCTCCCTGGCCCGTCGAGGATCATGAACAACTGGACGGCTTTTATGCAGCGAGGCAAATCATGCTGATGAACTACGCGGCCCGAACCCTTCCCATGGGTGAAACCGAGCAGTATCTGGCCCAGGTGATGCCCTGGTTGGCCAGATACGCGGCCAGATACGGCTGAGCCATGAGATTCGCCGACCGCCGGGAAGCAGGGGTGCTGCTCGGGCTGGCGGTCGCCGAGCGAAAGCCACTCGACCCCTTGGTCGCTGCATTGCCCCGCGGTGGGGTTCCGGTCGGATACGAGGTGTCCATTGCCCTGGGTTGTGACCTCGACGTCCTGGTCGTGAGAAAGGTCGGGGTGCCGATCCAGGCCGAGTTGGCGATGGGGGCTGTCGGCGAGCAGGGCGTGGTGATCCGGAACCGAGAGGTGATGAGGGCGGCCCACATCACCGAGCCCGTTTTCGAATCGGTGGTCGCGGCGGAGACTGCCGAGTTGGAAGCCAGGGTCGGCATCTATCGCGAGGTGGCCGAGCCGATAGATCCCACCGGAAGGACGGTTGTCATCACCGACGACGGTCTGGCTACCGGCTCCACAGCATTGGCCGGCATCGACGTGGCCCGGGCCCGTGGGGCCCGTGAGGTGTGGGTGGCGGTACCGGTGGCCCCGGCCGACTCGATTCACAGGGTGGAGGCTGCTGCCGATCAGGTGGTGGTCCTCCACCGACCGCCTCGCTTCATGGCGGTCGGAGCGTGGTACCGGGATTTCTCGCCAACGAGCAACGACGAGGTTCGCGACCTTCTGCGGCGGTCCCGGCAGGGGGGGTAGCGTGCCAGGACCGCGAGATTCGGAGGATCATTGCCCGCGTTGGAGAAATTCTGCAGCATCGACGCCACCCTCGGGATGCGGATCCTGGGCAAGGCCCCCCAAGGGATGAGAATCGACTTCCCGTTCGACGGGGTTGCCACGGGTCCCCACTGGGAGGGCGAGCGCCCGGTGATCGGGATCGATCATGCCACCGTCCGTGAGGACGGGAACATGGATCTGATTATCTATGGGGTGATCGGGGAGAAGCGGGAGTCCGTGGCCTACACCGCGAGGGGTGTCTCGATCGCCAATCCCGATCAGACTGCCGATCCCAAGGAGCTCGTCACCTTTCAGACGGGCAACGAGGATCTGGCCTGGCTCAACACCGAGATCGGTGTCGCCTTCGGCCACGGAGCGGCGGGGCGATTGACTCTGGAGATCTATCTGGCGAAGTCATAGGTCCCAGGCCGAGGTTGTCCCCCTGCGGAGCGGGGGGACCGTCCGACCTTCAGGTCGGGCGAGGGGGGTGTCGGCCTCAGGACCAATTCCCAGTAATGATCGGATCTTTCGGGGTTTTCGCCTATCGTGGCCTCATCGTCGCTCAGCGACGGGGCCCAATCGTCGACCCACAAGGAGGGGCCGTGAACAAATCCGAGATGGCGGACAAACTCGCCGACAAGGCAGACGTCTCGAAAGCGAAAGCCGCCGAGATCATTGACATCATCTTCTCCACCAAGGATGGCGAAGGCATTATCGCTGTGGAGCTCGATGCCGGCCGCAAGGTGAATATCACCGGATTCGGCAATTTCAGCCTCAAGTCCCGTTCGGCGCGTATGGGCCGCAATCCCGCAACCGGGCAAACCATCACCATTGCGGCGAAGAACTATGCACACTTCGCCGCATCCAAGGGTCTCAAGGATCGCGTGGCCGTCTGAGAGCCTTCTTTCCGGGAGTTTGTTGGGCCCCGCCTCTGGCGGGGCCCATTATTTTGGCCCTCACATGATTCCCGAGCATTGGACCCCACCGCTGGCGATCGCTCACCGCGGAAGCAGAGAGCTCTGGCCGGAGAACACGATGGAGGCGTTTTCCCAGGCGGTGGCGATGGGTTTCAGGTTCCTCGAGACCGATCTCCAGGTGACTGCCGACGGTGTTCTGGTCTGCATCCACGACGACACCGTCGATCGAACCACCGATGGCAGCGGATATGTCAGCAGCTTCGATTTCGATCAATTGGCTGCGCTCGACGCCGGATATCGCCACAACACCGTGGGCGGGCACCCGTTCCGGGGAAAGGGCATCGGTATCCCCAGTCTCGAGGAAGCGGTCACGGCCCTGCCCGAAGTCTCCTTCGTCGTGGATCTCAAGGGGGAGGGCCAGGTACAGCTTCTCGCCGACTTGATCCAGAGACTGTCCCTTCACGATCGGTTGATCGTCGGCTCCTTCTCCGATCAGCGGCTGGAGGAATTCCGCAAGGCCACCGGAGGCAGGGTGGCCACCTCCACCGGTCCCATGCTGAGCCGGATGTGGCTGTTGACCTCGAGGGTGGGGAGGGGAGCCGGAGGCCAGGCCAGCGCCCTGCAATTGCCGACCCAGGTGAGAGGGATCAAGGTCGTCGACAAGCGGTTGGTGGACACCGCTCACACCCATGGTCTCCAGGTTCACGTCTGGACGGTCAACGATCCCGCCGAGATGGAGGCTTATCTCGACCTGGGCGTCGATGGGCTCATCACCGACCGGCCGGATCTACTTCGGGAGGTGCTCATCTCCCGAGGAAAGTGGGTGTCCTGAAGCTCGTCCGGGGCTGGCAACCGGGACGACGTCGTACCATCTGGCGAGATGTTCCGGATCCTTGCCTTCGTCCTTTTGGCCGCCGTTGACATAGGCGGGGGTTTCGGGAATGCCACGGCTGAGGTGGTCTCCCTCACCGACGACTCGATGGAGATCGAGATCCAGGTCGAAGTCCAGGGCGCAGCCGATGCAGTCGTCGTTCATTTCGCCCTTGCGGGCGAGGATCCGGTGACCCTTCCCCTGGTGTCGAGAGGAGAAGGGGTGTTCGGCATCACGACCGAGCTGAAGCCCGCCGACTATCAGGTCGTTTTCGAGACATTGGGGGATGTCTCGATCCAGTCTCTTCCGGTGGGACTTACCGACATCGGTGCCGATTTCACGGGCTCGTCGGAGTCTGTCACGGGCACAACCGAGGGTGGTGTCAGCAGCGCGACGCAGGGATGGGGTTGGCTGGCGTTGGCCTTCGGAGCGGCGTCTCTGGCCGCCCTTGCCTTCTGGGCTCTCGGCGGCGGGAAAGCCGATGAGGATGATGGCCGAGAACCCGAAACGGAGGCGACTGAGGGTCGGACGGATGAGCCAGACATCGAAGATCAGCCTTCGATCGGCTCGACTCCCGAACCCTGAATCTTGGCCATGGCTCGGGCCTCCTCGATCCGGCTGCTGTTCAGGTTGGGGATCGCATAGAAGAGGAGGCCGACGTGAACAATGGCGGCGAAGATGAAGGGTGCCCGTAACGCCCATTCCCGCTCGGCAATGGGCTCGGTTATGGCCACGATCACCCCGCCCAACACCGACCCGATTGGCATCATCCCCCAACCGAAGAAGCGGTACACCGAATTGACCCTCCCCAAGAGATGGTCAGGGATGAGGGCCTGACGCAGCGAGACCGTGATCACGTTCCACAAGGTCCCGGTCAGAGTCATCAAGGCGAACATCGCCCACATCACCACAGCGGACGAGGTCAGGCCCAACACCAGGAACGTGACCACGCCGGTTGCGACCGTGAGGAACAACGACGCCCCTTGGCCGATCCGCTTTGAGACCCTGGCGGCCACCAGCGACCCAACCACGCCCCCTGCGGCGCCGGCCGTCATCAGCGCCCCGAACCCGGCGGCGTCGAGATCGAGGATCTCCTGCACGAACAGCACGAAGGTTGAGAGAGCAAGGGTGTCCATGGCGTTGAGCACCCCGAGGGAGATCGCCATCGGCCGGAACAGCGGATGGCGCCATAACCAGTGGAAACCCTCCTTCATCTCGGCCAGGAACGAGACTCTCGCCTCGGGCCGGGGGGAGGTCGATCTCGCTTTGAATTCGCCGCCGATCGTGAACATGAGGGCGGCGGCCACGGCGAAGGTCCCGGCGTCCACGAAGAAGGGGAGTGCGAAGGCGACCGCGAGCAGGAAACCGCCGAGGGGTGGGCCGACGAACGAGTTCATCACCACCTCGGCGCCCCAAAGCCGCCCGTTGGCCCGTTCGAGGTTCTCCTCGTCCACGATCGCAGGGAGCAGGGTCTGCGCAGAGTTGTCTCGCAGCACCTCGGCGGTTCCGAGAAGGAGAGCCGCGGCGTAGATCATCACGAGAAGGAGTGTCGAACTCTCGGGGAGGGCTGCAGTCCCCGCGGCGATCTCGTCAGGGGTGGCGAGCTGGTCCTGGATGGTCAGCACAGTCAGGGCGATACCCATGGTGATCAGGAACCGAACCACGTCCATCCAGGCCACGAGCTTCCGTCTATCGACACGGTCGGTGATGACACCCGCCGGGAGCGTGAACACCAGCCAGGGGAGACGGGTGGCCACCGCCACCAGGGCGATCTGCACCGGGTCGCGGGTGACCGAGGATGCCAGCCATGGGTAGGCGATGATCGCCACACCGTCTCCGAAGTTGGAGATGACCGATGCGGTCCACAGCTTCCAGTAGTTGCGGCCCAGGGGGGTACTCATTTCTCTTCCTTGGGATCGGGGAGATGGGGCCGATCGGTGGGGTAGAGAGCGACCAGAAGACCGAAAGTAGTGTCCCCGCCCCTCTCTTCGCTTACGAATTCCTGAGACAGCTCACCAAGACGCAACACCCATTCCCTCGCTCGCTCGTTGGGGATGCGCGCATAGCGGAGGGTGCTGAGCATGGTGTGGTGGATCAGCTCCTCCTCTCCCTTGGCGGCTTTGGCGTACTCGGATGCGGCCGAGGTGAGGAAATAGTCGGGAGAGACCATGAGGTCGACGTCGACCTGGGGACTGAGCAGGTAGGTGCGGGCGGTTCGCCCGTAGTACTTGGCCTCGATCGCTCTGACTTTCTTGGTTCTGACCACTCGGATCAACCCGGCTTGTTCGAGTACGCCGACATGGTGTCCGACAGTCCCCTTTGGCTTCTCCAGCACAGCCGCCAGCTCGGTGACGGTCGCTGCCCGCTCCAGGAGAAGATCTACGATCCGGAGACGGGTTTCCTCGAAAAGCGCTCGGAACTGCTCGGGACTCTGGAAAGCCAGCGTCTCCTCGAGCTCATAGCCAGGAGTTGGAAGGTCGGCCATTCCCGTATGGTCGACTATTCCCGACCATTTGTCAACCGCATAGCTTGGAATCATGGTGAGAGTTGCCGCGTTGGCTGATGCCGGCGGGATCGCCCGGGCCCACATTGCTGCCTGGCAGGTCGCCTATGAGGGTGTCTTCAGCCATGACTTTCTCGGCTCCCTCGACCTCGAGGTTCGCACTGGCTGGTGGGAGGCGCTCCTTCTACGTGGAGAGAGGGTCACTTTCGTCGCGGAAGCCGAAGAGGGCGTGGCCGGCTTCTGTCTGATCGGCCCGTCCGGTGATGTCGGGTGGGGAGAGGTCTTCGCCATCTATGTCGACCCGGCTCACTGGGACCAGGGAATGGGTCGGGCACTGTTGGAGGCGGGTGAGCTGCAACTCGCCGACGACGGTTTCGAAAGGGCGATGCTCTGGGTGCTGGAGAGCAACAAGCGGGCCCGTGACTTCTACGAGCGTCAGGGTTGGGTCAAGGGGAAACCGATTCGGTTGGAGACGATCGGGGGGACCGAGATCACCGAGGTTCGTTATGAGAGGGATCTAGGGCTGCCCTGACCGTATCGAGGTCGGACTGGTAGGTGACCTTGATGTTGTCCGGATCGCCTTCGACGGCCGCAATGGTGAGATCGCTGAACTCTCGAACCACGTCCGCGCTGTCGTGACCTTCGAAACCGCTTGCGGCCGCCGCCCGGTAGGCCATTTGCAGTGCCGGGCCCCGGAACACCTGAGGTGTCTGGGCTATTGCCGCTTCCGGCACTGGGCCCAGATCGGAGCGGCGGACCAGAGGCCGGGACGGCGGCAACACCGGCACGGCACCACCCACCTTGGCTGCGGTGCCGAACAACAAGTCGATCAGACCGGGTGAGATCAGGGGCCGGGCCCCGTCGTGAATCCCGATCAGGTCTATCTCATCGGACAGCGCATCCAGTCCGGCTAGCTCGCTCTGAGTCCGGGTCGCCCCGCCGCTGACCACGGTCACCCCGTTGGCTATCCCTCGGAGAGCGTCGGCTTGGTCGTCCCGGCAGACCAGGACACATATGTCCACCATCCCGGCCACCGCGGCAACAGTGTGAAGGACCAGGGGCCGGCCCGCGATCGGCGTCATCAGCTTGTCCCCGCCAAATCGGGAACTGGCTCCACCGGCCACGATGATCATCGCCCGTCCCGACATAGACGACGAGGGTACTTTGGTCACGTGATCGACATCGAGGCGTTGCGCAATCTGGTCGAGAAAGGGGAGCCCCGTGTCGTCGTCGACGCCACCGGAGCAATCGCCGACCGGGGTGAGCGCTTCGGAGTCGGTGATGCCCTGCTGATCGTCGTGCCGCCGACCGATGCGGTGAAGGTTGTCGCCGGCGGCCTGGTCCACGACTCGTTGGATCGAGACACCATGTGGTCGATCGAAGGTTTTGTCCTCGGTCGTGAGGTGGTGTTGTCTCTCGATCGGGGGCTGACCACACCCGGGGAACTGATCGACGCCGTCACCCGCGCCGGGTTCGAATGGCAGTTGAGCAGGCCTTCTTCTTCCTCGCCTTGATCGCCCAGTAGGTGACGGCCGCCACCCCGCCGGCCACGGCAGCTCCCGACACCGTCTTGGTTGGCATCCGGTCCCGGAAGGTCACCGCCGACTCGAAACGTCGGATCTCCCATTCTCGTTCGATAGCGATTTCCTCCAGGTCGGCGTCCGGATTCACCACAACCGGGTGGCCCACTGCCTCCAACATCGGGACGTCGGTCACCGAATCGGAGTAGGCGTAGGAGTCAGTCAGGTCGATGCCCTGGGACCGGGCCATTTCGACCATGGCCTCTGCCTTGGCGGGACCGTAGGCGTAGAGCTCGATCTTGCCGGTGTAACGCCCATCGGCGCCGATCTCGGACCGGGTGGCGATCACGTCATGGATGCCCAGATAGCGACAAAGTGGCCGGACGATCTCCTCAGGACTGGCCGAGATGACGACAACTCTTCGCCCCGCCCGGCGATGACCGTCGATGAGGGCGAGCGCCTCGGCGTAGGCCAATGGGGCCACCACCTTGTCGACCGCCTCTTCCACCAACGACACGACTTCCTGACGCGACCAGCCCTTGGTCATTGCGGCCAGCTCATCCTTGACCCGGTCAAGCTGGTCGTGGTCGGCCCCGAAGGACTGGTAGTAGGCCTGGGCGACGGCGGCCTTTCCGAGGGCCCGCCGGCTGAGGAAACCTGCCTTGTACAGGGGTTTGGTGAAGGCGAGGGTCGACGATTTGGCGATGATCGTCTTGTCGAGATCGAAGAAGGCGGCTGCGGTCACGTCTCGGTCAAACTACATGGCGTCGTTGCCGGTTCCCCACGACAGGGGTCTTGTGACGGAGAATCGGGGCCTATAGGTTCGGCCACATGGAGGGGGTGGGGAGACGGGGCGTACTCGGGGTCGAGTCGCCCGATCCGGTGCTGTCGTTGTTCGGCGCACTCGGGCTCGGGGCCTCGGCAGGCACTGCGCTAGTCGTCGATATGGCGAGAGATTCGCGCGTGGGCACCGAGCGCACCCTCGCCGACCTACTCGAGGATGGGCCGGCTTTGCATGAGCTGAGCCCGACGCGAACCGGGGTGGCTGTGATTTCCGCCGGGCCGGTTGACGTAGTCGCTGGTTTGCCGCTGATCGAACGACTCGCCGCCAACTGGCCGGCGGTGGTGGTGAGATGCTCCGCCGACGGCTGGCCTGGCCCCACGGTCCCTGTGCGCCCACTGTTGCCCGGGTTGCTGGCGCCGACGGAACTGATCCCGGCGGTGTGGCAGACCGTGGTCGGTGGGGTGCGCCCACCAGGGCCAGGGCCGGTGCTGCCCAGGCTCGGCCCCCGAAGCGCGCGCAACCTGCTCACGGGCCGGCTGCCTACACGTGGGCGATGGCTGCGGGTTTGGGAGAGAGTCTGGGAGATGCCATGGGCGTGATCGAGCGGGTGGCCGGTCAGATCGCATCTGGCTCCATCCCCATGCGTCGCGGCGATGTGGTTGTGGAGGCTCAGCGCAGGCTTCACCTTGCTGCTCCCGATCGAGCCGCTCAACTCGCAGGCGCGGTTGTCGATCGGGTGCTGGGCCTGGGCCCGCTTGAAATTTTGCTTCGGGACCCCGAGGTCACCGATGTCCTGGTCAACGGTCCACAGGAGGTTTGGGTCGAGAGAAGTGGTGAGCTGAGCAGGGTCGACGCCTGCTTCGAGAGCAACGAGTCGTTGTTGGCGGCAGTTGAGCGTGTCATCGCCCCCCTTGGCCTTCGCATCGACCGATCGTCTCCGATGGTCGACGCCAGGCTCCCCGATGGGAGCCGTCTCCACGCCATTGCTCCGCCCGCCTCGGTCGACCACCCGATTGTGGCGATCAGGCGCTTCACCCAAGCCGTTACCTCGTTGGAAGCCCTCGTCTCGGTCGGAACCGCCTCGGAGAGTCAGACGATGGTGCTTGCCGAAGCGGTCCGGATGCGAAAGACGATCATCGTCTCGGGAGGAACCGGCGCAGGCAAGACCACGCTGCTCAACCTCCTGGGAAGTCTCATCCCTGAAACCGATCGGGTGGTGACCATCGAGGACTCCGCCGAGCTGAGACTTCCCGGTCATGTCGTCAGGCTCGAGGCTCACCCGCCAAATGCGGAAGGCGCGGGTGAGATCACGATTCGGTCGTTGCTGAGATCGGCCCTCCGGCTGCGACCCGACCGGATCATCGTTGGTGAGGTCAGGGGCCCCGAGGCGCTCGACCTTATTTGGGCGCTCAACACCGGTCACCGCGGGTCACTGTCGACAGTTCATGCCAACTCTCCCGAGGAAGCATTGTGGCGACTAGAGACACTGGCTCTATCCGCCGGCGACACCTCCGAGACTTCGGTCCGCCGCCAGCTTCACGCCGCCGTTGATTACATCGTCCAGATCGAGCGCATCGGGCCGGAGCGTCGGATTCGGACAGTGTCAACCGTGGGATCCAGCGGTGAGATCGGAGCCGATCTGTGATCGCGGCCCTCATCATTGGATGGGGGGTCCTCGCCGGTGTCGATCATCGCCGAACCCTGCTCCTGCTCGCGGTGTTCATGGCTCCGTTGCTGGTTGCCGGTCTCATCGCGGTCCATGCCTGGCGGGCTCGTCCCCGGGTCTCGACCCGAGCTGCGGTGTTCTGCGAGGCGGTGGCCGGCGAATTGCGATCGGGTGCCTCACTCCGATACGCATTGGAGCGTGCGGCCAATTCGGTGGGAGCACAAACCCTGGAGCAGATGAGTCGTGACGGCCTGCCCCTTTCCGACCTCGCTCTCGCCGCCGGGCAGGAATTCGAGGGAATCGGGGTCGAAGTGGCCGCGGTCATCGAGCGAATCTCCCCGCTTGGGTCACCAGCTGCCGCTCTCTTCGATGAGATGGCGGTCCTATCCCTGGCCCAGATCGAGGTTGCTCAAGAGGTTCTCACCGCCACTGCCCCCGCTCGGGCGACCGCAGTCGTGCTTCTCCTCGTCCCTCTCGTTGCCATCGGCTCGGTCACGATCAACGGGCGGATCGGTGGTTACCTCTCGACCTCGGCGCAGCGGGTTTCGGCGGCAATCGGGTTGGCCTTGATCGTTCTCGGGATCGGGGTTGCGGGGGCGATCCTGAGGAGGGCGCAATGATCCTCATCATCCTGGGCTCCGTTGGCCTGGTCGTCGGGGGCCCCGGGCTCGCTCTCGCCGTTGTGATCGCGTCGACTGTTAGCGCTTTCAGGCGACGCAGGCTGCCTGCCGCGCCCATCAGACCGGTGCTGTTGGTGATGCTGATCGAACTTCGGGCGGGACGCTCGACCCTGGCTGCCCTCCAGCAGGCCGCTGTCGTTTTCCCACGACACCGCGAGCTGACCCTGGCGGCGCGGCTGGCCACGGTGCAAGGCCTCACCGCTGCAGTCGAGGAATGTCACGGGGACATCCGTGGCTTGGTGGCGCAACTGGCCCGGGCCCAGAGATCGGGGTCCGCGGTGGCCGACACCGTCCGCTCCCTCCTCGATGCGGACATCGCCGCCGAGCGAACTCGACGTCTGGAGCGGGCGAGATCGCTGCCGATCCGGCTCATCATCCCCATCACACTCTTGGTGCTTCCTGGGCTGGTGTTGCTCCTCTATGCCCCCTCCCTTCTGCGGCTGTTCTCCGACCTGTCAGGGCCCCTTTCATGAGCTCCGCACTTCTCCCCGGCACCGGTCGGCTACCGGATTGGAAGGAGAGCCGATGGCTCGTATTTGGACATGGATGGTCGCCAGGGAAAGCGATCGAGGCCAGGGTACGGTCGAGTACTTCCTGGTGATTCTGGCCGCGACTGCGCTTGCGATCGTTGCCTTGAAATGGCTTCAGTCGGGAAGTGGCGGAGGCCTTCTCGGTGGCCTGTTCGGAAAGGTCATCGAGTGGGTCGTCGGCAGGTTCTGACCGAGCGCGGCTCGGCAACCGTGGAGTTCTTCCTTGTGCTGCCGCTGGTGGTATTGGTGGCAGTGGCCTCGATCCAGGTCATGGGCATCGCCCGGGCCCGACTCGAACTGCAGGCGGCGGCGCGCGATGGGGCGAGGGTGGCGGCAACCACCCCCGACCCGTCTCGAGCCGTTGACTCGGTCATGGCCGCCCTGGCGCCCGAGGTTCGGGAGAGAGCCAGGATCTCGGTGGAGCGGCCGGACCGAGTCGGTGTCCCGGCTCAGGTCACCGTTCGACTGCGCCATCTGTTGGGGGTGCCGTTTCCCGCGGGCATGGGAGTGGATCTCACGGCGACGGCCTCGATGCGCACCGAGCGGTGAGATCGGAACGGGGAGGGATGACGATTTTCGTCATCGGTTGGGTGGCGGTCATTGCCATGGTCGGTGTGGCCGCCACCTCGGTCGGGGCCCTGCTCGCAGCCCGTGAAGAGGCCTACACCGCCGCAGACGCGGCCGCCCTGGCCGCAGCAGTGGCCACCTATCCACCGGCCGGTCCCGGATCACCAGTGGCTCTCGCCGCGGAGTACGCGGCGCGCAATGGGTCGCGGTTGATCTCGTGCCGGTGTCAGGTCGATCTATCGATGCGGCCAAGGACGGTCACTGTGACAACCGGCCGCGAAGTAGACGTCCCAATCTTCGGTCCGGTCATGGTGCGCGCATCGGCGCGTTCTGAGTTCGATCCCGGGCTCTGGCTCGGAGAGTGATGGGACAATGCCGCGATGCCGGCGAGGACCACCAGGGCCACCCTTTTCCTAGAACGCATGGGCATCGACTACGTCCTCCACGAGTACGTGGTGGCCGAGAAAGTGGGTGAGGGGTATGGGGAGGCGGTGGCGGTGGCGATCGGCCTCCCTCCAGGCCGCGTCTTCAAGACGCTGGTTGTCGGGGTCGACGAGATCCATGTGGTGGCCGTGGTCCCGGTTTCCGCCAGGCTCTCGACCCGTCTCCTGGCGCGGGCCGCAGGAAGCAAGCGGGCCGAGATGGTGGCTCCGGCCGTTGCAGAGAGACTGACCGGATACGTGACCGGCGGGATCAGCCCATTCGGTCAGAAGGGTTCGTTGGACCAGTACGTCGACGAGTCAGCCGTTGCTTATGACACGGTGGCCGTGTCCGGTGGGATGCGCGGGATCCAATTGGAGGTCTCGCCCCATGATCTGGTCCGGGTCACCAATGCCACAGTGGTGACCCTCGTCGATGACTCGACGCACCGATAGTCTCCGGCGATGGCCAGTCGTCTCGACCATCTGCGGATGCTTGCCGAACTGGCGAAGCTCACTGCACTAGATGAGGGGAGCCCTCAGGCGTTCCGGGTCCGTGCCTATGAGAACGCCATCCACGGTTTACAGGGCTACACCGGTGAGATCTCCGGTCTCGACAAGCAGCAATTGACCGAGATCAAAGGTGTCGGGCCCTCGACCGCCGACAAGATCCTCGAGTTCGAGACCACCGGCCGGGTCGCCAAACTCGACGCCCTCAGGGAGAACTACCCACCTGCGTTTGTCGAATTGACCAAGATCCCCGGTCTCGGCCCGAAGACACTCAAGCTCCTCCGCAGCGAATTGGGTGTCGAGGACATCGATGGCCTGCGAGCCGCCATCGCAGAGGAACGTCTGCGCGACCTGCCGGGAATGGGCAAGATCTCGGAGGAGAAGATCGGGCGAGCCGTAGAACGTCTCGGACTCCACGGCAAGGATCGGCGCACTCCTCTGGTCGAGGCCATGCCCCTGGCCCGGGCCCTGGCCGCCAGGCTCGGCGGCCTGGCCTCGGTCGCCGCCGCGGTGCCCTGCGGCTCTGTGCGTCGCTTCGCCGAGTCGGTGGGTGACATCGACATCGTCGTCGCCACCGATGACCCGGCTTCGGTCGCGTCGTTCGTTTTGGAGATGCCCGAAGTGGTCGAGGTGATCGGATCGGGTGAGACCAAGACTTCGTTCCTCACCCGTGAAGGCATGCAGGTCGATGTTCGATTGGTGAGCCCGGAGCAGGTGGGTTCGGCGCTGCTCTATTTCACCGGTTCCAAGGCCCACAACATCGCCCTTCGTCAGCGGGCTATCGAGAGGGGTTGGTTGCTCAGCGAGTACGGCCTGTTCGAGGAGGAGCGCCTGATCGCGTCGACCACCGAGGAGGAGATCTACGAGGCACTGGGAATGCAGTACGTGCCGCCAACACTGCGTGAGGGGAGCGGTGAGGTGGAGGCAGCCTCGGGGCCTGGTCTGCCTCCTCTGATTGCCCGCGACCAGATCCAAGGCGATCTTCACTATCACTCGACCCGATCGGGTGACGGGCGGTCAACCCTCGTGGAGATGGTCGAGGCCGCCGTCGCCAACGGGTACAAGTACGTGGCATTCACCGACCACGGCGAGGATCTGGCGATCAATGGCGCCACTCGCGAGGAGATGCTCGCGCATCGAGATCGGATGCGAGCGCTTCAGGAGGAGCACCCCGAGCTTCGGATCTTGTTCGGCTGCGAGCTCAACATCGGGCCCAAAGGGGAGCTCGATTACGACCCCGAGTTCCGACTCGAGTTCGACTACTGCGTGGCATCGATCCACTCCCACTTCGACCTGTCACAGTCGGCGCAGACCACCCGCATCCTCACTGCCCTGGCCGACCCGGCGGTCAATGCCATCGGTCACTTGACAGGCCGCTATATCGGGAGGAGACCCGGGGTCGAGCTCGACATCGACGTGGTGCTGGAAGGCCTCGCAGTGACCGGGGTCGCCCTCGAGATCAACGGAGCGCTCGACCGGCTAGACGCATCGGCGGAGGTCGCCAGGCTGGCGATGGCGCGCGACGTCGACGTTGTGATCGACACCGACTCGCATCACGTCTCCGAACTGGTGCGGATGAACTACGGGGTGGAGTACGCCCGGAGAGGGTGGGTCACTACCGATCGGGTGGTCAATGCCAGACCCGTCGAGGACTTCATGACCTGGGTGGGCCGGCGCCGGGGGTGAGCCCTCTCCCTCTCCCTAATTGGGACGCTCAGGTGTCGGCGGTTTCAAGTGTTGGCCGCGACAAGTTGGTCGAATCGTTCTGCTGGAGT